>NZ_RQFY01000001.1:0-600000 GCF_004769555.1 Leptospira koniambonensis | reverse complement strand
ATTATATTGGAAAAAGGTAATCTAACTGAGTTAAAGCCCCATTCCTGGATCAGAGAAATAATATGAGAGATAGGTTGTTTATCCAGTCCTCCCACTACCTGACGGGTATCACTTGCACCATACCAATTTACCGCTTTCAATTTGAAACGGTTATTATTCGAATCCACGATATATCTACCGTTAGTACTCAGAGGAACGACCGGAGGAGTGGTCGCTACTGCTAAAGACATCACGGAGCGATATGCGGACTGAGCCGATTTTGGAAGTGAGAAAGGTAAATACGCTTGGTCCGTTTCAGGGGAACAACTTGCTAATATAGCAAAGACCACCAAAACAGAACAAAAAATTTTCATTTTTCTTCTGTTAAACATTTTGAATTCTCTCCATTGAATTCCCAATCAATCACGGATTGTTTTTATATATGTGTGGGGGATATTAAACAGTACATACTTATATACCGTTTATTTTTTTCCAAGATTCTATTTTATATCTGAAGTTTTTTCTTTTTAAAGCGTTTGTTATGATAAAAAATATTGAACGAACAGTCCATATATTTAAAATCCATATATTGCAAAACATTCATACATTATGAATTTATAATATATTCAGTAGGGCGGTTCTGTTATTTGAATAGAACTTGTTCAAGTGTTCAAGAGGGACCGATCGGCTTAAGGTTTTCATTTTTTCTGGGATAGAAGGATAAGATTTCCTTCTGGATCTTTAAGTATCGCCGTATTGCCTTGTTCTTCTAGTTTGATCCCACCTTCTTCGAGCACTTTGTTTACTGATGATCTTAAATCCAAAATCCGGAATCCCACTGCTATTCTTCCAGTATCAGATTTATCTAATGGGCCTCTTGTGCTGAAATTATTATAAGTAAAAATTTCGAAGGTAGGGCCCCCTTCCTCATATCCGGGGAGGGGAAGATGGCGACCTTTGATCTCTACACCTTGGATCCCAGTTAGGTCTTCTATAAAGTCTCCCTTATAATCCCTTTCGAAGCCAGTAGGATTTGTCCCAAATACCTTGCCATAGAATGAGAGGGCCTTAGCCCAATCCTTGGAATTGATATTTACGTGAAGGAATCGGATCTTATCGATCCCAGGCGGATCTAGCTTAAAGCGGGTTCTTACGAATGAGTCTATACTTCGAAAGATAGTGCTTGGGCTAAGAGGAGTTGGAAATGGAATATGGATCTCGATTATATTCCCATCCGGATCCTTTCCATAGATTGCAGGAACTTTTTGCAAATCCTCGAAACTACTGTCTATCTTTCCTCCGTTCTTTTGTATTGTTTGGATGAGACCTGGAACATTATCCGTTTCGAAACATATATGAGCGTAACCCAGGTCGTTTGCACCAGGTGTTCCGTGATTCGATTTCTCTGATTTTAATATAGTAAATATTGGGCCTTCTTCTTGGTAATCAGGAGTTCTGAGAGAAATGACAGAAGAGGGGGGATCTCCGAGGGTCCAGCTTTGTTCCGTCGTTGCTTCTTTTGCTTTAAATACGTTTTTGTAAAAATCCGCAAGACGTTTTGGCTCTGGACTTCTGAAAATTACAGTCTCAAAGGTAAAATCCGAATTTGGGATCCTTTGATATTCATGGGGAGAAGGAGTTAAAATCCACCAGATAGTAATTAAGAAAAGTATAGAGAATAGAACGATCAGAAACTTCTTCATGTATACTAAGAATAGCATGGGTATTCTATTCTAGGCTTGAATGAATCCGGTATGAGCGAAAAAACTGTGCCTCCTGAACAAGTGATTCTGACCCCTTTTAGCAGTGGCAGTAACCCCTTGCGGAGTATGGGGTGTGGATGTTACTAATAATAGAGTGTTATTTTTTCCTTAGTTTAAGAAAGAATTTTTATTAAGGAAATTCAAACATTCTAAATTGTTTTGGAGTCCTTCCTGTTATCCGTTTGAACTCTGCATTGAACGCCGCTTTGGAACCGAATCCGGATTCATAAGCAATTTCTAAAATATTCCATTCAGATTTTTCCTTTAGCAGTTGGATTGAATGTTGTATTCTGTAATAGGATAAAAGTCTCGGAAATGTGGTATTCAATTGAGTATTACATATTTCCGAAAGCTGGTGAGGATTTAATTCTAACCTAGCAGCAAGAGATGCTAAAGAAAGATTTTCTTCCTTAAAGATCATTTCTTGGGTGAATAATCTTTCTATTTCTCCCAAGATCTCATTAACATTTGTATTATGGATCTTACTTCTAAGATATTTAGAGCTCTTTTGATCTGATATCCTTGATCCTTCTGAGTTGATAGAAAATTCCGATAACCGATCCATCGCGGTTTTCATTTCCATTTCTAATTTCTTTCGTACTAAATCTAAATTTTTGTATCTTTGGTAGATACTTGCTGCGAAAAAGATAACTTCCAATGGTAGAGCCCAGGCAGGCAGATAAAGGAATAATGGATTAGGAGGCAGAACTTGCATAATCCATAATATATATACGAATGCAGCAGAATAAAATGCTCCCCATGTGATAATGAACGTCAATAGATGGTTTTGTCCTTGTATTAACATTCTGATCGTGACGATTAGGAAAGCAGGGAGCCAAATCATATAAATAAGAGAGAATCCTCTCGAAAATAATCGGTTCCAATCTGAAAGTACGGAAGCTATGGAGCTTATAAGGGAAAAGATTAGTAAAGCTACGGCAATTTTATCGATGCGTGGAAAGAATGTTTTCAAATCCACGAACTCCCTGAAAAAAGCGACCCCAAAAAATAATGTCAAAGCCTGGCTGAAAAAAATTCCGTGATTGATCCAATAAGGAGATTCAGGCCAAATAATCCTAGGTGCAGAAGAATATACCAGGCTAAAGTTTAAAGTTACGCAGAATATATAACCTCCATACCAAAGATAGATTTGGTCTTTGAGGGTATAAAAGAAGAATAAAGAGAACAAACATATAGCGAGCATGAACCCAGCATAGAACGAACTGAACATTGTGCGGTCATTGGTTCTATCTCTGGCTTCTTCTTCCGAAAGAATAGTGATAGGTATACGAATAAGAGACCGAGTGTTGATCCTGACTAGTATTTCTTTATTTTGAAGAAGTGGAATGCTCGGATGATCCAACCATGAAACTTTCCATTTACTTCTTTCTAAAATGGATCCAGCCTGGCCGTATAAGTTCCATTCACCGGTATTAGTTTGCAGAAAAAAATCTATATTAGTAATAGTAGGCCATTCGAGTATTGCATAACATTTTTTTTCATTTGAGAAAGGTTTACTCTTTAGTTTTATCCAAATCGTACGGTCTGTAAATCCAAAATCAATAGTTGGTTGGCCCAAATCCTCAAAAACCTGAGTAAATGCAGAATTTGGGTCCCTTTCTCCAGCTGAACTCGTTCTTAGTTGTAGAACCTCAAGGCTACAATTTGTTTCCTTCTCTCCTTGGTTTGGCAACTTACAAGCGCCTATCGCGAGTAAGGAGACCAGGAGGCAGGTTATATAGGATCTCCACATTCACGGCGAGTTGTTTCAGATAAAGAAAAGATAGCAATACTTATTGGAAATAAATGTCCAGAATTATAACCACAGACGACGGATGATGTTTTATGCCTATTATATTGTCCCGAATATGGAAGCTCTATCGCAAAATCCTTGGCCAATTATTCCTTCGAATCCGACCGACCTTCAGTATTTTTGGTACCAGTTGCCATTTGCCGTTCCTGGGCTCACAACTTTCATTGTAGGGTTTCTGTTATTTGTCGCAGGCATGATCAGGGCAAAAAAGAACGGATCTCAAGCCCTTTTAATTAGTTTTGCAATCAGTTGCCTTTCCTTTGGAACTCTTGGACTTCTTTTAGGTTTAAGGGCAATCATCCTGAATGAAGGTATATTATTAGCGATCAATACGATCCTTTATCCTATTGTTCTTTTATTCACTCCTATGAGTTGCCATATTTTGGATCAGATCCTGGAAAAAAAATACAGGATCATTCGTTGGATAACTTGGTTGAATTGGGGAGCAGTCGTATTTGCTCTATCGGGAATCGTTTTAAATCGGGCCTTCACTGGAGATTTTATTCTCTATTCATTCGGAAAGTATCCTGTCTCTACTTTCTTCTTAAAACCTTGGGGAATTATTGGAGTTTTTTCTTATTTTCTTTTTGGTGTTCCATGTATTCTGCATTTTCTAAAACATAATTCTTTAAAGAATAAGAAGACACTCTTACTTGCACAAAACCTTTTAATCATCTTAACCGCTTCCAATTTGCCTAGTTTTGTAGGGATCCCATTTTTCCCTGGTGGGAATTTTTCATTTATTCCTATGCTTATACTCGCGTATGGAGTATTTAGATCTGATTTTCTTAATTTAAGCGATTTTCTATTTAATAAAAATGCTTTATTTTATTTTTTGAATGCGATCATTGCGTTCTTATTCTTGGGAATATCAGGGGCGGTTGTATATCTGCTTTCCCCTGAAGAACTGGCCAAATCTCAAAGCATACATTGGGTTTTTATTCCGCTGATTTCTACTTTGGCGGTTTTTTGGTTAGGGATTATTGTTGGAGGAACAAATCCTGCTTCTCCCTTAAATCAGATTGCTGCATTCTCTCTTTATATCTATGGTGCGCAACTAGTATCTGTTCTTGCGATCAATATAATCTCAGATCCTATAATAGGTCTTAGGATTACTCAGATTTCTTACGTAATCTTTTTCCTTGCGCCTTCGATCCATATACGGTTTGCATATCTTGCTCTAAAGAGGCCTTTACCGAAATACTTTCCTGTTTTTGATACTTTGGTGTTTTTATTAAGTATAGCCGCTCTTTCTCCTTGGCTCTTCGTAGGATATTATGAATTTCCTTGGGGTAGGATACTTGCATCGGGACCTGTTGTGCAAGGATTTGGGGCAATAGGTTTTATCGGGATCCTGATTGTTTTATTAGAATGGATTTCCGTATTAAAAAGAAAGGAGTCTGACTTCTTAGGTAATTTAGCAATTCTATTTTTAGTTGTAGGAAGTATTATGCTTCTTTTAAATCTTCCTGCAACCCAAGGATTTCCTATTTATCCTCTTGGGAATTTAACTATTATTCCAACTGGAATACTAGCCTATGGAGTTTTAAAAAAATCCACGAGGTTAGAAACCCAGCAAGCGTTTAAGATTAGTCATAGGATCTCTCTTTTATCGCTTTCCTTGATCCCATTATTTACTTTTCTATTGTTTCCTTTTTTGCCAAAGAGCAGTCCGTTAGACTCAAGGATACTTTATATTCTTTTAATATTATTTCCTATACTTCTTTTGGGATACCAACTCGCTTTCTTTTTAACTAGACCAATTTCTTCTGAGTTGGATCTTTTATTGCAAAAATTGGATCGGGCAAGAGAAGAAGCTGAAATCCTCGCTGAACTTACTAAGCGGATCAATTCGACTAGCGACCTAACGGAAATTTTACAATTTGTTAAAGATCATATTTCTTTAAGATTTGGTGAAAATCCTATACTTGCTCTCTTTACGGTCAACGATGCTCACCAAGCATTAGCATTATATCATCTGATCTCAAACACTGATTCGGATATTATGGATAAGATCTCGGATCTTAAGATTCCTCTAGGGTTAGAAGGAGGGATTCTTGCAAGGACATCCAAAAGGCAAAAGCCAATCTATTTGGCAGAAATAAAATCGGAATGGTTGGATGCTTCTCCTTTTGATGCGATACTTGTTCGGACTTTTAATTTGGAATCGGTTCTTCATGTTCCATTGGTAGTGCAGGAAAAAACGTTAGGAGTTCTTTCCGTAACTTGGTCAAAAATCCAATCTCTGACTCAGAAGGATCTGAAAGAAATAGCTTCATTGGGAGATCAAATTGCAGGTGCTGTACAAAATGCAGTCTTATTACAAGAGACAAAGGATTCTGCGGAAGAAATAGAAGAATTAAATCAGTTCGCAAGGATTTTAAATTCTTCACTGGACCTGGATCAAGTCTTTCAGTCTGCATTCGATTATATTGTTTCTAAGACCACAGTGGACACTATGTGGTTACTACTCAAAGATAAAGAGAATGGAGTGCTAAAAACCTATTCTGGCGGTTCGGCTATGCATGGACTTACAGAAAAGGAAATGCAATACTTTCGCGATTTGGAAATTCCGTTAAACGAAGCTGGCGGAAGTATGTATCAAACATTTTCTGAAAAAGAACCATTATATATAGATGATATACGATCTGAGAACGGTTTTACAAATCTACTCAATGGGAACAAGGTCCGCTTTTCTAAGTTAGATCTTAGGATCGCAAAGAACTGCCACTTATACTCAATGTTCCAAATCCCTCTACTGCTGAATCAAGAAGTGATAGGAATTTTGAACTTAACTGCTTTCGAAAAAAGAATAGGTTTAAGTGTTAAGGCAAGAAATAAGATCATGCGGATCTGCGAACAAATTACTACTGCATTACATAATGCTTCTTTGTATGATCAGATCAAAAATCTTTTCACTGAAGCGGAGACTTCCCGCGAAAAAGCAGATTCATTACTTCTGAATATTCTTCCTTCTGAAATTGCTGAGGAATTAAAAGAAAAAGGAGAAGTCAGGCCAATCTTATACGAATCTGCTACCATTCTATTTACTGATTTTAAAGGTTTTACTCAAATCGCAGAAACACTTTCCCCATCTGATCTGATTAGAGAGTTGGATAGTTGTTTTACTCAATTTGATGAAATAGTGCATCGTTATAAGTTGGAAAAATTGAAAACGATCGGCGACTCTTATATGTGTGTGGGCGGGATCCCTGCAAAAAATAGGACCCATGCAATTGATGCTTGTTTGGCAGCTTTAGAGCTTCAGGCATTTATGAATCAGATGCAATCAATTAAGAAACAATTAGGATTACCATATTGGCAGATGAGGATCGGAATTCATACGGGTCCGGTTATAGGAGGCGTGATCGGAAAGAAAAAATTTGCTTTTGATGTATGGGGAGATGCAGTTAATACTGCTTCACGTTTGGAGTCCGGTGGAGAAGTAGGGAAGGTCAATATTTCTCAAAATACTTTTGAGCTCGTGGATGATTTTTTTAAAACTGAATATCGAGGCACTGTGCCCGTTAAGAACAAGGGTTATATGGCGATGTATTTTTTAGAAGGGCTTAGAGAAGAGTATTCTTTAACCGACGGAAAGGTCCCTAATAAAATATTTCATGAGAAATATCTTTCGTTTTATTGAACGAAATTTCAGGCTGATTTTGCTTTCCCTTTTTGTTTTGAATCATCAGCCTGAAAATATTTAATCTCTATTTCAATCCATTTCTCACATAATTACGGATATGAGAACCTACACTTTTCATATGATCCGTAATTGTAGAGTTTAAGTCTCCTAATGACTTTTGATTGATCTCAGGCAATAGTTTATCTTCTGAAAAACCTTTTAATAGATTCGATTCATCTATGAGAGTATCAATTTTATCTGAAATATCGTAGCTTTGTTTTGTGACTACATCTACAATATAAGAGTTATCATATTTACCGTAAGTATTATCCAGATCAGTTTGTTTTACGCTTACTATAAAGGGGTGATTTAGATTCTTAGCTCTATAAGCATTTCTTAATGTACTGAAATGGTATTTTTCGATGGTGGTATGGCGGCTGGAAATCCTCTCGATTGCTTCATTCTTGGCGTTTTCAAATCCAAGGATTGCTTTTATATTGATCCAAAGCATACTGATTGTCCCAAAATTTGGAAGAACTCTGGAATGATATGGTTGGGTTAAATCCACAACATAATGCATTCCCCAACCTAAGAACCGATAACCCCAATATGTATGTCCAGTCTCAAAAGCATAACGAGAGAGTGTCATGAATTGATATACTCTATATTTAGGATAGGTGTGTGTTAAAAAGTCTGCTGCTGCAAAGATAATAGGAGATTCATGATAATAACCTATATGAAATGGAACTTGGGTTGCATAATAGATCTTTGGATCTCCAAAAGACTGTATTCCAAAACCATAATCTTTTCCGAAACTTTCTCCATTATCTTCGAATAGATTTAGATCTAATCCGAAATCTGGCTCGTCGCCAGCGGTTGCGAGCACCTCAAGTGGACTTACAAGCTCGCCTATTCGAATATCATAAAATTCGTAATCTTCTTTTAGATCCTTTTTCCCGTAAATACTCACTGTCATCGGGTCCGATTTTTTTCCAGGCAAAGGATTCCCTGGAAGATTCTGTAAAAAATAACCTAACGGTGTTCCGGTATTTAATCTAAGTGCTCTTAAGAAATGATTTCGGATTGTTTTTCTATCTCCTCCTTTGAATGAGAGCGCTTCAGGAAGAGGTGCTTTTTTATCATAATTTAGATTTGCTTCCTTCTCCATATCCCTCATAAGAGGGATGAGTTTGTCTTGTTCTTTAAGTAAAAAATCTTCAAGAGATTCTACTTTTACCTTAGGAGCAGATACCAATTCTGGCATAGCTTCGAGTGCAGGTCGGTTGAATAGAAAGTGATTCCACCATGCTTCTGCAGGTGTAGCAAACAAACTAAGGGAGAAGATACAGATTAGACTAGAATAATATTTGAATTTGAGCACACCAAAGTATTTTCGATAAGGAAGAGAAGTCAACTCAAACTGTAAAGTTGTTGAGTAGAAGAAAAGGTTCGTGATGATCTGTTAAATCTATTACTCAAACAGGAACAGATGGAAAATATCCTAGTTGAATACGTTTATTTGATTTTGATCATTCTCGGATTGGTTGTGATTGCCAATCGACTTGGGCTTGCTTATCCGATTGTTCTTTTGATCGGAGGACTTGTCGTAAGTACAATTCCATTCTTCCAAAATATTACGATCACACCTGAACTTGTTTTTCTAATATTTCTTCCTCCTTTATTATATGAGGCTGCCTGGCAAATCTCTTGGAAAGAATTTTGGAAATGGAGAAGGATCATTGCAGGTTTTGCATTTCCAATTGTTATCATCACTTCTTGTGTAATTGCTCTTATCTCTAATTCATTGATCCCTGGATTTACTTTAGCGATAGGATTTTTATTGGGAGGGATTATCTCTCCTCCTGATTCTATTTCTTCTGTGACTATCATGAAACAGACGAAGGCTCCTAAATCTGTGGTAAGCATCGCGGAAGGAGAAAGTTTACTGAATGATGCTTCTTCTTTGATCGTGTTTAGATTTGCTTTGGCGGCGGTGATTACCGGGCAGTTTAATCTCCAAGAAGCAACTTTCAGTTTTGTTTGGGTAGTGATTGCTGGTTCATTGATTGGTTTGGCAGTGGGTTTTGTATTTTATTGGATCCATCGATGGCTCCCACTTACTCCAAGTATAGAGATCGTTTTAACTTTTGTGACTCCATATTGTATGTATTATTTGGCGGAACATTTTCATGTTTCTGGAGTTCTGGCTGTGGTATGTGGGGGACTTCTTCTTTCCAGCAAACGCCAAGGTCTTTTGAGTTATGCGAGTCGTATCCAGGGTGAGAATGTTTGGAGTAGTATAGTATTTATTCTGAATGGACTTGTATTCTTACTGATTGGTTTACAACTTCCTTCTATAGTAAATCAACTAGGGGATATAAGTTTAACGAGTGCAATTCTTTATGGAGTATTGATCTCATTTGCTTTGGTATTCATTAGGGTCATTATAGCGCTTTGTACATCTGGTTTTACTCGGATCATGAGTAATTTTATAGAAGTAACAGAAGTAAATCCTGGTTGGAAGATCCCAATTGTTTTAGGATGGGCAGGGATCAGAGGAGTTGTATCACTTGCGGCAGCACTTTCTATTCCATTATATACAATTGGAGAAACTCCATTTCCGTATCGAAATTTGATCTTGTTTATCACATTCATAGTGATCTTGACTACTATGATCTTTAATGGACTAACTCTCCCATGGCTTATTCGAAAATTGAATGTAATGGATTTCCAAACTCCTATTCCTGTTCATAGACAGGAAGTGATGATCCAGAAAAAGTTAGCAACAGAGTCGCTTCATTATCTAGAAGATAAAAATAAAGCAGGCACCCACAAAAATAAACATCTTAAAAATCTGATTTCCCGTTTGAAAACTGAATTAGGATATTTTGAAGAAGAACTAAAAGGAATGTCTGGAACCCATAGGGGAGAAAGGAAAGAATATGGAGATGTATATTTAGAACTTCTTCAATTCCAGAGAGATGTTTTGAACGATCTAAATCATGATTCAGGGTTCGACGAAGAAGTGATCCGTAAATACCATGCGCTCATTGATATTGAAGAATTTAAAACCAGAGAAAGTGACTGATTTTTTCTCTGGTTCTTATGGTCTACTCTGGATTATTTATCTAGAATAGGTGCAGTTAAATTCTTATTCTTGGAATTATCCTCTTCAGCATTTACATCTATTCCACCAGCTGCATCAGGTTTTTTGGAATTAGAAAAATCAAATATATTGAAAGGTTGGATCTCATCGTCTCCAGGTAATTGGGTATTTTTCCAACCGCCACCTAATGCTCTGATCAATCTGACAGATGCCCTGTTTAATTCAGTCTTAACAAGGATTGCGTCTATACGAGCATCCAGAGTATTTACTTGGGCATAGATCAATTCCAAACTGTTGCTTAAACCTCCTTTATACAAAGCCATCGTCATGTTTTGCACTTGAGAAGCTGCTTCTACTGCCTGGTCCTGTCTTTGGGATTGCTCGGACATATATGTAGTTTCTGTAAGTCCATTCTCCACTTCTCTAAAAGCGTTTAGGACAGTAGAACGATATACATCTTCTGTTTCTCTATAAGCAGACCATGCTTGTTGTAATTGAGCTCTACGATATCCACCTTGAAATATTGGAAGAGAAACTGTGGAGCCGTAAGACCAAAAACTATTTGCAAGTTGGACTAAATTCACTCCTCCTTCGAATCCTCCATTAGCGCTAAACGAAATATTAGGAAAGAATGCTGCGCGAGCTATTCCAATATTACGATTAGCGATTGCCATTTTTCGTTCCATCGAAGCAATATCAGGTCTACGTTCTAGCAGGGTAGAAGGAAGGGTAGTTGGCACTTTAAATGCGACAACTTGGATCTCTTCTACTGGAGGGATACTGAATCCTGTAGGAGCTCTATTGAGTAAGATCGCAATCGCATTCTCAGTGACTCTCATTTTAGATTGAATATCTAAACGTTTTGCTTGGGTGCTGGATAGAAGATACTGTGCTCTCTGCACATCCAGTTCAGGTGCGATTCCACCTTTGTATCTTTCATTTACTAGATTTAAAGATTGCTCATAAAATTCTATGGATTGACGGTACGTTGTATCCTGAGCATTCAAACCTCTAAAAGTAAAATAATCAGCGGCAAGTTCTGCTTGCAAACTCAACCGAGCCAAAGCGAAATCAGCAGCGACTGATTGTGCATTATAAATTTGTGCTCTTGTAGAATTTCTGATAGAAGACCAAAAGTCAGGTTCCCAAGAGGCAATTCCGCCTAAGGATGCCGTTCCTTCTTGATTTGCTTCTCCAGCTCCTCTGAAAAGTCGATTGTCGGATTGTCTATTATTGGAACCGCTTAGCCCAACTCCAAGATGAGGGATCAACTGAGAGCGAACTTTAAGCATTGCATCTCTTGCTTGCACAAATCTTTCTGCGGCAGCTTGCAGATCTGGGTTCGCAGCGATTGCTTGTTCTTCTAATTTGTTTAATACAGGATCGTTAAAAAGTTTCCACCAATCTGCTTGTATCGCTTCTCCTTCAGAAGGATTTGCTTTTACAAAAGGACCGGATCCACTCCAAGAATCAGGGACCACATAGTCCGGACTTAGATACTTAGGAGCAAGATCAAATGCGGGACCATTCAAACAAGAAACCAATAAGACTGCCAATGGTAAAAGTGAGATCCATCGTCCTAAGACGATGTTCCTCTCTTTTGTTTTGTATTTTTTTTGAGATGGGTTCATTTGGATGCTACTGGCTGATGTTTTGTATCTTCTTTTTTAGAAGAATTCATATCCGAATATCCGTTTCTTGGTTCTACCACTCTAACTTGATCACCTTCCAATAAAGAAGCAGAAGGGTTATTCACAATTCTATCGTTTGTGCTAACTCCATCTCTTACTTCTATAATAGAATCTATGATCTTATTCACAGTGATTGGTTTGAAATGTACCTTATTGTCTTCGGTGACAGTTGCAACTTGGGTGCCATTTTCATCAAAGACCAAAGAGCTGGAAGGGATTGTTAAAAGATCTTTTTTAACAGGTGCAGTAAGAGTCACTTGTGCATAAGAACCCGGCCATAAAGATCTGTCCTTATTATCTATAGTGAATTCTGCAATTACAGTTCTCATATTTAGATCGAACCCTTTAGAAAGAGTAAGGAAGTTTGCTACAAATTTTCGGTTAGGGAATTGTTGTACTGTGAGTTCTGCAGTTAATCCAGGCTTCAATAAATAAGCGAAGGTTCCAGGAACAGAAACGAATAGACGCATTCTATGAATATCTGCTACAGTAAATAGGTTAGAAGGTGTTTTGCTATCATCGATATTACCTTCTTGTGTTACGTAATCACCCACGTTTATATTTCTTTGGATCACCACTCCATTAAAAGGAGCGACTATCGTTTTGAAATTGATCCTGGCCCTATACTTATCCACATTCTTCTCTGCAGATTTCATTTTTGCTTCTTCTGAGTTTTTATCAGCTACCGCTACGGAGATAGACTGTTCTGAAACTGCATGAGAACTTCTTAATGCTAGATATCTATCCGCAGTAACTGCTGCCAGTTTGTATTTTGCTTTTTGAGAATCTAAATCTGCTTCTGCTTGTGCATATTCTGCATCCAAAGCAGGGACCTTAATACGGGCAAGTACGTCTCCTTCTTTCACTTCTGCTCCATAATCTTTATACCACATCTTAACGTAACCAGGAACCTGAGCATAGATGACTGCCTCATACCATGCACGAACTGTTCCCGGAAGAGTGATTGTCTCCAGAGGGTTGGGAGGTGTAGGATTTACTACAGAAACATTTGGAATAGATGCTTCCAAGGCTTCCCTTTTGAATTCTTCTGCGCTATGTATCTGTTGGTAGAATATATAGCACAGGAATATAACTCCGAATGAGATTGAAGATAGTGTTACAAGTTTCTTTTTAGGTACTGTTGGGATCATTTGGAACTTTCCTTTTGAATTTTTGCACGGTTATTATAGATGATCGCATAGATACAAGGCACGAAGAATAGTGTTGCGAAAGTAGCAACAGCAAGTCCTCCGATCACTGCTCTACCGAGTGGAGCATTTTGAGAGTTACTTATGGACATAGGAACCATTCCTATGATCATTGCGGAAGCAGTCATAAGAACTGGTCTAATCCTGGAATATCCCGCTTCAATTGCGGCTCTCACGGCATCCCCATGAACTTCTAAACGGTCCCTTGCATAAGAAACTACTAATATAGAGTTTGCAGTTGCAGTTCCCATACACATGATTGCTCCAGTTAATGCAGGCACTGAGATATATGTGCGTGTTAGAAATAGAGACCAAGCAATCCCTGCTAATGCGCCAGGCAATGCAGTAATGATAATGAATGGATCTGTCCAAGACTGGAAGTTTACTACGATCAAAAGATAAACCAGAAGAATTGCTACAAAAAGACCACCTATTAATTCTATGTAGGCGCTTCTCATTGTGTCTGCCTGGCCAAGGATCTCAATTGCGGCTCCTCTCGGAAGTTCGCTTTTCATTGAGTCCATGATCTTTTGGGCGTCACTCAAAACTCCTCCTAAGTCTCTACCTTCTGCAGAAACGTACACGTCTATGAGAGGTAAAAGGTTTTGGTGAGTTACTAAACCTGGAGTTCCTGTTGGAGTTATATTGGCAACGTTACCTAAGAGTTGTATTCCATTTTCTGTATTATCCTGCAAGTCTCCTCGATTGACAGGAACAGTAAGTAAATCTTCCGTTCTTCTCATCTGAGGCTGAGGCACATAGATATTGATCTGATAAGAAAGACCGGTTTTACGATCCATCCAATACTCTTGGTCTATCTGCTGGCTTCCCGAAGTTGCGAGTAACATATTTTCTGCAACTGATTTCATAGGAAGATCAACGTTGATCCCTAAACTTCTATTTCCATCTACAAGAAGAGTAGGAGTGCTCATAGTTTGTTGGATCACAACATCTGCTGCGCCTGGAATCGTTTTCAGTTTACCCTGAAGTTTTTGAGCGAATTCGAAGTTCTTCTCTAAATCCATTCCATTGATCTGAATATCAATTGGAGAAGGTGAGCCGAAGTTTAAAATTTTTGAAGTTAAGTCCGCAGGTTGGAATGTGAATACAGTTCCTGGGTACAATTCATTCAATCCTTTTCTAAGAGTTTGTCTATATTCCCAAACAGGAGATTCCTCATCCTTTAATGAAATAGTTAAGTCGCAATCTTGAGAACCGATTGTAGGGGTAGGAATGAATGCAAGGTTATGGGGTCCAACTGGAAGACCACAGTTACTCAAAACACTTTCTACTTTTCCCGGAAGTAATTTTTTAATATCTTCCGAAACCAAAGTGGCGATCCTTCCGGAAACTTCTATCCTGGTTCCCAAAGGTGCACGCATATGCATCTGTAAGGTTCCAGCCTTGATCTCAGGGAAGAAGTCTCTACCATTCATGTAGAATAGAATAAGAGATCCGGTTGCTATCGCTAAGAATATCTTCACAAATCTTTTACGATCCGCTATTACTTTCTGTAGAAGAATATAATAACGTTCTCTGAATTCAGTGAAGTTACGTTCGAATCCTTTTTGAAAACGTATTAAGAAATCTATCCATTCAGTAAGGAAAGCAAAGCGAGAGTTTGTTTTCTTAGGAGTAGTATAAGGAATATGTTTTGCTGCTGCTTTTGAATGGGATCCATGTTTACCGTGATCTGGAGAATGGTGAGCAGTTAGCAAATATTTCGCCATGGTCGGAACAAGTGTCCTGGAAAGAATGAAGGAAGCGATCATTGCGAGTGCCACCGCTTCTGCCATTGGCTTGAATAACCAACCGGAAACCCCACTCAATTGAAATAGAGGGAACCATACGATAACTATCGCAAGAGTTGCTACGAATGTTGGAATTACAATCTCGTTCGCAGCATCAATGATCGCTGTCTCCAATGGTTTACCCATTTCAATATGAGTGTCTATATTCTCGATCATCACTGTGGCATCATCCACAAGGATACCCACGGCTAAGGCCAGACCTCCTAAGGTCATTACATTGATAGATTCTCCAATCAAATGAAGGCCGATAATGGAACTTAAAAGAGAAAGAGGAATAGAAGTAGCGATAATCGTAGTCGCTCTCCAAGAACCTAAAAAGAGTAATACCACAAGTCCAGTAAGAGCCGCAGCCAATACCATTTCGTGAACAACATTCTCAATAGAATCCTTAACGAATACGGAAGCGTCGTTTAATAGTTTGATCTCTACATCGTCCGGAGAGATCTCTTTGATCCTTGGCATGGTCTTACGAATTCCGTCTACCACATCCAGAGTGGATGCATCACCACTTTTCATTACAACAATTAGTACGGATTGTTTTCCATCCACGAGAACTGAGTTCAATTGAGGAGGGCCGCCGAGTGCAACGCTTGCAACGTCTCTCATGAAGAATGTGCTATTCCCAACTCTCTTGATTGGAATATTATTAAAATCTTCTACATGGATTGGGATTGCATTTGTCATTACCATCCAGTCAGTCTTGCCGATCTTCTGGTCTCCCGCAGGTAATACAGCGCTTTGTTCATTAAACGCTTTGAATACATCCATAGGAGATAAGTTCCTAGACAAAAGTTTTTGTTTGTCTAGGGAGACAAGCAATTGCATAGGAGTTCCTCCATAAGGCTGAGGAATGATTGCGCCAGGGATGGTAACGAGTAGAGAACGTATCCTCATGAATGCGAGGTTATAAAGTTCCGCAGGAGTCATCTTCTCGGATGTAACTTGGAGCATCGCAACCGGAACAGAAGACGCCTCCAACCTCATGATCATAGGAGGAGAAATATCCGGGGGCAAGGACGTGACTACTGTCTGCGAAATCGCAGCCACCTCCGCTTCTGCACCCGCAAGGTCTGTATGAGGTTGCAATTCGATATTGATAATACTACTTCCGTAATAGGATCTGCTATTGATACTCTTGATCCCTTCTACAGTACTAGTTAATGCTCTTTCAAAAAAGTAGGTGATCCTTCCTGCAACATCTTCAGGAAGCATACCTTGGTATCCCCATACTACCGAAATCACCGGTATCTTGATGTTTGGAAAAACATCTGTAGGGGCCTTGAAAATAGATTGTATCCCGAAGAACAGGATTAGAATAGCGAGGACCACGAAGGTGTAGGGTCTTTTTAGAGCAATGAGAACGATTTCATTCATTTTGTTTCCTCATATATTAGTAGCATTTAAGGTGGAGAAAATCGTCCCGGTTTATAAGTTTGGACAGGATTCTTGAATGATCAATATGTCTAGAATAAAAGTATTTTTGATTTGTGTCCTGATTTTAGGGATTTCTGCCCAGGTCTATTCCCAAGGGGATGAGAAGAAGGTAGGGCATCTTCGCATCCTGGACTCTGATCAAACTCATTGGAAGCAGATAGATGACTTTTCAGTTTTGCTTGATTGGGGATTTTATCCGGAACCGATCGATTTGCGTTTTAGAATTGGTAATTTGCCAGAGGAATCTAAGACAGAATTTTTGATCTTTCCTTGGAGTCTGCTGGATTCAGTTCGAGTTTGCGATCTAAAAGGAGATTGTTTACAGGCAGGTTTTATTCATCCTGTGGACGAATGGCTGATCCCTGGGATTTTCCCTGTTTTTCCTCTCAGGAAATTCCTGGAAGAAAGCCAAGAGATCAATATTAGGATACAGTCTAGGAATTATATACTCTCAGAGGTTCGTTTAGTAAGCGCAGAAGAGTTATATTCCATTTCCACTGTGTATTCAGGGATTGTATTTTCACTTCTTGCACTTGTGATCGTTCAGATCGCTTATCTGATCAATTCTTATATTCGACTTCGTTCCAAATGGATCTTGTATCAGATCTTATTTTCTTTTGGTATAGGTCTTACATTTTTATTCGTGTCTGGGATAGCTTCCAGGTATCTATTTCCAGGGTTTGGTTTCCCTCTTTCTTTAGGGAAGAAGATCATGATAGGCTCTCTGATCATTTCAGGAACTCTTTGGGTTTCTCATTTTTTAAAGATCAGACAGAATTTCAAACCAGTTTGGTACTTTTATAATGTAGTGAATATTCTGACTGCGATCATGATCGCTTTAAGTTTTACTCAATTTCCAAGGCAGTTTATTTCTCGTTCTTTTACTATTTTCTATTTGGCTGTGACTGGGACAGCGATCATTCTTAGTTTGGTTGCTACAAAAAGAAAGACAATCCAGACTCGTTGGTTTGTGTTTGGGATGTTCTCATTACTTGCGATAGAAGTATTAAATATCATTTCATATAAGGCATTCTTTTCCTTCGACGGGAAAAGTTTCTTATTTTTCATAGCATTCTTCGTCCCGGTAAACATATTCCTGACCAGCCGCTCAGTTCGAACAAGGATCAGAGAATTGGAACATGAGATTTCATTAAGAAGAGAAGAACTTAAGAATTTCCAAATAGATAAGACATCTTCGGATATATCTGGAAAGAAAAAATCCCAGATCATTGGTATCAATGTTGATATTACATTAGCTCGATTGAATAAACTTTTAGATGAGGATAAGATCTATTTAGAAGAAGAATTGAGGATCAGTGATCTTGCTGCGGTTTTAGGTTTATCTGTGCATCAGGTTTCAGAACTTCTAAACCAAGTCTTGAATATTTCTTTTCCAGATCTGCTTAAGAAATATAGGATAGAAGAGGCTAAACGAATTATTTTGACTGATCCTTCTGCAAATATACTGGATCTTGCTTTTTCTGTGGGTTTTCAATCTAAGTCGTCCTTCTACGATTCTTTTAAAAAGTATACGGGACAGACCCCTCAGGAATTCAAAAAATCAGCTTCGCCTGATCCTGAGGGGAAATGATTCGGTGTTGGGATCAATACCAGTTGATCAATTCAACTTGTGTAGAAGGGCTGGACTCTTTTACAAGCGCTTTAAACTTTTCAGTATCGCTTAGTCCGTCTTTACCACGGTAGTGGTATGGATACACAACCTTAGGTTTAAAGTCTTTCACTGCGTCTGCTGCTTTTTCAACAGTCATGGTATAAGGTTGGTTCATACAAAGAAATGCGATGTCAATATTTTTCAAAGATCTCATTTCTTTAATATCTTCAGTATCACCGGAAATGTAGATGGTCTTTCCGCCAAACTTGATGAGATAACCATTTCCTCTTCCTTTAGTATGTTTATCCAAATGTTCTTTGGTAATATTATACATAGGAATAGCAGATATATTAATATCACCTACTGAGGTAGCTTGTCCGTTCTTTAAACGAGTGATATTGGTATATTCTTTTGCTTCTTTCGCAACTGCTTCTGGAGCAATGATCTGGGTTTCCTTAGTAGCGATCTCTCCTAAAGTTTTCAGATCCATATGATCCGGGTGAATATCAGTGATTAAGACCAGGTCTGGTTTTTTCTGATCCTTATATTTCTCTCCTCCCCAAGAAGGATCTACATAGATTGTTTTCTCGCCAATTGTCAGAACTAAACTTCCATGAAAAATTGGCTGGATTTGGATAGAAGTTTTAGAACTTGGGATCTCGATTTTAGGTTTTGGCTCTACTGTTGCACAGTAGGCGAGTGTAAAAGCAAGGACAAGGGCCGTAATCATTCTCTTATTGAGAAAAACATTTTGAATGGATTGCATAAGTTCTCCTAATTTTTGATCTATTCTTTTCCAAAATGTTTGGAAACTAAATAGATCCGGAGAGCCAGACTATTTCTCGTTTTGTGGTTTGTAAAGATAAGTATGGTGATCGACCGAGGGTCAATATAGTTTATACTTCTCTTAAATTAATTTCCTGAATCTGATTTGTAATAAGGAAAATATCTCCCACGAATGAGGGAGATATTTTCCTTAATTTTAATAACAGGAAGAAGCTTGAGGAGTACTAGCTACTACAGTATTATAATGAAGAGAATAATTTCCAGTAATAGATTGAGTCCCTTCTTTGCCTGCATTTTCTCCTATGATCCATGTATCCGCTTTTGGAATACCGCCTGCTGCATATGCAGCGATATCAGTACTTGCATTTCCGTAAGCACGGATAATATCCAGGCCAACTGTATTACGCAAATAGTTGATATAATCAGTTTTGTAAGCTTGCACATTCGCGCCTAAATAATCGGAACTAGGATGGTAATGCCAAGATTTCATTCCTTTTAGAGGGAACCATTCACGAGTATCCTTTGTATTCCAATAAGGACGACCAGTTAAATAAACGATCTGATATCCTTTGTTACGATATGCATTCACGGTTTCCGGAGCATAATAATATGCGTCCGCAATTTTGATACCTGCATAATCTGCAAGAGCTTCGAAATCATTTGTGGTCAAGGTTCCATCCACATCGAATAGAACAGTTTGGCGACCAGGATCAGCCACAGTTAAATAACCGTCAGCACTAGATAGATCACCTTCTACCACCATACGAACAATATAGTCGCCAGTTGCACGAATACCTAAGTTCGCAGTGATCTTACCATCACCATTTGTGGTATAACGACCAACATAAGTCCAGCCACTCATCGCAGTTCCGTAGATATAAACGTGAATGTATTCATTTTCCAAATCTTTATGAAATACTGCATCATAATCAAATTTACCAACCATAGTTGCATTCGATCCTGATTTTACGATCGTATCGTAAACCATATGATAAGGTACATATAAACCCGCTAAAATCGTATTTCCGAAATTTCGAAAACTTCTTTTGGTAGGTTTTGAAAAGGTAGGTGGGTTAGAAGGAGTGGTATAGTCCGGACAATCTGCCCAAACGCCCATCGAGAACGCGGTTAAGCATAGTGCTAACAAAAAGAATCGCATAGGGATCTCCAAATATTTTTTTCATCTGAAAGTTCTTTTGAAAAATTTTTGTAAACTGATTACAAAAATTATCCAAACAGCGGCGAATATATTGGAGTTAGGTATGCAGAGCAAGAATAAAGTAAATATGAGCGTGACAATTTATATAAATATAAAATACAAAAGAATAATAAAATGAGATGCGACTGTTATAAATAACTTATATATAATTAATATATAAGAAATGCATAAAGAATAAAAATCGCATTATGATTTCAGTTCGAAGTCAAACTGTTTAGCGTTCTATATTCCTTATTTGAATTCGTATCTATAACTTCCGCCGAAATAGGCTCTTGCTCCGTGATACGCAGAACAAGAAACTTCTTCCACTTCTATCCTGTTTTGAAAATATTCAAATTCTAATAAGCAGCAATCAGGATCTTCAGATTTACAATCTTTGGTGGAGGCCCAGGTCCATTTACCTTCTTTGGCTGGAGTCCAATTCCCGCTCACTTCTCCCAAATGAGCTGTAGGACCTCTGACAACTTCGAAAGAAAATTGGATATCCTTAGTCGATTTATCTTTGAAAAGTTTTAAACTACCACCAAAACCATCCGTATAAGAACCAAGTCCTTCCTTAGAAGCTGTGCCGAATTTCCAAACATGATTTAAATATTTAGTTCTTTCTGCGGTAGTTCCCGCTTTACAGATGATTGTTTCTATACCAGATTCATCCGAAGCATACATAGGACCTTCACAAACCCCATCTCTATATCCGATCCAAAGAATTTGTAATTTTTTTAAATCTTCTTTTTGGGATTCAGATAAACCTTCTCTTATCTTTTTATAAGTCACATTCAATTCTTTGTCAGAGGTTTGGTATTCTTTAGAATAACATTTTTTCTGGTCATTCTTGCTTTTGATCTTAGAACATACGTCTACCGGTTCGGATGGTTTAGCAAAAATAGAAAATGTAATTAAGAGCAGTGAGGTGGTAATGCAGAAACGCATGAGGAAATTTTATTATTCGAGATTGGATGGCAATGATTTTTCCGAGCTCCTTCTTTTGACGATATTGTATTCATTTAGAAGAAAAATTTAATAGATCTTAGTTGACATGTTTTTCGAAGGAGAATTATTTTGCGCCATCACAGTTAATTTGAACAGAAACTGTTCATAGGGGAATTAATATGCCGATCTTACGCAAAAAAGGTACGATGGATACAAAAAAATTCGTAAAGCGACTTATGGCATATGGTTCTAAAAAATATGGTCTGCTTTATGATCGTTGGGTAATTATAGGAGTCAGGGGAATTGATTTTAAAGATGGTATTGTTAAGGCGAATAACGATGCTATAAACGAATATAATGATGCTTTATTTTTGATCAGAACTGTGAATAAATCTTTGGAATTCAAAACATACTCATGTACGATTGATCCAGGTCGTTATTGGCTAAATAAACCGATGAATCCGGCCGGAACGGCTAGGGTAGCAGAAGGAATTTACAAATACAAGTTAGGAATGCATAGAGGGCATAAGGCATTCAACCAATATGCAAAAGTAACCGTTAACCGATATGCTCCTCATCAAAACACAAAACCATGGTTCAAGTGGAAAGACGAATCTTCGGTTGTGACTCAAACTGGTTTTTTTGCGATCGATATTCATGCCAAGAGTAGCTCTTCTAAGTTTGTAGAAATGGCAAGTGCAGGGTGCACTGTTTTGAACTCGACTTGGACAGATCCATCTTGGTTAGAATTTTATTCAACGATAGAGAAGGCAATTTCAGCTCACTCGCAAGCTTACATATGTTATTGTGTCTTAGATCAAAGTACTGCTGCTACTATTCTTTCTTAATTGTAGCAGTTCTCAGATTAGAAAATCCATATAAAATCTAATATAGAATTTGTTCCGTTATCTACTTCGGATAACAATATATGTCTTTTTTTATCCTATTTGGTGCAATTATTGAATTTGATTTTCCAAATATTCCTTCGACCTATATGACCGCGAACGGTCAGGCGATTTCAAGGATTACATATTCTTCTCTTTGGAACCTTGTGCATCGAACTATAGCTGGTCTTGTTCCAGCTACAGACAGGATACAATCAACTTCTCATGGACTTAGTGCAGGTCAATTGGTTAAGTTTTCTTTTACCGGAGGAGGGATCACAACTAATGTTCCTTACTTTGTATTAAATCCGACCTCTAATGACTTTCAAATCTCTCTCACTCAAGGGGGATCCGCAATTGATCTAACTACGAATCAAACGGGAGATCTCTTGACTCATTGCCAGTATGGTTTTGGGAACGGATCCACAACGTTCAACGTGCCGGATCGAAGAGGAATTTTTGCCAGAGGTTCTGGACAACATTCTAGTCGGGCAAAAGCTGCCGGAGGAAATTACGATGGCGGGGGAATTGGTCAAGAAAACCAGGATAGATTCCAAAGTCATAGGCACTCAGCAATCGGAATATCCGCTGATTTGATCCATCCGGATGGGTATTCTGGAGCAGGAACTTCTCAAATTGGGCAAGGTATGGTCTATGTATTAGATCCGATTACGGACGGGCCGAGCGGAGCTCCTCGGATTGGGACTGAGACTTCGCCTGCTTCGACTTCCGTACAATACATAGTAAGAGTAATTTAAAAGAATAAGGGCTGAAGTAGATCTCTATCCGAATATTTAAAATATTATATCTGATTCGAAGACCTGCTTCAGTCTGAAAATTTTTTTCTAAAAACATTCAACCAAATGGTTGACTCCGTTTTCGCCTTATGATATGCATTTAACCATATGGTTGAATCTAGGAAATACGACCTCAATCTGATCTTCCAGGCATTGTCTGACCCTACGAGGAGAGCAATGCTCAAAAGCCTTTCCAAAAGGGAGAGGGTGATCACAGAAATCGCAAAACCGTTCGAAATGTCCTTAGCTGCCGCTTCTAAACATATTAAGGTTTTGGAAAAGGCGAAGTTAGTGAATCGAAGAAAGGAAGGTTCCTTCTCCTATTTAAGCCTGAACGGAAAGGCGATGATGAGTGCTGATAGATGGATTCAATATTATAAGAAATTCTGGGAGGATCAGTTGGATTCTCTCAAGGAACTGTTGGAGGAAATAGAATGAAAACAGCAGAATACAAACTGCAAATATCTAAGTTTATAAAGGCCAAAAGAGAGAAGGTCTTCGAAGCATGGGTTAACCCTGAAATTATGAAAAGATGGGGCTGTCCCAAGGAGTTAAAGATTGGTGAGATCCAAATGGATTTCAGAGTTGGAGGCAAATTTAGGACCTCTATGCTTGGAAACGGAGATGTCTATATCGCTACAGGAGTATATCAAGAAATCGTTTTAAACGAAAAACTCAGTTTTACTCATGGATGGGAAGGGCCTGACCAAGGTCATACTTTAGTCACAGTTATCTTTAGGGACAAAGAAGACGGAACAGAAGTGATCCTTACACACGAAAAACTTCCTAGTGAAGGTTCTATGGAAGGCCATAAAGAAGGTTGGATCAGTACTTTAGAAAATCTGGAACTACAGTTTTCATAACGAATTAAGTATGGCTTTGAAAAAATATTTGGGAAGTTGTCTCTGTAAGAAGGTGATTTTCGAGGCTTTGATCGATCTTTCTCTCGGGACTTTTAAATGTAATTGTACTAATTGTGTAAAGAGAAGATTTTGGGAGTCTCTGTTAAACCTGAAAATTTTAGATTCTTAAAAGGCGAGGAAGAAGTAACAGTTTATCCTAGTCGTATCGATGGAATATTCTGTAAGCATTGTGGAGTGGGAATTGGGGGACGAGGCGATTTTCCAGAGGCAGGAGGAAAGTTTATCTCAATTAATTTGGGAACCTTTGACAATTTAGACCCTAAGGAATGGGTGGAGTCTCCAGTCAGCTACTATGATGGGTTACATGATCGTTGGGACCGAGAACCGGAATTTTTCTCTCACCTTTAAAAGGATCGTATATTAAGTAATTGGAAGAAATGGTTCTTGCCAATTCGCTTATCATCTCCTGAAATAAGAAATTCGATGCCTAAAACGAATTTCGACATTCTTTGGATCATCCTCTCTTCCGGATTGGTGTTTTTTATGCAAGCTGGGTTCTTATGTTTAGAATCCGGCCTAACGCGCACCAAGAATTCGATTAACGTAGCAATTAAGAATATTACAGATTTCGGAATTGCTACTCTTGTTTTTTATTCGATAGGATTCGGGCTTATGTTTGGTTCAACCTATTATGGTTGGATAGGAAAAGATATGTTCTTTCCTGATTTTTCAAAAACAAGTCCTGAAATTTCTGTTTTCTTTTTATTCCAACTCATGTTTTGCGGGACTGCGGCCACTATTGTTTCCGGTGCTGTTGCGGAAAGAATGAAGTTCGGCGCTTATATCATTGTTACTACTATCATTTCTTCTTTGATCTATCCGATTTTTGGTCATTGGGTTTGGGGAAGAGACCTGCAAGACTGGGATAAATTTTCTGGTTGGCTTGCTCATTTAGGTTTTATGGATTTCGCTGGTTCCACCGCTGTGCATAGTGTAGGCGGATGGGTCGGGCTTTCTGCGATGATGCTCATCGGAAACAGGACTGGTAAATACAGCAAAGATGGATCTGTCCGAAAGATCACTGGGCATAATCTTCCACTTGCTATGCTTGGGACACTGATCCTTTGGTTTGGTTGGATCGGATTTAATGGTGGAAGCACACTTGCATTCACATCTGAAGTTCCAAAGATCATTGTAAATACTATGTTTGCAGCTTCCGGAGGAATGGCTTCTAGTTTGATCTATGGTTGGATCCGTTTAAAATATGCAGAAGCCACTCTTCCTTTAAATGGAACTTTGGCAGGACTTGTTGCAATCACCGCTCCTTGTAATGCAGTAAATTCAATAGAATCACTATTGATTGGATTTGTTGCAGGAATTCTAATGTTCGAAGCCGGGGTTCTTTTAGATAAACTAAAACTGGATGATGCTGTAGGAGCTATCCCTGTTCATCTTGTTTCGGGGATCTGGGGCACATTAGCGGTTGGGTTTTTTGGAGATCTTTCCATTTTAGGAACTGGGTTGGATCGAACTACTCAGGTTCTTGTTCAGTTACTTGGGGTGGTTTCCTGTGCTATTCTTTCTTTTGGTGTAAGTTATCCTCTTCTTTTTATTATACATCGTTTTTATAGCCTGAGAGTTTCTCCTCAAAATGAATACCAGGGTTTGAATTACACAGAACATAGAGCGACTACAGAGCTAATTGATCTGTTTTTAGAAATGGAATACCAGAAACAAACTGGGGATCTAAGCCAGGATCTTTCGATAGAGCCATTTACAGAAGTAGGACAGATCGCAGAGAGATATAATCTGGTATTGGATAAAATCAGAACCAATATTAAAGAAAAGGAAACTTTGGCTATTGAGTTAGAACATAACTTAAGTTTACTCCAAAGTGATTTGTCTACTGCTCGAAAGATCCAATCTGGGATCATTTCCCAAGAAGATAAACTTACTGGAGATTTAGAAATTATAGTAAGATATCTTCCACTTACAGAAGTAGGAGGAGATTTTTTCGATATCATGGAACTTCGTCCTGGGTTGACCCGTGTGTTTCTTGCAGATGCAACAGGTCATGGAGTGCAAGCGGCTCTTTTAACAATGGCTATCAAAGCAATTTATGAATCCTTAAAGCGTGGGATTTATAGTGTTACCGAGATTTTATATCATCTAAATAATGAATTCTTACATACGTTCAAAAATCTGAATCAATTCTTTACTTGTATAGTGGTCGATATTGATACTAATTTGAATTTGATCCGATATTCTTCCGCAGGACATGTGCCTCAATATTTGATCCAGGATCAAGATATTCACTCTCTGGAAAAAACCGGAAGGATTATGGGTGTGATCCCGAATACTAAATACACTTCCAATGAAATACAATTTACCCAAGATTCTAAAGTAATACTTTTTACGGACGGTCTTTTCGAACAATGGAACTCTAATAAAGAAGAGTTTGGAGAAGAAAGGGTAGAAGAGATCATCGGCAATCTAAAAGGAATTCCTATTGGAGAAGGGATTGATCAAATATTAAAGAAATTAGATGAATTTTTAGCTAGTTCTCCTAAACAAGATGATATTTCCGTTTTAGGAATTAGTAGGAAGAGTAAAAAGTAAAATTTCCTTTTTTAAGTTGTAAACCTTTACTGAATCTGTAAATTTCTACTTTGATAATTCTCAAGTTCTATGTTATATCTTATACTTAAATACGCAGTGACTTCTGCATTAGTGGTCCTAATTTCTGAAATTGCTCGCAGGAATGATAAGGTCGGAGCATTAATTGCTTCTCTTCCTTTAATAACCATTCTGACATTACTATGGTTACAGTTTGAAAAAACAGATCCTGAAAAGATATCTAATCATGCATATTATACTTTTTGGTTTGTGATCCCCACCTTACCTATGTTTTTGGTATTTCCTAAATTGTATTCTATATTCGGTTTTTGGGCCGCACTCGGATCCTGCATTTTACTGACTGTTTTACTTTTTATATCTTTCAATTGCGTTCTTGAAAGATTCGGCATCAAACTTATTTAAGTTTCCTGAAATTACTTCTTGCTCGTCCATCTATGAGTATAGAATCAGTTTTTGCTTAATAGATAGAGAAGAGAATCATGCCTGCTAAAAAATCAAACCGACCAAGTCCTGGAAAATCACTCGCAATAGGTAGGTCAGCCGAAATTTCGGAATATGGACCGAATAAGATCCTAAAACTATTTTTTAAAGAATTCCCAGTATCTGAAGTAGATACAGAATATTCTAATTCTGTAATCGCTTTCTCTTCCGGTGCTACTTCTATGAAATGTTATGAGAAGGTAAAGATAGGAGATAGACATGGATTGATTTTTGATAGACTGGATGGGATTTCTCTTACAAAACTTCCAGACAAAAATCCTTTAGCTCTTTTCAGTCTTTCTAAAATACTCGCGGACTTGCATCTGGATTTGCATAATAAACAAACCAAAAAGATGCAGGATATAAGATTGGAGGCCGTTAAAATCCTTTCCAGAGATCCGCTTTCTTTTTTGAGCAAAGAAGAAAAGAAGATCGCAAAACAATTTATAGAAAATTTGCCGAAAGGATCTTCCGTTTTACATATGGATTTTCATCCGGAGAATGTGATCGTTACAAAAGATTCTAATGTGATCATAGATTGGATGACTGCTTTAAAAGGAGAACCTGCTGCGGACGTCGCTTCCACTGTTTTTCTCTTTCAGGACGCAGAGCTTTGGCCAGGAACTCCATTCTTAAAAGTGATATTTTATAATATAGTTCGAAAGTTCATCTTAAAAGGTTATTTAAAAAGATATCTTTCTGTTTCAGGAATGGATTGGAAAGAAGTGGAAAGATGGAGGCTTCCTATATTAATTTTTCGTTTAGGACTATGGAATATAGAAAGTGAAAGACCGGCTCTCCAAAAAGAGATCAAAGAGATCATTTCTTCTTCTAAGGCAGGTAAATGAGTCCTCAAAAATTAGAAAGATTTATCGAAAACATAGGTGATGAAGCTTATTTTGATGTATTGATCATAGGTGGAGGGATCACCGGTTGTGCCTTGGCTTATGAAGTAGCAAGCAGGGGACTTTCTGTTGTATTGGTAGAAAAAGAAGATTTTGGTGGAGCAACATCATCTGCCACGGGAAAACTGATCCATGGTGGTCTCAGATATTTAAAACGTTTTGATCTTTCGTTAGTCAGAGAAGCGCTTAAAGAAAGAAGAATACTCTCTAATATTGCTCCAAACTTAGTCTATCCTTATCCAATGATTCTCCCAAATCCTGGTCTTTTGGAGAGAGTTGGTCTATTTGTATATGATCTACTTTCTTTTGATCGAAATCGGACCTGGGACAAATCTAAAAATATCCCTGCACATAAATTGCTTTCTAAGAAAGAGATCCAAAGTCGTGGCTTAGAAATGGATTCCGCGATCTATTTTTATGATTGTATTATGCCCAGTCCAGAAAGATTAACTTTGGCTTTTTTAAAATCAGCAGTCCAAGAAGGTGCATCAGTCTCCAATTATACAATAGCAGAAGAGCTCATATTTGATGGAGGCAGAGTTATTGGAGCGCTTGTTAGAGATACAATTCATAATAAAAACGTAAAATTAAAAGCTTCAGTAGTCGTGAATGCATCCGGTTCTTGGAGCCAGGAACTTCTGAATAGAACTAAAAAGATAAAAGTCCCTGTTCCTAAAACAAGATCAGAAGGGATCTATCTAATCACTAAAAAATACTTTGATACAATGGTGCTTCACGTAGGTAAAAAAGGTCATTTCAGTTTTGCTCCTTGGAGAGGTAAAAATATGATTGGGCCGACTGAAAAAGCATATTATGGCTCTGTAGAAGATTGGAAACTTTCTAAAGAAAGTATTTTAGAATTTCTGGAATATATCAATTCATCCGGCTTACTTTCTGAAAAATTAGAAGTCCAAGATATTGAGTTTGCTTATGGCGGGCTTCGGCCTCTGGCAGAATCTGGTGGAGAAGATAAAGAAACATATTCTGCATCCAGAAAATCAGAACTACAGGATCATTCTAAGGATAAAATAGAGGGGCTAATCAGTGCAGGTGGTGGGAAATATACCACTAGTCGTCATTTCGCAGAAAAGATATTTAAACTCATCCAAAAGAAATTATCTAAAAAAACAGGACCGAATGTTTCTGGAAAAAAATTCTTAAAAGGATGTGAGATCCCAAATATAGAATCTTATTTAGAAAATGCGAAATCTTCTCACTCTAATTTTCCAGAAAATACGATTGAGTATCTGGTCCGACATTATGGAACTGAATATGAACCTATTCTGGAATTAGCGAATTCTTCCAAACAATTATCAGAAGTATTAGATGATGATGGAGAATTAGCGGCTCAAGTTCTATATGCAATTCGTTTCGAAATGGCAATGACACTTTCCGATATTTTTCTCCGACGAACAGGTCTTGGGACTGTTGGACTTCCATCCGATGAGGTGCTTTCTAAAGTGGCTGAGGTTGCTGGAAAAGAATGGAATTGGTCTCTTGAAAAAAAATCGGAAGAGATCCAGAAACTAAAAAGAAGACTACAACTTCCAGTTTCTTTCTAATTTAGATCTTTCCCGATCGGGGAATTGCTGCATCAAAATCATAACAAACTCTATTTAAATCGAAAGAAACTACTCGTTTGAGGGATCCGGATTTTGCTTGTTTGGTAAATAAATTGCTTTGCAGCCGAATATAGTTCGTCTAAATTACTTATCGAATACCCGGATCTTCCCCTTGTTTAATAATATTAAGAATTTATTATATATTATCTGTTTCTCATTCTTTGCAAATTGTGGGGCCATTTCCACCGAGAACCCTTGTGATCCCTCAAGTAATGCTTTTTTGAACACTCAACTTATAAAATTCCTTCTAAACGATACGAGCTCCACCTGTACCGGAGTGGCCGGAAATTCCTGCAGTATTTTTAAGAACGGAGAAGCGGCTACAATCGTTATAGGCCAATCGGATTTTACGGACAACAGTTCTTTTGGAACAGCCCCTAATCAATTTCGATCGGTTTCCGGAGCCACAATGGACCGTCAAGGTGGTCTTTGGATAACGGATTCTTATGGCAGTCCGACTGATGCCAGAATCATGCATTTTCCCTCACCTTTGCAAACTAATGAGAGCGCAGACATTATACTTACTGCTTCCCCAATGGAGGCGAGACAAATCGCAATGGATTTAAGCGGTGGGATCTGGGTGGTTTCTGGAACTACTTCAACTGGGAACGCGGTTCTACATTTTGCTACTGGAATGAGTTCCGGAGATTCGTCTGATCTGATGCTTGGAACTGGAGCATCCTCCCGGACTATAAACACTCTGAGTAATCCATACGGGGTTGCGGTAGACCCAGGGGACAAAGTTTGGGTTACGGATTATTTTAATAATCGGGTCGTACGTTTTTCACCGTCATTTAGTTCAAGCCAGAATGCTGACCTGGTAATCGGCGCAGATGACTTCACGACATTGGGAGGCGGGACAGTATCGAATACTAGGTTTACCGGTCCCACCGGTATTGCAGCAGATTTAGCAGGAAATATCTGGGTCTCAGATTTTACAAATAATCGGGTTCTTCGATTTAGCCCTCCTTTTACTAATGGAATGCAAGCAAACATGGTTCTAGGGCAGCCTAACTTTTCTGCCTCAGCCGGAGGAGCAAGCCGTTTTGCCTTACAGGGCCCGAATGGAATTAGCATCGAGCCCAATGGGGCAGTTTGGGTAGCTGATTCGAATAACGGAAGAGCTGTCCGTTTCTCCCCTCCGTTTACGATTGGGCAAGGAGCAGATAGAATACTTGGTAAACCTGATTTTAATGCCGGTTTTGACGGCACTGCTAATGCAAAAAATACTGGAACTGTTGTTTCTGTGGCAGTTGCTCCTTGCGGCCTTTGGGTAACTGATTCTTTCAATAGGCGAGTCCTCTTTTTCCCTTAAACTTGGTTTTGGGTTTCCAGAACTGGAATTTTTCTAACTTCAGAAAGTATCCCTAAGGTTTCTTGGAATTTAGATTTTCCTAATGATTTAGTGAGTTTACTCTGTGCTTCTTCCCATAGTAGAATAGCATCTGCTAATTTAGATTCTCCCTTTTTAGTTAGGGAAAGATTTCTGATATTCCCGGCTTCTTTTTTTTCGATCCTGATCAGATTATCCCTTTTTAGGATCTCCAAACTTCTTTGTAGAGTAGTTCTATCTATATCAGTGAGCCTGGAAAGATCTGTGATACTACATTCTTCTTCATGTCCTATTCCTACTAGGATGCTAAATTGTGTGATCCTAAGTCCGGAAGGTTTAAGTATAAAATCATAATAGGAAGTAACTAATCTTGCAGTTCTTCTTAAACTTACGTTCAAGCAAGAAAGTCCTATTTTTTTGAGTTCTAAAGAGGAAGGTTTAGTTTTCATATCTTTTGTCCAAATGGTGTGTATGCACTATTCTTAGGTCAAGTGGAAAAGTGCTCTTTAATCTAGTCTATTGCCTTAAAACCGGGTATTCATTCGTTTGTTTGGATCTGTTCTCTTTTATTATGTGGTAAGCAGAATCTTTTTCTTCGAGAATACATTCATCTAAAAGAGATCTAAACGCTCTGCTCACTGATTCAGGAGTGGTTCCAATCAGAGAAGCTAATTGATTTTTTGTGATAGGAAGTGTTATAAATTTCTGAGAGGCTCCGCATTCTTTTAGAAAATTTAAGATCCTGTCTTTTACGGAGAGATATAGGTTCTCTACCAATTTTTTTCTAAAATAGTTGAGATGTTGGATTGTAACTGCTGAAAATAAATACAGTGCTTTTGTGTTTTCGAACAAGAAGGCCGTGAATTCTCTTTTAGGATAATAGACCAGTTCTCCATCTTTTAGCGCTTCGCAGAAAGCTGGGTAAAAACAAGGTTCATTTGGTTGAAAGATTGGATGAGAAGCTATCAATTCACCTGGATAAAATACTTTTAAGATGGCTTCCTTACCTTCTTGAGATAAAGAATACACTTTAAAGATACCGGATACGATCTCAAAAAAACCATCGTATGGGTCTCTTTCTCCGAAAACCACTTCGCCTTTTAGAATTTTTTTTCGAATACCGATGGATGAAAGTTCGTTAGGGAACTCATTTTGAATTTCGGTCCAATGGTCGCTCGCTTGAACACTTAACGTTTTAGCCATAACACTTGTTTTATGTTCGTTTTATGAAATAATTCAAGCCAAAAGAGTTCGAAAATTTTCTTAACCAAATTGATCTATATCAAGGAAATTTTTTGAGACATCACTGAAAATACTCCCGATTTCTAAATCACTGTTTCCCGCGAGCTCGCGGTTTTTTAAATATAAGGAAGAGGGTATGCTTACAAAATTTCAGGCGAAATTATTTTTCCTGGTTGGGACATTTTTATTTTCCGCAGTTTTCCTGCTTCTTACTTATGATTCTTTAAAATACGTTTATTCTTCTCCTTCTTCCAAAACCTTAAGTGAGGATGTAATTCGAGGCAAAGAACTTTGGGAAAAGAATAATTGTATGGGATGTCATACAATCTTGGGAGAAGGAGCGTATTACGCACCTGAATTAACCAAGGTTTATGAAAGAAGAGGTCCTGAATGGATCCGTGTTTTCTTAAAGGATCCACAAGCTATGTATCCTGGAGAAAGAAAAATGGTGAAATACGATTTTTCTGAATCTCAGATCTCGGATATCATCGCATTCTTAAAATGGAATGGAGAGCTGGATCTGAAAGGATTTCCCCCTAAGCCAGAATACAAATCTTCTACCCAACTAGTAGATGTTACGTCGGCCGCTATTGTTCAACCCGAAAAGTTTAAACAGATCTGCACTGCCTGTCATTCTGTTGGAGGTGCTGGAGGAAATGTTGGCCCAGCATTGGACTCAGTCGGGAAAAAATATGATATCGCATATCTACAAAATTGGCTGAGAGATCCACAAAAGATCAAACCTGGAACTGCAATGCCTAAACTTCCTCTAAGTGATGGTGAGATCAAAGATATATCCTCATATCTCTCTCAATTGAAATAAACAAATAGGATTAGAATATAACGGTTTCTTTATGAAATATAAATCTCAAAAAATTGCATATTGGTTTTTTGCTACCTGCATGCTCTTATTATCTTTGCAGATAATTTATGGATTCGTGATGGGGTTTGCTAGAATGGGATTCGATGTTTTGCATGATTGGATCCCATTCAATGCAGCCAGGGCAACTCATACTAATTTATTGGTGGTTTGGTTACTCACAGGTTTTATGGGGGCTGCTCATTATATTATTCCAGACGAATCTGATAGAGAGATCTATTCCGAAAAACTTGCTTATATTCAGCTGATCTCTCTGATATTGGTCGGAGTTGTATCCATTATTGGATTCCATTTTAATTTCTGGGAAGGCAGAAAGTTTTTAGAAATTCCTCGTCCTTTGGATTATCTAGTAGTGGTTAACGTTCTATTATTCCTTTTTAATATAGGAATGACTGTTTGGAAAGGAAAAAGATATACTACAACTGCTCTTGTTTTATACTTTGGTCTTTTTTCCGCCGCACTTTTATATCTTCCGGGAATGATCCAATTCAATAGCCAAACAGTGGATTCTTATTTCCGTTGGTGGGTAGTCCATCTTTGGGTAGAAGGAGTTTGGGAATTGATCATGGGAGGGATACTTTCTTTCCTTCTCATCAAACTCACCGGCGTGGACAGAGAAGTTATCGAGAAATGGTTGTATGTGATTGTAGGATTAACATTTTTATCCGGGATCTTGGGAACAGGCCACCATTATTATTATATTGGAGTTCCTGAATATTGGAAATGGGTAGGTGGATTTTTCTCTATGTTAGAGCCTCTCGCATTCCTTGCAATGGCAATGTTTGCAATCTCCATGTATAGAAAAAGCGGAAGAAACCATCCGAATACAATCGCACTTTTTTGGACTATCGGAAGTGCGGTCATGTCTTTTGTGGGGGCTGGATTTTTAGGATTTGCTCATACTCTTCCTCAGGTGAATTTATATACTCATGGGACATTAATAACTGCTATGCATGGACATCTCGCTTTCTGGGGAGCCTATGCAATGATCGTCTTTGCTATCTTAACATACGCGATGCCTTTACTTACAGGCAGAAAACTTTGGAATAATCCAACAGGACTTTTTGCATTCTGGGCTTCTAATATTGGGATGTTAGGAATGACTGGAGCTTTTGCGGTGGCGGGTATTGCGCAGGTTTACTTGGAAAGAAAGCTTGGACTAGACTTCTTAACTGTTCAGAAGGAGATCCAAGTTCATTTCTTAGGTTTGGTACTTGCGGCACTTGTGTTTACTTCAGGGATTGCCGCGTTTATTATAAACTTCATACGTTTTGGAACTCCTACAGACGAGGCTTTGGGTGCGGAACAATCTTCAGGAGATATTTCTCTTGCCCGCAGATCCTAAGATAGATCATAAAAATGGAATGTTAGCGCAAGCTGACATTCCTTATTATAAACCAATTGGGCAAGAAATAGAAATATTCGAACACGCGTATAAGAATAAACTTCCTATCTTGCTCAAAGGCCCTACTGGTTGTGGCAAAACCCGATTTGTAGAATTTATGGCTTCTAAATTAGGTCTTCCAATGACAAGTGTATCTTGTCATGAGGAAACTTCTGCAGTAGATCTGCTGGGAAGATTTTTGATCCAAGGTTCGGAAACCGTCTGGCAGGATGGACCTTTGACTTTAAGTGTAAGATCAGGTGGAATATTATATATAGATGAAATTGCTGAAGCAAGACCCGATACTATTGTTTCTATCCATCCTTTAACGGATCATAGAAGAGAAATTTTTATAGATAGAAAGAATGAAAATTTAAAGGCTCCAGATTCTTTCGTTTTAGTAGCTTCTTATAATCCTGGTTACCAAAGAGGTTGGAAGGAATTAAAACCTTCTACAAGGCAAAGATTTATATCTATTCAATTTGATTATCCGGATAAGGAAACAGAAGCGGAGATATTGAGTAAGGAAACTGGAGTTTCTTCTTTAGTCGCTTCTAAACTTGTAAAAATTGCGGAAAAGATCCGAAATCTTACGGAGTTAGGATTATTAGAATCTTGTTCCACTAGATTACTTGTAGATGCTTCAAAATTAATTTCTACAGGTTTACCTTCACGTTTGTCTTGTGAAGTTGCAATTGTACAACCATTAAGTGATGATCCAGAAACGATCCGTTCTTTAAAAGATCTGGTCTCTTTGATGATCTGATATGGGTTGGGAAGAATTTGTATTCAAAAAAACCTATAATACTGTAAGAGAAATTTTCTCTTATAAAAAAGATCCATCCTTAAAAGATAAAATAGTAAAACTATCAGAACTTAAGCCGAGAATCTTACTTTTGGCAAAATCCTTAACGGGAGAAAATATAGAAATATTCCCTGCGGAAAAAGAAGGAGGATTCCAGGACCAAATCTACTTTTTGCCTCCATTCTATTCGAATGGACCGGATATTGACGCCAATATTCAATTTTATATATTCAGAATACTTTATATTACTGAACAAAGAAGATTAGGGTTCTGCTGGAAAAAGGGAGAAAATAAGAGCAGGGAACAATCCTTAAAAGCTGCGGAGCGCACATATCCTCAGGTTCTCGCAAGCTTGGGAAAAAATTATCCAGATGCAAAACTTCTTTTTAGATCTGTAATAGAAAATGAGAGAGAATTCCAAAAATCTAAAATAAAAAATAAGAACATTTCTGAGGATCTTTCTATGCTGCATGGAATTTGGATGTCTTCTTATTTATCTAAACTCAAAAGTTCTATCTCTTCTCAAGAATTATATTCCCAAAAGAATGAAAATGATAAGATTGAAACAGAATTAGAAGGTATTGCTCGGGAAAGAATAGAAACAATCCAAGCGGATCTGAAATCACAAGAAGATTATACTTTAATACATCAATTCGAAAAGGTAGAAACTGCAGAAGAATTCCAAGGAAATTGGCGAGACTTTGATGGATCCGATACTTTATCGGAACAAGAAGAGGCGATCCGAGAATTGGATCTTAGGCATACAGTTCGTTCCAATGAGCCTACACATTCTATTTTTAGGACTGATTTTTTCTCCGGATTATTTGCAGGAGAAGTAGATAATGATCGTTCAGAAGAAGATCCAATTTCTTACGATGAATGGGACTTTAAAAAAAGGATATATAGAAAAGATCATTGTAAGGTATTTCCTAAAAGATTTCCAGATGGCAATTACGGATTTACTCAAAAAATCTTAGAGGAAAATTGCAGGACATTAAATTCACTTCGATCTAGGATGAATCGATTCTTTAATCTTAAAACTTCTCTCAAAAAACAACCTTACGGAGAAGATTTGGATCTGGATGCAGCTCTACAATATTTTTCGGATCTGTCTTGTGGACAAACTCCTAGTGAAAATGTATATTTATCAGATAAAAAGAGACTAAGGGAAGTTTCTATACTTCTACTTGCTGATATGAGTTTGTCTACGGATTCTTATGTGGATAACCAAAGGATCTTAGATGTGGAAAAAACATCTTTAGTATTATTCGGGCAGATCTGTTCTGAATTTGGGGATCGTTTTAGGATAGATTCATTTTATTCAAATACCAGAAACCATTGCGATTATTCTAATATTAAAAGATTTGATGAACCTTGGGAAAGATCCAGAGACAAGATCGGACTCATGGAAGCAAAAGGATATACAAGAATAGGACCCGCGATCAGGCATTCTCTTTCTTTGATGCAAGAGGAGAAGAGCCAAAAACGTTGGATACTTCTTCTGACGGATGGCAAGCCGAATGATTATGATCGTTACGAAGGGAAATATGGAATAGAAGATGTCAAAAAAGCGATCAAAGAATGTGAAAGATCGAACGTGGGAGTGTTTGCACTTGCAATAGATAAAAGTGCGAAACAATATCTTCCCGCTATGATCGGGAAAGAATCTTACAGGATCCTGCCAAATCCAAAAGAATTACCAGAAGCTCTTACTGATTTTTTTATTAAACTAATCCGTTAAGCCTGGAAAATCTTTTATTGTATTAGGAAAAATTTATATATAGACTGGAGTAAATTGTGAAAAAAATTCCTTTAGGATTGATCTCTTTTGTGTTATGGGCAATCTCTGCCTCTGTTTTTCTGTATTTTTTCTTCTCCGGAAATGTTTCAGAGTCGATAGACGGAAGGATTGCGATCCACTTAAATCCTCAAGAAAAAAATTTAGTTTTAACTGAGATGAGGGGATTGCTTACTTCCGTAAACGGGATTGTTTCTGCATTAGCAGAGGATGATTATAGAAGGGCAGAATTAGCAGCTTCTGCGAGCGGAATGGAGATGGTAAAAAAACTGGAAGATGAGGAAAAGACGATCCTTCTAAAATTACCGATCGAATTCAAACAATTGGGATTTGGCACTCATGGCCAATTCGATAAGATCGCAGAAGATCTAAGACAAAAGAAAGATACAAAATTGATTCTAAAAGAATTAGATAAACTCACTCAAAATTGTGTTAGATGTCACGCTACGTATAAAATCGCATTTTAGGATCGAAGAAAGACCAACTAAAAACCGGAAGATTTACCTCTCCCGATTTTAGATGATAGTCTTTATTTAATTATTAACGAACCGCTTTCATGAGTTCTACTAATTGGTCTAGAGCTGCGTTCCAACCGTCGTGGAAACCCATATCTTCATGTTTTTTTCTAGTCTCTTCGTCTTTATGACGAGCAAGAACATGATACTTAGTTCCATTACCATGTTTTTCTAATGTAAGTATCGCAGTAAAAAATCCGCCACTTTCAGTGGGTTTAAAACCTGGTTCGAAAATATCAGTGAATACAAGTCTTTCATTTTCAACGATGTCTAAAAAACATCCGCTATTGGGGAACTCTTGTCCTTCTGGAGACAACATTGTTGTGCGGAAGATCCCGCCAGGCTTAAGATCGATCTCACAATCAATAGTTTTCCAAGGGGCAGGGGTAAACCATTTCAAGATATGTTCCGGAGTGGTCCATGCTTTCCAAACTAGTTCTGTAGGAACATCTACGATCCTCTCAAGAACTAAATCTGTTTTTGGGTCCGGTTGGTAATAATTAGTTTTTGCCATTTTCTTTCTCCTTCATTTCAAGTAAGTAACTGTCCAGTTGATCTAACCTTTTGTCCCAATGGGTGCGTTGTCTGACGAACCAGTCTTCTCCTGTTTTCATGCTGTCCTGGGTAAGGTTATAAATTCGTACTCGACCCACTTTTTGGGACCGAACCAAAGAACAATCTTCCAACACACCAAGATGTTGCATTAGAGATGGAAGGGCCATATGGAATGGCTCCGCCAGTTCTCCTACGCTTGCTGATCCCATGCTCAAACGTTCTAAAATGGACCTTCTTGTAGGGTCTCCGAGAGCGTGGAACAGATTATCCAGACTGTTACTATACTTAGGCACCTACCTAACTATAGCATAAGAATAAACTTAGGTAAATACCTAAGTTTATAAAAAGTGGAGATTTGGGGAAAAAAGTTGAGAAATGTCGAAGTTACTACATTTGCAGATCTCTGCGTCTTCGCGGCTCTGCGTGAGATTATTGCAGCTTACGCCAGGAATCGAAGCGGAAATCCGGTGGTGCGCCGTTTATGGCGAACCGCTGATTGGAGCGGAGAGTCCGGTGCCGCGAAGCGGCAGGCGCCCAAACTTTCAAAAATTGAAATCTATGATTTAAAAGGAAAATCTCCCAGATAATCTTTCTTACCGAGTTCGACTCCGTTATGTCTGAGAATATCATAAGCAGTTACGATATGAAAGAAGAAGTTTGGGATCATATGATGAAGAGCATATTCTTTTCCGGTCAGGGATTTGCCTTCCCAACGAGGTAGAGAAATTGTCCGATCAGAAGCTTCTTTATAATCTTCTGGTTTCAGGCCTTTCAGAATTCCAACGACCGAATCGATCCTGTCGGTTATTTCAGAAAGAGTTTTTTCCTGATCATCATGAGTTTGGAATTGTTTTCCGGTTAAGCGGGCTGCTCCTAATTTTGCAGTATCGCAGGCCAATTGGATCTGGCGGATGAAATTATACTGATCCGGAGCGAGTCTTGAATTTAACAAAACATCTATATCGATCTTTTTGGATTCGGCGAAACTTTTGCCCTTATCTATAAATCGTTTTAGGAGCTCTAGGTTTTTGATTACTTGTGTTACTGTGATTTCGTAAATCGAAATGTCTGACATACTTCCATGGAAAGCTCAGATAAGGATCGATCAAGCCTTAAAAACAATTTGCATCTGATTCTATTGCGCCAATCGAAATGGCACCAGCTCCCGGAGGAGTAAATGGGCTGTTAGAATTTGTCCTTGGACTTCCATAAAAATCAATTTGAATAAATGGGATTGCTGTGATCGGAAGTGTAATAGTATTTAGATCCACTCCACCAAAAAGAGAAGAACATGGAGAATTTGCAGATGATGGAATTCCAAAAGGAAGATTAAAATTCCAAATTTTTTCTATATCTATTGTATCTACAAATTTAGGATCTGCACCGTAACTATTCGAAAAATCTCCTACGGATTGTCCAGAAATTGGATGAGCACAATCTTCTTGGTTTAATGTTGTTCCGCAGAAGATATATTGGTCGAAACCTATGACCACTGGAACACTTACAAAATAATTATTTCCTCTTATGATGGAAGGTGTCTCAGGAGGACTTCCAAAAATAATCCCAGCGCTATTTGCGGATAAATTTCTGGAGAAAATTTGGTTATTTAGAATTTTATGAACTCCGAATCCTGCCTGAGTAAATATCCCTGTAGATTTTCCAAGAGAAGAATTTGTAGAATTACCTATATAAATATCATTATTTATAATATTACTAGAATCTACTGCATCCGTAAAAACGATCCCATAGGAATTTTCAGAAATTAAACTTGGATTTAAATATTGATACGCATTGATCTTGTTTTCAGAAATGATCGCACCTTCGAAAATCCCTGTTTCAATCCAAATTCCTGCACTGAATCCTGCAGGTTCTATACTAACCAGTCCATCTAAAATATTCCTGGAAAGTATGATAGGTTGTGCGGCTGAACCGGCTCCTTCTAACATTGCTCCTATTGAATGAGATCTTCCTGAACCTCCTCTCAACCAATTTTCTGTCACTATAACATTATCCGATAGATTGATAACTAATCCCGCCCGAATGCCGAAACCATTTGAGTTTGTTTCATTTCCAAAGACCATATTTTTAGAAATAATGATCTGTCCTAGATTGGTCCTTGAGTTTAAAACTTGGATCCCAGTAGAATAATCCCCAATTTGATTCATTTGTATTTGGAATCCACTCACTGAAAGGTTTGTAGTGGGCAAACTTAAAGAAGTAGTAGAGATCAAAATTGTATTACAAAAATTTGTGAAGGAAGTCCCACAACTGGAAAGTGAATCATCTATAATTCTTGTAGGATGAATATTTGGGTCCGAATCCAGATCCGGAAAACCTGAAGCAAATCCACCGAATAAGGAAGTAGTTCCACCTAAGAAAATTTGGGAAAGAGGAGTATAACTTCCTTCTGCAACAAAAACAGAGCAGATAGATCCGCTTAAATCACATTCTTGGACACCTTTTTCTATACTTCTGCAGAAAGCGCTCGGGCCAGAACCTGTTCCGCATCCTGGATCATCTATTCCATTACTTTCATCTACCAAACGAATATTGGAAGAAGTTACAAAATCGTAATGGATTGGATTTCCATTTTGGACGGGTAAACTTTTTGCAGTACACCCGACTAATTCAAAGAAAGAATTTCCAGGAGGTCCCCATTTGTCTGGAGAATTCGGAGTGATTACAATCGTATGATCACTAGGTGCGGAAGGATAAGTAATACTAGGCGGATTTCCTAGAGAAGCCACATTATTTTTTCCAGCAATAGTGATTGGATCGAAACTGCAGCTTCCCGGGTCCACTCCGTGAAAGGATAGTTTAATAGAAATATTTCCATTCGGAGTGAGTATCTTAGATTTAGGAAAAATTTCTAAAACGGAAATACAATCCAGTAGTAATGTGAGAGGTGCTCCAGACATGTTCCCGGTTTCCGATCCGTTTGGAATAAAACTACAAGAATGTCCTGTCGGAATAGAAATGAAACTAACAGAATAATTCGCAGAATCTCCCACCTTATGTGCGAATGTTTTTGTCCCATCCGCAGCAAAAGTAATTTTGTCAGACTGATTCTGCAAAACTAAGGGAGAAGTCCCTGCAACAGAAGGATCCAGACCTATCACTTTTACGGATAGATCATAGAATATTTTTCCACAACTTATGAAAATTACAGTCTTTGGATATAGGATCGGTCCTTCTGAATTGCTGATCTTACATTCCTGTTGAGAAGAAGCTCCAGATATTCCTATTATAGAAACTGAATATTCCTTTCCTATTCTAACAAGAGTAGGGAATTGTTGAGTCCCATTACTCGGAAAATCTAAGGTTTCTCCCAATAGATTGGAAACAGTAAGAGTTCCTGAACTTAAGCCTGAAACTTGGACAAAAACTTTGATCGGAGTATTGAATGCATCCAGATCTGTTTTTAGGCTGAAAAGATCTAAAAGTGTAGATGCTTGTGGTGGTTTATAGCAATAAATATTTGATAAAAAGAAGAAGAAAAAAAATAGGACCCTGTAAGAGTAATATTTCATTTTTCTTAACTAGGGTCCGGTTGAAGTTTACTGGATGGAAGTCTGGGCTGGAAAATCCACAGAATTCCCTGGAGAAGAGATTTTGATCGGGTAGAACGTATGAGTGCTTCCATCAAAATTAGGATCGAAAATATAAACTCCGTCTCCTAATGCGCCTGCACTAGTATAACATCTGGAAGTTCTGCAAGTAGTGGAACTTCCCATTGTAATGTTCATGCCAAGCATACTTCCGGAATAATTTGTAATAGTTCCTAAAGCACCGCTCGTTGAATTTAAAGGTCCATGATATACATCAAAGAATGAGGAACCGCTTTGGGTACATCTAAGATCATAGCCTAGCAAAACTCTTGAGCCTATATTTCCTGGAGAAGGTACATAGGTTTGGAAACCTGTGCCGTTTGGATTACAGCCATTCGGGACTGTGTCCCTTCTGATTTGAGTAGGAACTCCGGATAAATTTCTCCATTCCATTAAGCTGGAATCAATTGTGTTGTCTACAGTGCCCATATTGGATCTATTATAAAAAAGCCATACATCTGAAGACGTTCTTACAAATTTTGGATAAGCCGCACCTGCGGAACTTACCGGGAAGATTGCTCCAGTGGAACCGCTTCCGGAAGATAAGAACAATTGATTTACTTGAGTTGCAGCACCATTTGTAAAACTATATACTGATAAGTAATTATTAGGAGCATCATCCGTATCATTATCATGAAATTCGAATGCAGTTACATATTTACTTCCGTTCCAAATTACATCTGAATATCCGAAAGTGGACCCTATTGTTCCAAGAACTGATTTAATGGTTGTAGGAGTTCCAATCAAGGTTCCATCCGGATGAATGCGGACATATCTCACTAAATTCGAGAAAGAAGTACTTCCTCCGAATTCTACAAATACGACAACGAATTCATCTAGGTCCGAATTATATGCAGCAGATAATGTGCTGAACTTTGCTCCTGATCCGGTAGAAACTACTCCAGCTACTGTAATATCTGAACCTATAGCAATTTGTTCTATATCCAATAATCTAGCTTTGATCGTATTTCCTGTGGAAGTCCAAACCGCTAGGTATTTGCTTCCAGACCAAACTAGATCCAGCATAGGTAGTCCTGCACTGGTGCCGAAAAACATAGGAGCTCCTACCACTGTAGAAGTCTTTTGATTTACCTGATATAGATTCATGACCGGAGTGCTTCCTGAAAACCAGTTCCCGAAAACAGCTAAGTTCCTTTCACAGTCGATTTTAGATGCAGCTGTTAAACCGACTTTTCCGGAATCTCCTGTTAGAGTGCAATTTTGTCCTCCAGTATAAGTTCCAAGATCTACAGTAAAATTTGTTCCCGCATCTAAAGAGTCAGGAAAGGAGAAGGTCCCGTTATTCGAAATCTGTAATGTTTGTGTCTCAGAAGTATCAGTATTTGTTAAGGTCAGATTCATCTCATTACCTGACTTATTCATGTATCCGATAATATTAACTTTAACAAGAGAAGGCCCAGAAGTATTGCTACCGAAAACTCCTATGTTTCCGTCGAATGCAATTGCGCCTATCGCGGAGGAGCTTGCGTCTATACTCACTGCTTTTGCGTTATTACACCCAGTGAAAAGAAGTACGATCAAGAGTAAGAAGGTCACAACTAGGGCAGCTTTTAGGAGAATGTCTTGGACTTCCTCGTCTTTCAGAAATTTTTGCATGTCTTAACTCCCTCGTGTAACTCTCACTGTTTTAGGGTTGGCTTCTAAAAAACAGACAAGTCGTTCCGTTTAATTTGAGAGGAAAAGCCGGTTTGGAAGCGATCTGGGAATGAACGCTACTGATTCCGGAATGGGGGTGCAGTTAAGAAATCGTCTGCATTTTTTTTCTAAAAATATCCGTTCAACTCTATTAGAAAAGCGTGAGGATTGAAGTTACTTCCCCTATAATTTGGGATCTGATAGCCAAAAGAGATGGAATATTCTTCGCTTAGATTATGAGAAAAACCGCAGACAGAAACTCCTAGAGAATTTACTCCAGAGATACTATCGCATAAAAAATCCAAACGATTCGGAATGATCTCTACACTGAGTCCGTACATAAACCCGCTTAACTGGACGCCAGGTTCTGGACTCGGAAGCAGTTTTTGTTTATATCTTCCAAAGAACGCGTTATTTCCCATATAGGCTCCTAAATAAAATTTAGCGCCCAAACTTTTGAGCTCGTAAGAGCCCATTCCAAAATTGAAACTCGCAAAACTAGAATCGGAAACTGTTTGGCCGAGGCTAACACCTGACTTTGTTCCGAAACTGAATGCTAAGGATTCAGAAGCTTCAATCTTCTTCTGATAAATTAAGAGTAAGTTAGGAGAAACATAGGCTTCAGGATACAAAATGTTTGTAGTTGGGTAATTTCCAGTTTGAGGAGAGTAAGTTTGTAAAAAATAATTTCCAGCATACAATCCGATCTCTTGGTTATCCCCGAGTCCATACATGTAGGTTGTATCAAACTGTGTTCTATCAGAATAAAATATGACCTGTTCTTGTACAAAATTCCTATCTTTTCCTGTGATTTTCATGTCAGGCACATTGAATAGATCCTGCTGGGAGAATAAAAACCCAGAGGGAAGTAAGAATAGTTTAAAATATATGAGTACCCTTTTGAAAGAAGGGAAAATTTTTTGACCCAAATAGAATTCCTTTGATCCATAAATATATGGATATTCTTAAAATATGAGAATATCTAGAATTTATAATATTCTTCGCACTGGGCGAAGAGCCGGATTAAGAAAGAATAGGTGGGGGCCTTGCAAATAAATAAGTTTCTAATTCAAAAGAACGAAGATACGTTCTGGAATATACAATTAAGCAGATTGAAAAAGTTCTTTTAAGATCTCCCAAAGAAGAAGGATCTTTTTTGTTCTTATCCTTTTGGTGATAGTCCTCATTTTGGTCGAATTGTGCAAAATGATTAGAAGAAAATCTTAGTTTAGATTTTTGAGAAGGAAGTCTGAAATTAGAAGAATGATTTCTTTTATAAAGGAGGTAGTTTTGATAAGCAGTTTCTTCGTAATCGTTTGGCGCAGTCAGAAAGAATGCTACCAAGGCCAGTATGAATATATTCAAACGAGGCATTCAAAGAAACCTAAGGACAGTTTTTAAAAACCGGCCAAATTGAAAATTAGAAATTTCGAAGATATCCCCCAAACGAGGGAGTAGGTTTTTTTTCTAAAATCCCGGTTTGTTTCTCAAATTTTTAGAATTGGATTGTAACAGGGACTGCGATCGAATGTAAATATATTCGAATGCGAAAATATTCTTACATCTTAGCGGCACTTTTTCTTTTCTTTTTAGAGTCCTGCTCACTCAAATCTATGAATCTTGCATTCGAAGCGATGCTTGAGGCACAGATCGCTTGCTTAGTTGCGGGTGATACATGTGTAGATGCAAGCACCACGCCAGTAGGTGATGTAACACCCCCTACAGTCACAATCACAAATCTTCCCACTACAGGAAGACCTACAGCGGAGACTGGATTTCTTTACGGGACTTCTACAGATGATATTTTAGTTTCCTCAGTCCAGATCCGCATTGATGGGGGAACTTATACAGCTGCTGCCGGAACTACTAGTTGGAGTTTTGCTTTGCCAAGTGGTTCTTTTACTTGGAGGCATGGTTCTTTTCATTCTGTCGATATCAGAAGTATTGACTCTAGCGGAAATATTTCCTCAGTTCTAAGTTTGAATATTAGAAAAGGTTATAATAGAGACTTAAACGGAGACGGCTATGCAGACGTAGTTGCGACGGCTCCTGGAGATGCTTCTGGAATGGGTGTGGCTTATATTTTTTACGGAGGATCTGCAGGTATCGCTGCAACAAGCACGACCATGGCAGATCATTCCATCACTGGCCAGGGAAGAATGGGATATACTACTGCGATGGGAGATGTGAATGGAGATGGATACGGAGATCTTGCGATAGGAGCCTCTGATTATTCAGGATTACAAGGGATCACTTATATCTTTCATGGAAGTACTTCAGGTATTATCACAAGTACTGCTGCAGGTGCAAATCGTATCTTAAATTATACAGGTTCAAATGAATTCGGATATGCTATTGCACTCGGAGATGTGAATGGTGATGGGTACGATGATCTTGCAAATGGTGCGTATCGTGTTGGTGGATTTGCAGGGCTTGCATTTATCTATTATAGCACTGGATCCGGTGGTATCTCTTCTAGTGCCGGAACAACTATTTCAGGTCCTGGAGGAAGCAATTTCGCCTGTGGGATAGGGTTAGGAGATATTAACGGGGATGGATTTTCAGACCTGGTAGTAGGTGGAAATGCATACGCCGGCGGTTCTACAGGAGGAGTTTGGATCTTCCACAGCACTGGATCTGCTGGAGTTACGGTAACTTCTTATACATCAGCAAACACTACGATAGTCGGCGAATCTGCTAGTAATTTTGGGATCCGTATTTTTACCGGAGATGTAAATGGAGATGGGTATGCAGATCTTGCTGTAGGCGGGCCTCAATACAGCAGCTTTGTTGGGCGAAGTTATGTATTTAATAGTACGGGAACTACGAGTGGGATCACTGTCTCTGCTGCTACAAGTGCTACCTCGATAGTCAGTTCTGCAGTTTTTAGTGGTTTGGGATCTTCAGTTATTTTGGGAGATGTGAATGGAGATGGATTTGACGATTTTGTTACGAGCGCCCCTGTCTATAATTCTGCCCAGGGAAGAGTTTTTGTAAATTTAAGCAATGGAAACGATGTCTCTAGTGGTTCCGTAAATATAATTGTGGGAGAAGCAGCTAGTCAGACTTTCGGAAATTCCCTTATGATCTCAGACATAAATGGAGATGGGTTAGGGGACTTGGTTGCAGGAGCGACTACCTATCCGGATGGAGTTGCATTATTCGGAAGAGTTTATATTTTTCATAGTTTCGGAAACGGGTATCCAGCGTCAGGTGCAAACATGGCAAATACAACTATCTCCGGAGTTACAGCAGGTGAATTCGGAAGTAATGTCGTAGATGCAAACATTCCGAAAGACCTTTATCCTAAATTTTTAGGAGTTTGGGTCTTCGGGAGTTTAGAAAATTATAGGATCCAAATTTAAGAAAGCTATAATATTTAAGTCAGCTTTGGTCTTCTTTTTTCTTTCAAAGCGCTCATTGCTTCTAATAGATTTGCAACTACTTTAGGATCTTCGAAACTACTCTTAGTAAATTCCAATTGAGATTCGAATTTATCATTGATCTCTTTATTAATCGCAAGTTTTGTTCTTCTGTAGGCACTTGGTGCGATTGCCATTACCTCATCCAATTTTTTCAGAACAAGTTTACGTAAATCTTCCTTATTCTCTGCAGTTTCATTGATCAAAGAAATTTCTTTTGCTTCTCCTGCTTTATAAGCAGCTCCCAAAAGGCAAACCTCGTTTAGGTATTCTGATTTAACAGTGATCTTTAATTTATCAATAAAACTGATAGGAAGTGGAAGTCCAACCAGAACTTCTGTAAAAGCGATTCTCGCTTTACCTTCTAACATAAATTTAAAATCGCAGGATAGGGTGATTACAGCACCACCGCCCATCGCGTAACCGGTTACCTCCGCCAGAAGAGGTTTTCCAAAACTCAAAAGTTTGCCGAATAGGATCACGATTTGACCCATTTCTGCTGTGAGTTTTTCTCTAGGAGTATTTAAGATATTCTCAGCGTCGATACCATTGGAGAAAAATTTAGGATTGTCGGAACTTATAAGGACTGCACGGATATTATCATCCTTATCGATCTCCGCCAGGATATTTTCCAGTTCTATCATATTCTCCCTAGTTAGAGAATTCTGATCGTTAGTTTGTATTTTTATACATTCGGCTCTGCCGTTTTTTAATTGGATTGGTTCCCGCAAATAGTTCATAGTGCATGATTAGGAACTCCAACATAAGTGATCCACTCGAATTTTATTGTTTAAATTACAAACTAATCATGCACTTCGCAGTTCTATTTGAAAATTTTATCTAAAACCACCGGATGCACTGATCCTTTCTCCAGTAAGCCAATAAGAATCTTCAGAAGCTAGGAACAACGCAACTTTCGCGATATCGTCTGGTTGGCCTAATCTTCCCAAAGGAGTTTTGGAAATAATCTGTTTTTCCATTTCACTTCCTATCATTCCAAGTCGATGAGCTCCTTCTGTTTCTACACCGCCCGGAGCGATCGTATTCACTCTGATCTTTTTAGCACTAAGCTCCAATGCTAATACTTTCGAAACAGTATCCAGAGCTCCTTTTGTGGAAGCATATACAACTGAATTTGGCACAGGGATCTCACTGACAACAGAACTGATATTGATCACTGAACCACCTTCTGGTGAAAAATGACTTATAGATTCTTGGGTAGCAAGGATTGGTCCAAGCACATTTGTATTCATCTGTCTATGGAATTCATCTTCTGTAACTGCTTCTAACGGAGCGAACTCAAATACACCTGCGTTATTCACTAGAATATTCACAGAACCGAAAGCCTTCTTCGTTTCTGAAAATAAACGTTTAACGTCAGAAGATTTGGACATATCACCTTGGACTGCGATTGCTTTACCTCCGCTTTTTTTGATTTCTGCTACAACCTTATCTGCACCTTCTTTACTGGAAGAATAGTTCACTACTACGGAAGCACCTGCGGAACCTAATGTCTTAGCGATGCTTGCTCCAATTCCTTTAGAAGCTCCTGTTACCACTGCGACTTTACCTTTCAACTGACTCATAAGATCTCTCCTGAATATTAGGATCTAAATAATTTTATAGTTAGACAAGTATCGAAGTGTTTGTTTTGAAAATATTTTGATATTTCGATAATTATCAAAATAACGAAACTAGAATGAGCGTCGGTCGGTTTGATCTAGATCTGGGAAAGTTTATCAAGGTAGGCCTTGAATACATCTCTTCTGAGAATGATATTCACAAATTTACCATCCTTAGAGGTTTCTATCAGACCAGCATTTTCTAATTCTTTAATATGATGAGATAGGGTAGCAGGGCTAATATCTTGAGATTTGTTCAAGGCGCTGCAGGCAGTAGGTTCTTTAGTAGAGCCGATACATTGTAGAAGCTGAAATCTCCTAGGCTCAGCAAGGGCCCTGGAAATTTTAGTAAATTCCTTTTCCGTTAGTTTTACAGGTTTGGGGTTCGGCACTCTCTCCATGATTACTTCTTTAGACGGTTCTGTCTAAAGAAATTTTCATTTTTGAGAGTGATCCTGACCCAAACTCTTTGGAAGATTCTTCTTACTGCTGAATGCAGATGAACTTTTTGGAAACAGAACAGCTATCATTTCCGGAACTGATGGCCCCTGAACCCAGAGCATTTCCAATTCCATACTGTCCTGTAATTCCTGAAGTAATATCATCAGTCCACATATTACAATGGTTGCTCGCAGTGGTCCAGTTGGAGTTCAAACCAGTCCAGAATGAGTCGGAACCACTCGCAGTAAATGCAGTTGTTAAACTTCCAAAACTAAAAAGTTTAGAAGAATTTGTAGTAAATACTTTATTAGAATAAGGTAAACTACCGCTCTTCAAATAATAGTCTCTGCTCGCATCTAATACCCAGTTGGTTTGTCCGGTTGCATTGGTCCCAGTAGTGGTCGCAACTCTCGTAGAACCATCTACAATCAATGCCTTGTAAGTGGCGCTTCCCATATCTGTTGGTTTATTCGGATCTGCACCATCATTACAACTATCGTCTGCAACAGTCATTCCTGAGTTCAGGTTTCCACTTTTAGTAAGTGAGGTTACCCAGATCAGCTTATCATTATCCAAATTTTGGACTCCACAATAATCAGGAGGTTGATACTGATCAAAAGTTGCATCACTGCTTGTTAGAAGACTGAAAGATACACAACTACTTTGGGTTCCATCCACTCGATTATCGTTCTTACCGGTGATTGTAATCGTTTTGTTCACATTATAATCTGAAGAAGTGAATGTTAGGTTCGTAGGACTCACACTCGCACATTCAGTGCTTCCTGATTTGCAGGAAAGAGTAAATGTAACATCCCCAGTAGGTGGAGAGGCAAGTCCCAGTTTTACTTTGAAAGTGGCGCTTGTACCATCTTCGCTAGTGTCCCCTGATATATTCGAGAATGTTAATACTTGTTCATCGTCAATATTTCGGATAGGAGTAGAAGGTGAAGTAAATATTAATCCGCCTGTTGCAGCTCCATAAACTATATTATATAGAACATTTCCGTCTACAAGCGCATCATCCACACCGGTTGCTACGATCTTATTCGTTCCAGAAGAGATCATTGTATTCCAATTCCCTGAAGTAATTGTAGCGGATGCTGTCACATTTCCTTCTGAAGTGTCATCACTAGAAGCAGGAACGGTTACTGTCGAACTTGGAGAAGATTGTGTGATCAGATAAATGGTCGCGGTTCCTCCTCCTTCACTTGTGGAGAATCCTCCGGACCTTCTGCAGGAAGAGATCAGATTTGAAACGTCATTATCACAACTATAATAAACGAAGGAAGGATTTCTTACAAATGTAGTGCTTCCGTATTTATCGTCAGTAGTTGTTGTAGACGTGGAAACAGTATAATCATGGTTTCCTTCATTCGCACCGTTGGAACTTCCTGTTACGTAAACTTCTCTATCTTGGTTCCATCCGCCCGCCACATCTTTAGAAGGAGTAAATACTAAGTTAGAGGCGTTTAATATTCCGTCATTCGTTGAGCTGCCGCTAGACAGATTTAAAGTAACATTGGAAAGAGGTTGGGATCTCAATCGTATCGTAAATTTGGAATAAGTTTGAGGATCCAGTTTTGCCGAATCATCAGTAGCAAACCCATTGATAGAAACTGAAGAATTACTTGTAAGAGTGGTATTTCCATTAGCAACGATCACATATCCGGCAGTATCATCATCCAAATTATTTACAGTCACAAAATTCGGACTAGGAGTTCTGTTGCTGTATTTAGAATCTGAACTTGTGGCCTTATTCACTCTAATTTGATACTGAACATTTCCATCCATCACATCGTCGTCAATTCCGGTAACCACAACTGATTGAGGTGTATTCCAGTTAGAAGGAGTGAATACAACCTGGGTTTGGTCAATCGTACCTTCTTGGTTGCTTGAGTTTACTGAATCTTTCTTTTCATTAAAAGAAACAGTAACATTGGATGTAGGCTCGCTTGTAAGAACTACTGTGAAAAATGCGTTTTGTCCCGCCTCATTCGTGTTCGTGCTTAAGGTCGAAACTGTGATCCCTGGACTATCATCATCCGTAATATTTACTTTTACATCAGGAGGGTTTTCATTTCCGTAATCAGTAGCTGTTCCTAACACTACGTTTGCGATCACGTTCCCATCCGCGATCTCATTATTGACCGGAGTTACAGTCACAGTTTGAGGTGTATTATAATTTGCAGGAGTAAATGTTAGTAGCGAAGTATCTACAGTCGCTCTTAATGGATTTGAACTGGAAACAGGAATTGTTACATTTCCAGGAGGTTCTACAGTTAATACTACTGTGAACGTTTTTGCAGCACCGGCCTCATTGATATTCAAAGTAGTAGGTGTTACTATAATTGCAGGTTCTTCGTAATCAATATTTGTGACAGAAACAGAAGGTAATATTATATTATTATAATTTGTATCTGAGCTAGTGGAATTTCCTAAATTGATCTTGTATTGGATATTTCCATCTGTAAGAACATCATCCACTCCGGTGATCGTGACGATCTGAGGAATACTAAAATTTCCACTAGTAAATGTTAAAGAAGAAGGGGATACTGTTCCTTCTGAAAGATCAGAACTCTGGACTGTAGGAATTACAACATTAGAAGAAGGTGCCTTACTTAAAACCACTGTGAAACTGGCAGTATTTCCTTTTTCGGTAGTGATTAGATTCTTTTTGGGAGAAACTACAATACTATAAGAGTCATCATCAATTACTGTGATCCCGATAGAAGGAGTATATAGGCCATTGTACGATTTATCGTCGCTAGTTGCCTTGCCTACGTAAAGGGAAATGTCCTTATTTCCTTCGACTGCTAAATTATCTATACCAGTGATCGTGATTGTCTGGGGAGAATCCCAGTTGCCTGCAGTAAAAGTTACTGTAGAAACAGAAACTGTAGCTCGATCAGTATGGCTGAGGCTAAGAGGTAATGTAACGTCCGCTGTTGGGATCTTATTCAGCCGGATTTCTATATCCAAAGTCCCATTTGTGGGATTTTCCGGAACTGCATATGAATAATTGGGAGAAGAGATCGCGACCCCATTTGAACTTTGTAGATATTTTTCGCTCGCGCCGAAGAGTATATAATCTAAAGAATTCGTCGAACCCTTACATTGGAGCAAAAATAAAACCAGAAGAATAGAGATAGAAATTGGATGACTTTTGCGGATTCTTTTCATCGACCTCGGTCCAGTAATATTCTGCAGTTTAAGTCTACGCATTCTCAGACGAATATTAACTCTAACCTTTTTCAGAAATTTCGTAAAAAAGTTTTAGACCATTCCTTAAGTGCCAAGTAGTGATTTCGTCTTTCAGAAAATTCTAAAACTTACATAAGACTTCATGAATATTATAAAAAATAGTATCTTGTCCGGACTCTATCCTGCACAAGGGTCATAACTTTCTTCTTCTAACCGAACTCGAGTGCTGATTTTTAATTCTCGTATATTATTCTTATTCTTCTTACTCATATCACTTTTGTTCCTGAACTGTGCTCGGACCAGATATGCTATTATGGAGTCTAAATCATTCCAAAAATTCTGTGGATGCGTCCCTGAAGACGAAATTCCTGCAAACTCTAAAGAAGAGGCCTTAGGCAAATTAAGCGAAGGCTCATTAGATGATTTAGGAACTCCAAATTACCTGGAGATCATGTATCGTGGCTTGAAAAAGGCATTCGAATATTCCGGTACAACATTTGAACAATCAGAAGAAGGTCTTAAGGCTCCTGGTGTAGAACTCAAACGAATAGAAGAAGATAAAAAGTTAAAAGAACTTTTGATCACCATAGATGGGGACGTTGCGTTTCCTTCCGGAAGATCTACTTTGACCCCAAAGGCAAAGGAACTTATCTCTAAAATCGCAGACGCGTTAGTTGCTTATCCTGAAACAAATGTTAGGATCGGGGGACATACAGATACTCCGGGGTCATTTACTTCAAATTTAAAATTGAGTAAAGAAAGATCTCAGGCAGTAAAACAAGAACTTAAACAATCTCACGATATTACAGAGGAAAGATTTAAGGAAGTAGATGGATACGCAGATTTGCGCAAGATCGTAGATACTTTCTTCTCAGAAAAAAAGAATCGAAGAACCGAAATATATGTCGGAACAGTTCGGATCGTGTATTAAGAGGATCTGAATGAAATTCTCTCCCATTTTGAATTTTAGAATTTTATTAAGTTTATTATTATTATCTTTTATAAACCCAGTTTTTGCCCAAGGCCAAACTCTGGAGCCGGAAAAGACAGAGCAACAACCTGCACCTAAGCAGGACGAGACTCCTAAAGAAACTTCTTCTTGGTTTACTGATCCAAATGATAAGTTTAGTAAAGTTTTCGAACATAGATTGATGTTTCGAGCTGGTGCAGGAATTGGAAATCTTTCTCCTGCTATATTGAATGAAACAGGACCTGCTTGGTCCAAGGATTCTATTTTACGAAATCTAATGGATCCTGATTCTCCTTCTTCTTTTCCATATAAAGAAGCGAAATCTTTAGGAGTCCAAACCCAAGCCTGGGATATCAGTTATGGATGGAAAAATCGTTTTGAGATCCAATCTGCTAGAAATTCTGCATTAGGAAAATATGGTAAAGAAGAACCTGCTTCCGCAAGTTTTATTACTCCTAGAACGGATCTATATTGGGCTTCTGCATTCGAAGGGAATCGATTGCTTAGATTTAACGGAATAAATGATCATTTAAGATTTTCTTATATTCATCCTTTTACTTCCAGATTTAGGATTGGGCCTTCTGTAAATTTTCATAGATATACTGAACAAGATACTAGTTCTTATGGGTCTTATTCTACTTCTCGCCCTGGTGCTCCTGTTCCGGATAAGGCGACTTGGTCCGTAGGCGGAAATGTAGAATCTAATTTTTCCATGAAGGGTGTCCTTCCTGGGATCTATCTGAAATTCAAAATTACTGAATGGTGGGAGATCCGTTCTCGTTTGGAATATCTGGATAGAAAGGGGGATTTTTCCGCAATAGGAACTCAAGTTTTGCAAGAGTCAATTTCCGCAGGACCTGGAACTTATAGTATCTCTGTTCCTGCATATGCAGGAAAGGTTTCAGATAAGGGAACCATCTTTATGTTCGAGTCATCTTTTAGATACTGCAGATTCAGTTTAGATATCGGGTTGATCCGACAAGATATTACTAGATCTTATTCTATGTATGTGGGTAACACTATAGGAAGTGTCTCTACAAATGATTATCTATTACGTTTCCCGAATATAGATCTGGGGCAAATGAGTCATCATTCCAAACAGGTTTTAACTGAAATTTATATCATGCCTGGAGCCTCCTTTTTCTACGATTCTGACGGGATCTATTAATCCATTCTAATGGGGGTCCTTGAGGGAGATCTCAGTTCCTAGATTTTATGACTAAATCCCTTCCGATTAAAACCGCATAATTTCCTCCATTTTGCCTCAAATTTGAAATAAATAGTTGATTTCCGTTTCCTAAAAACCGTAGAATATCCCCTCGGTTTGGCTCAGGGAAGTTTTATAAAATATTAAAATATGGCAGCTAAGGATAGTACTGAGATAGAGATCGATTTATTATTGGAGGCTATCTATCAGAAATATGGGTACGACTTTAGGCAATATTCAGATGCTCATATAAAACGCAGGATCACGAATCGGATGGTATTATCGGGATATAGTACGGTTTCGGAGATGCAGTTTCAACTTCTACATAATAAAAGTTTTGCGAACGATCTTTTGCATGATCTGTCCATCACGGTTACAGAGATGTTCAGAGATCCAAACTTTTATAGATCCGTTCGTGAAAAGATCATACCTATCTTAAAAACGTATCCTTTTATAAAGATCTGGCATGCGGGTTGTTCCACCGGCGAAGAAGCGTATTCCATGGCAATCCTTCTATTGGAAGAGGGTCTTATCGAGAGAACAACCATTTACGCAACAGATTTTAATCAGCGTGCTTTGGACGACGCCAAGCTAGGCATATTTTCGAATAATCTAATAAAGGAATATACTGCCAATTACCAAGCTTCTGGGGGAAGGTCCTCTTTTTCTGATTATTATACCGCCGATGAAAATATGGCAATCATGAATAAAGATCTAAAGAAGAATATAGTCTGGGCAAATCATAACCTAGTGACCGACAGCGTGTTTGCAGAAGTGCATATGATATTATGCAGGAATGTACTTATTTATTTCAAAAGGGAACTTCAGAACAAGGTGCATAGAATGTTTTATGAAAGTTTGATCAATGGAGGAGTTCTTTGTTTGGGTTCGAAAGAAGGGATGTATTTCAGTGAACTAAAAGATGCCTACCAAGAATTAGATCTTAGGCAGAAAATATTCAAGAAGAAGTATTAAGGATCTTTAATTAAATTTATGGGATACGACGCGATCGTAATCGGAGTTTCTTCTGGAGGGTTAAATGTTCTTACAAAACTTTTACCTTCTCTGCCGCAAAATTATCCTATCCCGATAGTGATCGTGCAACACTTGAGTCCTCGTTCGGATGGATACTGGATAGAGAGTATGGATAAACTCTGTAAATTGTTTGTGAAAGAAGCAAATGAAAAAGAACAAATAGAACGAGGGAATATTTATATGGCTCCTGCAAATTACCATCTTTTGGTAGAAAAAGATAGAACCTTTTCATTAAGTACAGAATCAAAGGTGAATTTTGCAAGACCGTCCATAGATGTATTTTTTGAATCAGCTGCAGAAGTTTACAGGAACGAATTGATCGGGGTTATTTTGACAGGTTCCAATTCGGATGGAGCTCTTGGACTTAAAAAAATAAAAGAAGAAGGCGGATTGACTATCGTACAAGACCCCGAGACCGCGGAATCTCCTTCTATGCCAGCACATGCGATATCTACTTCTTCGGTAGATTATATTCTTCCTATAGAAGAGATCCAGAAACTTCTGATCCAATTGGGAAAGAGTGGTTAACGTGTATTTTAGAAACTTAACTATCCGAGCTAGATTATTTATAGGTTTTTCCATACTGCTTTCGATACTCGTAGGCACATCCATATTTATGATAGATAAACTATCTGAATCTAATTTTAGATTACAGAAGATCGTAGATGGTGCCGCAAAAAAAGTGAATCTATCCAATGAAATTTTGATCAATCTTTTAGAAGCGACTCGCCATGAAAAAAATATCATCCTAGAAAAATCTCCTACGAAAATGGGATATTTCAGGGATCGATTCAATCTTGCTTCCGAAGCAGTAGACGAAAAAATATTTCAACTGGACGGGCTTTTGGATGAGGAGGGCAAGAGATTATTAGGAGAATTTAAGATTACCTGGAAAGAATTCAAGGTCTATCTAGATGAGATCGTTTCACTCGCATTAAAAAATGATAATGAAAAGGCATTTGTCCTTTCTGCAGGAAGGGGACTTACCTTAAGGGATCTGGCAATCAAACAGATCATCAAGATAGTGGAAAAAAACCAGAAAGCCATGGAGGCCGAAAAACAGACAAATATCAAAGATTACGAATATACCTTCTCCTTTTTGATCGTTATAGTTATCTTAAGTGCGTCTGTGGTTGTGGCTTTTGCATATTGGATCGTTATAAGTATCACAAAAAGAATTCGTTTTATGGCTGGCGAGGCGGAAAAGATCGCAGGTAGGGAGTTCACTGGGCAGACACTCTCGGATCCTACTAAGGACGAACTCAAATTGATATTTGATTCTTTAGTGAATATCAACGAAAGTTTTAGAGAAGTTACATATAATGCAAACACAGTCGCTTCCGGAAATTATTCCATGGATCCTGTTCCCAGATCTGAGAAGGATGCTTTGGGAATTGCACTAAAGAAGATGACCCAGGCTCTTCGACAAACAACTTCAGAGAACGAAAGGCATAATTGGTTAACCCAAGGCCAAAATCAATTGAACGAAAAATTGAAAGGGGACCAGAGCGTAGAAGTTCTCGCTCAAGAAATCGTAAATTTTTTGGGTGAATACGTGAAAGCACAAATAGGTGCCATTTATCTTTTAGATGAGAGAGATAAATCTCTTAGATTGACTGGAGAGTATGCTTTTAGCGGAGGAAAAAATTCTGAAAAGTTTTCTCTCAAAGAAGGTTTAGTAGGCCAAGTTGCATTCGAACAAAAAGCAATACTATTGACCGATCTGAAGGATGAACAGATACGAATTGTTTCTTCTATCTTAGATACAAAACCTACAAATCTGCTCGTCCTGCCATTTTTATATGAAGGCCAAACTCTGGGAGTGATAGAGATAGGAAAATTAAACCGATTCACTGAGTTGGAAGTTGAATTCTCTCAAAATTGTATGGAGAATATAGGGATTAGCATATATTCTGCCATCTCTAGAAAAAAGATCCAAGAGTTATTAGAAGAAACCCAGGCCCAAGGCGAGGAACTACAATCTCAGCAGGAAGAATTGAAACAAATGAACGAGGAGTTGGAGGAGCAGACCCAAACTCTAAAACAACAACAAGAAGAACTTAGGATCACGAATGAAGAATTAGAGGAACAAACCCAATCCTTGGAAGCAAAGAACAAAGAAGTTGAAGCGGCCAAAGTAGATATAGAACAAAAAAGTAAACAGCTAGAAGTCAGCAGCAAATATAAATCGGAATTTTTAGCTAACATGTCCCATGAACTTAGGACACCTTTAAACAGTCTTTTGATCCTCTCTAAGGACCTATCTGAAAACAGTAAAAAGAATCTGAATTCTGATCAAGTGGAAAGTGCAAATATCATCTATAAAAGCGGCCAAGATCTGCTCGTTCTGATCAACGAAGTATTGGATCTTTCTAAAATTGAATCCGGAAAAATGCAGGTCAATATTGAAAAAGTATCACTTCGAGAATTTGTGGATGGGTTGCTGAGAGATTTTAAACACCAGGCAGATAAAAAACGATTAAGTTTAACAGGTAATATAACTTCAGACTCACCTGAATTTATTTTTACGGACCCTCTGCGTTTGAACCAGATACTCAAAAATCTATTGTCTAATTCTTTAAAATTTACTGAAAAAGGAAAAATCTCTATAGAAATCCGTCCGGATGGACATCAGAAAATCCTAATATCTGTTTCAGACACTGGAATTGGTATCCCTGAAGAAAAACAAATGTCTATATTCGAAGCATTTCAACAGGCGGATGGAAGTACTTCCCGTAAATATGGTGGAACTGGTCTTGGATTATCTATCTCCAGAGAATTGGCCAAAATTTTAGGAGGTTATATCAATTTAGAAAGTAAGATCAACCAAGGATCTACATTCTCTCTTTTGCTCCCTTTAGAGATCCAAAAAGAAACTTTTGCCTCTACTTCTTCTTTCCCGCAAGAAAGTCATTCTTTAGAAACAAAAGTCCCTTATGCCCTTAGGGAAAATAGATTTATAGATTCTCCAAACGCAGAGGATGATAGAAATACTATTTTAGAGAATGATAAAGTAGTTTTGGTGATCGAAGACGATTTGAAATTCGCATCCGTTTTGATCAAACAGGCTCATGATAAGGATTTTAAATGTTTATCCGCCTCTACGGGTGAGGATGGGCTGGTGCTTGCTGAAAAACATTTACCGAGCGCGATTATATTAGATCTAAATCTTCCTGGGATCAATGGTCATACTGTCCTGAATGAACTCAAATCGAATCCTAAAGTGAGGCATATTCCTGTTCATGTAATTTCGGGTAGTGAGTATTCTATAGAACCTATTAAAGAAGGTGCCGTAGAATATTTGGTAAAACCAGTAAACAAAAAGGAATTGGAAGAGGCATTCAATCGAATAGAGAACTTTATTAATCGTAAAATGAAAAATCTTCTGATCATAGAGGATGATGATAGTTCCAGGATTGCCATGAGAAAGCTGATCGGTAACGGGGACGTAAAATGTTTCGAGGCAAGTAATGGTAAGGATGCAATCAAGGCTTACCAAGAAAATTATTTCGACTGTATCGTTTTAGATATAGGTCTTCCGGACATGAGCGGATTCGAACTTATCTACGAGCTGGAAAAAATAAAAGGTCAAACCATGCCTCCTATTATTATCTATACTGGAAAAGAACTAACCAGGGAAGAAAATGCGGAACTCCAAAAATATGCAGAAAGTATTATAATCAAAGGAGTAAAATCAGAAGAAAGATTATTGGATGAAACTGCTTTATTTTTACATAGGACAATAAGTAAGCTTCCAGAAGGAAAACAAAAGATCATAAACAATCTTTATGATAAGGAAGCTATTTTTCAGAAAAAGAAAGTTCTGCTAGTGGATGATGATATGAGGAATGTATTCGCATTATCTAAAATCCTAAAAGATAGGGGAATGGAAGTATTTAAAGCGGATAATGGGAAGACCGCTCTTACCTCTCTGGATTCCAGGCAGGATATGGATATTGTTCTAATGGATATCATGATGCCTGAGATGGACGGATACGAAACCATGAAACATATACGTTCCGACGCTAAATACAATAAACTTCCAATCATTGCGCTTACTGCAAAGGCAATGAAGGATGATCGTCAAAAATGTATAGATGCAGGTGCAAACGATTATATTTCAAAACCTGTAGATGTAGAAAGATTACTTTCCTTGATGAGAGTTTGGTTGAGTCGTTAAATTTATGAATACTAAGCCTAAAATCCTGATCGTAGACGATAGGCCGGAAAACCTGGTCGCATTGGAAACTGTATTGAAAGATCTAGATGTGGATCTGATCCGTGCGTTAAGCGGTAACGAGGCATTAAGAGCAACATTACATCATGATTTTGCGTTGGCATTGTTGGATATCCAAATGCCAGAAATGGACGGATACGAATTGGCGAGTATTCTAAGGGAAGAAGAGAAGACCTCCAGGCTTCCTTTTATTTTTATCTCTGCCGTGTACACGGATAATCTGAACGTATTTAAAGGGTACGAAAGAGGAGCGTTCAGCTTCATCACCAAACCTTTCGAGCCTCAAATACTTCGAAATAAGGTGAAATTTTTTGTAGATAAGCATATGCAGGAGATCTCTCTCTATAATCTAAATCAGGATCTACAAAAGAAAAATGAAGAATTAGAAATTGCGAACAAGGAACTGGATGCATTTTGTTATTCTGTTTCCCATGACTTAAGAGGACCGTTACGTGCTATAGAAGGTTTTGCAAAAATACTTCAGGAAGATTTCGCAAAAGATCTGGACGATGAGGCAAAAAGGATACTGGGAGTGATCATAGGAAGCACTCTCAAGATGGACAGTCTGATAGATAGTCTGCTTCTACTTTCTAGAATGGGTAAAAAGGAAATTACTAAAACTATAGTAAATGTTTCAGAACTTGTGCAACATACTCTGGATGAATTACAAACAGGAACACAAAATGAAAAAACAAAGATCCAGATTGGAGAATTATTTCCAGTGATGGGAGATATAGAATTACTCGGTCAGGTTTTTATAAATTTGATCTCTAATGCGATCAAGTATTCTTCCAAAAAAGAGAAACCGATTGTAGAGATAGGATGTAACCAATCCAACGGAGAAAATACTTACTTCGTAAAAGATAATGGCGCCGGTTTTAATATGAAATACCAGAACAGACTTTTCGGAGTGTTCCAAAGACTACACGATAATCGGGATTTCGAGGGGATCGGCATAGGACTTGCGATCGTTCATAGGATTGTCACTCGTCATGGTGGAAAAGTTTGGGCAGAAGGTGAAGTGGACAAGGGTGCGACCTTCTATATTACATTTCCACAGATCCAAGAAATTTAATTTTATTTTTTAGGTTTTCCCATCCAACGTAAAGGCCCACTTCCATATCTTCCTAACTTATCTTGTGGGTTTGCTAATTTACAGGTAAGAAGAGAAAGGCAACCGCAACCAATACAAACAGAGAGTCCATTTTTCAATCTATGAAGTTCTGCGATCTTCTCCTCTATACGTAAGCTCCAGGTTTTAGAAAGTTTGGACCAATCTTGTCCATTAGGAGTATGATCTTCCGGGAGTTTTGCGATCTCTGCCGCGATCTCATCCAAAGAAAGTCCTACTCTTTGTGCAAATACTACGAATGCGATCCTTCTCAAAACGTGTCTGGGGTATTGTCTATGGCCGGAACCTGCTCTTACGGAGCGGATCAGTCCTCTTTCTTCATAAAAACGTAATGCAGAGGAAGCAACCCCGCTTCTTTTGGATACTTGACCGATACTTAAAAATTCGTCCTTATCCACTACATTCTCCTAAATCTAAACTTAAAGTGAACTTTAGGTATTTATTTTATATAAACAGCATTCTAAGCACAAACATTTTCGAATTTTTTCTCGAAAAATCGTAAAAAAACAGCTCTCGACTCTTTACTTCAAGTTCACTTTAACTTGTAGAATATGATCACCTAAATAAAGAAAGGGTGTTCTATAATGTTATTAGAAAAGATCAGTACAGGCTCAGGCCTTCGATTAGGAATTATATTAGCTAGTACCAGAAAGGGTAGATTCGGAGAAACTGTCGCAAAATGGTTTGAAGAGATTGCGAAACAGGATTATAGATTTGAAACTGATTTGATCGATCTTTCTGAATTTTCTTTACCTTGGGACATGTCAAAGGATATGGACTCGGATCTTCCTTTATTCTCGGATAGAATAGCAGAAGCGGACGCTTTTGTAGTAATTACACCGGAGTATAACCACGGATATCCTGCTTATTTAAAGTTGGCAATTGACTCACTTCATGAAGAATGGAATGCGAAGCCTCTTGGATTCGTTTCCTATGGAGGAAGTTCCGGCGGTTTAAGAGCGGTAGAACAACTTCGCAATGTATTTGCAGAATTGAGAATGACTACCATTCGAGACTGTGTTAGTTTTCATTGGGCTCATGCCAGGTTCCATAACGGAAGACCCACAGAGGAATTTCGCTACGCATCTTCGGCTGAGAAATTATTGAATGAATTGTATTGGTGGGGAAACGTTTTGAAACAAGCTAGAACGAATTTCCCACAATCTGTTCTTAGGTCCTGATTTTAAGGAATAAATATGAAATTTACGTTTAGTAAATACCAAATCTTTGTAGTCGCCTTATTGGCATTTATCCAATTCACAGTGGTTCTTGATTTTATGATCTTATCTCCATTAGGAGTTCAGGTCATGGATCAATTAAAAATATCCACAACCAAGTTCGGTTTAGTAGTTTCTGCTTATGCATTTAGCGCGGGAATTTCTGGGATTTTGGCTGCTGGTTTTGCGGATAGATTCGATCGTAAAAAGATGTTACTATTCTTTTATACTGGTTTTGTTTTAGGAACTGTTCTTTGCGGGATCGCACCAAATTACGAATTTCTACTATTTGCTAGGATCGTAACTGGTCTTTTCGGTGGAGTAATCGCTTCTATCAGCTTTGCGATCATTGCAGATCTATTTCCTATGGAAGCCAGAGGAAGAGTGATGGGACTTGTGATGACAGCGTTTGCTGCCAGCCAAGTTTTTGGTCTTCCGATCGGTGTGTTCTTCTCTAATCTTTGGGGATGGCAGTCTCCTTTCTGGATGATCGCTATCATTAGTGGTCTTGTGGGAGTTGCAGCTCTATTTAAGTTAGAGCCAATCGTTTCTCACTTGGGTCATGGAACCGAAAATAAAGCGATCAAACATTTGATTGTAACAGCTGGAAATTCAAATTATCTTCCTGGGTTTTTAGCAACAATGCTTTTGGCGACTGGCGGGTATATGCTTATGCCTTTCGGTTCTGCATTCAGTGTTCATAATCTAGGAATTACTTTAGAAGATCTTCCTTTAGTGTATTTTGTAACTGGGATTGTAAGTATGGCTGCTGGTCCTTTGATCGGTAGAGCTGCGGACAAATTCGGAAAGTATCCTGTATTTATGATTTCTTCTTTAATTGCTTGCGGGATCCTTTTCTATTACACCGCAATGGGGATCACTCCACTTTGGTTAGTGATATTGATCAACTCTGCATTATTTGTAGTGATTACAGGTAGAGTGATTTCGGCTCAAGCATTGAATTCTGCGATGCCTGAACTAAGAGATAGAGGAGCTTATATGGCGATCAGTTCTTCTCTGCAACAATTATCCGGAGGAATCGCTTCTTATGCGGCCGGGCTTATTGTAGTCCAAACTCCAAGCGGATATATCCAGGGTTATCCAAACCTAGGTTATGTTGTGGTTGTAGCTATTTTGATCACTGTGGCGATTATGTACAAAGTAAACGAATACGTTTCTTCTAAACATCCGGTACCTGTTAAAGGTGAAAAAGAAGCTGCCTTAGTTTCCGAAACCTAATAGTTTTATATTTCAGGGAAGAAGGCTAACTCTTCTTCTCTGGAAATTCTAATATACGATTTAAGATTGCATTAAAAAGCAGATTTCCTATCCTCTTTACCTTATGAGCGATATAGAAGTTAAAGTACTTAGCACTCCTGAAAATTACAAAACAATCCTTCGCAGTAAAAACCACGAAGTAATCGCAGATGAATCCAAAGAAGATGGTGGTGGGGACCTCGGACCTTCTCCGCATGAATACCTTCTTCTTTCCTTGGGAGCTTGTACTGATATCACTATCAGAATGTATGCCCAAAGAAAAAAAATGGATCTAAAGGAAGTAACAGTCGAACTAAATCTGACTAGATGGACGGATCGCACTGAGATCCAAAGGGTCGTAAAACTGGAAGGGAATTTAAGCGAACAGGAAAGAGAGAGACTTTTACAAGTTGCAAATGCTTGTCCAGTCCACAAAACCCTGACTCATCCTATTCAGATAGATACCAAACTGGGCTAAAATTATTTTTCCAAGCCTCTTTATCTATTCTTTAGGAAACGGGAGGCTGGAAAATCAGGTCCAATAAGTCGATATCCTTTCGATTGTATGAAATTCAATATCTGCAAGATCATTCCATTTTTCTTATCTTTTAGTTTTGTATTTTTAATTTCTTGTCTTTCTTCCGTAAAAGATCCGAAAGACGAGTTTGTTTATGTACAAAACATCCCAGGAAAAAATGAAGAAGAATTAGAATTAAATGCTAAACGGAAAATCCTGGAGAATGGACTGGGAGAATTGGTCCAAGGATCCTCTCAGGTTGTAAACGGCAAATTGAGGGAAAGTATCGTAAATTCTTCTGTGGAGGGATTTGTATTAGAATATTCTAAAATTGGAGCTACTCGTAAATTATCTACCGGCCTTTTAGAAATAGACGCCAAAGGTAAAGTAAACCAAAAGGCAGTCCAGGACGCTTTGAAAGAAAGATACAAGGATATTGGAAAACCTAAGTTTTTAGTTTTTATAGAAGAAAAAATATTAGGAAAACAAAATATAAAGGAGAAGGTCGGGATTACTGAGAATGAGATCATAAGGGTTTTCTCGGATTTTGATTTTTTAGATAAAAAACAATTCTATCGGGTCCTTTTTAAAGAAGGTAAGGTGGATCCGGCTGCTTCTCCCGAATATTCTTTTGAAGATAAAATATTATCTTTGGCATCTGAATCGGATGCACAGATCTTACTCGTTGGACAAACAGAGGTCACTGATTTGGGAAGGATAGAAGATACAGGACTTCATTCTTATCAATCTGTTCTAAGATTCAAAATTTTTGATGTAAATACAGCGCGTATTATTGCAGCAGATAATTCTTCCGGAGTCTCACCTCATATTAATCCGAATACAGGCATACAAGAATCTATCAAAAGATCAGTGGAGAAAGCTTATCCTAAGATCAAAGAACAGATCTCTAATAAATGGAAACCTGGAAATCTGATACGTATCAAAATAGAAGGGTTAAGCTATGATGAATACTTGGATAAGGATGTACAAGGGATAATCAAGACTATCCAGGGAGTGAATCGGGTTACTGAAAGTTCTGGTTCTGACCCTAATAAAGGAATTGTTTTAGAAATAGAAGCGTTATATAACGGTGGAACTCTTTATCAGAAACTTAGAGAAAGAAAGGAAGATTTAGGTTTAGAGTTTTCCGGGAAAGAGGTGAAGTCCTCTTATATCCGTTTATTCTTTAAAAAATAAGAATATTCTCCAATATTTATATCACTACTACTTTTGATCTAATGTATTACTATTTTCTTTTTCTTCGCTGTTAGGCGAAAAAACAGATTGAAAGATGGAAATTTTAATTAGATAATCGCGGGGTGCAAGGCTTTTCGAATATCGACCAAGAGCCGAGTTACGGTTCTTTCTCTGAACCTTTTCCTCGCGAATCCGAAGGATTTTCTAAAGAAGATCCGGCTGATAGATCAAATCAAGAAGACCAGAACACAAAAGACGAACTCTTAAAAAAGATCTCTGTTTTAAATCTTCTACAACAAGTAGCTACTGCTGCAAACGAAGCAAATGATGTAGAATCAGTGCTTCAATTCTCTGTGGATAGGATCTGTGCGATTGCAGATTGGAAATTAGGTCTCGTATGTTTAGTATTGGAAGAGTCTGAAAGGCCAGAATATTCTTCCATCTCCTTCTCCAGAGAGGATAAATTCCTAAAGGAGTTTAGGAATTTATTAAGGACCAAATCTAAAAAACAAGAATCTATTCTTACTGAAAGAGTAAGAAGCGGCAGAAAACCAATCCTACTCGAAAACTTTTCTTCTTATTTAAAAGGAGATATAAGAGAACTTTCACTTAAAGCAGGCATCAAAGAGGCAATTGGAATTCCAATCTTAGTAAAGGAAAACCTAGTAGGAGTTTTGGAATTTTATTCGGGAAATGAATCTACTGACCCTTCTTTTTTCGAGGCGGTCTCTCATATTAGTTCTCAGATCGGTAGAGTATTTGAAAGAAGGGAAGCTGAGAACCATCTAAAAACCTCCGGAGAACAGTTAAGAGCATTATCAGCAAGATTACAAGAGGTAAGGGAAGAAGAAAGGCTTCTGATTGCTCGAGAAGTCCATGATGAGTTGGGACAATTATTAACTGTTCTCAAAATAGATCTTACATTATTAAAAAATAATTTTCAGAAATCGAAAGGATCGGATTCTAAATTAGTATCTGAACTTCTATCCATGATCAAGGTGGCCGACTCAGGAATTGAATCTGTGCAGAGGATTGCTACAGAGCTTAGACCCCTGATTTTAGAGGATTTAGGGCTATTGGAAGGGATAGAATGGTATGCTAAAGATTTCGAGAAAAGATCGGGAATTCGCTGCGAAATCAAGATCCCTGCAGGAATTCTATCTTTAGAAAAAGACGCATCAATTGCATTATTCCGAATTTTCCAAGAAGCATTGACTAACGCAGCAAGGCACTCCAAGGCAAGTTCTATCCAAGTATCCTGTTTGGAAGAAGGTCAATTTCTAATTCTAAAAATCCAAGACAACGGGATCGGGATCGATCCTAAAAAAATGAACCAATCTAAATCTCTAGGGCTCATAGGAATGAGAGAAAGGGCGGTAGTCTTAGGCGGCGAAGTTTCCATCTCAGGTGGATCCGAAAAAGGTACAAGTGTGATCGTAAAAATACCAATCTCAAATCGAAATAAGGAGGATTTCCTATGATTTCCACATTGATTGCTGATGATCATTTATTGATCCGAGAAGGTTTAAGAAAGATCCTATCGGAAGAGGAAGATATAGAGATCGTTTACGAGGCAGAAAATGGACAACAGGTTTTGGATTATCTTGCAAGTCAATCCGTGCAAGTTCTGATCCTTGACATCAATATGCCTTTGATGAGCGGTTTGGATATATTAAAATATGTTCATAAACTTTCTCCGGATACAAGAGTTCTTATCTTGAGTATGTATCCAGAAGATAGATTTGCAGTTCGAGCTTTAAAGGCAGGTGCTTCCGGTTATATCACTAAGGCAAGTGCAGGGGATGAACTTATCTCTGCAGTGCGTAAGGTGATTGAAGGTGCTCGGTATATTAGTCCGGAAGCAACAGAGATGTTGGTCAGAGAACTTTCTAAACCTTCTGATAGACTTCCTCATGAAACTCTTTCTGAAAGAGAATTTCAGATACTTATGCTTTTGGTAAAAGGCAAAAATGTTCGATCAATTTCAGAAGATCTTGGCTTAAGTGTAAATACAGTGAACACATATAGAGCTAGGATTTTTGAAAAGATGAGTTTGAAATCCACACAAGAACTTGTTCGTTACGCTTACGACCATAAACTTCTGGAATAGATCTTTAAACTTGAACTAGCTTGTTTTTGTAATGTCTTTTGATTTCTGTCACATTTCTTGTGACAGAAAAATTCCTCGTTTAACTTAATCCGTACGATCTATTTATGAAATAATTTTTGTTGTTATTCCTTTCATTTTACGTCATCATTCTCCTTCGTGCGCATTAACCTTTTATTATAGGTTCAGGTCCCAATATGAAGAATGCCCCAACAGTAGAACCCAAACAAGATAAAGACTCTATAAATCCAAAACAATTATTAGAAGTTCTAACAGCATTTAAGCGAGGGGACTTTTCAAAACGAATGCCTTTGGATCAAGTAGGGATCGCAGGCAAAATTTCAGACTTAATAAACGATATCATGGACCAGAACGATAGAATGGTCAAAGAGTTTGAAAGGATCAGTAATGAAGTAGGACAAGAAGGTAAAATTTCCCAAAGGGTAAGCGGAATTTCTTCTACAGGTTCTTGGGGCACCTGTATGAATTCTATCAACTCTCTAATCGGAAATTTAGTACAACCAAACACTGAAGTGATGAGGGTGATCGGTGCAGTTGCGGGTGGTGACCTTTCTCAGAACATGTCTTTGGAAATAGAAGGAAGACCTCTTAAGGGTGAATTTTTTAGAACTGCAAAGATCGTAAACATCATGGTAGACCAATTAAACTCATTTGCTTCTGAGGTAACTCGGGTTGCAAAAGAGGTGGGAACTGAAGGTAAGCTTGGTGGACAAGCAGATGTGCGAGGAGTTGCTGGAACCTGGAAAGACTTAACAGATAGTGTGAACTCAATGGCGTCTAACTTAACTGGCCAGGTTCGTGATATCGCAGAAGTTACCAAGGCAGTTGCAACAGGTGACTTATCTAAAAAGATCACAGTGGATGTTAAGGGGGAGATCCTCGAACTCAAAAACACAATCAACACTATGGTGGACCAGTTGAACTCGTTTGCTTCTGAGGTGACTCGGGTTGCGAAAGAGGTAGGAACTGAAGGTAAACTGGGTGGACAAGCGGATGTGCGAGGTGTTGCGGGAACCTGGAAAGACTTAACAGATAGTGTGAACTCGATGGCATCCAACCTAACCGGCCAGGTTCGTAATATTGCCGAAGTTACTACAGCGGTAGCTCGAGGTGACTTATCCAAAAAAATCACAGTGGATGTTAAGGGTGAGATCCTTGAATTGAAGGACACCATTAACACGATGGTGGACCAGTTAAACTCATTCGCTTCTGAGGTAACCAGGGTTGCGAGAGAGGTAGGTACAGAAGGTAAACTGGGTGGACAAGCGGACGTTCAGGGTGTTGCGGGAACTTGGAAAGACCTTACAGATAGTGTGAACTCGATGGCATCCAACCTAACCGGCCAGGTGCGTAATATTGCCGAAGTTACTACAGCTGTGGCTCGTGGTGACTTGTCCAAAAAAATCACAGTGGATGTTAAGGGGGAGATCCTTGAGTTAAAGGACACCATTAACACGATGGTGGACCAGTTGAACTCATTCGCTTCTGAGGTAACCAGGGTTGCGAGAGAGGTAGGTACAGAAGGAAAACTTGGTGGTCAGGCAAATGTGCGAGGAGTTGCGGGAACCTGGAAGGACCTTACAGATAGTGTGAACTCGATGGCATCCAACCTAACGGGTCAGGTTCGTAATATTGCCGAAGTTACTACAGCGGTAGCTCGAGGTGACTTATCCAAAAAAATCACAGTGGATGTTAAGGGAGAGATCTTAGAACTCAAAAACACGATCAACACGATGGTGGTTCAGTTGAACTCGTTTGCTTCTGAGGTGACTCGGGTTGCAAGAGAGGTGGGAACGGAAGGTAAACTGGGTGGACAAGCGGACGTTCAGGGTGTTGCGGGAACTTGGAAGGACTTAACAGATAGTGTGAACTCAATGGCGTCTAACTTAACTGGTCAGGTTCGTAATATTGCCGAAGTTACTACAGCTGTTGCAACAGGTGACTTATCTAAAAAGATCACAGTGGATGTAAAAGGAGAGATCTTAGAGCTCAAAAACACAATCAACACGATGGTGGACCAGTTGAACTCATTTGCTTCTGAGGTAACCAGGGTTGCAAGAGAGGTAGGTGCAGAAGGTAAACTGGGCGGACAAGCAGATGTGCGAGGAGTTGCAGGAACCTGGAAAGACTTAACGGATAGTGTGAACTTCATGGCAGGTAACTTAACTGGCCAGGTTCGTGATATCGCAGAAGTTACCAAGGCAGTTGCGACTGGTGACTTATCTAAAAAGATCACAGTGGATGTTAAAGGAGAGATCTTAGAACTCAAAAACACAATCAACACAATGGTGGACCAGTTGAACTCGTTTGCTTCTGAGGTGACTCGGGTTGCTAAAGAGGTAGGAACGGAAGGTAAACTGGGTGGGCAAGCGGATGTGCGAGGAGTTGCGGGAACCTGGAAGGACTTAACAGATAGTGTGAACTCGATGGCATCCAACCTAACAGGTCAGGTTCGTAATATTGCCGAAGTTACTACAGCTGTGGCTCGTGGTGACTTATCTAAGAAGATCACAGTGGATGTTAAGGGTGAGATCCTAGAACTAAAAGACACCATTAACACGATGGTGGACCAGTTGAACTCATTTGCTTCTGAGGTAACCAGGGTTGCGAGAGAGGTAGGTACTGAAGGAGAGTTAGGCGGTCAGGCAGACGTTCGAGGAGTTGCGGGAACCTGGAAGGACTTAACAGATAGTGTGAACTCGATGGCATCCAACCTAACCGGTCAGGTTCGTAATATTGCTGAAGTTACTACAGCTGTGGCTCGAGGTGACTTGTCTAAGAAGATCACAGTGGATGTTAAGGGTGAGATCCTTGAATTGAAGGACACCATTAACACGATGGTGGACCAGTTGAACTCATTCGCTTCTGAGGTAACTAGGGTTGCGAGAGAAGTAGGTACAGAAGGAAAACTTGGTGGTCAGGCAAATGTGCAAGGGGTTGGAGGTATCTGGAAAGACTTAACAGATAGTGTGAACTTCATGGCGAATAATCTCACCACACAGGTTAGGGGTATCGCGAAGGTCGTGACTTCGGTTGCGAATGGAGACTTAAAGAAAAAATTATATTTAGAAGCAAAAGGAGAGATCGCAGAACTCTCCGATACGATCAACGACATGATCGATACATTAGGACTTTTCGGAGACCAGGTAACTACTGTTGCAAAAGAAGTGGGTATCGAAGGAAGATTAGGAGGCCAAGCGAGTGTGCCTGGTGCTGCAGGACTTTGGAGAAACCTCACAGATAACGTGAACCAGCTTGCATCTAACTTGACCACACAGGTACGAGCAATTGCAGAAGTGGCAACGGGTGTGACCAAGGGAGATCTATCTCGAACAGTTACTATCCAAGCAGCCGGTGAGGTGGCAGCTTTATCGGATAACATCAACGAAATGATCCGAAACTTAAGGGAAACAACTCGGATCAACACAGAGCAAGACTGGTTAAAAACAAACCTTGCAAAATTCACAAGATTATTACAAGGGCAAAGAAACTTAGTCAACGTAAGTAAGCTTATCTTGTCTGAACTTGCGCCACTTGTTTCTGCACAACATGGAGCTTTCTTCATTACAGAAAACGTGGAAGAAGGCCCATTACTCAAACTACTTGTAAGTTATGCTTACCAAGAAAGAAAGAATGTATCCAATCGTTTTTATCCGGGAGAAGGTTTGATTGGTCAATGTTTCCTCGAGAAAGAAAGGATACTCGTTACACAAGTTCCTTCCAGCTATATCATGATCAATTCGGCTTTAGGAGAAGCGCCTCCTATTAATATAGTCGTCTTACCAGTGTTATTCGAGGGAGAAGTGAAGGCAGTGATAGAACTTGCCTCCTTCTCCAACTTCACTCCTATCCATTTGAACTTCTTGGATCAGTTGACTGAAAGTATCGGGATTGTATTGAACACGATTGCTGCAGGTATGAGAACAGAAGAACTTCTGATCCAATCTCAAACTTTGACGGAAGAGTTGCAAGGACGACAAGAAGAATTGACCAATACCAACCAACGTTTGGAAGAACAAGCCAAATCCCTGAAAGCTTCCGAGGATATGCTCAAGGACCAAAGGGAGGAGTTGCAGGAAAAGAACGAAGAGTTGGAAGAAAAAGCTAGGCTACTTGCCAAAAAGAACAGTGAGGTAGAAAGAAAAAACAGAGAAGTAGAACAAGCAAGACATTCCTTGGAAGAAAAGGCGCGTCAGCTTGCGCTCACTTCCAGATACAAATCTGAGTTTTTGGCAAACATGTCTCATGAGTTAAGAACTCCTTTGAATAATATGCTGATCCTTTCTCGTTTATTATATGATAACGAGAGTAGAAACCTTTCTGAAAAGCAGACTGAATATGCAAAAACAATCCATAGTTCCGGAAACGATCTATTACAATTGATTAATGATATATTAGATCTTTCTAAAATTGAGTCCGGTAAAATGAGTGTGGATCTGGATTCGGTTTCCATAGAAGAATTAGGAGGGTATCTGGATCGTTCCTTTAGAGAAACTGCAAGGAATAAGGATTTAAAATTCCAAGTTGAAATAGACCATGAACTACCTTCCAGGATCACTACTGATTTACAAAGATTGCAGCAGATCCTGCAGAACCTTCTATCAAACGCATTCAAATTTACTCATAAAGGTGGAGTGAAATTAAGGATCGAATCTTCTCCTTCCGGCTGGAGTAAAGATCATAAAATCTTAGGCCAAGCAGGCGGTGTGATCGCATTCTCCGTGATAGATACGGGTATTGGAATTTCTGCAGAGAAACAGGGGCTGATCTTCGAAGCATTCCGACAAGCAGATGGTAGTACGAGTAGGAAATACGGAGGAACAGGACTCGGACTTTCTATCAGTAAAGAGATTACACGTATCTTAGGTGGAGAATTGAAACTGGAAAGTGAGCCAGAGGTAGGAAGTAAGTTCACTTTATACCTTCCGCTGGATTATATCCAGGTAGAAGAAAATCCAATCGAACCAGATTCAATCAAATGGTCTGAAAATCCTGACTATGATCCTGCTAGCTCCAGCGATTCTTATGTAAGAAGTAAGATCAAAGCCACTCGAAGAGTTCTGGAAGATGAGACGGAAAACGAATCCAAAGAAAAGGTTTTGATCATAGAAGAGGATGAAACATTCGCTAAATCACTTTTAGAGATCGCTAAAAGTAACGGTTTTAAAGGAACAGTTGCATTAGATGGAAAGAGCGGGATCTCTGCATTGCAGGAATCTTCTTTTAATGCAGTCTTGTTGGACGTCCAACTCTCGGATATGGATGGAAGTTTAATCCTAAATTGGCTAAAACGAAATCCTAAACTCAGACAACTTCCAGTTCATGTTCTTTCCGGAGAAAATGATTGGAGAAGAAGTCTGGAAATAGGAGCGATCTCTCATTTGAGAAAACCTGTAGGAATAGAATCTTTGAACGAGGCATTCGAGAAGATCAAAACCTATCTACACAAAACAGACAAAACACTTTATGTTTGTGGAATAGGGAAGGAACATTCTGAATTCCTAATGGATAAACTTACCTCTAAGGATCTTGTACTGAGAAGTATTGATTCAGGTCAGGAACTTTTGGACATTCTGAAAAAAGAGATCCCGGATTGTATACTGATTGGAAACGAATTTAAGGATATGTCTGTTTCTGATTTGGTTTCCAAGATCACTTTATTGGATCCGGAAAGAACATTGATACTTTTTTATTCCGATGAGCAGAATGGTCCGGAAAATTTTCAGAAACTTCTATCTTTTAATGGTTCGAATATTCTGAAATTTGTAAGTTCTTATGCGACTTCTTTGGAAGAAGTGAAGATCCATTTACATGAACCAGAATCTATTTCTAAATCAGGAGACACTTATTCTCTCGAAGGTCATAAAGTACTGATCGTGGATGACGATGTAAGGAATATATTTGCATTAACGAGTATGTTAGAATTACATAAAATGAAAATTCATTATGCGGAGAATGCCTTAGACGGAATTAAAATTTTGGAAAAAAATCCGGACATAGAAATCGTTCTCATGGACGTGATGATGCCTGATATGGACGGATACGAGGCAATGAAAGTAATCAGGTCTAAAGCCGAATTTGTAAACCTCCCTATTTTAGCGCTTACAGCAAAAGCGATGAAAGGGGATCGAGAAAAATGTATAGAGGCCGGCGCGACCGAATATATAACTAAGCCGGTAAGTGTGGACCATTTGCTTTCTCTACTTAGGGTGTTGTTGTGCAGGTAGAAGATATGGAACAACCAATGAAAGTGAGTATTCTGTTAGTAGATGATCATGCTGATAATCTACAGGTAATGGAGCATATTCTTAAGAGCCCTGAATTAAATTTGATCAAGGCTGGTTCAGGAGAAGAAGCATTAAAGGCACTTCTGGACGAACCGGACGAAGTTGCATTGATCTTCATGGATGTAAGAATGCCTGGAATGGATGGTTTCGAAGCGGCGGCGCTCATCCGTCAAAGGGAAAAATGTGCTAAGATCCCAATCATCTTTCTTACTGCTTACGCAAATAACGAAACTGGAATGTTCAAAGGGTATTCTTTGGGAGCGGTGGACTTCTTAGTAAAACCAACTGCACCGGAGATACTTAGATCTAAAGCAGCCGTTTTCGTTGATCTGCATAGGAAAAATAAAATATTAAGAATCCAAGAAGAGCTTCTGAGACAAAGTCATGATGAGTTGGAGATCCGTGTAGAAGAAAGGACTTTCGAGCTACATAGAGTAAACAATGAGCTAATGACCGAGATTGCAGAACGGAAGCGGGCCGAAGAAGCATTAACCGCTTCTTTAAAAGAAAAAGAAGTTCTGTTAAGAGAGATCCATCATAGGGTTAAGAACAATCTTCAGATTGTTTCCAGTATCTTAAGTCTGCAAGGAAACTATATAACGGATCGTAAGTCTTTAGAAATGTTCCAGGATTGCCAATCCAGGATCAAGTCTATAGCTCTCATTCATGAGTTGTTATACCAAAATGAAGATCTGGCGCATACTGACTTCCAAGAATACCTCAACAGTTTGGTTACCAACCTCTTAAGAACTTACAGGGTAAATTCTAGGATCAGATTTGAAATACACGCAGAATCAGTCCATCTAACGTTAGATACTGCGATCCATTGCGGGTTAATTGTCACAGAACTTGTTACAAATTCCTTAAAATATGGATTTAGGGACAGAGAAGAAGGGACTATTCAGATCTCTATTACAGCTAAATACGAAGAGTATTCATTGACTGTAGAAGATGATGGGGTGGGATTTCCGGAAGAAATTGACTATCGACAAACAGATTCTTTGGGTTTACAATTAGTCAATACTTTGACCCAGCAAATAGACGGAAGTTTGATCTTGGATCGGAGCAAGGGGACTAAGTTCACGTTAGTCTTTCGCGAAAGGAGCCGTGTCCGAAAATGATCTCGAGCGAAGCAAAAATACTGATAGTAGAAGACGAGAGTATCGTAGCCAAAGATATACTTAGTAAATTATCCGATCTCGGTTATGATTTCGTAAGTATCGCCTCTACAGGAAATGAAGCATTAAGAAAGGTTTATTTAGATAAACCGGACCTTCTTCTTATGGATATTATGTTGTCTAGAGGGAATTACGACGGAATAGAAACAGTCCAGGAAATTTTGGATAAGATGGATCTGCCAGTGATCTATCTTACTGCTTATGCAGATGAGTCTACTCTTGTTCGTAGTAAACCAACAAGGCCATACGGTTATCTACTTAAACCTTTCCAAACCAAAGAATTGCAAATAGCGATTGAGATCGCTTTGAATAAACATGGGTTGGATAAAAAAAGAAAAAGAGAAAGAAGGAATATGTCTGCCATACTCCACGGAGTAAGAGACCTGATCAAACCTTCCTCGGAAGAAGCTGGTGTTTGATCTAATTAGAGGAATAATAATATTCTAATTTAATAAAGTTCGAATATTTTGGAAAAGAAAATGAAAGATACTAGGATTTTGATCGTAGAGGACGAAGGGCTTGTTGCCCAGGATATCCGTCATAGACTGATAAGGATGGGATATCCCGAGCCTAGTATTGCAAATACAGGCGAAACTGCGGTCAAACAGGCAATTGCTCTTCAGCCTGATCTGATCTTAATTGATATAGTTCTTGCGAATGGATATTTGGATGGGATAGACGCTGCTAAAAGGATCAGGAAATTTTTAGATGTTCCTATTGTTTATATCACTGCTTCTTCGGATTCTCAGACATTGACCAGAGCTAAATTAACAGAACCGAATGCATATATCCTGAAACCTTTTCAGACAAGAGAACTGCAGATTGTGATCGAATTGATCCTTTATAAACATGAAGTTGAGAAGGAGCTATTGGAGAAGGCGAGGCTCGTTTCTACTGAACTTCGAAATATGCACGAAGGAGTGATTGCTTTTGATTCAAAAGGGCAGATCTCTTTTATGAATTTGTCTGCAGAAAAGCTCACCGGTTGGCTGGAATCTGATGCAATTGGGAAACCTCTTGGTGATGTATTGAGTATGAAAAATCTTCCTGATATGGAAAGTTTCGAGTTAGATAATCATCTAGCAGAAAAAATCCCTTTGGAGTCAGTTCCTTCGCATGGTGTTTTACTTTCTAAAAATGGACTTAGTACTGAGGTTTTTACATTCACTAAATCCGTTCCTAAAAATAAGGAAGTAGACGTAGACCGTATTTTAGTAATACGAGACTACGTCAAAAAATAGATCCTAAAAAGAAGACCTCATAGAAAGTCGAATTGATCTTGGCTGAGCTGGGTGGGTATGAATATCATTATATCCTCCTTCGTTCGGACCGACAGCTTCATTCTTTAATCTGGAAGCATAATAATAATCTATATCGCTTACATGAGTATTCAATAAATTGAATACTTCGAAAACAATACTCAGATCTTCTCCAAAATTCCTTCCAAACTGGAAGTTTACAGTAGTTGTTGCAGGAGAGCGGACTGTATTGTCTTCAATCAATGAACGATTTCCGAAATATCTTACTCTTAGAGATCCAAAAAATCCATCAGGATTTTTTAATGTGATCCCTGATGCTAATGTATTGCGTATGGATCCTGGGATATAATTTCCTGAAGGATCATCATCTCTGAATCTGGATCTGGAAGTTGCAAAGTCAGCATCTATCATGAGCCAAGAGTTATAAGAATAATAATTTGCCCATTCGAATCCTTTTCGAGTGCTTGGTCTACTTGCTTCTGTGGTTCCATTGTCTCCTGTAAATAAAAGTTCAGAATTCATATCCAATTGCCAAACTGAGAATGTGGATTGCCAACCGTGTACTGGTTCGGTCCTTAGTCCAACTTCTCCACCTCTTGTTTGAACCAGTGGATCCGCAGAATCTGTTTTTTGCACCACACCTCTTGCATCATTACTATGGAATCCGTAGCCGCCGCTTATATAAAATTCAGTCTTATACCATGGTCCTATAATAATACTTCCTTTTGGGCTATAGATCCTTGCATTTCTATCTGATCTTTCTTTCGTTCCCCAATCATCTACATTAAATTTATAATAATCTCCTCGGACGCCGAGTACTGTTCTGAATTTTTTAGACCACTGTATCTTGTTTTCATAATATAGTCCTGAACTTAACTGAATAATTCCATCTTCTCTAACTGTTTCTAACCTGGCTCTTTTTTCAGTATGAAATAAACCGTTCTGGATGTAATCTCTTCTGATTTGGAGCCCAATCGTATTCTCTATACGAAGCCCCCAAAATTCGCTGATATCTTTATAACTTGATTTACTTCCAGCTATCGTTCTTCTATCTGCTTGTTCGTGTTGGTCTCCTCTTACTGGATCATCTAAATAATAAGTGAAGTTAGAGAATAATCGTAAATCGTAATATATTCCATAAAATTGAGTTTTTGCCTCGTATCCTCTTTCTAAACGATGAGCTTCAAAATTAACACTTGCTCTGTTTGACCATCCACCATCGTTATGATCCACACTTTCGAATCTGCTCAAACCTGAATCAGGATCTAACCAAGAATCTCCCATTCTAAGTGCTCTTTTAGGTGCCTGTCCTGTTGAATGCCAGCTACCTTTATAGCCCATAAGACTGATGCTAAATCCTTTTTGTTTATCACCTACAGAATAACTTGTAACACCATTTACTCTTCTAAAGTTATCTGAAATCACCCAAGGACCGTCATTATGAGATGCTTCGATTGCGTATAAAAGATCTCCTGGTCCGACTTTATGTGACTTTGCTATAAGAGTTCTTGCATAACCTAAGGTTCCACCTTCCACACTCGCAATACCTTTTGCTAAACTTTTAAAATAAGAAATATTGAATGCACCTGCAGATGCAAAATCTCCTTGGTCTGCGTAATAAACTCCTTTCTTATATTGCATTTGTTCCACAAGTTCTGGAATAAGAAAGTTCAGATCGGTATAACCTTGGCCGTGGGCGTGACTAACATTATTGACGGGCATTCCATCCACATTGGAAGCAAGATCGGTTCCGTGGTCTAAGTTAAAACCTCTCAAGAAGAATTGGTTTGCTTTTCCTCCACCGCTATGTTGGGTTACGATCACACCTGGGATTAACTCTGCGACTTCTCCCTGTCTCATGATTGGTCTTGTTTTAATCTGATCGGAACCTACAACTCCTTCACTTGCGGAAGAAGCGATCCCTATTAAGTTAGATCTTCTATCTCTGATCACGATAGCATCCGGTTTGTATTCAGAGATTTTTTTCTTAAGCTCTAATTTTTCTGCTTCTGTCCTTTCTTTTCCGTTAGTCGGTTTTGTTTCCTCATCCTGAGAAAGGATAGGGGAGAAGATCGCACATATAAAATACGATATGGATATGCCGATGCCGGCATACCGAAGAATGTTTTGCCTCATGTTTTCGTCCGTTTTCTTTGGAAAACTTCCGAAACAAAGATAAACTAACAAATGTTAGTCTAATTTATGTCAAAATAGGAATATATAAATATTCTAATATACAAAATTAGGATTTATCCTGGTTTGCGGAGCCCCGATTTTTAACTTCCGGGGCCCTTCGCGAATGCACGGACGTGCTTGGCGAGAATGCTAACGTACCTAACCTCGAGGTATCAGTCTGCAGGGAGATCTGGCTTGCGGAGTAAAAACAAAAAGATAAAATCTTTCTGATCTGTTCCGATCACAGTTGCGGGTCAGCGTGGGAATTACACCCAACTTCATCCTGAAAGTTAAGTCGATCTTTTGGATCGTATCTTTTTATTCAATGAAAAAAGTTTTATAAGTTTCAAAAAAGATTGTTCTAATTTTTAATCATTATTGATAAATTTTTTCCGAAATCTCTAACGAAATAGATAAATCTAATACTTCACAATTTCCAATTTTAGAATGAGGAAATTCCTGTAGAGAAAAGTGCTCAAAAAATCTAGATAGAACAAATCCATGACTGCAAATCGCTACATTCTTTTTTCCATAAATTTTCAATAAATTTAATATAGTTTTGATGATCCTTGACCCTGCTTCGGATTTACTTTCTCCACCAGAAAATCTAAACTGATCGTGGATCCGATCAGAACTCTTCCAGTTGGAAAATGATCCTTCTCCAAATATACTAGAAAGTTCCGATTCTAAAATTCCTTGTGCTTCTCCTAAATGGATCTCTCTGAGACCTGGATCATATACGATCTCTATTCCTAATTTATCAGATATTTTTTCAGAAGTTTCTTTCGCTCTTTTTAAGTCACTGCTAAAGATTATCTCTATCTCTTTATTCTTTAACTTATTGGCTAATGCGAAGGCTTGTTCTATACCATATTCTGAAAGAGAGGTATCTATTTGTCCTTGTAACCTTCTTTCTTTATTCCATTCTGTTTCCCCATGCCTAATTAGGAAAAGTTTATATTCTTCTTTTTTCATAGGATTAGTTTATAAATTGTAGAAGGTCCCAAGTATTAAATGAGATATCTGTCCCAAACCTAAGAACAAAAGTGAGGATAGGATAGAAGTTAAGAATATAATTTTATTTGCATCTAAGATAAGAGTTGGTGCCAATTTTCGATCAGGATCTCCTAATTTTGGTTTCTCGCTTGGAATTCCTGAGTAATAATTTTGGCCTCCTAATTGTATTTTTAGGGCTCCAGCCAAGGCAGCTTCACAAAGTCCGGAATTAGGACTTGGATGCTTTCTCCCATCTCGTATTAGTATTTTAAAGGATCTTAATGGATGAAAACCTAAAATTGCAGCAGAAACACAAAGTATGGGAGCAGTTAGTCTCGCTGGAATATAATTCGCTATATCATCTATTCTTGCAGAAGCCCAACCAAATTTCAGATAGGTTTCATTCTTATAGCCGAATAGGGAATCCAACGTATTGATGGAACGGTATAACATTGCAAAAGCAGGGCCGCCCAAGGCTGCAAAAAATAGGGGAGCAGTGATCCCATCTACCAGACTTTCCCCCAGACTTTCGAGGCCAGCTCTGACTATTTCAGGTTCTTCTAAATTTGCAGTGTCCCTACCTACAATTTTGCCCACCATGATCCTGGCTTTTTTTAGATCATTTTCTCTGAGCGCAGAGTATACATCATTACTATGATCTAATAGGTCCTTTAACGCGATACTTGTATATATAATAAATGCAGATGCTAATTCTGCTAAAAAAGGATGAATGTAACTTGATAATTTTATAATGATCCAAGGGAATATAAAAGAAAGTAAATATACTGAAAATGCAGTGATACATCCAGCGAATCGCTCGGAGCGAATATATTTTCTTGAGACCTTCTCCATATATCTAGCAAATTTTCCGATGAACCTAACTGGATGAGGAAGACCTTGAGGATCTCCAAAGCCTAAGTCTAAAAGTAGAGAAGCTGGAAGAACCCAAATGGAATTCATGTAAGTCCCAAGATCTTATAAATTTCTGACATATTAACTGAGTTTCTGACCTCATCCGCTAAACGATCGAGATTGGTTTCCAATTCATACTTTGCTTGGATCTTGCCCAAGGGCCTCATTCCTTTTTTAATTCGTATCCTATCTAAGAACCATCTCCTGAACTCGTCTTCGTCGAACACTCCATGCAGATAAGTTCCCCAGACTTGTTCTGAAATTCCTTGGTGGCCTAAACTTTCCCCTGAGTCACTATGAAATATAGATTTTGCGGATATTTCTTTTGTATTTCCATGGTGTATTTCATAGCCGGATACTTTTTTTCCTGACAGAAGGTGAGTCCCTTCTGTTTGTTTTAGTAATTTTTCTTTTTCTAATATAGTTTTGACTCTGATTAGATTTAGACCTTCTGCGGAGCCTAAATTGCTTTCTATTTGAAAAGGATCATGGACAGATTCTCCCAACATTTGGTAGCCGCCGCAAATTCCTATAATTTCAGTTTTTCCTTCTTTATGGAAATTTAAAATAGTTTCTGAAATTCCGGATTCTTTTAGGTAGTTCAGATCCGTGATCACATTTTTACTTCCGGGGAGTATCAAAACGTCCGGATTTCCTATTTCTTCTTTTCTTTGAGCAATCCTGACTCTAACATCTGGTTCTATTCTGAGAGAATCAAGATCTGTATGATTTGAGATTCTGGGTGTATCGATTAAGACTATATCTATCCTGTCTCCCAATGGAGAAGTATCATTTAAACTTCCAGCTTTGAATTCTAAGGAGTCTTCTTCGGGTAATCTCAGATCATTTAAAAATGGAATTATCCCAAATACATTTTTACGAGTGGTTTCCTCTAAATACTTCAGACCGGGATCGAGTAGACTTTTTATTCCTCTGAATCGGTTTATTAGAAAACCTGAAACTAGTCTTCTTTCCCATTCGGACATCGTTTCCATTGCGCCCACAAAAGACCCGAATACTCCTCCATGATCTATATTCCCGATCAATAATACTTTTGCTTTGGCATACTCGGCCATTCTCATATTTACTATATCTTTATCTTTTAAATTAACTTCTGATACTCCGCCGGCTCCTTCTAAAATTACCATATCAAATTCTTCCGAAAGTGAATCGTATGATTTTTTAACCTCGTCAAAAGCGCTTACTTTGAATTTTATATAATCTCTGAAATCCATTGCTTCCACTGGTTTTCCATTTAAGATAACCTGTGAATCTTTTTCGCTGGAAGGTTTAAGAAGGATAGGATTCATTCTGTAATCCGCTTTGATCTTGCAAGCTTGCGCTTGTAAAGCTTGTGCTCTTCCTATTTCTGCTCCTTCATAAGTTACAAAAGAGTTCAAGGCCATATTTTGGGATTTGAAAGGTGCAACCTTGAAACCATCTTGGGTAAATATCCTACAAAATGCAGTAGCTAATATACTTTTTCCAACATTGGAAGCAGTTCCCTGGAACATAAGAGCCGGTTTTTCTTTTTTGATTTTAGAAGGTTTAGGATTTTTCTTAAATATAGAATGAAGAGCTTGTATAAGCTTTTCGTTTTCTTCCTGAGTTTTTATCGCGATCCTTATATAATTATTTTCTAATCCTGTAAAATTGCTGCAATTTCGGATCCCAATTTTAAATTTTTTAAGAAGAAGGTTCTCTAATTCCGAAATATTATATTTTGTGTCAGTAAGTTCTAACAGAATGAAATTTGCATTCGTATTAAAGATCTTAAAAATACCTAAATCCTCTACTTCCTTCTGAAATGAATGCTTCCATTCAAAAATTTTTTCTTTGGTCTTAAGCAAAAAGTTTCGATCTTCTCCAAATTTTTCTAGAATTGAAGCGCTTAAACTATTTACGGACCAGCTGGGAAGAAGTTCGGAAATTTTGGAAGCATTCTTGGGATCTGTTAGTAGAAGACCAATCCTGAGCCCAGGAAGAGCTAAAATTTTAGTCAAAGACCAAAGAACAGCTAGATTTTCAGATCTATAATTTCTAAAAGAAACATCGCCTGGGCAAAAATCTATAAAAGATTCATCTATTACGAAAAATGCATTTTTATATTCTGAGGATAATATTAGGATTTTATCTCTATCTAATAATTTTCCAGATGGGTTATTTGGATGGCCTAATAGAACGAATATTTGTTTTTCAGGATTCCTTTGGAGGATCCCGGCCAGCACCTCATAGTCTAATTCAAAGTCGGATTCTCTTTGTAGATAAATTTCCTGGATTTGAAGTCCGGCTAATTTTAAACTTTTTTGATAGTCTATATAAGATGGCTGAGCGATTACAGCTAAATCAAACTTTTTGATCTTAGGCAGAATATGTATTAATTCCGAGGCACCATTTCCAAAAACAATTTCATCTTTTGGAATATTCCAATATTTTTCTAAGGAAATTCTGGTATTAGTATAATTTGGATCTGGATAATGGATCAGATCGCTGATCCTGGAATTGATCAGTGGGCGGACCCAATCCGGAAAACCAAGAGGATTTAGATTAGAAGAGAAGTCCAAAATTTCTTCAGGACCTACTCCGGCAATATTTGCCATTTTATATAAATTTCCTCCATGTGAATTTATCTGATCTGATTTCATATATTGATTTCCGGAGAAAATTTAATTTGGATTGGAATCCCGCTTACTAAAAAATACACTTCATTCGCGATGGAAGCAAAGGTTTGATTACATATCCCCAGTAGATCCCTATATAATCTACCTTCTTTGTTTTCTGGAACTAGACCCATTCCAACTTCGTTCGTAACTAAAAATACATTTTTCATTTTTGAAGCTATGATATGTTTTCCTAGTTTTGTACAAATGTCTTTAATTTGGTCTTGAGTAAGACTCTGGTTTTTATTATTAGCTTCAAATAGTATATTATTGATCCAAAGACTTAAACAATCAATTAGTACAACTGATTCGGAAGGAATGGTATCTAATGCAGAGAAAAGTTCTAATTCTTCTTCTATAGTATTCCAACTTGTTCTTTCTTGTTTATGCCTTTCTATTCTTTCATCCATTTCCTGATCTATACGAGGGCAGGTTGCTAAAAAGAATTTTTCTCCTTCTGCCGAGTTTGCTTTTTCCAAAGCAAATCTACTTTTCCCACTTCTACAGCCGCCTGTGACTAAAATTAACCGGGCCATTCCGATCTCCTAGTGGAAGAAATTCTAATGAGATCAGTTAGAACTGCCTGGCCATTTTTAAATATATCCAAATAAACAAGTGTAGAAGGTGAAAATTTGAATTTTGTATAGAAGGAAACAGGAATATTCAAGAAAGAACAAAGTAGAATGGAGAGAATTCCTCCATGACTTAAAACAAAAATATTAGTGTCTGAAGAAGAAAGAATATGATCTTTGAATACTTCTGCCCTTGCCTGGAATTCCCGTAAACTTTCTCCGTTAGGAAATCGAAAAGAAGGGGAGAAGTCTGAGAATTTTTTTAAACCTTCCAAATGTAATTCTGAAAGTTCCGAAAAAGATCTGCCTTCCCAGTTTCCAAAGTCCAGTTCCTGTAGTTCTTCTTTAAATTCAGGATGAAATTCATTCGGAAATTCCAATGCTGCAAAAGTTTCTCTGCATTGTTTAGATGGGCTTATATAAACTTTTCCTTTTAGGAATTTCTCTTGCACTTTTTCTTTTATTTTTCCGATTTCTTGGAGTCCATTTTCAGAGAGAGAAACTTCTTTTCTGCCTAAATATTTTCCCCCATATTCAGAGGAAATATGAGGATGTCTGAGTAAGCATAATGATTTTTTCATATGTTTAAGGATCTTGAGTACGATAGATTTCTGGCTTTTTTCCATTTAAGAATACCTTGGGTGACTGCTTCGTATGCAGTGGCTCCAATCAATTGCCCGAAGGTTGTATGTTTTCCTACATAGTCTATTCCGCTCTCTCCAATAGGAGAAATGATCCCGATACAATCTGTACCGGTGCCCGTCGCAATTTTGTTTTCACTTTTTGTGTGGATCTCTGATTCTAAAACCGCTAGAGTTCTTGCCTCGGACGATATTGAGATCGCTTCTATACTTGCAGAAAAGGTGAGAGTTTCGGAAGTTTGAACGAGTAGATTGATTGTTCCTATTTTTTTTATTTGTTTTGGAATATCTCCTACTCTGACTGCATTTCCTAATCCTACTGTTGCAATTGATCTAACGTGTAAGCCATCTAAACTTTTTTCGGATACTGAGTAATCCAAAAGAGAGGCACTTGTCATAAAACCGAGGACTTCTTCTTTTTCTCCTTTGTCCACCAATCGATTTCTGAAAAATTCTTCAGGTATAATTTCAGGACGTAAATCTGTATTAGAGACTTTTATCCAGTATACTTTGTTTGTGGTTAAATATCCTCCTCCAACTACTGCCCAGCTCAACGAAGAATGGGATCTTGAAAGTTGGAGTTCCAGCCAAGTTTCTGAAACTACGATTTGATCGTTTTGAAAAAAGCTCAAACTTTAAATCTCCTGCAAGAGGCTATAAAGTTTTTTGGAATTTCTGGATTGGATGCCCAATGTGCATGCACATAACTCGCCAAAACATTAGAAACAGTATAACCTTCGCGAGTTGTTTGTTCTGATTTACGTTTTCTTATATGATAGGAAAATAACGAATCATCTTCGTTTTCTACAACCAGATCTGAATATCTGAACTGATGTCCTCTGAAACGAATTCCTGCTTCGCCCAAGATAGTTCTTTTTTCTGTATGGACTTCTACATAACCTAAACTTTTAAGTTTAGGACCCATGATCGCTTTACCAGGGATCAGTCCTACCATAGAAAAACTTTCTCCTTCTATGTTTTGGATCTCAGAAGAAAGATACATTAATCCTCCACATTCCGCATAGATTGGCCTTTTTGAACTTGCAAAACTTTTTATCTCTTCGATTAAATTTTTATTATTTGATAAACTATCTGCAAATAACTCTGGGTATCCCCCTCCAAAATATAATCCATCTACCTCTGGAAGTTTTGTATCTTTAATAGGAGAAAAGAAAACGAGTTCGGCCCCGTAGTCCCTTAATTTTTTGAAGTTTTCTTCATAATAAAAATGGAATGCTTCATCGTATGCTACTCCAATCTTACAATCATTAGATTTGTTTTGGATTTCTGATGATATTTCGGAAAGAATAGGTGGTGCAGAATTTGCGATTTTTAAGATCTTATCTACATCCAGCCATTCTTCAGCGAGATTTTTCCAAAAGGAAAGTTTTTCTTCCGTTAAGATATCTGGACCTGCGGAACGAAGCCCCAAATGTCTTTCTGGGAAGGAGTATTCATAGGACTTAGGAAATCCTCCTAAAATAGTCAAAGGGATACTTGCAGTTTCTATAATGGATAAATGGCTTTTACTTCCGATAAAATTTGCAACAAAACCTTGGATGGAAACTTGAGGATCATGATTTTTGATACCGGATGCAATCGCTGAAAAAGTTGCAGCCATTCCGGATGCATCTATCAATATGATAGTAGGAACTTGCAGCCATTTTGCAATTTCCGCAGTGGAGCCTGCTTCTCCATTGGGAGAATGTCCATCAAATAAACCCATCACTCCTTCAATGATTGAAATGTCTGATCCTTGGCTTGTGCTAATAAAACTTGAAATTACCGATTCTTTTCCCATCAACCATCCGTCCAGATTTTGACAGGTCTCACCGGTGACGAAAGAATGATAGCCTGGATCTAAATAATCAGGTCCACATTTGAATACGGAAACTTTTAAACCTTTGGATTGTAATGCCTTTGTAAGTGCAATTGTAAATGTGGTTTTTCCTGTTCCGCTCCCAGTTCCGGAGATCAGTATTCTTGGTATTTTGATCTCTTGTATCATAATTTCTTAATAGTCGATTCCAAGTTGAGCTGGGATCCCATTTTTATATGGGTGTTTTGGGGATTCAATATGACTAACTAGGTCAGCCATATCAGTTAAAAGGTTTGGGCAATTTCTGCCTGTAAGAATAATATGTAGATCTTCGGGCTTTTTAGATAAAACTTCTGAGACTTCTTCCGGCGTAAGCCATCCATAATGAAATGCATAAGTGATCTCATCTAATATGAGTATTTTATAATTTTCTGAAAATATCATTTCGCAGGATCTTCCCCAGGCCGATCTTGCTGCTTTCTTGTCCCTGTCTAAGTCATCACTTTCCCAGGTGAAGCCGAGTCCCATCACATGGAAGTCAAGATCCTCAATGGTTTTTGCAAATTTTCTTTCTCCTGTTTCCCATTTTCCTTTAAGAAATTGGACAACTCCACATTTCATTCCTCTCCCTAATGCCCTAAATAAAATTCCTAAAGCAGCAGTAGTCTTTCCTTTTCCGGGACCTGTGAATACTAGGATGAGCCCTTTTTTATCAGGAGAAGAGTTCATTTCGTTTCCGAGTGATTTGTTTCTTATTTGCTTTTCTGAATTTATGAGAGAAGTCGGAAGCATAAAGCCTGGAATCTGCAAAATCATGGCAGTCCAATACTTTACCTACGAATATGATTGCAGTAGCTGTGATCTTTTCCTCTTTTACCTTAGCGACTATAGTTTCCAAGGTCCCAGTAATTATTTTTTGTTCCGGCCAAGTCGCCTTTTGCACGACAGATACAGGGCAATCCTTACCATAATGAGGAATCAGTTCTTCTGCAATTTTACGAATATGTAAAACACTTAAAAAGAATACTAGAGTAGCGCCTGTGGAAGCAAAAGTTTCTAACTTCTCCTTTTCTGGCATAGGAGTTCTTCCTTCTGCTCGAGTGATGACAACAGACTGAGAAACTTCTGGAAGCGTAAGCTCTTTTCCAAGCATAGCCGCAGCCGCAGTAAAAGAAGAAACTCCTGGAACAATCTCGTAAGGAATTTCTAACTCATCCATTTTTCTCATTTGCTCGGCTGTGGAACCGAATATAGACGGATCTCCGGTGTGAACCCTCGCGACATCCTGGTCTTTTTTCTTGGCTTCTTCTAAGATAGAAATGATGTCTTCCAAAGTCATTTTAGAAGAATCTAATACGGTTGCGTCAGGAGCAGCTCTTTCTATAACTCTTTGGGGCACAAGAGATCCAGTATAAAGAACAATAGGACAGGTCTCTACAAGTCTCGCTCCTTTGATTGTGATCAGGTCCGGATCTCCGGGGCCTGCGCCAATGATAAATACTTTCATAATAATACTCTCAGTCGCATTTTAAAATATTATCTCTAAAGGAAGACCAAACTTGCTTGGGAGAATTTCCTAACCACCTTGCATCCGTGTATTCTTTATTTTCCCAGAGAGTCTTCTTGCTATTATCTAAAACGTAATTCCATAACCTTTCGCTAATGGAAGAATTCCTATAAATAGAGAATAGATCATAAACTTCTTCAGGTGAACCTTCCGAAACAAAAGAGATCAATACATCAAATTTATTATTAGATACAGATTCCTGGTCGTTGATTTTAAGTTTTGTCCATTTCTTGTCTTGTTCGTTTGTATTATAAAAACCAAATGTTTCAAGATCGGTCGGTTTTTTGAATTTTCCTATCTGATAGTAGTCTTCATCATTTTTATACAGAATTGCCCCATTGATGCGTCCCAAATATTGGATTTTCTCTTCCGATTTTAATTCTGAAATTTGAATTTTCTTTTTTTGGGGAGAAGGTTCTAAAAATTGTAATGCCTTTAAAGCGGTAGCCACTGAAGAATCTTGGATCTCGATACCTTCTTCTCTCTCTTGTTCGAAAACTGTGGTGCTTGTTTTCACGAATGCACCTTGTATTTTAGTAATGTTTAAATTAGGGGAGGGCGATTCTTTTGGGATCCTACTTGCCAGATCATTTTCAGTTCTCAGGGAAACTGCTCTGTTCTGTCCTGGCTTCAAAGAGCCATCTTCTAAGGAATATTTATTTCCGTATCCTCTTGGAGTTACAAAAAATCCTTCATAAACAAAAGATTGAGAGGATCCTATGATAACTGTTGTATTCATTCCGATCTCAAATTCCAAAAAATGATCCAGATCAGAAAACTGAATATTCTCTTGCCTGCGATATGCGCTCTTTACAAGCGCGACTGGAGTAGTTCCAGGTCTATATTTTTTAATAATACGAGAAGCTTCTACGATTTGTCTTTGTCTTCTGCCAGAAGCGGGATTGTATAGATTGATTACAAAGTCTCCCTTGGCAGCAGATTCGATCCTATTTTCGATCACAGTCCATGGAGTCAAAAGATCCGATAGGGAGATCCTGGCTGAGTCATGCACCATAGGAGCTCCAACAAGAGAGCCGCAGGAACTATCCGCGCTAATTCCTGGGATCATTTTGATCTCGGGGGAATCTCCTTTTTTCCAACCTGTCTTTCTTAAAACTTCGAATACAAGGCCTGCCATTCCATAAACACCTGCATCTCCAGAGGAAATCAGAGTAACTGTTTGTCCAGACTTCGCGGATTCAACTGCAGTTTGGGCTCGAGTGATCTCTTCTGTCATTCCTGTACGAGTGACCTGTTTTCCGCTCAGATGATGTTTTACAAGATTGATATACGTTGTGTATCCTATTATGGAATCAGCTTCTTTGATTGCGGATAACGCAGCAGGAGTAATATGGGAATCGTTTCCTGGGCCTATTCCAACAATATTCAATTTTCCTTTTGGAGTTTCGTTCATACTTTCTCCAAACTTTTGGATTGGATTTCTGATCTTGTCGAAAATGGTATTCTTGCAATCGCTACTGTTAGATTTTTTCCGCCTTCGGTTTCTTTGTATTTCTGTTTTGTTACTAGTAATCTATCAGAACCGGAAAGAAGAAGAGCAGAAGCTTCGCTTACAGAACGAGTTCCTACATATTCGGACGCAGCTTTAGAAATTTCTGAAATTCCTTCCACTTGGTCCAAGTCCTGAGGGGGGAAGGTTATAAATTCCCAGCCATACTTTGTTGAAATTTCTAAAAAAGCAGGTTCTTCTTTTTTGACATCTACGCTTGAAATTGCCTTTATACTTTTGAAAGATAGATTATATTCTTTTAACACTTTTGTTATCCCATTCTCAACGACTTCAGTTGGAATTCCTTTGTCGCAGCCTAAGCCTAAGATCAGGGATTTGGGTCTGTATATCACTGAATTGGAATATATATCTGGCGTTTTCGTTTTAATATCTGTTCTGTCGCTTGCGATTAATAAGATTTCATAATCTTTGGGATTTACCTTTTCTAAATTCGCAGAATATTCTACACCCTTGGGCAGATCCTTTTCCAAAGACCAGAAATTCGGTTCTCCGGTTTCCTGTACGAATAAAACTTTAGTTTCATTTACTACTGCGGCACATGCCCGAGTCACATTTCTATCCTGATCTTCTAAACTCCAGCCAAGGTCTCTTCCTAAGATATCCACAGTCAAAGTTCCGGAAACATCCGAGGCAGTTGTGATCACTGGAATATTTCCTAAAAGATCAGAAATTTTCTGAGTAAAAAAATTACCTCTTCCTACATGGCCTGACAAAACGCAGATAGTGAATTTTGCTTGGTCATCAATACAAAGAACTGCAGGATCTGTCTTCTTACTTACCAGAAGAGGAGAGATCATTCGAACTACAGCGCCCACGCTGATCACAAAAATATGGCAATCGTATTCCATAAAACTTTCTCTTAAAGTAGGTTCCATAGGAAGACTTAAAAGTTTGGATTCCTTTGGAGATTCCGAAATGAACTTAGGAGAAACAAATATGTCTGCTCCTTTTAAGGAGTGGAATAATTTTGTTCCAGTCTTTAGGCCGTGTTTAGTGATTACATAAATTGCGTATGGTTTTCTACTCTGAATCATCCGAAATACCTCTTAAAACCCCTTTTCGTTTTCGGATAGAAATTACAACCATGGAAAAATAATCGCAGGTTTCATTCTTTATGGACTCGATATCTTTTACGATCCTTTGGCGATCTGTAGTTCCATAAGAAACATAGGTTGCATTTTCTATAATATTCTGCTCTTTTAATATTCTTATTAGTTCAGGAACTACCTGTCCTACCTTTGTTAAAACAATTGTATCAAAGTCCTGGATGAGCTTTTCTAGATCTTCTAAACCGTAGGTAGCAGGAAGAACACAGAATCTTTCTCTTCCATCGGCAAGAGGTGTGAGCAAACTTGCTGGGATTGCAGTAATGGAAGAAACTGCTGGAACAATTTCTATCTCAATTCCAGGCCATCTATCCGGAGCTTCATCTAATAAATAACTCCAAGAACTATATACAGATGGATCTCCTTGTGTAATGAATGCAACATCCAAACCTTTTTCTAATCTTAACCCTATTTCTTTAAATGCCTTATCCCATGCTGGGATTAAGATATTAGGATCTTTAGTCATTGGAAAATGTAGGAGTAATTTCTCTTGTGTTTCATTTTCCCGAACTACTGGAGAACAAACTCTCCAAGAGAAAGAGGGAAGTGATTCGCTGCTTTTGGGAATAGCAAGCACCGGAACCGTATTTAATACATTTACTGCTCTAAGAGTGATTAGATCTGTTGCTCCGGGGCCAACTCCAACCCCGTATAATTTTCCGTATTTTGTTTTTACATTCATAAGATATATTATAATTTCCTAATTTTAAATATATGGATTGGATTTAGTGCTTCATACCTGAGGTAATCTGCGAGTTTTTGGCCTCGGGAAATATTGATCAGGCTTACTTCCGGGATTAGATCCATATCTCTGAATGTTTTATATGCCTCTGAAACATTATCTAAGGTAATTGCATTTGCTACTAAACACCCGCCTTGGCTCAATCTCTCAAAAGAAAGCTCGATGATCTCTTTCATGTTCCCTTTGGAGCCTCCTATAAATACGCAGTCAGGTGAGGGAAGGTCGAGTAATGCCTGAGGAGCTTTTCCGTGTATTAAGAAAACATTATCCGTTTTATGTGAGAGTATGTTTTGCTGGCAGATCTCTATTCCTTCCGGATCTACTTCGATCGCGTATACTCTTCCTTCTTTTGCGATCCTGGCTGCTTCTATTGAAACTGCTCCTGAGCCAGCTCCGATATCCCAGATCACAGAATCTGGTCGGATCTCCAACGCGGAGAGAGAAAGTATTCTGACTTCTTTTTTGGTGATAAGCCCCTTCTTAGGAAGGCGTTTTGCATATTCGTCTTCTCCAAAAAAAGGAAGAAGTGGAGAAGGTTTCCAATTTGGATCTTTTCTAATTAGGATAATTACATTTAAGTTGGAGATGTCTTGCGTCTCTGCTAAAGTTTCCAGTTCGAATTCACGGACCTTCTCCTCTTTTCCTCCTAAGTTTTCACAAACGAATGCTTTCCAATCTGTTTCAGAATAATTTAACAAATACTTTGCGATCTTGGAAGGAGAGTTGGTCTCGTCGGTAAGACATGCAATCTTGGATATACTTTGTAATTTTGTAATGAAACCTTCTATCGTTCTTCCATGGAGGGAAAGAAAAGAAGCGTCGTCCCATTTGACTCCAATTTTAGAAAAAGCATTTTGGACGGAACTCGGAGCTGGAATGAATTCCACATGATCTCTTCCAACTTTTTTTAAGATCAGATTTCCAATTCCAAAAAATAAAGGATCTCCCGAAGCAAGAACGCATATCGTATGTTCAGCAGAAAGTTCTGCGATCTTCTCCGCTGTTCGAATAATATCATTCTTGATAATGATCCTTTCTCCATCAAACTGAGGAAAAAAATCTAGATGTCTTTCTCCGCCGGCAAGAACTCTTGCTCTTGCGACTGCACCCATTGCTTTGCTGGAAAGTCCGACACATCCATCGTCTCCAATCCCTATTACGGTAACCGCTTTCAAAATTTTTTCTCCGTTGAAAGGAGTAGAAGTGCATGTATGATTGAAACTGCGATCGTACTTCCTCCTTTTCTTCCTCGAGTCAGAATATAAGGAATAGAATATTCAGATTGGAATTTGATATCTAATAATGCTTCTTTGGATTCAGCAGCAGATACAAATCCTACTGGAACTCCGATCACAAGAGAAGGTCGAACTCCTTCCTCTTGCACAAGTCTTACGATTTCTAAAAGTGCAGTAGGTGCGTTTCCTATCGCGATGACACTTCCATTCAAAAGTCCAGAACTTGCTGCTTTGCGCATTGACTCTATGGCTCTTGTGGAATTATTTTCTTTTGCTCTTTGGATTACATCAGGATCACTGATAAAACTATAAGTTTTACAACCATAGGCTTCTAAACGTTCGCTGTTCAGGCCAGCAATGATCATCTGGACATCACAAACGATAGGACATCCATTTTTCAATGCTTGGATCCCGTCACGAATGGCATTCTGATGGATCTTTGTTAGATCTCTATATTCGAAATCTGCAGTGGCATGTATAATCCTTCTAACAACTTCCCAATCACCCGGAGGATGAGAATGATTTCCTGCTTCTTCATCTATGATTGAAAAAGAATTGTTTTCGATCTCCCTTCCTAAGGAAGTCATTTGTCTCATATCGTTCATTTATTCCGCTTCCCCTTTGATACCCCAGCCTTCGGGAGCTTCAAACTTTCCTAATAGAGTTCCATCAAAATCCACCATATACGTGGAAACTCTTAATCCTAATCCATGTTTGGAACAATTTTCAGAGACAATCTCACAGATCCGAGTGGTGATATAAAAATGTCCGGATTCTTTACAAATATCTAATACATGTCTTGCTGTATTTGCTGCTTCTATATTGGTGCATACAGTTTCAGGGATCTCTAAGGATCTTGCAATATTTGCGAGCATCTTTGTGTTCACTGAAGAGCCCCCTCTATGTGTCATCATGACTCCATCGGCCATCTTAGAAAGTTTCCCGATCATTCCTACTATGATCACGTGATGGATATCTTCTTTAATTGCGGTCTTGATCCCTGTTCCTATAAAATCGCCGACTTGTATGAATGCGATCTCGTTCATCGAAGGGAGAAGGTCCATCGCGAACTTTTCGGATTTTCCACCAGTGGTTAAAATAATACTTTGTTCTCCGTATTCTCTTGCGACCTGGATTGCCTGTATTACACTTGCTTTATATGCCGCAGTGGAATATGGTTTTACGATCCCAGTTGTTCCTAAAATTGAGATCCCGCCTATCAATCCAAGGCGTTCATTCATTGTTTTTTTGGCCATCTCTTGGCCGCCTGGAACACTGATCGTAACTTCTGCACCAGAAAATGTGGAACCTATCAGTTCCTCTAATATCATTTCTGTAATATTCTTTCTGGGAACTGGATTGATTGCAGGTTCTCCAATTTCTAAACCGAGTCCCGCTTTCGTAACTACAGCAACTCCTTCTCCACCTTTTAGAACGATCTTGTTTTCTTGGTTAAGTTTTACTTCCGCAGTTAACTCTGCACCGTGAGTGCAATCAGGATCATCTCCTGCATCTTTGATAATGCTACAAACAGCGCTATCCTCTGAGATCTCGCAACGTTTTAGCTCGAACGTGACTTTTCTTTTGTTAGGAAGAGTAGTTTCAATTTCTTTAATGGTTTGGCCTAAGATAAGAACTCTAACTGCAGCTTTTGCAGCAGCGGCGGAACAAGCTCCTGTAGTGAATCCTTCTCTTAGTTCCTTGGTCGCCATTGAAATTTATCCGAGACTTACCACTGGCGATGGATTTTTTTGGGTATTGAAGAATGCTTCCATTCCGATCTGGGACTCTAAGGTTCCTAAGCGGACCAATTCAGATCTTACTTCTCTTAAGATATTTCCATCTCCACTTAAGAATACGTTTTCTGGAACTGTACAATCTCCTAAAATCGATTTCAGAATATCTAATGCACTTTGGACTCTATTTTGATCTGAAATCGGAGGGATCTGAAATATATTTGGAAAATTAGAAACTCCAGAGAGGATCTTCCTTAGTTCATTTTCAGAAAGAAAGTCTTCCTCTTTTGTTTTGAGCCAGACCGTTATGGTGCTGTCTAAACGGTCTGAGAATTTTTTGGAAAGAAGGAGACCAGCAAGTGTAGTGATCCCTGTGTCCGTTGCCAGAATGAGAGAAAAACCGGGTGAAGGCCATGTTGGATCTCCTACAAATTTTCCCCAGGGACCTGAATACTCCAGTTCTGACCCTGGTTTTAATTCAGGTAGAATACTGGATGCTTTTCCTGTCCCTAAACGTTTCACACAGATCTGAAAAGAATTCGTTTTTGAATCAGAAGACAAAATAGAATAAGCTCTTTTGATAGGCTTTCCATCATTATCATTTCCGACATTTAGGATAATATATTGTCCTCCTACAAATTCGAAAGGCAGCCCATCTGCTTTTTCAAATTGGTATATGTCTGAAGAAAGGCTTACATTTTCTTTATGGACCAGTTTGAGAAGTTTTTGGCTCAATGTTCCTCCTATGAAGGATAGATCTCATGCACGAAATCATGCATTTCTTCTAAGTCTAGATATAAGGTTTGGAATGATTTTGCAGAATTTTTAAGATCCAATTCCACTTTTTTGGTAAGTATTAATAGAGAAGTGTAATAACCAGATTTAGGATCTCCAGCTGGAAGTTTTGCAATTGTTTGTTCTAAATCTACCAAACTTGCTTCGAAAAATCGGATTAGATCATCGAAATTATTCGCAGTCGTCAATGACTGGATCGGTCCTGGAGAAGAGAGTGCTTCTGTTCCTATTTCATTTTTTTCATGTTGGATAACTGATTCATCCTTGATACCAAGAACATTCATCATTCCTAATCTTAAAGCTGCAATTTCATGACATGCCATACTATATTCCTATTGCATAATATTATCTACTAAACGAGAAACGAGTCTATCTTGAAGAAGATGTTCCGAAACGAGGTCTTCTGCATCTTCGACATTTACTTTTTGGTACCAAACTCCGTCCGGATAGACTACAACTACTGGACCTTCTCCGCATCTCCCCATACAGGAAGAGCGAGAAATTTTGAAATCCAAATGTCTTCCTTGTAATTTTAAAATAGATCTCATTCGAGCGACTAAGGCAGAACTTCCTTTGCTTGCGCAATCTATATTATCGCAAACAAATATATGCTTTTGTAAATTACGATGAGGGAATAGATGAGGTGCTGCTTGGTTATGAGTTTCCAGATGACGGATACTCCATAGGAGAGCCTTCAATCCTCCTACTTTTTTAGAAAGGCCAGGAAGTTGTGCTCTGTATTCACAAGTATCACAAGGAAGGGAGAATTTTCCGGAGATACAATCTTGTATCCTTTCATCTATGACTAAAAATAGTTCTGGATCGGGTCCAAGATAAGAGGTGAGTTCTGTTTTGATCCAAGGAAATTTTTCAGAAAAGTTTTGGACCAAGGAGGAAATTTTTTGGATCAATAATCCGCCGAATAAAAAGTAGGGGACCACCAGAAGTTTTTCCGGTCTTAATTTGGAAGCCATCTCCAAAGTGTCTGGAAGAAGAGGGCTGGTGATCCCTATAAAGGAAGGAAGAACAAAGGAGAAATGATTTCCTTCTTGGAATAAACGAACTGTTTTATAAAAGTCACCGTTTGCATCCGGATCAGAGGAACCTCTGTTTACTATGATCACGCCTGTCTTAGAGGATTGCTCTTTGTTTAAAGGTGAAAACTCTTCTGCACGTTTCCTAAGCAAAGATACCATTTTAGAATGGATACCTAAACTATTTGCTATCTTATAAGAATGATCCGGGAACTCCGATTTAATTCTGTCCAACACGACCGGAATATCATTTTTAATATGACCAGATGTGTATAGAAACAAAGGAAATATTATAATATTTGAATACTCTTCACTAAGATCTCTGAGCGCAGTTTCCAGATCGGGTTTTGCAAGTTCTACATAAGCGTAGGAAATTTTTAGATCAGGCCGAGTGCATGAATATGCTTCTACCAATGAAACGAATTCTAGATTGGAATTTGTTTCTCTACTGCCGTGACCCAGCACCAGAACTGCAATTTTAGGTTTCATTTGAATCCTAATACCTGCTTTGGCTTCCAGAATAGAAAAAATAAAGAGGATAATAAATACCAGAAGATCAAATTTGTGAGTAAGGTCACATATTCGAATTGGTTTCTTAACTCTTTGGGAGCAGCAAAATCTTCTGAAATTTCAGGCACACCAATATAAAATGGAAGTCCTACAAAGAATAATACCGTTACTAAAACGAATGCCCATTTTAGTAATCTATGAAGATTTAAATAAGTTAGAAGGACTTTAGATCCTAAAACACCAACTAAGCTGGAACCGACACAAAGATACCACCAAGCCTGCCTTTCTAGATAATCATAAGCCCCGGATGCTCTTCCTGGTAATTCAGGAGGAAGTCCTACAAATGGGATCCCGAAAAATATTAGAAATCCACCGATGGTAAATAAGAAGCTTAGGAAAATCGCCTTGGAGATTGAAGGGTTTTCCAAAAATCCAAATGGAGGGAATAAGACCATCCAAACGGAAACTAAAACCCCAAAAGAAATCCCGAGTAGAACAGAACCAATAAATGTTCCTAAGTTTCTTTTTTGCCAAAGACTATCTTTCTCGGCTACTTCAGTGGGATTAGATTGTTCTTTTGTGTGAGAATGACCTTCTCCATGGGAGTGAGAGTGAACATGCGTATGTCCAGCATTAGAATTTTCTGATGCTGATTTGGATTCGAACTTCTCTGCTTCTAATATGAGAGGAAGATTCCAAGCGCAAACCAAGATCCCTAAAACAAGGCCAGACACCAGACCGGAAAATATCCCGGCCCGTAAAAGATCAGAAAGATCTGATCTTAATGGCATGGAAAACCGGTAGAATGTCTTATATCATGAAATGTATCGTGCAAATACACCATAGGTTCCAGGCCTACTGCATAGATTGTAGAGAAAGCAAGAAACCCAACCAAAACTAGAAAGGAACCACTAAGCCATAATCTGGCTCCCAAAAAATCCTTCGAAACGGAAATCGAGCGCATAAAAATCCCTCCTAAGAGATCTTCACCTAACAAGATATAAGCGATAGTAAGACACGAAAGATCGCGCCAAAGCATCGTATGAACAAAAAATTTTGAGTTTAGTTACGCGATTGTCTTACATCCGAGACTGGATCACGTAGCTTCAGGATTTTTGTAAGGCGTTTTCTGACTCGAGATCATCCTACTCAGCACGTCTTCCCAGGTTTTACAACCCAGTGACATCTTGTGCCTTTTGTCCCTCTTACAGCGGCGGGTACCGTGACGGAATTGCACCGTCTTCCCATAGATGTGGACATCTATGTTCCTACAAAAATAGTCTGAGATTTCAGGATCTATTTAGGTGAGTGATTTTGTATAGTATTTTATTTTCGATCGAGCAAAATTCTCTAGACCCCGCTTCTACCTTCCAATCTTTACGAATAGGTTTCATAGAGTTTCCTTAAAAGACTGCAGTTATACTTTTTGTTTTTTCTTATCCAGCCTGGACTGGGCAGCTTTTAATTCAGAATCAGTAAGTCTGATACTGAATTCAGGAAAATGTCTAAATAGAAAATATTGAAGCCAAGAATCCCAACCTGTGTATCCAATGAACTTATTGTTTGGGATCCATTTTAGGATTGCCTTTGCTACTGAATCGATTGCATGAACTCTATTTAACGCGGAACCCATTTCGATCTCTTTACTCAATTCAGGTTTATCAGTATTTTCTTTTTCTAAACCAGGAGTGTCAGTTGTAGGAGGAAGGAATAATTTTACCTTAACTCCATGAAGCATCATCTCTTGGCGGAAACCTTGAGCAAAACCTACGATCGCAAACTTACTCGCAGAATAAGCTCCGTATCCATAGATAGAAAAAAATGCAAGAGTGGAGGCTAAGAATACAATCTCTCCGCTTTTTTGTTTGGAAAAATGATCACTAAATGCGAGTGCGCTGTTTACATGACCGAAAAAGTTTACATCCATTAGATTTCTATAAACTTCGTCATCAAGGTCGGAAGCTTCTCCGGCCTTAGCAAAACCACTGCTACAGATTAAAAGGTCTAATCCACCTAAAGTCTCGATTGCCTTTTTGGCCTCTTTTTCGAGGGCTTTTTTATCAGAAACATCCAAAACTGCGAATCCAAAAACAGCTGTTGGAGCTCCTACAGACTTTAACTCTTGGACAGTCTTTTCTAAGTTAGATTTTCCTCTGGCAGAAACGATTACACTTGCTCCTGCCTTTGCTAATTGGATCGCAATTCCTTTGCCTATGCCCGCGGAACCACCTGTTATAAATACTTTTTTGCCTTTGTATCTGCTGAATGACATGTTTAAAAATTCTCTTCGATGCGGGCAAGATTTCCTTTTTTAGGAAACTATTCAATCTAATTCGAAACTTTTTACATAAAGAATTAGAGAACTTGTTCCAAAATTTTAAATTCCTGGTTTGGTCCCAAAACAAATCTTGCCTTTTCATTCCCATGATACCGAATACGGAAGAATTCAAGGCTCAAGATGTATCCGATACCTTTACTGGAAAATTTAAGGAAGAAAGTCCCAAGTTTAGAAAAAAATTGGGACCGTTATACTTCCATGTTAAAAGAAAAGAAGGTCCCAGCAAAAACAGAACTTATCAAAAGAGGGGTTTACACTAAAAACATATTCATTGTTAAGAAAGGATGCCTGCGATTAAAATTTGAAGATAAAGGCCGTGATATCACTATCGCATTTTTCCCTGAGAACAGAGCGATCACTTCTATTCATAGTTACAGAGGGACTTATGAGAGCAGCCAACTTGCTGTCGAAAGTATTGAACCTACAGAATTACTTATACTAAGCGGAGAAGATGCAGAAACTATTTATAGAGAGAATGACGGGCTTAGAGATTTTTTATTGGAATACGTTGCTGAAAGATTTGATACGTATATGAATTTATTTTTATCCAGGATTAGGGATAGCCCTGAACAAAGATATTTGAACCTGATCAATGAACAGCAAGATCTTGTAAATCGTATCCCCCAGCATTATATTGCTTCTTTTTTAGGGATCACTCCTGTCTCCTTAAGTAGGATCCGAAACAGGATTTGGAAGGAACAAAAATAAATACTTATATATTTATTAAAGGGTAGAAGTAGCCGAATCTTCTTTTATTCCAGGGCCGGAAAGTAAATGGAAAATTTTGTACCAGATCCAAGCTCACTTTCTACTTTAATTTTCCCTTTATGATTTTCTAAAATACCATAAACGATAGAAAGTCCGAGACCGGTTCCTTTGCCGGGTTCTTTAGTCGTAAAGAATGGATCGAATATTTTACGGATAGTCTTTCTATCAATGCCGGTCCCACTGTCCAAAATTTCTATCACTGCAGTCTTTTGGGTCTTTTCAGGAGAAATAAATTCTCCTTCTTCCATTCGAAGTCTTATGGAAAGTAAACCCCCGCTTGGCATCGCATCTTTTGCGTTTAAAAATAAATTCAGAAAAACCTGATGGATCTGAGTGTGATCCGCCTGGACCCAGATTGGATCCTGAGGAAGATCCGAAATTACTCTGATTGATTTAGGAAAGGTAGAAGATGCTATATGGACCGCCTCTGAGAGTAAATCATTCAAAGCAGATGGTTTCAGATCAGATTCTACCTTTCTTGCCAAAGTCAAAAGTTGTTTAATTAAAGAAGATCCTCTTTCCGCAGTCTTCTTGATAATTTCAGAATATTGTAAGATCTTTTCTGGATGTTGAGAATTTTTTTCTAAGAGGGCAGTGTAGCCTAAAACTACAGTTAGAATATTATTAAAATCATGTGCCACTCCTCCAGCAAGAGAACCAATAGATTCCATCCTTTGAGAATGAATGAGTTGTTTTTCTAATTCGTGGTGCTTTGTAATGTCTTGGAATTGGACGGCAAAATAATTTGGATCTCCCTTTCTGTTTCGTATTAAAGTTGCATCTACCTGAACCCAGAGATGATGCCCGTCCTTATGAATGTATCTTTTTTTTCTTTTAAAGATGGATATTAAACCTTTTAAAAATTGATCCCTTAAGTGAAGATCTTCTTCTAGATCATCTGGATGAGTAATATAATCAAAACTCATCCCTACCAATTCATTTTCAGAATAACCTAAAATTTGAGAAAGTGCAGGATTAGAGCTAATAAATCTTCCTTCCAAAGAAATAATGGCAAACCCATTCGGAGAATGGTAGAGTATATTTTTAAATTGTGCTGCTTGGCAATACCATTCATCCCATCCCATTTCTTTAGGTAAAAAATCCTTCTCTAAATAACCGGATGGTTGGTTTATTTTTGGAGGAATTTCATCGCAGTTTTGCATAACCTTCTCTTCCATGCTATTTAAGACAGTGAGAGGAAAGGGTTTCGCCTTAACTATTGTTAATAAATTATGTAACTATTTTAAACTCCATTGAGTAACAAATCGTAGTCTAACATACTCTAGGAAATAAGAAGAAGTTTGATGTCTCCATAAAAAAAGAAAGGAGAGGTCGAAACTTCGACCCCTCCCAAGGATAGGATTGCCTATAGGGAGGCGGAGACCATGAGATAAAAGAACTTAGAAGTGTCGTCGAATGTGTACCTATTATCAGGGTTAGAGGCAAATGGATTTGTTCTTTCATTTCCGATCGCTTCTTTAGCTTTCACAAGAGAAACTCCCATCCAAATCGAAACTGATTCAGTATAATTATAGATCCAAGTAAAATCATATTGATAGAACAATCTTCTGCCTAATCTTGAATTGTCATAAGAGAACTTATCATTAGAATAATTTTCAGTGCTTGCTCCAGTATTTGGAACCCCAGAAACTTTATACCAAGCATCTTGTAAATTTGCTTTTTGAGTATCGTAGAAGGCAAATATAAACATACCATATTCTGTTTTGAGATTTGCACGAATGGAATAAGACTTTATATTTTCAAATCCAGCCATTAGAGCTTGGCCGTTCATAGTATTCCAATTTGGGAAAGAGCCTGCGATCTGAGGAAATAAACTTTGCCAAGTCCCTACCTTAGAATCAGATCTATTTGGATCTCCTGATGCGTATGTGTAACCTAAACCTAAACGGATCCAATCATTGACCTTGATCCCCGTATCCAAAGAGAGAAGTCTTGTATCATACTGCACCTTCTCTGTATAAATATTTTTTCCGTTAGCTGCCTTTTGGTCTAAAACATCCCAATCAGCTTTGACTCTATCCCCAGTCATTCCTGATTGCCATGCGGATTCAATACTCCAATCCCAGATCTTTCCGGCTGGTAAAAAATTATTATTCGTTCTATTGGTGAATCTGAATCCTGTAGTTAAAAGATCGTTCCTTTGTTTTAGTCGATCATCGAAGTCTATAGGATTTGCGTTAGGGATCCATTTTTTAGAAACTTCAAACACATACAGATCTAGATGAGCTTCTTCTCCAAACTTGATCGTATTATAAGCACCGAAAAAATAAGCCTGGTCTATGGAACCTTTGGATCTTCCATTGCTAGTTGTTAATCCGTAGGGAGCATCGTATTGGTCGGATAGTATTGTTCCAAATACATGAGTCTTGAACCACTGAGAATCATGAACAAATCTAACACCATCAAATGCAAATCCTGTATGAAGCCAATTTAAAGGGCCCACAATTTTCAGATCTCCAAAAGCGAATACCTGCCTTCCTACAAAAACGGAAACGGGAAGTTTATCAATTTTTTTGAATACTATATAAGCTTCTCTAATATCTGTATTATTCCTAATATTCGTATTGGTAGAAGTAGCCGGAGTCAAAGTAGTCCCAGCACCTGTGCTAAGTCCGTAAGTCCAATTGCCAGCATTCTGAGGAGTTTGACTTCCTCCCCAAAGTCTACTATCTTGAATAGTAACTTTGATCGAATAATAAGGAGAAGGATCGAATAAAAACCAGAGTTGAGTGTTTTGTCCTACAAAAGAACTATAATCGTCTGTTTTCTTATTGAAGTCAGGGTTCTCTCTCGCTTCAAATCTAGGGCGGAGAGAAACTCCCAATTTTAAATTATCCAACCAAAACAGATCTGACTTTTGAGTCTCCTTCATTTGTTCTGGAGTGACTAAAAGAGTTCGGAGATGGTCTACAGGAATATTTCCTTTCCATGGGGAATTATACTTAGGCTCTTGCTTCTTAATTTTTGGATCAGGACCTTCGGTCTTATTCGTTTCGGAAGGAGAGGGTAGGGGGTTCTGAATTGGTTCCTTAGTATTTTTATTCGGTTCTTCTTCCGAATGTATCGGAATGCTAATAACGATAGTTATTAAGAGAAGTATAAAATTAAGTTTTGGTTTCGGTAGAATATTCATCCGGGAGCAACCTACAGTAAAAGTATCTTTATTCAGCTTTTAGCAATTACTGTGCCAATGCATAAAAAATATGAATTTATTAAGTGAATTGCTATATTGGAGTGATTTGCTGTGATTTGAATCGAGTATGATATTTTTTGTACGTTTTATACATATACGTATTGTATGATTTAAGTACGTTTTCTAGGGAAATTACTTTTGTAGTATCTTCGACAGCTCTTGGGTAGAAGTAAATCAGAAGGTTGAATTGCTATTTTTTGAAATATTTTTCAATTGGCACAAAAGTTGCTAACTATGAGATGATGTCTATGTTTAGTTTTTTACGGAAATTGAATCCGTAATGTTCTATCAATTCCAATTCAAGTTCGTTATTGAAGCGAATTACGCTCTTGGCGGTTTCTTCCAGTGAAACTAATAAAGGGCCTTTTCTTGCTTCTTGGATCTCTTTTTGAAGATTCCAGAAGTATTTGCTGTTTTGGAGTGACTTCTTCTTATCCGTTTGTTTGCTTTCAAAAACTCTTTTGTAAACTGAAACAAGTTCGCTCGGAGTTTTTACATTTATATCTACTTTTTTTAATTCGTAAGAAAAGTCTGGATCGTGTCCATTTTCGGAAGCCTGTTTTGTTTTTGAGATCACAGAAGGAAGAAGTTTAGAAATGTCTTCGTAAATCGGAAAGGCTGCAAAAATCCAATTCACAAGATTTAAGCAGGAAAGTTTTGCAGGAGATCTTTTATATTCTGCCCAGACTTCCTCTAAAAAGTCCGCTTGGGAATAGAAAAAAAACAAAATTTCATGCTCGTTCTTCTCTTTCATTTTTTGGGTTCGAGCCTGGAGGACCCGTCATATCCAATGGATACCTTTTCTTTATATGCAGGATAAATGCCAGATCTAAAAAAGAAAGGCAATTCGTTTCTGATCGCTTTGAATCTTGATTCCAGTGTATATTCTACGCTTCTCGGACCAAAGATCCGGGGATAGTTGGTTGTAAGAGTTTTGTCGAAGATACTACATTGCAAAGATTCTATACAAACTGCCTTCTATCTGAGGCTAAAAGGAATATCTCTCCCCGAAAACAGGTTCGGAAACCCACTATTTGACTCGTTTTTCAAATAATCCATGGTCTGGCGTGATAATTGCATGAGTATGGATATGCAAAACCCGGAAATCTTTCAGACCACCTGTCCGTACTGCGGGGTGGGTTGTGGCCTGAAGGTAGAAAAATCTGGGCCACTGGAAATCTCCGTAAGCGGGGATCCGGATCATCCTACAAACAGAGGGATACTTTGTTCAAAGGGGATGAATTTGCATTATTCCGTCATGGATAGGACAGACAGACTTTTGTTCCCTATGATGAGGGAGGATCGTTTTGCTCCCTTAAAGAGGACAAGTTGGGACAAGGCTCTCGATTTCGCTGCGGAAAAATTTAAAAGTTTTATTAAGGAATTCGGCCCTGATTCTGTTGGTTTTTATGTATCTGGACAGCTTCTAACAGAAGAATATTATATTATAAATAAGTTAACTAAAGGTTTTTTAGGAACAAATAATATAGATACAAACTCCAGGCTCTGTATGAGTTCCGCGGTCACAGGATATAAGATGGCATTTGGAGAAGATGCAGTTCCCGTTGGTTACGAGGACTTGGATCTTGCAGATTGTTTTTTAGTAGCCGGAGCAAATCCTGCCTGGTGCCATCCAATTGTATTCAGAAGGATTGAAGCTAGAAAAAGAGAAAATCCGAACATTAAGTTGATCGTGGTCGATCCTCGTAGGACTGAATCCTGCGAACATGCAGATATTCATTTGCAGATAGATCCTGGAACTGATATTTATTTATTTCATGCAATTGCAAGAATTCTAATAGAGAAGGACTGGATAGATCCTAAATTCATACAGGACCATACAGAAGGTTTCGAAGAATTAAAGACAAAGGTTTTTGAAATTTCTGTTTCTAAAGCAGCAGAGATTTGCGGTATTTCTCCCGAACTCATTTATAAAACCGCAGAGTTTATTTCTAAGGCAAATGGTTTTATCAGTCTATGGGCCATGGGTTTGAATCAAAGTGTTGTTGGAGTAAATAAAAATTTAGCTCTCATCAATCTTTCTCTTCTTACTGGACATATTGGAAAACCCGGCTCAGGTCCATTCTCCTTAACTGGGCAATCTAATGCGATGGGAGGCAGGGAAGTCGGTGGACTTTGTAATCTTCTTCCTGCACATAGAGATCTAGAAAATCCGGAACATAGAAAGGAAGTCGCGAAGTTCTGGGGTGTAGATTCTATCTCGGAGACTCCAGGTTATAGTGCGACTGAAATTTTTGAAAAGCTTGCTTCTGGAAGAATGAAAGCTATTTGGATTATCTGCACAAATCCTGCAGTGAGTCTTCCTGATGTGAGGGCAGCGGAGTCAGGTCTACGTTTGGCAGAATTTGTTGTTGTACAAGATATTTCTGCGGACTCAAGTGTGATCCCTTTTGCAGATCTTGTTTTGCCTGCTGCAGGTTGGGCGGAGAAGAAGGGTACAATGACAAGCTCCGACCGGAGCATCTCCGTTCTTCCAAAAATTTTAGAACCTCCCGGCGAAGCAAAGGCTGATTCTTGGATCATTCAAGATTTTGCAAAACGAATGGGATTTGGTCCTTCTTTCCATTACTCCGATGAAGAAGAAATTTTTCTGGAGCATTGCAGATTAACTGAAGGTACCAAGATTGATATATTAGGTTTAGATTATGAAGAAATTCGTAAACATAGGGCTATAAGATGGCCTTATCCTCAAAAAGGACATTTGGATAATATTCGATTATTCGGTGACGGAAAATTTTATAGAAAGAATGAGAAGGCAAGGATCCATTCAGTAAGATCAGAGGATGATTCAGAAAAACCGGACGAGGATTTTCCTTTGGTGCTTACCACAGGTAGGATCAGAGACCAATGGCATACGATGACTCGTACTGGTAAGGTCAAAAAATTAAGAGAACATAGACCTGAACCTTTCTTAGAGATCCATCCAGATGATGCTTATAAATATGATATCAAAGATGGAATGGTGGTTACCATTTCGAGCAAGCGTGGATCTGTTCGTGCGAAAGCGCTTTTGACTGAATCAATCAAACGAGGCGTTGTGTTTTTACCAATGCATTGGGGAAGAAAAAATGGGACGGATATATTCAGATCTAATAATCTTACAAGTTCTGCTTCGGATCCTTTTTCTAAACAACCTGGTTTTAAAATTTCAGCAGTTCGTATCGCTCAATATAAAAAGCCCAAAGAAAAAATACTCATAGTAGGTGGTGGAACTGCAGCTTACGCATTCTTAAAACAATATAGAAATCTTGCTCCCGGCGATGATATCACTGTAATGTGTAGGGAAGAAAACCCATTTTATAATAGGGTGCTTCTTCCTGATTATATTGGAGGGGAGAAGGAATTTGATGATCTGATGCCTGCCGATCCGGATGAAGTTAAAGACTGGAATTTGGATCTATTTCCAAATAAATCAGTTCAGATGATCTATACGGAAGGTAAGAAAGTCCGTGATACAGAAGGAACATTATATTCTTATAATAAGCTTGTGCTCGCAATGGGAAGTTCTCCTGTTTGGCCTAACAAGGTCCCTCCTGAGATGCTGGGAGTGTTTAGTTTAAGAAGTAAGGCGGACGCGGATCGTATCAAAGGTTTTTTTGTTCCGAAATCTCATGCGCTGATTGTAGGTGGAGGACTCTTAGGATTAGAACTTGCCGCTGCTTTAAAAGGTGTCGGCGTTCAAGTGACTGTTCTTGTTCGATCCGATCGTTTGATGTCCCAAAAATTAGATTCGGTCGGTGCAGATATCTTAAAAGAAGAAATTCTCGCGAGAGGAATAGAATTAATATTTGAATGCGAAATTTCTAAAATAGAAGGAACGGAGAGAGTTTCTAAAGTCCAACTCACAAATGGAAATTTTATAGAACCAGATGGGATTATCTTTGCAATTGGGACCAAGCCGAACTTCGAGATAGCAGTAAAAGGTGGATTGGATTGTGATAGCGGAGTTATAGTGGATTCTTTTTTAAGATCCAGTGATCCTGATGTATATTGTATCGGAGAAATTGCGGAACATAAAACTGGAACTTATGGAAATATTTCCGCAGTGGATGACCAGGCAAAGATTGCAGCACAACATTTATTCGGATATGCATTTAATGAATACACCGGTTCTTTACACGCTCATATTTTAAAAATCCCTGGATTAGAATTAGCAACGATCCGTCTCCCTGATGTTCCTATGGAAATTCCTCATGACAAAAGAGGAGAATTTGAAGAGATCATATTCTTAGATCGTAAAAAACGTTTTTATAAAAAATGTATTATCCGAAATGACCGATTGGTAGCTGCTATATTGATTGGAGATAAATCTTCTTTTAGCAGAATGAAGGACTGGGTTTCATCTGGGATTGAACTCGGAGATCGCAGAAAACATCTGCTGAACGATGGAGAGATGATGAAACCTCTCCAGGGAAAAGTGGTTTGTTCCTGCAATGGAGTAGGCGAGGGCAATATCAGAGAAGCCATCCAGGATGGAGAAAAAACCCTGGAGGCTATTGGTAGAAGAACCGGAGCAGGAACAGGATGTGGTAGCTGCCGTTTGGAAGTAACCACAATCCTGAAAAGTATGTTAAAAGAAGTTTAAAAAGTTTTAATCCAATTTAAACTTTGATGCCGCTAATAAAGCCTCTGCTCGTAACTTGTTTCCATTTTTGTAATGTAACTTACTTAAATGTTCCAGGTTTTTGGAATGTGTCGGATCTCTCATGAGAAGAACTTCTCCGAAATCGATTGCCTTCTCATAATTTCCAAGTCTTGCAAGTGCATAAGAAACCCAAAGATAGACTGAGCTATCATCTGGATATTTTTCCAGATACTTTTGCCCTTCCGATCCAACATAGATATAATCTTTCTCTTCTATTGCGTTTCTGAGAGCTTTTCTGCGATTTGATTTTTCTGAGATTGCATCTGGGACTTGTTGGTTTTGGAAAGGATCATCTAAAATGTCAGCGACAGAGGTCATCTCTTCCTTATAAGAAATCCTTACAAGACTCAAGTCGTCTATGATATCTCCTCTGGATTGGATTAAAGATTCTATTTGTAGAAGTTCTGCTTTTGCCTCTTCTACATCCCTTAAGAATGCTCTTTCGTCTTCGTTGATGATATGATTTCCGTCTTCATTGATCCCAAGTTGGACATCGTCTCTTCCGTCTGAGCCGATCAAGATCACGTCATTCGGTTTGAGTTGGAGTGTTTGGACCACAAACACTTCTTCTGGATCTTCTACTCCTACTTTTCTTAACATCCCATTTTCGGATAAGAAATCAGCTCTTCCATCTCTATACATGACTACTTGAGGATGTTCTGCATTTACAAAATACATTAGTCCTGATTCTTCGTCTACGATCCCAACTACCATGGAGATTAACATTCTTCCATCAAAGGAAATGAATACACTTTTTAGTTCATGGTAACATCTTTTGAGCCAATGTTCTGGAAAAAGGTCCTGCATCTCTTCTGTGTTTTGGGTTCTTGTGACTATGGTTTTAAAAATGGTTCCCATGATAAGGGCCCCACCGGCGCCCTGCATGGATTTACCCATTGCATCCCCATTAAAGAAAACTAATACAGGTCTCCCTTTCAATTTTAGGGAATATACTGCACATAAATCTCCGCCTAATTCGCCTTGCCAATTTCTGAATTGGAATCTTTTCTTTTGGCGGCAAAGTATTTCTGCTCTTACTATATCACTATGTCCATAATTTCCGGCGAGTGGCTGCATTAATTGGGAAGTTAGGAAATAATCCCCATCTTGTTGGTGTTTAAGTTCTCTGATCTCACTTAAACTTTTTTGAAGGTCATTTGTTCTTTGGCGGACCTTCTCCTCGAGACTGGCATTTAACTCTTCTACCTCGTTATGAACACGGACGAAACGATTTGCTAATATGAATGCTATGCCCAATATAAATGCTAAGAATGTGAATGGCATGATAAGCGCGGAATTGATCAGCCTATTTGTAACAGCATAATCATGGATCCCGCCGAGTGCGATCAATGCAACTCCGCCTAAGAGTAATCTTGCATCGGAATTCCCTTTCCAAGCGGATCTTCCCGTAATGAATGAGATATAAGGAAGAACAAAAACTACAGTGAGTCCTGCAATAATTGTAAGTAATAAATCTCGAATATACTGATTTACGAATATATCTAAAAGACCTACAATTCCATAAAGTGCAGCAGAATATACAGCAAACTTAGGATGTTTTCCTTGGAAGAACCTTGCAATAAACAAGAGAAGGCTTCCTATAAACATCATCAGTGAGACTTGGTCTACCTTGGACTGTAATTGTCTATGAGAACCGAAAAGTATCTCTGCAGTGGAATTATTCGTAAGATGGAATATAGAGAAGAAGATCGCAAAAAATCCAAAATATAAATTGAATATATCACTTGGCCTTCTGATTGCTAAAAGAAGATGATAAAGTCCTACACTGATATAAACTGCAGCTAGTAAAAATGCGACACTCAGTTCTAATCCAAATTTTTTAAAAATGGATTCTGAAAGTCCTAATGAAACTTTTGGTCCGCTCCAATGGAAAGGTTTTCCTGGGATTGTGCAGATTTTTGCGTAGATATAATTTTCTCCACCTGGACGAAAGACCGCAGCGGGTAAGACGGATACGATCCTTCCATCTTGACCGGAAAGATAAGGATCTCTTCTTCCAGTTTTTCCGATCAGGCCTAATTTAGAAGTTTCATTCAGATAAAATTCTGCAAAGTCTGAACTATGACCAGAATCGATTGCAACCGAAGTCTGCTGATTCATCCAAGCACGGACCTTCTCCGGTAGCGCATGACGTATCGAAATACATCCATCATAATTTTGATAAATATCATCCGAACTAAAATCGAATGGAACTGTGATCTTAGTTCCTTTTTTGAAATCAGGATTTGTATTATTATCAGAAATAAATTCCCATTCTCCATTTAAGGAGAGAATAGAATCTTCTGCAATCCAGGAGGATCTCTCACAATTACCAAGGAAAAAAACTAGGCAGAATATAAGAAGTTTTTGTGAGACAAATCTGTGTAAATTAGATGGAATGGGAAATTTCAGTTTGGTCATTACGATTCTTGTAAAAAGTCAGCTGCAGGGTATAATACCCCGATTTATTGGCAAGAGCTAAATCCTAAGACGTAGCATGATTGTAATTTTCGACCGGGAAAGGTCGGAAAATTATTGAAAATCGGAAATATCTTATAGTCCGTTCCCAAAACTTAAATCATCGGAACAGTGCCGTCATTGCGGCCTGGGAGAGGCTCTTAACGTGTGAATCTTTCGGTGAGTAATTCTACTCTTTTGCGTAAAACTTTCGTTTTGGGAAGGTCAGCAGAAAGTCCTTCTAAAGCCAGGAAAAAGACTTTTGCAGTTTCTTTATCTCCTAATATCTGTTCTGTGAATTTGATGATTTGGCGTTCGTATCTTTGAGTGCTCTTAGGGGATAATTTAGAACAGGTTTCATAAAACTCAGAGGTCCTAGGTTTTCCTTCTATCTTAGCCCAAGGCTCAATCAATACCAATTCGCAGACGCGCAGAAGTTTTTGTTTAGAAGAAATATTTTGGCTTAAAACCTTCTCCGCTTCTTCGTAACTTCCTTCCAAGGTATAATCAAAAATCCCCTCGTATAGATCCTCTTTATTCTTAAATTTCAAATATAGAAGAGGACGGGATAAATTCGCCTGCTTTGCGATATCATCCATGGAAGTTTTGGAATACCCAAATTGAAGAAAACAATATAAGGCAGCGTCTAAAATTTCCTTTTTTCTTTCCTCGTCTACAAGGTTTGCCTTTCGGGTCATAAGATTATTTGACAAATTTATAAAAAAATGTCAACTTTATCTGGATTTTCAGGTCTGAAAAATTGACAAGTTAGATTAAAATTGTCAAAATGTAAGAATTATATCTGCTCGAAGCTCGGGAGATCTATTCTGAATAAGGAAATAATATAAAATGAAGAAGGCACACAGTTCGCGAAAATGGCTTATCCCGGTCCTGGTTTTAGTTTTGGGAGCGTCATTTTTTTATACCTGCCAAGCTCTGGGTAAAAAGCCAGAAGGAGAAAGACTTATCAGAATGCAGAACTCTCCTCAGTGGAAGGATGGGCAATTCGTAAATCCTCAACCTTTGATCAATGATTTCTGGATGGCATTAGGTAGTATGTTCCGACAAAGCGAGGATGTAAGTCCTAAGGATCCTGTTCCAGTGGTTTACGTGGAAAAAACAAGATTTTCTAAATTACCTGAGTCTGGTTTGAGAGTTACTTGGTTTGGGCATTCTTCTACTTTGATAGAATTAGATGGAGTTCGGATCTTAACTGATCCTGTTTGGTCTGATAGAACTTCTCCTTCTTCTTGGCTTGGTCCTAAAAGATGGTACCCACCTTTGATTTCTTTGGAAGATCTTCCTGAAATTGATCTAGTATTAATTTCTCATGATCATTATGATCATATGGATTTAGGGACCATTTCAAAACTAAAAGATAGAAACATATTATTTGTAGTTCCTCTTGGACTTGGAGCAAATCTTTCTTATTGGGGAGTTCCTGCTGAAAAAATCATAGAGATGGATTGGTGGGAAACTAAAAAGATTAAAAATTTAGAAATAGTTAGCACTCCTGCAAGACACGCATCCGGTAGATATCTTTTGGATAATGATAAAAAACTTTGGTCCAGTTATGCACTACTTGGACCTAAACATAGAGTTTATTTTTCAGGAGATACAGGTTTGTTCCCCAAGATGAAAGAAATCGGAGAAAAATATGGGCCTTTTGATCTTACTATGATCGAAACAGGGCAGTATAATCAAGCTTGGCCTGACTGGCATATTGGGCCGGAACAAGCAGTGATTGCTCATACACAACTGAAAGGTAAAGTTCTTCTTCCTATTCATTGGGGATTATTTGCCCTTGCTTCTCATGGATGGACAGAACCAATCGAAAGAGTTTTAGAAAAATCTAAAGAACTTGGGGTCAATGTGATCACTCCTAAGCCGGGAGAAAGTGTGGAACCTGGTTTACAAAAAGATTATATTGTTTGGTGGCCTAAACTTCCTTATAATTCCGCCAAAGAAGATCCAATTTTGTCCAGCCAACTGGAAGAAAATACTGCGAGTGCGAGGTAATTATATGAAATTAAGAGTAATCATCACAGGTTCCACAGGAATGGTAGGAGAAGGCGTTCTGCTGGAATGTTTAGAAAATCCGAATATAGAAAAGATCCTTCTTTTGAACAGAAAACCTTATGGTATTTCTAATCCGAAGGTAGAGGAGGTCTTACATTCTGATTTTTCGGATATTTCGGCGATCAAAGACAAATTGAAAGGATATAATGTATGCTTTTTCTGTTCTGGAGTTTCTTCCATAGGATTAACTGAAGAAGAATTTTTTAAATTCACTCATACAATAACATTGCATGTTGCAAGCACGCTAGCTTCTTTAAATCCTAATATGATTTTTTCTTATATTTCGGGTGCCGGAACAGATAGCACTGAAAAAGGAAAAACAATGTGGGCGAGGGTAAAAGGAAAAACTGAAAATGATCTATTAAAACTTCCTTTTGAGAAGGTATATAATTTCCGTCCAGGTTATATGCATCCAACTCCTGGAGCAAAAAATACTTTGTCTGCTTATAAATATATTGGATGGAGTTTTCCGATCTTAAGAATGATTTTCCCAAAACGTGTTTCTACTTTGAAACAACTTGCACTTGCGATGATCCGTGCGAGCGAAAATGGTTATAGTAAGAATACTGTGGAAGTAGAAGATATTCTGGAGCTATCCAAATCCTGAAAGGACCTTTAAGTTTTTACTTGCAATTTTTCTGAAAATCTTCGGACTTCAAAAGGATGTCTAAGTCGGCTGAGAAAGTCCCTTTGATCCATTTGTCCGAAATTTCGGAGAATGTTAGGGATAAGATATTCTATGTTGGTAGGTTGGAAGACCTGCCTCCTAGTTTTTCAGAGTATGATAGTTCTCATAGACATTCTTATTTTGCAGTTTTCTTTTTTTCTGCGGGTAAGGGAACTCATAAGATCGATTTCCAGAATTTCGAAATAGAAAAGAATTCAATCTTCTTCTTAAAACCTGGACAGGTTCATTCTTGGAAATTCGATAAAAAGCCAAAAGGATTCGCTTTAAAGATCAATACCGAATTCTTTATAGAGCAGAATGAAAAAAATTCCGAGCTCAGAAATTATCCATTTTTCGGATATGAGCCTGGGCTTTCTAAGATCATATTAAAAAATCGTACTCAATTAAAGTCAGATTTTACTAGATTAGTGGCCGAATTTGAAGAAGATTCTGAATCTAAAGTTCTATTTCTACTTAGTCAATTGATCCTATTGCAGATCAAAAAGGAATACGATACTTCTTCCGAATTATTCATAAAGAAGAATCGGCCTGTTTCCGAATTCCAAAGTTTATTAGAAAAATATTTTTTGAAAGAAAGAGGAACTTCTTTTTATTCCAGAAAACTGGGCCTTGCTCCGAATACATTAAATCGTCTTTGCCAAAATATTTTAGGAAAATCAGCCAAGTCTGTCATCCATGATAGAGTTCTATTGGAATGTAAAAGATTATTAATACATTCTGATCTGAATATCACTCAAATTTGTTTTGAATTAGGATTTTTGGATAATGCATATTTCAGCAGATATTTTAAAAAACTAGCGGGTCTCAGTCCTGAACAATTCAGAGAGTCTGGACGAAAAACACAATAAAATACATCTTTCGTCCATTTACTTTCCTTAAACTATTTCTTATTCTTCTTAATGGGTTTTCGGATCCATATTAGGAGATTTTAATGATAGAAAAGTTTTTTGCAACCGACTCGAATTTACTTTTTACAGTAGCTAGATTGGTTTTGGGAATAGTGATGATACCTCATGGTGCTCAGAAATTATTGGGTTGGTTTGGAGGTTATGGTTGGAGTTCCACTCTTGGTTTCTTTTCTTCTCAGGGAATTCCTGCAATCATAGGTGTTCTTGTGATCTTGGCAGAATCTTTCGGAGCCTTAGGTTTAATTTTAGGATTCTGCACTAAATTATCCGCTTTCGGAATTGGTATTACAATGTTTGGTGCTGCGATCTTCCAAAGTCAAAACGGATTTTTTATGAACTGGTTTGGGAACCAAGGTGGAGAAGGTTACGAATACCATGTTTTAGCCATGGGACTTGCGTTTATCCTGGCATTTTCTGGAGGAGGAGCTTATTCCTTGGATGGTATTTTGTCTGAAAAATTGAAATAGGCTCAAAAAAGACGGTTCGGCTTTTAAAAAATATTTTGGAAGCCGAACATATTAAAAATTTATGATTTAGATCTTTCTATCTTGAATTCTTTCCATCCTAGATATAAATTTCCCAGACCGGATGCTAAGAATCCTAAACCGGTCCAAAAAACGATCGTAAATATCCCGATCAAGGGAAAGAATAATACAAATATCGCGAAAAGTAAGGTGGAGATCCCTAAGAAAATAACATATATCCAATGAGAGTTTTTTAGTCTGCGTATTTCGATAGAAAAAGATATCAAGGAAACTGATCTAAATATCAGTAAAAATCCGAATACGAAAGGAAGTGTGACTGCCGTGATTTCCGGATGGATGAATAATAGAGAACCGATCACAATATCTAGGATTCCTACAACTAAATTCCATATGAATATCTCGGTATATTTTTTATTGTATAGGGAGAATATTATATGGCTTACTCCCGTTGTGGCTAAGATGAAGGAAAAAGCGAGAGCTAATACTAAAAAGCTTTGTTCCGGAAATAGTATGGTTATGATACCGGTTGCGATCCAAATACTTCCGACTAGTATTTGGAGCCACCAATGTTTGGATTTTTGTATTGTTATACTTGTCATTATATCTCTGCTTGTCTGTATTCGATAATATATATACACGGCGAACTTGAAAACGATTCGCCGTATATTTAATCTATATTCTAAAGCTTCTATTAATTGACTCCGATCTTTACGGCCCTTTTAGGGTTTTCAATTTCCTTTTTAGGAATGCTAAGTTTTAATATTCCATTCTCATATTTTGCGGAAATTTTATCCTTAATTGCGTTTTCCGGAAGAGTGAATGTCCTGCTAAATTTGGAAAGATTCAAAAAATGATCTGCTGATTTCATAATATCATTCATTGGGAATTCTCCTTTTGTAGAAGTTTTAGATCAATTTCGGAAAAGAGTCAACCATCGACAGGGGGAACTACCCCTTCTAATGGGAAAATGCGAACCTACAGGGTATTCAGTATAATTTTGATTGCAGATGAACTGGGACTACGTAATCTAACGAAGATTTGTTCGATTATATAAAGATCCATGGAAAATGAAAGAAGACTGAAAAAAGTTTTAGATAATATGCCTATCCTCTTCTTTTCTTTAGATGAGAACTTTAGGCCTGTTTCCTGGAACTATGAATGTGAAAAAGTTTTAGGATTCTCTTCCGAAGAAATTCTGAATGATAAAAATTTTTCCTTTAAAAATCTGATCCAGATAAAAGAAGAAGGGGAATCTTCTGCATTCAATCCTGAACTTCTAAACTCTGAGTTTAAAAATTGGGAACTGGATCTAATTTCCAAAGAAGGAAAATCCAAGTTAGTCTCCCTTTCTAATATATCTTCAGAATTTCCTCTTTTTGGTTCCACAAATTGGTTTGTGGGAGTAGATATCACAAGAACGAAAGAGATAGAAAGGGAATTAACAAGTTCTTTAAAAGAACTTTCTGATTTTCAAACTGCACTAAATGCTGTTTCCATCGTTGCGATCACCGATAAGGCCGGGACGATCATTTATGTGAACCAGAACTTCTGCGATATCAGTGGTTATTCTCGCGACGAACTTTTAGGCCATAACCATCGAATCATCAACTCAGGCTACCATCCTAAGGATTTTTTTACAGATCTATGGAAGACGATCGCCAAAGGAAAAATTTGGAAAGGTGAGATTAAGAATAAAGCAAAAGATGGAAGATATTATTGGGTAGATACAACCATTTCTCCTATCTTGGACAGTAATGGAAAACCTTACCAATATTTGGCGATCCGAAACGATATCACTGAAAGAAAAGAAACTGAAGAGAAGGCCAGACACGCAGAGAATAATTTGAAAATCCTACAAGATAGGATGAGCCCTCATTTTCTTTTTAACACATTAAGTATTATCCATTCTTATTTGCAGACAAATCCTGGACTTGCAGATTCTGCCATACTAATGCTTGCAGATAATTATAGATTTCTAATGGACCAGGCTAACCAACAGCTTGTTCCATTTGATATAGAATGGGAATTTATGGAAAATTATCTCCAACTTCTGAAACTCAGATTTTCCGACTTCTTGGAAGTGGAATCTGAAAAATTGGGAAATTTTAAACAATGTCAAATACCTCCTTTGACCTTGCAGCCTCTTGTGGAAAATTCTTATATTCACGGTTTAAGAGATAGAAAGGGAAAAGGGAAAATTATCGTAAAAGCTTCTATTCAAGATGGAAAAACTTTAGTGACCATACGAGATAATGGAAAAGGACTGAGTGACGCAAATATTCATTCCAGAAGTATCGCAAACATCTCTGAACGTCTGAAATTTTATCTTTACGATTCAGAAGTAAAAATTGAAAATCATCCAGAGGGTGGCGCGATCGTCACGATCGGTTTTAAATCCGCGAAAAATTAGCAAGATGACAGAATGGAAAACATTAATTGTTGAGGACGAGGCTCCTACTAGGGAGTTACTCGTAAATTATTGTTTAGCCAGGCCTGAATTAAAATTAGTAAAAGTCGCAAAAGATGGAGAAGAAGCTCTTGAATATCTTCAAAACGAAGAGTTCCATCTTGCGTTTTTAGACATCAATCTTCCCATTCTATCTGGTTTAGATATTTTAGAAAGACTGGAAAATCCTCCTTATATTATTTTTATCACTGCACTAAGAGATAAGGCGATCGAAGCATTTGAATTCGGTGTAATCGATTATCTTCTCAAACCATTTTCTAAAGAAAGATTTTTTAAGGCGGTGGATCGTGCCTTGGAAATTTTGGGAAATGATGCAGACAAACCTTCCAAAAATGTTTTTAATGAACATGGGCTTTTTATTTTAGAAAAGGAAAATCATTTTCTAATTCCTTATGGGGAGATCATTTATATCTCTTCCAGAGATAATTTTAGTGTGGTCCATACTGAAAAAAGACAATATGTAACTTACAAATCTTTGAAAAGTCTGGAACAAAAACTTCCACCAGGCAAGTTTTTAAGAATATATAAACAATATATAATTAATCTGGAAAAGTTATCTCATTTACAAAGTGATAATATGGGAAATTATTCAGTTCATTTAAAAGACGAGGACGAAACACAACTTCCTGTGGGAAGAAAGTATATCTCCAAGATCAAAGAACTTCTATAGTTTCACCCTGTAATTTTACCGTTTAAGAACGGATTTCCCCGTATCCCATCTCAACCATTGACTTAAGAAAGAAATTTACTTATTCTTCTCTCTTTCTGGCTTACCAGGAAGGATCACGTCAAAAGAGGAATATAAAGTGGAGAAGCAGATAGAGGATCGTCTGGCTAGTTTGCAATTTTTAGGGGGAGTAGGAACTGTTACTGGTTCTAAATATTTAGTAAAAGCTTTCGGTAAAACAATTCTGATCGACTGCGGACTTTTCCAGGGAGAGAAAAAGTTAAGACTTCTAAACTGGGATTCCGACCAATTTTTTCCAACAGAAATTGATCATATTCTACTTACTCACGGACATTTGGACCATTGTGGATATTTGCCAAGAGCTGTCAAAAAGGGATTTAGAGGCAAAATATTCGGTACAAAACCTACATTAGATGTATCTAATATAGTTCTGAAAGATAGTGCAAAATTACAGGAAGAAGATGCCGAATTCGCAAATTCAGGTGGATATTCCAAACATAAGCCCGCTCTTCCCCTATACGATAGTGACGATGCCGAAAAGACGATTAAACTATTTCAGGCAGTAGAGATTGGAGAATGGTTCGATCTGGAACCAAATATTAAATTTCGTTTCAGGTATAATGGTCATATTCTGGGAGCGAGCTTCATTGAATTAAAGATCGGAAATAAGACACTTATTTTTTCAGGAGACATTGGGAGAGATGATGATCCTCTTTTGTTTTCTCCCGAAAAGCCTGAAGACGGAGATATTATTCTAATTGAATCTACTTATGGAAATCGTATCCACAGAGGAAATCCGATCAAACGTTTGGCTCAATTGATCCATGAATTTTCCACTTCTAAAGGAACCATAATTATTCCATGTTTTGCTGTAGAAAGAATACAGGCTGTCATGTATTTGATCTGGAAATTGATGAAGGAAGGTGAGATCCCTAATATTCCGGTTTATATGGATTCTCCCATGGGTTCTAAAGTTTTAGATTTATTTAATATTTATGGAAGTGAATGGCATAAACTAAAAGAAGAAGAGATCGCCGAACTCAAAGAAGATATATTCTGTATTACTGAATCTTCTGAGACTAAAAAAATCGCGAACAAAAGAGGTCCTAAAATTGTGATTGCCGGGAGTGGGATGGCCACAGGAGGAAGAGTACTTTCTTATTTGGAGCATTCTTTAGGAGATCCTAACTCTTTAGTATTGTTCGTAGGTTACCAAGCAAGAGAGACCAGAGGTAATAAGCTGCTTAGAGGGGATACTGAGATCAAGATCCGAGGCAAATACCATGAAGTTAGATGTGATGTTCAGAATATAGACGGCTTATCCGCTCACGCTGACCAAACAGAACTTATCCGTTGGTTATCTAAGATTAAAACCCCGCCAAAGGAAGTGTTCATTGTGCATGGAGAAGAAGACGCAAGTAGGAGCTTAGGAAATCGGATCCGCAAGGAATATGGCTGGGAAACAAGGATCCCTGAAAGGGGAGAAGTTTTCGAATTCGAGGTATAATCAATGGTTTTGGGCCTTAAGATTTTCACCCTGGAAATCCGCAGGAAACCACCTCAATCGGTAGGATCTCCCGCCGGCCCTTGACCTTTGATATATTCTCACGTATGGTAAATACATCGAGATATAAAAGGGACTTAAAACATGACCAGCGCAGTAAAAATCGAAGCTGAAACAAACCGAGTTTTACCAAGAGAAATTTTTCCAAAAGAAAACATTCTCCACCACCATGAACTTAATTTTACCCGTAGGAAAATTTCCAAAGGAGAGATCTTATTCTCCCAAGGAGAACTAGCAAACGGATTTTATATAGTCGAGACCGGCTCCATCCGATCTTATCGAACTTCTGGTTCCGGAGAAAAACAGCATACATTCAAAATTTATCATCCAGGCAATTGGGTAGGGATCAGAGACGCTGCTATCGGCGGAAATTATCTTCATCATGCAGTCGCACTTGTTGAATCGACAGTTCTGTTTGTAGAAGAAGAAGAACTTCGCAGACTTCTAAACTCAGATTCTGAATTCCAAAATTCAGTATTTCGACAAGTGACTATCGAAGCTGTAGAATCTGAAAATAAGATCTATTCTTTAGGAACTCGTCAAGTTCACGCAAAACTTTCAGAATTTTTACTACAATTATCAGAATCACAAGACTCGGAAGAAGATCTTCCATTCACTCGTGAGATCATGGCATCCATGATCGGCGTGACTACTGAGACCTTGGTTCGTGCCTTAGCTGATTTTAAAAGCAGAGGTTGGGTGGAAATAGACAAAAGAAAAATAGTGATCAAAAATGAAGAGGCTCTTCTTCGTTTACTGGATTAAATATCCGGACCATTCCTAAATCGAAAATTACAGTTTTATAAAATGGTCCGGTATGATTTTCAAACCACTCTCGACTTTCAGGTAAATCGGGTCCAACTTAAAGGAGAACTTTTCATCCCAAGCCAGGCTGCGTTTTTAGCGATTCTGGTTTTGGATGAGAAGGACGACAAATTTGCAGATCGATTTTCTAAGATGCGAAACTTTCTGAATGAAAGGGGAGTGGCTACTCTTTTTCTAAAAGGTTTATTGACCCAAGAAGAAAGAGAGATCCACGCGAATCGTTCTGATATAGATCTTTTGTCTGATCGTCTTTTTGAGATCACTAAACAGATCAAAAATTTGGAAGGAGCGGACTCTTTGAAAATTTCTTATATAGGTTCTTCTGCAATTGCTGGTAGAATGTTCCGCGCTGCAGGAAGTTCTGATTCTCCTGTGGAAAGTCTGATACTGATAGGCAACGGGCTTCAAGAATATAGCGGCACGTTTTTGAATGCTTCTTTATTAAATATTTTAGGTGAGCTTGATTTTACAGGAAGAATTGTAAATCGTTCTGTTCTCTCTAAGATAGAGAGTTCTATCAAAAGAGTATATTTTGTGCCCGGGTCCCCCAGTCATTTTGAGGATAATACCAAATGGTTTATGGTATCAGAAGCAATCCAAAGATGGTATCTATTTCCTGAAAAAAGATCCAGGGAATTTTCCGAATTTTAAGATTTAATGATGGTGGTGGTGATGACCGCCTTCTTCCATTTTTTCTTCAGGCTCAGAATGATTATGAGTATGATTCATTCTGAATAACATTAAGGAGATGGAAAGAAGAATGATCGCAAAACCTGCGAGTTTGAGTTTATCCTTTCCGAATTTTGCTAAGATCATTCTGAATCCTAAACCAAATCCAAAAAGTAAAGGGAATGTCCCTAAAAAGAAGAAAAACATACTGAGCGCACCAAATGCAGGTGAGCCTGTTGCAAATGCCATCACGAATGCAGGATATAAGATCCCACAAGGTAAAAATCCAGTTAACATCCCAAATGTAAATCCGATCACTAAACGAGAGCCTGGACTTTTATTCTCTCTGGATTTTAGAAGTTTAGATCCAACCTTAGAAAATACCCTGGAGAAAAATCTATTTTGGGTCCAATCTTTTTGGAATAAAATTGAAACTCCAAAAAGAAGTATAAAAGCAGCTCCAAACCAAGCTGCAAATTCTTGAGCGGGAAGTAATATTGAAAGACTTTGATTTGTAACCTTCCCTAAAAATCCAAAACCTAATCCAATGGAAGTGTAAGATACCAGTCTTCCAAGGTTATACAATATTTGTAATAGAACAGGGCTTATCTTTTTGTCAGAAGGGGACAGCGTAAGATTTAAACTTCCGGCTAAGGGGCCGCACATTCCTAAGCAGTGGAAAGAACCTGTTAGTCCGTTTAAAAAAGATCCGAATAATATCGCGGATATCAGTTCCATAATAAACTCCTAATTCGATTTGTCCTGTTTGTCTTCTTCAAATAACATTCTGTATTTAGGGCCTTCAATGTCTTCGTATTGGCCCGACTTGAGATTGAGTAGGAATATGTAAAATGCTCCGAATGAGATCATGAGTGCGATCGGAATTGTGAGATACAAAGCGTTCATGTAAATACCCTATGTTTTAAAGAAATCGAATTTAATACTACTGTTAGGGAGCTTAATGTCATAAAACCAGCGCAGATCACAGGAAGCATTAATCCGCTTGCTGCGAGCGGGATCATTATAGAATTATAAACTAAAGAAAGGCAGATGTTTTGTAAAATTACCATTCTTGTTTTTCTAGCGATCAAAACTGATTTAGGAAGGGAATCTAATTTATCTTTTACTAGTATAATATCTGATTTATCCAAGGAAAGATCTGAACCCATTCCCATAGAAATTCCCAGATCTGCCTGAGCGATACATGCAGAGTCGTTGATCCCATCTCCAACCATAAGAACAATTTCTCCAGAAGATTGGGCACCTATGATCCTTTCTTTCTTTTGGATTGGTGTTAAATTTGCTTTGAAGTTTTGGATGCCTATTTCTTTGGAAAGTGTTTCTACCTTGGATGGAATATCTCCTGATAATATTTCCATATTAGAAAAAAATGATTTTAGTTCTTGGATAGATCCTTTTGCTTCTGCTCTAGCCTTATCTCTAAATTCCCAGGCAACTAATGGAATACCATTTTCGGAGAGATGGACCCACCCGTCGTTTTCAGGTTTATTTTCCCAGGCAAAACTTTTCTTGCCTATTCTGTAGATCTTGCCTTGGAATGTTGCCTCCATTCCTTCTCCTGGAATTTCTTTGTAGGAATTCCAACCGGAGAGACTGGCTGCAGACTTATCTGCAGTAGCATCTATCGAGATTTTTGCCGAAAATTGAGGAGACTCATTTGTGAATGCTTCTATAATAGATTTTGCAATTGGGTGAGAAGAGTTGGATTCTAATCTGATTGCGATCTCTCTGAACTTAGAAGGATTTTCTTCTAACGCGAAGTATTTTTCTGCGTTTAATTCTAATTTGCCTGTGGTTAAGGTTCCAGTTTTATCAAAGAAGATCCGATTTGCTTTCGCTAAAATTTCTACTGATTCTGGATTTTTGACAAGTACACCTTCTCTGGATTGAAGTAAATGGCTAATCACGAGTGCAGCCGGGACACTTAGTCCTAAGGCGCAGGGACAGGCAACGATTAGTACGCTGATCGTATTTAAGATTGCATCTTCAGTAGAATGGAAATTAAACCAATAGATAAATGTTCCGATCGCAACGAATAAAACCACTTTAATAAAAGCAGCAGCCAGTTTATCCGTGCTTCTTTGGATTTTTGGTTTTGTTAATAAAGAATCTTCTAATATTCTACCAATCTGTGCGAGAGAACTTTCGTTTGCATTTCCTTTGGCTCGGAATTTTACATCCGTAGAAAGTGAAACTGAACCTGCTTTGATCTCTGTTCCTAAGGACTTTCTGATTGGTTTACTTTCTCCTGTTAAAACAGATTCATCGAAAAATGCAATTTCAGATTCTAAGATCCCGTCTACTGGTGCCTTACTTCCTAAAGATAATCTGATAAAATCTCCTTTTTCGATAGAAGACGCCGAATGTTTGGACCAGATCCCTTTTTTGGAAACTTCATATTCTTCGGGGAGAAGAGAGAGTAATTCTCCTATTTTCGCTCCTGCTTTATAACGGATCATCGCCTCAAAGTATTTACCAAGAAGTATGAAGAAGTAGATGGTGCAGACTGAGTCGAAATAAACTTCTCCCTTACCGGAAATAGTTACGTATATACTGTAGAAGTAGGCGAGACTTACTCCTGCGAATAATAATGTGTCCATTCCAAGAAGTTTTCTCTTCCAGGATTCATAGGCTCCCTTCCAGAAAGGGTAACCTGAGTAAAAATAAACAGGAGTGGCAAATATCCAGGAAATATAATGGAATAAATTTTTAATATTGAATTCCATTCCTTCAAAATAGCCGGCATATAGACTTGCGGAGAAAAGCATGATATTTCCCCAGCAAAAGCCTGCGACTAACATTCGAATGCTCAATTCTTGGAATGGTTTCTCTACTTTGGACTCTGCTTTTAGTGGAGAATATAATTTGGCTTTATATCCAAGGCTTTCGATTGTTTTTATAATTTTTCCGAGTGTGATCTTAGAAAGATCAAATGCTACTTTGAGTCTTCCTGTACCGAAGTTGATCCTTGCCTCTTGGACACCTTCTGTTTTGGTAAGAACAGTTTCAATCAGCCATACACATGCAGAACAATGTAGGTTAGTGACCGTGATATATACATTTGTATCTTGGCCATTTTTCTTTTCTAAATATTCTAAATATACGGATTCATTATCAAATTCTTCCAAAGGATTTTTTTGAGCTTCTCTATCGATCGGTTCCAAGGATTGTGTTCCTCTGATCTGATAGAATTGGTCCAGTCCGTTCTCGAGTAATAGATGTGAGATCTCTGCGCATCCATTGCAGCAATATTCTTTTTCAGATCCTTGTTCTGTTCTGCGTATGGATACTCCTTCAATTTCAGTATTACAATGAAAACATAATGTTTTGTTTTCTAATACTTTCAATGTATTACCTTAATCGAAATCGTTTTTTCTAAGGTTCCTTCTGGAATTTTTGCAGAGACAGAAACTCTCCATTCTCCCGGGAAAGGAATAGTAAGTGCACCTTTGTATTTTCCTGGAGTTAATTCTTTTAAGACGATCGTCTCATTAAATTTTTCAGTAGCAGTTTTATCCAAGAGGACTTTGATCAGTGCACCTGTAATACTTTTTTGCCCATGTTTGAATTCCAGCAGTAGTTCTTGTTTTCCTGATTTGAGAAGTTTTGGATTTTGGATCCAATCTGCTTGGAGCCCATATCCTTCTTCTATCATTTTTCTTTGAGATAGAATGGACTGTTCATATTTAAGTCCTTTTTCGTAATAATTGGAATCGATTGCGGGAGTATGTCCTGCTAATGCAAGTCTTACGGTGAAAAATGTAGCAACGAATAATGTTATAAATGCGAACTTAATCACCCAAAATGCTCTTTTTAAACTAACGTCCATGGACTATCCTCTCATCATTTGGTAGTTTCCATCCGGATATAGAGACCGGAAGTAGGAATGGGATTGTTTCCGATTTGGAATATTCAAAATCCTGAATGTCTATTACTTTTAGCTTAATATCATGACTTCTTCTTTTGGCATCTTGTTCTGCTATTTTTAGTTCTATAAATAGTCTGTATCTTTCTTCTGAATTTCCTTTTAGTTCTACTGTGGCTTCTTCTGTCCCACCAATGAGTATTCTTCTTTCTCCTTGGAGATCCGAAGTTTCTATTTCAAATTTTAGAGTTCTATCTTTGGAGGTCAGATTTTGCATTTGTACTTCGTAGAAATTTCTAACGATCCCGTCCTGGACTACCATCGGTTGTATATTTCTATCTGGAAGAACAGAAAAGTAGAGGGGCACTCTGCTTGATAATAGGATCCCTATGGCAGAAATTGTAAGAATTAAAGAAAGCGCATAAACGATTGTTCTGGGACGGATCCAGCGGATTGGAGATCCTTTCTCGGAGATCTGGTTCTCTGACCAATAACCTATCAGTGATTTTTTATCTTCCTTAGCCATTTGTTTTGTGCATGCATCTGAACATTTTCCACATGCTATACACCAAGGATTGGCTCCATCTCTTATATCGATTCCAGTAGGACATACAACAAGACACATATTACAAGCAGTGCAATCCCCGATTTTAGTTTTTGCTTTTCTTCTAGGTTCTCCTCTTGTGTAATCATAGGTGATATTGACAGAATGATTGTCCATCATCACTGTTTGAAAACGTGCATAAGGACATCCGTATTTGCAGAATTGTTCCCGAATGAATGCTATATCTGCGTACATCGCGAACGTAAAGAATCCCAGAAATAAAAACCAAGTAGGAAAATCTAAATTAGGATTTTTGAAATATGAGAGCATTTGGTATGGATCTGAAAAGTAAGAGATCCAAGCAAAAGATGCTGCAAAACTAACTATGATCCAAATAATGTGAGTTAACGCTACTAAGGCGCGGTTTGCATCTTGTCTTCCATATTTGGAATCTTGGATCCTTCTTCCTATCCAATCGAAAATATCAGAGTAGATGGTTTGAGGGCAGGCCCATCCGCACCAAACTCTGCCGATTAATGTAGTAAAAAAGAAGAGGCAAAGTCCTGCGGCGATCAGGAATAAATGAAGAAAGTATCCTTCTTGAGGAATAAAAATATGACCGAATAGAAAAAACTTTCTATCCGGTATATCCAATCGGATAACTTGAAATCCATCCCAGTGAATCCAGGGAGTTATAAAAAAGAGAAGGACTAAGAATACCTGGACGTAATTTCTGGCGGTCCTTATCTTTCCTTGCATTGGCCTTGAAATGATCATTGCTCCTCCTTATGATTCTCTGTGACGGTTAACTTATTTGGAAGATTTTAGCTCCGGATTCCGGGAAGCCAACCAGGCAAGTACTTGGTAAACTTTTTCGGAACCTAATGAGTTCTCATGTGCAGGCATTGGTCCTCTTCCTAACTTAGTTCTTTCAACGGAAATTCCCTTCATTACAGTTGCATAAAGTTCTAGATCCGTATTTCCATGTAACCATTCTTTATCCATTAGATTCGGGCCTACTAAACCTTCTCCAGTCGGACCATGGCAGGCTACACAATAGGTTTGGAATGTTTTTTGTCCTACACTGATTGCATCTTGGTTCCCCCTGAAAGGATTGGATCCGTCAGTTGATTCAACTGCAACATTACGATTCGGAAAATCTTTTTCGTATTCTTGGATCTGGGCAGCGTAATACTCGCTTGTTCCCCAATCAGAAAATACGTGGAAATATACCGCGTAAAATCCTGCGAAAATAATACATCCTAGGAAAACCCATTTCCACCATTCAGGAAGAGGATTGTCTGCCTGTCTGATCCCGTCGAATTCCTTGTTTGGGTCGCTCATCTTAATCCTCCTCCAGCATTCTGAATTTAGGTTCTTCCATTCTTTCCTTTCTGGAACTTCTATATACGTATAAGATAATCGTAAATATGGAAAGCACCAGTATCGGAAGCCTTAATGATTTATAAATTTGTAATGTATCAAGATCCATATTGTACCTTACTGTAAACTTTTGGACAATTCGGCCGTATCTCTTCCTAATTTCAGCAGATAGGCGATAAGTGCATCTCCTGCCGTTTTACCCGCTAAAAGGGTAGAGGCAGAACTAATATCTTCCTCAGTATAAGGAACTCCTATCTTTTGGAGTCCTCTCATATGATCTGCGATCTTAGAAGCATCAATGATAGAAGATTCTTCGAATAACCAAGGATAAGCAGGCATGATGGAACCTTTTGCTGTATCTCTAGGGTTGATCAAATGTGTCTTATGCCATTCTGCAGAAGATTGGATCTGGGATTCATGAGCCAGATCCGGTCCTGTTCTTTTGGATCCCCATAAGAAAGGATGATCATAAACATATTCTCCCGCTTTAGAGTATCCATCTTTTCCGTAAGAATGCTGAGGATCAAAACGATCTACTTCCCATTTGAATGGACGAACCATCTGAGTGTGACAGTTATTACATCCTTCTTTCTGATAAACGTCTCTTCCTGCTAATTCTAACGCGTTATACGGCTTTACGTTTTGGATTGGTTCCGCAGTTTTCGTGAGAAAGAATGGTGGAACTAACTCAAATAATCCTCCGATCAAAATTGCGATCGTGGTGTAAAGCGTGAACTTAACTCCATGTTTTTCCCACTGATCGGTAAAACCGGAGAACCAATCCAATAATTTGTCAAACCAACTCATACTGTTTTCCCCTCTTTTAATCCGATCCTTGGATCAATTTCTTTAAACCCGGAGCCTGCGCTTTGAATTGTTCTGACTACGTTATAGATCATTAGAACAACTCCTGATAGATAGAGCGCTCCTCCGATCCCTCTAAACAATCTATATGGTTTTAAGGTTTCGGTGATCTGCACCCAGTTCGGAAATTTTAGAGAACCTGTTTCGTCTATTGCTCTCCACATAGATCCTTCGCTGATACCGGAGACCCACATAGACACGATATACAATAAGATACCGAGTGTTGCGATCCAGAAGTGAGTGTTTGCTAATCGTTCAGAGAATAGATTTGTATCCCATAATCTTGGAACTAAGTAGTAAATTGCAGCGAATGACATCATTCCCACCCAACCTAATGTTCCGCCATGAACATGACCTATGATCCAGTCAGTGTTATGACCTAAACCGCTTACTGCTCTTATGGAAAGAAGAGGACCCTCGAATGTGGACATACCGTAGAAGGTGAGTCCAACGAGTAACATCTTTAATGTAGCGTCTGTTTTGATCTTTTCTTTGGCCTGAGTGAGAGTTAAGAATCCATTTAACATTCCTCCCCAAGAAGGCATCCATAACATGATACTGAATACCATACCTGTTGTTTGTAACCAATCAGGAAGAGGAGAATAAAGTAGATGGTGAGGACCAGCCCAGATATACAGGAAGATCAAACTCCAGAAGTGAATGATGGAGAGTCTATGACTGTAGATTGGTTGTTTAATATGTTTAGGAAGATAATAATACATCATTCCTAAGAACGGAGTGGTAAGAACGAATGCGACCGCGTTATGACCATACCACCATTGGATGTTTGCATCATACACTCCAGAGTAAACGGAGTATGATTTGATCCAACTAACTGGAATAGAAAGATTATTAACTATAAATAATATTGGGATCGTTACCCAAGAAGCTATATAAAACCAGATTGCAGCATAGAGTTGTTTTTCCTGGCGAGTGAAGATGGTCCCGAAATAATTGATCAAGAACACCACAAACCAAACCACGATCAATAGATCCAATGGCCATTCTAACTCAGCATACTCTTTGGATTGGTTTAGTCCCAAAGGAAGAGTGATTGCAGCGGCTACAATCGAAAGGTTGTATAAGAATAAATGTAAATTGGAGAGTTTATCACTCCAAATTCTTACTCTACAAAGTCTTTGTACCGTATGATAGCCTGTTGCGAATACAATACTTAATGCAAATCCGAAAATTGCTGCATTTGTATGTAAAGGTCTTAGCCTACCAAAAGTGAAGTAAGGTCCGAAATTTAATTCGGGATACACCATTTGGAAAGCGATCCATACTCCCACAAGCATGGAAGCCAGACCCCAGACCAGTCCCGATATCAAAAATCCTTTGACGATCGTATCATTATATTTTTGTTCTGAAGAACTCATTCTTGATCTCTCCGGTTTTTCCGTGAAGGATAATTCCACATTTAGATTGGAATGTCGAAACGCAAGGAATCCGACTTCTTCTTCCCTCAAAACGGACTTGATAATTGTCAATTGGAGAGCGGAGAGTTAAGTGTGTTTGGAAATAAATTACTAGTTAATAAAAATTTAATATATTACGTAATCTGTGGGTGTGTTCGATTTTGAGAATTAAAATCCTTTGAACCTTTCGAATGATTCTCTTTCCAGAGATTCTCTATGATTTGGATGAGCAATTTGTGTAAGAAGTTTTGCTCTTTGTTTCAGATTTTTACCGTAAAGATCTGCAATGCCGTATTCAGTGATTACATAATGAACATGCGCTCTTGTGGTTGTTACGCTTGCGCCGGCCTGCAGAATCGGAACAATCCTTGATTTTCCATGAGAAGTCACGGAAGGAAGAGCAATGATCGGTTTTCCGCCTTCTGAAAGAGAAGCCCCTCGGATAAAATCCATCTGTCCTCCTACACCAGAATATTGTCTTGTCCCTATAGAATCAGCACATACTTGACCTGTAAGATCCACTTCAATTGCAGAATTGATCGCTGTTACTTTTGGGTTTTTGCGGATATTCGCAGTATCGTTTATATAACCGATATCTAAGAATACTACTTCTGGATTATCATCTACGAAATCGTACAGTTTTTTGGTTCCCATTACGAAACCTGTTACAATCTTTCCTGGATGGATCTTTTTATTTTTACCAGTGATAATTCCTTTTTCTACCAAAGAGATCACACCATCAGAAAACATCTCAGTATGAATCCCGAGATCTTTATGATTTTTTAAACAAGATAGAACTGCGTCAGGAATGGCTCCAATTCCCATTTGGAGAGTTGCTCCATCTTCTACAAGACCCGCAATATATTCTCCGATCTTAGTTTCTACTGGGTCTGGTTCCGTATGTAGGGCCTCGAGTAATGGAATATTACCTTCTACTAATTTATGGATTTTGTTTATATGAATGATCCCGTCCCCGTGGGTTCTGGGCATGAATCTATTTACTTGAGCAATTACAATATTTGCAGAATCCACTGCTGCCTTACTTGTATCTACTGAAACTCCCAAGGAACAAAATCCATGTTTGTCGGGAGGAGAAACTGTGATGAGCGCCACATCCAATGGAAGTATCTTTTTTCTGAATAGAGAAGGACATTCGCTTAAAAAAATTGGAAGATAATCAGCTCTTCCTTCTTTTACAGCTTCTCTCATATTTGCACCTACAAATAGCGCGTTTGTATGAAAAGAAGACTCCATTCCTTTTTGTGCATACGGAACTTCTCCTTCTGTATGGATATGGACCATTTCAATATTTTGTAATTCGGATGCTCTATCGCTCAATGCTTCAATTAGAAGTTTTGGAGCAGCATATACACTGTGGATGAAAACTCTTTGATCGTTTTTGATCTCTGAAACCGCTTCTTTCGGCGAAACAAAATGTAAATCCATATCGGAATGATTTTTAGATTTTTACTAAGCATAAGTCAAGGGACAAAATTAAGTAGAATGTATTGATATTTCTTAGGTTTTGCATTTTGAGCGATTATAAGAAGAAGGTCCGCTGGATCCAAAAGATCCCTAGAATAAGGGAGAATTTTGGTACTTCTATTTATTTACTGAATGCTTATTTGGAATATTAAAAAGGTTTATAAATCCGGAATGGTCTGAAGAATCAGTGTAGATGGTTTCGATTTTCTCTCAAAAATTCCAAGGAGTTTTACTGATCTCAATCCTAATTTTTAGTATGGGTTGTGTGCCTGAATCTTCGAAGAAAAAACCAAGAGTAGAAAATGGAATATTAGACCTAAGCAAAGATTGGGACTTCGGAAAGGAAGAACCTCTAAGTATAGAAGGTGATTGGGCATTTTATTGGTCCCAATTATTTTCTGAGATCAAAAATCCTTTAAAAACTGATCTGGATCCTTCTCAAAAACCAAAAGAACAGATCAAATTCGGAGATGTTCCGAATGTTTGGAATGAATATAAAGATCAAAAGTATCCTGGTTTTGGATATGCAACGTATAAAATACTTGTTCGTTTAAAAAAACCAGAAACGGATATGGCGATCAAGATGTTGGAGGCCTCCACATCTTATACACTTTATGTAAATGGAAAAAAGGTGATTTCCAGTGGAGTAGTTGGGAAAACTCCAGAGACAAGCAAACCTTTATATAGACCTGGAGTTAGTGAGATATTTGATCTTGGAACAGAGAATGAAATTGCAATAGAGATCTCGAATTTTTCCCATTTTAAAGGAGGTCCTTGGGCAAAGATCTTTATAGGAAAAAGAAAAGATCTGGTTATCGTGCGACAAGGTAACGTTAGGTTAGATCTTTTTGTAGGCGGGGGACTTTTTGTTTTAGGTCTCTATCACCTAAGCTTATTTGCATTCTTAAGAAGAGAAACTTCTACACTATATTATGGAATTCTAACAATTTGTTCTACCATTCGTATTTTGATCACTGGAGAAAGAATATTATATTCTATATTTCCAAGCTTTGACTTTGAATGGGGATATAGATTAGAATTGATATCCAGCTTTTTGATCGCCATATTCTTTCCATTATTTATTCGAACCTTATATCCGGACGAGATAAACAAAAAAATTATTCGGTTCTTAATTAGTATTGTTGTTGGACTTTCTGTCATTGTATTAGTAACTCCTCTGGTTATCTATTCCAAGACAATCTCTGTTTTTGGGATTTTAGTTTCTATTGCTTGCGTTTATCTAGTATACGTTTTTTGGAAAGCGATGCGAAATAAGAAGTTAGGAGCTGACGTTGGCTTATTCTTCTTTCTTCTATTTTTTGCGGTAGTAACCAATGATATTCTGTATGCGAATATGATCATAAATACTGCATACTTCTCATCCTATGGAATAGCTTCCTTCTTTGTGGCGCAGGCGTTTATGGTCTCTCAAAGATTTACAAGTGCATATAAACTTTCAGAAAAATTAGCCTATGATCTAAAAGATTCTAACCAAAGATTGATCTCTTTGGACAAACTGAAGGATGAATTTTTAGCAAATACTTCTCACGAATTAAGAACTCCTTTGCAAGGGATTATAGGAATTGCAGATTCTTTGAAAAGAGGAGTAGGCGGTCCGCTGACCCAATCTGTGGAGAGGCAATTGGGAATGATTGTCACGAGTGGACAAAGGCTTTCTAGTTTAGTAAATGATATTATAGATTTTTCTAAATTAAAACATAAGGATTTAAATCTAAATTTAAGAGCAGTTGATCTATACCAAGCAGTGAATTTTACATTGGAATTGAATCGGATCTCTACAGACCAAACTAAGATCCGATTGGTGAATGCGATCTTACCTGAATTTCCTGATCTACTCGCAGATGAGAATAGGCTTCAGCAGATCCTGCAAAACTTAGTGAGTAATGCGATCAAATTTACAGAAAAGGGAGAGATCGTAGTTAGTGCTAAGATCAAGGCACTTGGGATCGCAGAGATCAGTGTTTCAGATACGGGGATCGGAATAGATCCTGCAGAACACCAAAAAGTATTCGAATTTTTTGAACAGGTAGATAGAGGGGATTCTAAAAATAGCTCAGGTGCAGGGCTTGGACTTTCAATCAGCAGGGCATTGGTTGTATTACACGGAGGAGAAATTGGAGTAGAATCCAGCCCAGGATTAGGCTCTCGTTTCTATTTTACGATCCCGCTCGTATCCGGAAAAATCCTAAGATCGGAAGGAAAAGAATTAAAAAATTATAAAGAAGGAAATCATCCAAGTTCTACTATAACTCTTCAGAATGAACCTTCGGATTCGGAGAAAAATGCTCGGATCTTGGTAGTGGACGATGAGCCTGTGAACTTGCAGGTAATTCAAAACTATCTCTCTTTACGAAATATTTCTTCAGTCACTGCAAAAAGTGGAATGGAAGCTTTGGAAATATTACAAAAAGATAAGGCGTTTGATGTTGTTATTTTAGATGTGATGATGCCTAAGATGTCCGGTTTAGATACTGCCAGAGAGATCCGTAAAACACTTAGTACATTGGAGCTTCCTATCTTAATGTTGACTGCTAAAAACCAGGACAAGGATCTGATGGCCGCTTTGAATAATGGAGCAAATGATTATCTGCTTAAACCTTTCGATTTCGAAGAGTTGATCTTAAGGATCAATAATTTGCTCGCTCTGGCGGATGGTCATAAAAGCCGTTTGAACCAAGAAAATGAGAAGAGAGAAGCTGTAAATAATGTAAGGCAGAGGATCAATATTGACTTACATGACCACTTAGGCGGAAAACTCACAGATCTAAAGTTTTTGTCAGAAGAATTGCTCTCCCAAAACAAAGAAGACAAACCAATCTTCAAAAAGATCAATGAGGCAGTGAATCAATCTATTCACATTTTGAGAGAGCAGATGTTGAAGATAGAAGACTTAGGGTTATTATCCGAGAATTTTATCACAGGGATCAATTTAGTCTTACTCAGAAGATATTCAGATGTGGAAAGGGACTTGGAGTTTGAATGCCAAGAAGAACTGCTTCAATTTTTTGAAGAAGAAAGAAAGGAAACTTCTATCATTGAACTTTATAGTATTGTAAATGAGATCACAAATAATGATCTAAAATATGGACAAGGTGTGGCCAAATGGAATTTCTATTTGGAGAATGGAGATCTGATCACAGAAATGAATGTGGAATCTTCTTATCATTTGAATAAACATAAAACAGGAAGAGGAACAGAAAATCTGATCTATAGGATCTCTGGCCTGGGTGGAAAAGTGGAGATGTCCTTAGTTGAAAATATATATAAAATAAAAATAAATATCCCGATCGGAAATTTTTCCGTAAAATAAAAAAGGTGTGAATACGATCATGAAAAATTCAGATATCAAAGTAGGAATCGTAGAAAACGACGAAAGTTTTAAGGATCAGATCTTAAAAACTTTGGAATCTATTCCTGAGATAGGTGGAGTGTTCCATTGGGAATCCGCAGAATCTTTTTGGGAAGACGAGAAAGGTAGAGCCTTAGATATTATTTTTCTGGATATCATGTTGGCTGAAATGAATGGAGTAGAGCTTGCAGGGAAAATTTCTGCAAGAGATCCTGAGATATCCAAAATTATGCTCTCCAATATGAATTCGGACGAATTAATTTATGAATCCTTAAAGAATGGTGCTATCGGTTATATTTTAAAATCTGAATTAAAAGATATCGCTGATGTAGTGGATACGGTTCTTAAAGGAGGAGCGATCATTACTCCTACGATCGCTTTCCGTGTATTAAATAGTTTTAAACAAAAGGATTATTCGGGAGAGTTTAAACTGACTCCTAAAGAAAAACAGATCCTGGATGAAATGGTAAAAGGAAAAACAATCGGAAGAGTGGCCGAATTCCTAAAAGTCAGTAAATATACAGTCCAGCATCATGTTAAGAATATATACAAAAAACTGAATGTGCATAATAGAGCTGAATTAGTAAGAAAGGCGAGTGATATAGGATTATTGCCTTAACTAGGCTCGTCCTATTCTCTTTTTAAACGCCTAAATTAGTCAGTTCGTCTAAAAATGCCACGGCAAAAGTTCCTGTGCCAGAAGACTTTTCTGCGGCTTTAGAACCTGCGATTGCAAAAATAGCAGATGCAGAAATTGCGGCTTGTAATGGGTCCTTTTGAACACCTAAGAAGGAAGCAATCAATGCTCCTAAGGAACATCCAACTCCAGTCACCTTGGTCATTAAGATATGACCTCCTGGAACTGCGATTGTCTCTTTTCCGTCTGTGATATAATCTACTTCTCCGCTGACAGCAATTACAGATCCTGTGCTCGTCGCTAATTTTTTTGCAAGGGGTAGAGCATCAGAAGAAAAAGCAGTAGAATCCACACCTTTTCCTCCGCCTACAGCACCAGCTAAAGCTAAGATTTCTGAAGCGTTTCCTCTAATCACGGTTGGTTTATGCTGTAAAAGGTCTTTCGCAATTTCAGTTCTGTATCTAAGAGCGCCTACTGCAACTGGATCTAAAACCCAAGGAGTTCCAGCTCTATGAGCAGCGATTGCGGCTGACTTCATTGCTTTGGCATCAAAGCTATTGATGGTCCCAACGTTAATCAGCATTCCACCTGCAATTGTAGCGAAATCAGAAACTTCTTCTTCCGCTATGACCATAGCAGGAGAAGCTCCGGCTGCCAGAAGGACATTCGCTGTCCAGTTTGTGACTACTATATTAGTAAGCACATGAGTAAGTGGCGCATGTTTACGAATATCTGCAAGATCCGATACGATCTCCGGGGAAGGCCAGGTTTTTTGGGGAATATTTGAATCTAACATACCTACAATGTATAATAGTTTGGATTCCCTTAAAAAGTCGATCTATTACTCAAGGACTCATGGGCATAGGTCGGCAACTTAACACTTAACTTAATATTTTTTGCGAATTTTTTTGAAATCGTAAGACATAGTGTAGGGATTTTTTATAAGATCCGTCTATATTTATAACCACTTTTATCTAGTTTCATTAGGGAGGAATAATGAAAGGAAGGATAGCCGGCATCAATGAGAAGTCGAATAAAATGATTATACTTACCGAGCATGGATATACATTCGGAATTGGTAATGTAGAATATATGCAATTAGATCATCTAATCACTGGTGAATTGAGAAGTAGTGGAACTGAGATCCTAACCAATATGACTTCTGGTGACGATTTTGTTTTGGATATAGAGGCATACGATTGTTCTAAAGAGATCGCTCTTACTCTATTGAACGCTGAATAATATTTTAACTCTCTTTTTGTTTTTCTAATAATTGCGAATAACGTAAAAATCCGAAGCCGGCCTTGCCCGACTTCGGAGAAGAAAATTATCTTCCGTATTTTGCAGTCAATTTTCCTTCAGCAAGTTTTAGGGAATTGATGTAAAATCCGACTAACGCTCCAGAAGCTTCACCATCTAAATCGATCTTATCCTTTAATGCGAATACCTTGAATATATAACGGTGAGGTTTGTCTCCCTTAGGTGGGCATGGTCCGCCATATCCAGGTTTACCAAAATCAGTTCTACCTTGGACTGCACCTGCAGGAAGAGGTCCTTTATCATTTCCAGCTTTTGCAGGAAGGCTAGTGACAGTCGCAGGAATATTGATCACAGTCCAATGCCACCATCCGCTTCCGGTAGGAGCATCCGGATCATAAGCAGTCACAGCAAAAAACTTTGTTTCTTTAGGAGCGCCTGACCATTGTAAGTCTGGAGAGTTATTTTCTCCGGAACATCCGAATCCAGAAAACACATGAGTGTTGGTGATTGTTCCTCCTTCTTTGAGGGCGGAGCTAGTGACTTTTAAGTCACCGGCAAAGGCGGATCCAGCAAAGAATAAAACACAAAGTAATATACCGTTTTGAAACGATAGGAATCTCTTCATAAAACCTCCGAGTTCTTAGCGATGTAGAATAACATCGGAAATCTAAGTATGCATCCCAAATTTACGAAAAAAGAGGTCTTATGTCCGGACCCGATCAAGGATTGTGCCGTTCCGATCACGACTTGCTTCTCTTCTTAGCATTGTAGGAGAATATCCGAATCTATCCCTGAAACGGACTGCGAATCTGGAGGCTGAATCGTATCCTACCTCTCTTGCGATCTCTCCTATACTCCGATCTGTTGCCTGCAATAGAGAAAGAGCAAATGACATTCTGACATCGATCAGTATCTCTGAAAAAGAAGATAGTTCAGAGGAAAGTCTTCTTCTCAATGTTGCCTCGCTCATCTCCAAACGATCTGCAATTTCGATGGCAGACCAGTCTTTCGCAGGATTTGCACTCAAAAAAGATCGGACCTTCCCAGAAATATTATCAGTAGAAGGTATCTTAAACTTTCTACCATATTCTCCGAGCCAGATCAATATCTCAGTCGCTTTGTGGATCGCGACCTGGTCGGAGATTATTTTGTCTGTGGTGATAGATTCTCTTGCGAGTTGAAATGCATCTGAAAATCCAGAAGTTATATTAGAAAAAATGAATGCTGGTTCGATTTCTTTCAAATCTTGGAGATTTGGTTTGTAATTTCGGATCACGTTTGGATGGAATGCGATCCATGCAGCCTCAAATTCTCCATTATCCGGTCGATTGATCACGTCGAATGCCTGGCCTCCTGCAATTGCAACAGCCTCTCCCGATTTGATATCCAATTCCAGATCATTCTGTTTTATGCTTTTGATCCCTTTTTTGACGAACACGAGTGTGGGAAGATCTGTAACTACTCTGGAAAGGTATAATTCTCGTCTTTGGATCACTGTGGCCGAGAGTCCGACCCCTTCTCTGGATATGATGGAACGTTTCATAGGTTATAGTTTCCGAGTTCGTTATTAGACTGTCTCCTCCGAAATGACTGAAAAGGATTTTGTTTTATTTGTCTATCCAAGCCTAAAAACAAGGTTTTAAGTCAATAAATCATATAAAATTTCTGTTTAGATGAACTGCTTCGATCAGAGTTAATCTTACTCTTCACCTTCTTGTACATTATACAGATTTGTAAGTAAGTTAAATCTCTTTGTGGATAATTTCTTTCATCATTCTTCTTCTGTTTTTATTAATTTCCCAAAAGAATAAAAAAGTATTTCCCAATTTTGTTACTTATCGAATACCAACAGGAACGAATGTTTCGATCTTTCTTAGTACATTTGATTTGTTTAATATACTTATCATCTATTAAAATATATTAAACAGAGTTATTTCGACATCTGAATCCCTTTATTCGTTTAAAACGATAAATAAACGTAAAGGATCGAACCATTCGGCTAATCAGGAGTTTTAATATGGCTGAAAACAGCATTCCACAACATTCTTTGGGAGATAACGCAGCTCGCAAGCTTGCAAATACAACTAAAACAAATGCACAATATGATTTAATCACTCCTCGATGGTTAGTTCGTTTATTGGATTGGAAACCTTTAGAGTCCGGAACGTTAAGAGTGAATAAAGTAAAGGACAATACTTCGGTAGAAGTTCTTTGCGGACAGAAAGACGAACAACCTCTTCCTGAAACTTTCGTAGACTACGAAGAAAAACCTAGAGAATATACGTTAAGTGCGATATCCACTGTGCTGGATGTTCATACTAGAGTTTCCGACTTATTCAGCACTCCTCACGATCAGATCCAGGAACAACTAAGACTAACTATCGAGAGTGTGAAAGAACGCCAAGAGAATGAGCTAATCAATAATGAAGATTATGGTCTATTGAAGAATGTTCCTAAAAAACAAAGGATCCAAACTAGAAAAGGAGCTCCTACACCAGACGATCTGGACGAACTCATTTCTAAAGTTTGGAAAGAACCTTCTTTCTTCTTAGCTCATCCATTGGCAGTTGCTGCTTTCGGTAGAGAATGTACTCGCAGGGGAGTTCCACCAGCTACAGTTTCTCTTTTTGGAGCACAGTTCCTAACTTGGAGAGGACTTCCTATTATTCCTACTGATAAACTTTTAGTAGGAGGAGAGACCGCGCCTAAGGCTCCCGGTGGGACAACCAACATTCTACTCTTAAGAGTTGGTGAAAAGAAACAAGGTGTGATTGGTCTATACCAACCAGGTTTACCTGGAGAACAAACTCCTGGTCTATCTGTTCGTTTTATGGGGATCAATCGTTCTGCAATCGGCTCTTATTTGATCTCTCTTTATTGCTCTGCTGCTGTTCTGACCGACGATGCGATCGCTGTTTTAGAGAACGTGGATGTAGGCAATTATTATGAGTACAAATGATTTTTCTCCGGAATATCCCGGAGAATTTTCCTGGAAGGATTCACCTCCCGTAGATCCTAACTTGATTGCAGAATGGTCTAAGAATTTTTTCGGACCTCTTTCAAGTGGATCTAACGTGGACGAATTGGTTCTTTCTTCTTCCAAAATCCCAAATGAGATTCCTGCAGATAGCCAAGGAATTATCTCTCAGGCAGAATCTGCTTCTAAAGTGAATTCATGGACTTCTAGTTCTGGGGCTGGATATACAAGGGTTCCTGATCTAGGATTGTCCGGTGTTGGAGTTCCTACATTCCCTGGAGGATTGAATGTCCCAGGTTCCGGACAAGGTTTACCTAGGCAGAATTCTCCATTTTCTTTTTTGGATGAATTCAGGTCTTTTGAATCGCAAGCCCAGAATATCCAAATTTCTGATCCGTTTAGTTTTAGCCCAAGTTTAGTTCCTTCTGTAGATATTTCTTCAGGAAATTTCGATCTGAGTTATGCCAGAAAAGATTTTCCCATCTTAGAAGAGAGGGTAAATGGTCGAAATTTAGTTTGGTTGGATAATGCAGCCACCACTCATAAACCTCAGGCAGTAATCGATCGACTTTCCTACTTTTACAAACATGAGAATTCCAATATTCATAGGGGAGCTCATACTCTTGCGGCAAGAGCGACTGACGCATACGAGGCTGCAAGGGAGAAGGTAAAGGGTTTTCTAAATTCTTCTTCGACCGAGGAGATCGTATTTGTTAGAGGTGCTACTGAGGCGATCAATCTAGTCGCCCAAACCTGGGGAAGACAGAATATAGGAAAGGATGATGAGATTCTTATTTCTTGGTTAGAACATCATGCTAATATTGTTCCTTGGCAGATGTTATGCTCAGAGAAGGGAGCTAAACTAAAGGTAATTCCAGTAGACGAAACAGGACAGATCATTCTAAGCGAATACCAAAGATTACTAACTCCTAAGACTCGTATAGTTGCATTCACCCAAGTTTCGAATGCATTAGGAACTGTAACTCCGGCTGGGGCAATGATAGAATTGGCACATAAACAAGGCGCCAAGGTATTATTGGACGGGGCCCAAGCAGTCTCACATATGCCTGTGGATGTGCAAGCACTGGATTGCGACTTTTATGTATTCTCTGGTCATAAGGTTTTTGCTCCAACTGGGATCGGGGTTTTATTCGGTAAGAAAGAAATTTTGGACCAAATGACTCCTTGGCAAGGTGGAGGAAATATGATCCAAGATGTTACTTTCGAAAGAACAGTGTATCAACCAGCCCCTTTTCGTTTCGAAGCTGGAACTGGTAATATCGCGGATGCAGTAGGATTAGGTGCAGCAATCGATTATCTAAATAAATTCGGAATGATCCGTATTGCAGAATATGAACATTCTCTTTTGGAATATGGGACAAAGGAACTTAAAAAAATTCCTGGTCTGAAAATGATCGGAACTGCACCTGATAAGGCTGGGGTATTATCTTTCGTGTTGGAAGGTTTTAAAACAGAAGACGTAGGAAGATATTTAGCCCAGGAAGGAATTGCAGTAAGATCAGGACACCACTGTGCACAACCTATCTTAAGAAGATTCGGATTAGAAAGTACTGTAAGACCTTCTTTAGCATTTTATAATACTTGCGAAGATATAGATGCTCTTATCCGGGCTCTTTACGATCTGAAAGGTGGAAGGACTTCCGGCCCTCTTTGAGGGTCGGATCCGAAAACAAGCTTCGATCAATATTCTTCAAATAGAAAAATCGATCACATTGTCCAGTTCTTTGGAATTCCTGACCCGGATCTCATTTTTCTGATACACTACAGAATAAGGAGGAACACTTTGTGTGAGCCAAGTATTTCCTCCTATGATACTATTTCTTCCGATCACAGTATCTCCACCTAATATAGTAGCCCCTGCATAGATAATCGTATTTTCTTCAATTGTAGGATGCCTTTTAATACTTGCTAGGTCTTTACTTACAGAAAGAGCTCCTAAAGTAACTCCTTGGTAGATTTTAACATTATCCGCAATTTCGGAAGTCCCACCGATTACGATCCCGGTTCCATGGTCCATAAAAAATGATTTTCCGATCTTAGCTCCAGGATGAATATCAATCCCTGTTTTTTCGTGAGCATATTCACTTAGCATTCTTGGAAAAATTGGAATTCTTAAACGATGTAATACATGTGCAACTCTGTGAACTGCAATCGCATAAAAGCCAGAGTAGGCGAGTATCACTTCTTTTACACTTTCTGCAGCAGGATCTCCTTCATAGGCAGCGATTGCGTCCTTCCAGATTAGATCATAAAGTAAGGGTAATTCTTTTTTAAGTTCTGAAAGAACCCAATTGATCTCAGGACCATTGGACCCTACAAGATACGGTTGTAACTTCTTCTTTGCATCTAGTAGAAAACGGGAGATACTATCTTCTACCTGAGTTCGATCTCTAAAGTTAAGATCTGAGAAAAATCCTGCAAAAAGAATATCGAATAGTTCTTGGACGAATTGCCCTGCAACCTGTCTTCCTCCATAACGATGAGGATCTTCATTCTGTTTTTTGAATATAGAATCTAGGAAATTACGGTATATATCTTCCAGTCCTGGATCGATTTGAGGTGTTCCGTTTGTTTCATGGATTCCCATAGTATTCTCCTGATAGATTTCTTTTACGGAATTGAATCTGCTATAATAGATATATTTTGAGTATATTTCCATAAAATCCATAATTATTTTAATATATTAAATATAATTCTGCTTTAATTGTATGTTTAAGATCCTACTGTTTAGTTATATAGGTTCTATGCTTAATATATTTATCTCTTTTGTACATTTGATTTCGTTTTATTGGATTTTTTGCGTGTTATGATGGAAATCCTTTCGAGACTTTTGTAATTCAGGGTTCTCGGGAGGAACAGAAATGCATAGAGGTTTGGTCCGAAATAAGTATTCGATATTTATAATATTCTTATTATTCGTTTTTGGGAGCGGAGAAGTTTTGGCAGTTGATGGATTATACTTCAACGCGATCAATTCCAGATATTTAGGTCTTGCTGGCGCGGGTTACGCACTTGGAGGTTCTCCGGTAGATGTGGCCTTAAATCCTGCTAATTTATCTTTGGTTAAAGGCAAAAAATTGGAATTTGGTTTGGGCGCTTCTCTTATCCAAAACAGATACAGGGACCGTTTCCAAGATCCGAATCCGGAACTCGTCTATGAGAATGATAAATCGACTAACGTGGTTGGTCCAGGTCCTTATATCGCTTTTAAACTTCCTGTGACTGAAACGATCAATTATGGAGTTACATTCTATGTTCCAGGAGGAGCTTCAGGAGGAGTAGATAAGATCACAAGAAATACTCCTACTGGAGAAACTGTGAACCAATGGGCAGATATTAATATGCCCGGGCCACTTGGAAATTCTAAGCAGATCAAAGAATCTAACTCTAATACATTCGCAGTTTTTAAACTGGTGAACGGCCTCTCCGTTAAGTTTGGTAATTTATCATTGGGTGGAAGTGTAGAGCTTGCTTATGGAACCCAGAAATTGAATCAAAAATATTATGATATAACTGGTAATATCGAGATCCCTGGCCAAGGTTATTATTATGAAAGTTCTAAAAATGCTTTCGCTTTAGGTGGGATACTCGGAGCAAATTATTCTTTTTCGGATTATTTCCGGATTGCATATGCTTACCAATCTCACGTTGGAATTCCTTTGAATGGTGGATACAATGTAGGAACAAACGATCCAAACTATTATCGTAAGACAGGTGTTTCTTATACTTTTGATTTGCCAGAAAAACATGTATTAGGATTTGCATTCGGGCCTGAAAATCTGAAATTCGCATTAGATTTTGTATATACCAATTACGGTTCTTATTTAAGAAAAGCCAATCAAACCTTAGAAGATCCATGGCTTCCTACTCCTTTAGGAAAAACAGGCTCTGCGGATGCACATTTGAATTTCAGAGATCAGTGGGCGGTAATTTTAGGAATAGAGTATAAGGCTTCTCCTTCTTGGATATTGAGGGGCGGATATTCCTATAATTCTCCATTAGTAAAAAGTAATGCTTTGGGAGGAACTACTGGCGGATTTTTCTCTCTAACTGATATTGTTTCTGCAGGTTTCAGTTATTTATTTGACAGTTGGAGTTTAGATATAGCTGTAAGTTATAATATTCCTAGAAAAACCATAGAAGGTGGAAAAGGAACAGACTGGGATCTTTCTCATGCAGTGGGAAGCGTGGGTAACGCGAACTTAACTGGTTATTCCTATAATGCAAGAGCAGGTATACCATCTTTTAGTATTGGCGCTGTGAAAACTTTCGATTGATATAAAGTCAATAGAGCCAGTTTTGCCGGCTTTTAAAGAAAGGTAAATTTGCCTAGGACCTATAGATTCTTTCTTAAGAAGAATTTAAGTCCTTCTAAGTTTTTTCGGCTTAATAGACGAAATTTCTCAGTTGTTGGAATACAGAACCTGAGTGAGCTCTTATATAAAGAGCGTAGCTGCTGGTTAATATACTCAAAACAAGCGGTAGAAATTTGAAAAACTTATTTTTCGCAAAAGAGAACAGGATAAACGCAGGGAATACTCCTACGATCGGTATTAACGATCCTATAAATAGGAAAAGATAAAATACCCAAAAGGAGGCGATTTCTTCCTCTTCCGGTCTTCCTGTTCTATACTTGATTGGTTTCTGGGGCTGGGCTCTTGAATGAATCACGACGCCGCCCGGCTGGGTTCTCATTCGGTACTTTTGGTCCGACTTCTGGCTTCTATTATCCATTCCTTAAGTGTAGATCTTTTTGGACCAAGGAGCAACCCGATTCAGCTAATTGTAAAAATAAATAGAATATTCCAAAAATCGAAATTTGATCGAATCGAATGAAATCGGATGAAAATAGATATTTAAGAATTAAATAGAATTAAGAACCTTCTATAAGGTCGGAATTCCTACAAAAACGTAAGTTTTCGTGAGTTTTCAATTTAGAGGAGATAATGACTGCAATTCTATGATCATTTTAGTTCCATGATCTAATTTACTTTCTGCATAAATCCTGCCATTGAGAGCTTCTACCTGAGACTTAGTGAGGAAAAGCCCAACACCTCTTGCGTCTGGATGTCTATGGAATGTTTTATGTAAACCGAACAATTTGTTTTGGTATTTTTTCAGATCTATACCTAAACCGTTATCTTCTACAATAAGCAAATATTTTCCTTCTGCAATTTCTGTCCGGATCTCTATCTTAGGAATACGACTAGAAGATCTATACTTAATAGAATTTGAAATTAGATTTAATAGAATACTTTCTAAATAAGCCTTATCATATTCGAATTCTTCTAAAGGGGAGAAGTCTGAGCGGATCTCAGCAGAAGTCTCCAGGATCTGACCTTCTAAAATTCTAGTTATCTTTTTTAAAACTGAATCGAATCGGACAGGTTCTATTTTACGTCTGGTGCCTTCTTGTATTTTTAATACTTCTACCAAACTATCTAAGGTCTCTTGCAAATAATCCACAGAGATCTTGAACTTTCCTAGCAGGGAATGTATTTCTTCTTCAGATTGTGCCTCTTCCACTAATTCAACTAGGGAGATCAAATTACTTGTAGGTGCTCTTAGGTTATGAGAAGTAATATGCGCGTAGTTTAGAAGTTGTGCATTCTTTCTGCTCAATTGATCTGCTAAAATTTCTAACTGTAGTTTTGTATCTTCCAGTCTTTCTAAATATTCCTGAGCTCCAGATACATCTGTGCCTATTCCTAAAAATCCGGAAATTTTAGAATCATAACCTTTGACAGTAGTGATGATCATTTGTGCTGGGAAAACAGTTCCATCTTTTCTCCTGTATTTCCAGATCCTAGAATCATATGATTCTCTTTTAGCAACCTCGCTGAATATATCGAAACCTTTAAGTTCTTTATTATAAAGTTCGCTTAATTCTTTTCCTTTTTTGGCCGTGTCTTCTTTATCATGGAGTATTTCCGGCGTATATTTCCCAATCAATTCCTCTTCTGAATATCCGAATAAATTTTCTGCACCTTTGCTGAAAACCGTGATCACACCTTGTAAATCTGTTTTTATGATGGCGACCTGTGTTGCAGAATCCAAGATCTGCTTCATATCATAGTTGATTGCGATCAATGATTGTTCTGCAATTTTCTTTTCTGTGATATCTTCTATCTGAGAAACAAAATATAAGAAATTATCAAACTTATCTCTAACGGAAGAAACACTTAGGTTGATCCAGATAATGGAACCATCCTTTTTGAAGTATCGTTTTTCCATTTTATAAGATTCTATTTCTTTATCTAAGATCTGTTTTACGTATGATAGATCTTTTTCTAGGTCTTCTGGATGAGTGATATCTTGGAAGGTGAGAGAGTAAAATTCAGTTTCTGCATATCCTAAAATCTCGCAGAGTTTTCTATTTACCTTTAACCATTTTCCTTCAGAAGAAACTACCGCCATTCCGATCCCATTATTCTCGAATGCTCCTCTGAACATTAGCTCACTTAAAACAAGGTTCTCCTGGTTTTTTATAGATTCTTGGTCTGCAAGTTTGATACGAGTGATATCCCAATTTGTTCCGATCATTTGGATCGGATTTCCTTCAGAGTCGCGAAATACTGCTGCAATTGCCTTAATATAATGAACTGATTTATCAGGCCAGATGATCCTGAATTCAGTATCAAATTCCTTTCTTCCTGCGACTGCATTATAAAAATCTTCTATAGCTCTGCTCTTATCATCCGGATGAAGTGACTTCTCCCAGGCTTCATAAGCGCCTGAAAATTCTGCCTTAGGAACTCCATAAAGATTGTACATTCCTTCGTCCCAGACTAATACATTTTTGATAAGATCTAAATCCCAGATGCCTACATTTGCTGCTTTTGTTGCGAGTTTTAATCTTCTGTTACTTTGTCTGAGAGATTCTCTATCTGCCTTTGGTTTTGTGATCTCTTGGAGTAAGAATATATATTTGCCTTGGACTTCCGAAGAAGTTCTTAAATATCGAATGCCAACTTTGAAATATAAAAACTCTCCATCCTGTCCTGCTATTTTCAATTCAAATGGATCTGGATTTTGTCCTTCTTTGGCAGACGCAATTTCTACTTCTAATTTTGTTCTGTCTGAGGGATGGATCTTTGTTAGAAGGAACGATAAGGAAATTTCGGATTCTTTTAAGCCTAAACGTTTAGAAAGTTGAGAAGGGATCTTACAAAGACTTATATCTTCCGTTTCCCAGACGTATGTGTCCAGAAGTTCTGATAGTAAATCTAAGGTTTGGTTTGTTCCGAGTTCTTCTTTTTGAGGCATACCGGGTTCAACTCGGGTAGATGGAATTTTAGACGTAAGATTTAAGAAGTCAACACCAAACAAAAAAGTTCTTTCTGTATTATAGATCTAGGTTTTTATTTAGGTATGTCAGATCTTCCATTGATTACAAATATTCATGATGTTGCTGGTGGCAAAATTTTCCAGATCACAATGAATCGTCCTGATGTTCATAATGCAGTGAATAAGGAGATGGCGGATCTATTTGTGGAAGCTTGGAAAACTTTTCAGAAAGATCCTGAACTAACCGTAGCTGTTTTGCATGGAGCAGGTGATAAGGCATTTTGTTCCGGAGCAGATCTTTCTGGTTTGGATAAAATGGCAAATCTGTATCTAAACCAAGAAGAAAGAGAGGAATATGCTAAGAATGATCCTGGTCCTTTAGGTGGATCGAGGATCGTTCAGAAAAAACCTGTGATCACTGTATCTCATGGTTATACATACGCAGGTGGTTTGGAATTATTTTGTCATGGTCATATTCGTATCGCAGAACCTCAGGCAATCTTCTCTGTCGCTTGTAGAAGATGGGGAGTTCCTTTAGTAGATGGAGGTACAGTATATCTCCCAAGATTGCTTGGCTGGGGATCTGCTTTACCTTTGATCTTAACAGGACAAAGGATCCGCGCAGAGAGAGCTTACCAACTAGGACTCGTATGGGAACTTGTAAAAAAAGGAAAAGGTTTAGAAAGAGCATTTTCTTATGCCACTCAACTTTGTAAACAACCAAGAGATGCAATGTTCGCAGATCTAAATTCTGCCTTAGAAGGCTGGAACCTACCTTTACAAGAAGCGTTAACTCTCGAAGCCAGAAATACTTTTCCAGTAATGGAAAGCAAAAGTACCAAAGAAGGTGTAAAACGTTTCTTAGATGGGGATCGTTTTTGGTTCCGTTAGAATAAAACAAGTTTAGGACATTTTATATATCCAAAATTGTATTGTTGGTTCCGACAAATAGTGATCTAATCCTAAAACCATTGCGGTTCCTTATCAATCAGATATTCTTAGAAAAAATTATCTGCCATAATATGGAGAATGTTTATGAGAACTAAAAAAAGGATTTTGATCTTACTATTGGTTCTATCTTCGCTTGGTTTTGTAAATTGTGATGCGTATAACGATTTATATGGAACCGGTGGAGATGATAAGAACGACAAAAAAAATTGCAATGCTGCAGCTGCGTTGTATTTAACTTGCTCTAACGAAAACCCTGGATATGCAAATACCGCATGTTCTTCCCAATATCTATTGGCCGTTGCTTCTTGCGGTTATGGTGGGGGAAGTGGAGGAGGAGGCGGGGGAGGTTACTAAACCTTCTCCCCACCAAAAAGCGGATTAGAGAATTTGTTTGATCCGCTCTTTCATTTTATTTTTGTTCGGAAAGAATTTCTACATTCCATTCTTTTAAATTAGTTAACACATAATTCAAAAGTGTTGCTTGCGCCTTTTTAGAGTCTTTAGTATCTATCTGAGGACCAAATTTCATATGGATCTTTCTGTCTCTGTATAGGCTACCTAGATCTTTCCATACTTTACCATTCTCCCAAAAATCAGTTTTGATCGCAAATGGGACCACTGGAACTCCTGCTCTGGAGGCAAGTTTAACCGCAATTGAATTAAATTCCGCAGGATTAAATGTCCTCGTTCTTGTACTTTGAGGAAATACTACGATAGAAACCCCTTTTTTCAGAAGATTTTCACCTTCTTCCAATACCTTGACTAGATCCTCTCTTGGATTGTCACGACCTACTGCGATCGGGTCCCTACTTCTCATAATGGGACCGAAATATCCCTTTATTAAACTTTCTTTAACTACATAAGTAAGTCTTCTGTGGGGAACTAAAAAGTACGAGAATACAAAAGTTTCTAAAACGCTCATATGGTTTCCTGCAAAAACTACAGGTCCCTGAGGAGAGACAACGTTCTCTAAATTTTCTATTTGGAATTTTCCTTGGCAACCTTCGATCAGGTCTAAGATCCCGCCTGATAATTCTATCCAACGAGGATCGAAAAATTTTCCATTTAGGGCGGTTTGTCTTGCGATCATGATCTGACGGAAGTATCCGTATAAAAATGTAAGATCGGAACCGAGTAAGAACCGATCTAAGAGCCATCTTCTGCGATCAGGAGGAGTGATATATCTCAAGCTCACTCCTTCTTTTAGTTCGATCCTTTGTCCCAGTTCTTCCTTGGTTAAATCATAGATCCCCGTTTTCAGAGCTGAATCAGGGATTTTAACAATAGGTGTTGTGATCTTATCATGAATGGATTCTGTTAAACTCACTCTAGGTTCCTTTTAGAAGCGAAAGAATGACGAACATATTAATTTTCCCCGAATTCTTTTCCAGCTAATAAAAGGTTTTTTAAGATCTATTGTGCAGAGCACCGGGACAAAAATTTTTGGAAGAATATCACCAATGTACTTCCAAAAACGGTTTTTCTGCTTTTCGTTTCTGTTCGAAATCCAGGATCTCTTTTGCATTTTTCAGAGTGATATCAATATCGTCCAAGCCTTCTCGGATCCGATTCACGGAAGCAGTATCCAAATGAAAGTAGAAGGTTTTATCTCCCGCTTGTACTTCCAAATTTTCCAAATTGATCCTGATTTGAGATCCAGGATTTTTAGAAACCCAGCTATTTAGATAAGAGATCTCTTCTTCTTTCAAACGAACTAAAGCGATCCCATTTTTTGCAGAATTGATAGAGAATATATCTGCGAAAGAAGGAGCCAAAATCGCTCTGAACCCAAAATCTGCAAGTGCCCAAGGCGCATGTTCTCTACTGGAGCCACAGCCGAAATTTTTTCCTGCAACAAGAACACTTGCGTTCTTAAAACCTTCCTGGTTCAAAATGAATTCAGGATTTGGAATATTGCCTTCTAAGTCTGAATATCTCCAATCATGAAATAGATGTTTTCCAAAACCTTTCTTATCAATCAATTTCATGAATTGTTTAGGAAGTATCTGATCCGTATCAATATCCTCTCTTGGGATAGAGATCGGAACTCCTGTATGTATTGTCCAAATTTTTGAGTTCATGCTAATCTCCTCACATCTGAAAATTTTCCAGTCACTGCCGCAGCGGCCGCCATAGAAGGACTGACCAAATGGGTTCTTCCTCCTCTGCCTTGTCTTCCCTCAAAGTTACGGTTAGAAGTAGAAGCGCATCTTTCTCCCGGCTTTAGCACGTCGTCATTCATCGCAAGGCAAAGAGAACAACCTGGCTCTCTCCATTCGAATCCTGCTTCTAAGAAAATTTTATCTAAACCTTCTGATTCCGCCTGACGTTTTACTGAACCTGAGCCGGGGACGACCAATGCCTGAACATCTGGATGGACTTTTTTTCCTTTCGCTACTTCTGCAGCTGATCTCAAGTCTTCTATCCTAGAATTTGTACAAGACCCAATGAATACCTTATCAATTTTGATCTCTGAGATTGGAGTTCCTGGTTTTAGACCCATATACGCTAGTGCATTGCAGGCAGTTTCTTTTGCTCTTGGATCTTCGAATTCTTCTGGATTAGGAACAACACCTCCGATAGGTAAAGACTGAGAAGGATTTGTTCCCCAGGTAACCTGAGGTTCTATTTTAGAAATATCTAATTCTATAACCTCGTCGTAAACTGCGTCTTTATCTGTGAAGAATGTTTTCCAATATTCAACTGCTTGGTCAAAACGTTCTCCTTTCGGGATTAACTTTTTGTCTTTTAAATAATCGAATGTGATCTGGTCAGGTGCGATCAAACTTGCTCTTGCTCCAGCTTCTATACTCATATTGCAGATAGTCATTCTTCCTTCCATGGAAAGAGAATTGATCCATTCTCCTGTATATTCCATTGTAAAACCTCTTCCACCTGAGGTGCCTATTTTGGAGATCAATTCCAAGACAACGTCTTTGGCAGTGATCCCAAAACCTGGTTTGCCAATAAAATGGACTAACATTGATTTTGTTTTTGCTTGTTTTAAGGTTTGGGTAGCAAGCACATGTTCCACTTCGCTTGTTCCGATGCCGAATGCCAATGCTCCGAAAGCTCCATGAGTTGCAGTATGGGAATCTCCACATACAATAACTGAACCAGGGATGGTGAATCCGAGCTCCGGACCCAATACATGTACGATCCCTTGTTCAGGATCTTCTGGGCCAAATAAACGAACTCCAAAGTCCTTACAATTTTTTTCCATAGTGTCTATCTGCAATCTGGAGATCGGGCCTGCAGCATCTCTATTCTTACGATCTCTTGTGGAAACATTATGATCCACAACTCCGAAGGTAAGATCTGTTCTTCTTACATTTCTATTCTTAGTTCTTAATCCTTCGAATGCTTGGGCAGAAGTCACTTCATGAAGAACATGACGGTCCACATATAAAATGGATTCTGAGTCTGAATTCTCTGAGATACGATGGCTTTCCCAAATTTTGTCGTATAAAGTTTGTCCCATATTTCCCTCTTATTAAAGAAGGTATCAAATTTACTGATATAATGCAAATAAATTGGTTTTATAAAATATATAACTAAAAGTTATATATCCTTATGGAATTCAGACAGATCGTTTATTTTCTGGAAATTTCGGATTCAGGCACATTCCAAAAGGCCGCCTCTCGCTTGGGATTAACACAACCTGCGCTCTCTAAACAGATCTATCTTTTAGAAAAAGAATTAGGTGTTAGTGTTTTGGAAAGAGGGGGAAGGTCTGTTAGACTCACTCACGAAGGAGAAAGATTTTACCAATATTCTATCCGAATGAAAGAAATCTGGGAAGAGATCCAAAATGGTTTTTCTAAGGAGAATGAACTAAAAGGAAATTATTCCATTTCAGCAGGTGGAACAGTTTCTGCTTGGATCTTACCCCAGATATTAAAGGAGATCCTGAAAAAAAGGCCAGGACTTTCCCTTTCTGTACGAGAAGGAGATGCCGGGGAAACCAAGGACGCAGTTTTAAAGGGAGAAGTTGATCTTGGGATATTGACTGGTCCAATCTCGGAACCAAGTTTGAATGTTCTGGAATTTCTTTCGGATCAGATCTTCCCTGTGGCTTCCAAAGACCATCCCATTTTTCTTAAAAAGAAAATCAGAATAGAAGATCTGAAAAAACAATCCTATGTATTATTCCATCCAGGTTCTGCTCTTAGAAAAGCAGTGGAGAAGAAGATAAAATCATTTTCTAAAGAGTTTGGCCCCAAGATTGCAATGGAACTTAGGAGTGTAGAATCAGTCATCAAATCCTTAGAAGCAGGACTCGGAATTGGATTTTTGTCTGAATATTCAATCAGCCCAAAACTCAAAAAAATAAAATTCGAAGAATGGAATACGGAAAGGAAATTTTATCTTTGTTATCGCAAAAAGTCCGGACCAGGGCTTGCTTTGCTTGCGGAAGAAATTTTAAGATCAGCGCAAGAATGGGGGGAAAGGATACCTTCTTCCCTTTGAAAGGAAGAAGGTGGTAATCTTATTTTACTCCGGTCTTATGTAAGAAGTCCAAAACTTCTTTTTGGACCTTTTCTTTATTCGAGAACACATGTTCAGAAGTTAGAACATGGCTTCCTTCTTCTATTTGTGCTTTTGTATTGAGTGGATTCGGAGTTTCTCCGCCTATTTTGTCAAAAGCTTTCAGCATTGCAGGCACACTTGCAGTTTTGTCCTGATGATCCTTATCCTTATAATAATAGACTAATAGAGTAGGGACCTTGATCTTCTCAAAACTATTTTGGCTTAAAACAAATTTGGTCGCACCACTTACATGTTGGATTGCGCCTAAATACTGATCCTTATACCAATGTTCGTAATAATGATCTCCAATTCCATCATCAGGTGTTTTAGGAGGAGATTTTCTGATCTTTCCTTGGACAGTTTCTCCGAATGTCATTCCGCCTGGATAAAAGAATATTTTAGCCAAAGGAACTGCAAAGTCAAAGAAAGGTGAAAATAATACTAGATCTTTGATCTTATCCGGATATTTTCCAGCCAGATAAACTGATATCAAACCGCCCATACTGGTTCCCATAAGTATAGTTTGATTTCCTAATTTATCCATCATTAATAGACTTTCTTCTGCTACGCGGAGGTATTCAGTAAAAGGAGTATCTCTATGATCTTCATTATTGGTCCCATGACCAGGAAGTCTTAAGTAGTAAGTATTTGCCTTGAGAGAGGCAGAAACTTTATCTACAGTTGCTTCTCCTTCTGCGCGGGACGCGCCGAAGCCATGAATATATAGAATTGCATATTCAGTTTTGCCAGGAGAATAACGGATCAGTTTTTCTTCTGAGCCTGGTCTTCCGTTAAGTGATTTGGTCTCTTCTAATTTTGTTTTATAGAACGAATCAAAACTTTGAGTTAAGTCGGCCTTTGGATGGAATTCGTATTTGGGAAATGTAGCGTAATAGATCCCCAAATAGGCGATAAGCACAGCACCTAGGCCAATCGAAACCCGTTTGAATATTTTTTTCATCCTTCTCTCCAATTATCTTGCGGATTGAAATGAGCAACGAAAAGGATATTAGGAACCCTTTATTTTGAGGCAAGGATTTTTGTTAGAAGAAATATGAGGATTTAGACCGAGTTCTTCTTTAACTAACGGCGCTTATGCTCGTTTTTTCTTTTCAGAATCCAATTGGAAGAGAACATCTGAAAGATGGAATTCACCTAGTTTTGCCTCGAGAGCAGTTTGAGCCTCTTGGAAAATTCCTGTCAAAGTGATTTGTATCTTTTTACCCACAGGACATTTCGGATTGGGCTTATCATGAATGGAGAATAGCGGACCTTCTGTTTCTACTGCCTTATAGATCTGTAAAAGTTGGATCTCTTCCGGAGATTTAGCAAGTTTTGCTCCTGCTACACCTTGTTTGGAAACTACAAGTCCCGCCTTTTTTAATTTTCCCAGAAGGTTTCGGACTACAACAGGATTGGTCCCAATGCTATCTGCCATAATTTGAGAAGAACTGGCTTCTTCTCCATCCTTGTCGATCAGGGAAAGAATATGGATTGCTATGGAATATCTGCTTGGAATCGACATCTTTTTCCCCTTAGTTGATAATGACTGGTCTTGCGGATTCGCCAATCATATTTTTAGACGGCCGAAATACCTAAGCTCGACAAATATTCGACAGTATTAATAGGAGAATGTTCTTATTGCTGAGTTTGAGGTGTACCATTCTGATCTGGTTTTACACAAACGAGCACCTTATTTTCCAGAAAACATTCAGTTTCTGTTCCGTCTTTTTTCGTATAAGGTCCTGGATTAGAATTGCTGGAGTCTGTAAATTCAGTTACTAGAACACTTCCGTCAGTGAATGTAACTTTGCCGGATCCTTTAATGATACCTTTTGCAAAATTTCCTCGGATCACAGTTCCATTGGAGTAGAAATACATTCCATCTCCTTCTTTCAGATCATTTACATAAATTCCTTCGAACTTATCTCCGTTCTTATAAACGAATTTGCCTTTACCTTCTCTCATTCCGCTACTGAATCCACCGGTGTATATATCGCCCGTAGAATATACATAGGTGCCTGTGCCGTTTTCACAGTTGCCTGATTCACAACGACCGTCTTCAGTTTCTTGGTCTGGATTAATGGATCTATTAGAAGAGGAGTTTGAACCTTCTGATCTGGATACACTTGCGCTTGTATTGCTGGAAGATTCAGAAGAATCCTTTGTTTCCGTGGAAGAACAGTTGAATATTATAAAAAATGCGAAAATGGAAATCAGGGAACCTGTGAAAATTCGAGCCATAGTAAAATTTTTGACCCTAAACTTAGTTTCGTCAATTAAGATTTCACTGTAATAATTCTCTGACTGGCATCCCCTGGCGGTTGATAAAGTCGGGAAGTTTGTTTTTGATCCCTAAAAACACCAGATAGTAGATCTTACGCAAAATGGGATGAAATAAGATTTTGTCGCCTAGCCTGTAGCGGCTTCTTGTTCTCAAAAATAATTTCAGTATAAATCCTAAAAACCGGGAAGGTTTGGATTTGGATGCCTGGAATTGGAAGCGGAAAGTTTTAGGATATTTCTTATGATATTCTTTTGCGAGCCTTTTTGATTCGGCTAATAGGCTTAAGTTTTCGGAGTAGAGTAGTTTTCTTGCGTTTAGAATCAGCCGAAATGTTTTTTTCTGGAATTGGAAATCATAAGGAAGATCCAATTTTTCAGAGATCTTTTTCATGCGAGAAAGCTGGGCAAAAGTTTCTTCTCCTAATCGCAATGATTCTTGGGGATTTGGATTTAAGTAAGAATATAAGGATCGGAACGGATCAGAAACAGTGATCTTGTCCCAAGTGATATGAAGAATGGGAGGGATCCGAACACGATGCATATAAAAACTTTGTCTGGCAAATCCTGGATCGTATAAAAGATTTAAGATCAATTCTTCGCTTAATTTTAAAAATTCTAAAAATAGATCTGAATTCTTTTTGCCGTAAAATTTATTAAGTATATCTTCTAAACTTCTTTCTGGTTTTGTGAATAGTTGAACAGAAACGAATGTATTCAATTCATTCCAATAAGAAGAACGTTTTAAAAAAGTGATGTTCTTGAAGGAAGACCAACCTCCAGTTTGTGTCCAAACGCTGATCCCTGCAATATTCGCTTTTCCTAAAAGTTCTGATCTGTATTTTTCATACATCCAACCTACAAAGCTTGGGTATTCTCCAAAACCTTCGTATTCTCTTCTTGCCTGTAGTTCTAAAAGTTTAGGTTTATCATCTTCGAAAAATAATGGATTGATAGGAAGATATCTAAAGAAGTCACCTTCTCCATATTTTAAAGAAATGATCAGAGATTTGCTTTGTATATCTTGGAATACTTTACGATACGTTTTTGGATTCCAGATTAGATCTCCTATTTCGTAGGCTCCTAATGTCCAGGTCCTAAATATTAATGTTTTATTATATTTTTCGAAAACAGGCAGGACTTCCTTCAGAAATACGTTTGCCTGTTTGGGTTTTTTGAGTAGAAGTTTACTTCTGAAATCTCCAGTAACATCCACTCCATCTGATTCTCCGATCCTAAGAACGATTCCTGAAATTTCTGGAAAACTGGAAAATAGGTCTTCTAATGATTCTTTAAAAAGTTGGATGATCTTATCCAGATTTCCACCTGTATGTTCTAAAATGGAATCATTGATGGAGAAAAAATCTGTGGTGATAAATACTTTTAGATCTTGAGAAGAAGCGATCTTGAATAATTTTTTATATTTTTTACGATAAGATGAGATCTTACGTTTTAGATCTTCTGGATAAAAATCTCTTTCAGAAAGATAACAAAGTTCATCCAGACTGACTGCATTAAATCCTAATTTAGAAATTCTTTTAGTATATTTGTAAAAAGATTCTCTGACTCTTTTATGTTTTTTCTTAGAAGGAAGGGAAGACTTCTCCAAATGAGCCAAAGGTGCCTTGGACCAATTTTGGTGTTTTTCTTTGGATTCCAGAAAGAAAGGAGCAGATCCATCTACAAGAGCAAACATTCTTCTATTCCGTTTTTTTTCTGTATCTAAAAGATTCGAGTGCAGCAGCAAATAAGATCAGCGCTCCTCCTATAAATTCTTCCTTTCTTGGAACCTCATGTAAGATCGCCCAGGCAAGAATTGCAGAATATACTGGTTGCACAGTGGATAATAATCCTGCTGTTTTGACCTTCATCTTAAATACAGATTTGATATAGAATGTATGTCCTATTGCTGTGAAAAATACTCCCAAAAGGATGACTAGTCCCCAATCCTTAGGAGTAACGAATAGGTCTTCGAATAGCAAAACTGGGCTTAAAACAAAACAAGTAACAGCAGTTTGGTGAAACATCACTTGTGTGGATCCGTGACCGGATAGATATTTTTTAGTGAGAATATTTCTGAATGCCATCGCCCAGGAAGAGGAAAGCCCTAGTCCTACTCCCAAAAGATATTTGTTTTCTAGATCAAAACTTGGGACGAGTATCCACATTCCAAATAGGACGAGAACAGCCAGTCCTAGATCTAGGCTTCTGATCTTAGAAGGAAAAAATAAAGGTTCCAGTAATACGGTCCAAACTGGATGAGTGAATAGGGTGAGCACTGCCACAGCAATTGTCGCTTCTTGTGCTGAAGCAAAAAAAGTAACCCAATGAAACGCTAAAAGTAATCCTAAAGAAAATGAGATCCAATTTTCTTTTTTAGTGGGGAAGAAGAATGGTCTTTTTCTAAACCAAAGAACGAAACCTAAAAGACTTGCTGCAAATAATGTTCTTCCCCAGGTGATAAGAGAAGGGGAATAAGAAAGAACCTGAGCGAATAATACGTTTCCACTGATCAAAATTTGGGAAACTTGGAATTCAAGATAGGTTCTAAGTCTGTTTTCCTGCATCTGGCAGGACTAATTTCCGATGCCTATTTGGAACGGAAAGGAATTACTTTTGCGTTATAAATGATTTCTATGATTTGTAATAATCAAGAAAAGAAGAAGGATCCGGGCTTTCACCCGAATCCCATACCAAAGAAGAATATGATCTTTAAGCCGCTGTTAGGGCTTCCTTTTTACCCAAACGATTCCCCCTGAAAATACTTCCGAAATCATTAAATCTGATCCCGTAACGTTTCATTGCAGGGTGAACAAAAGGCGCCACCGCTTGTCTGAGATAAAAAGGCTGATTCACTACGAAATGATGGATTCCATGAGTGCTTCCAAAATTAAAACAAAATAGATGAAGAGGAAATAAGAACCAAGAATTCAACACTTGAGTTTGATCATGAAGTCCTTTTACATCTCCATAATAATGCATATTAGAAGAAACAATTTGGATGCTTGTTTGTCTGATCCAGTTTGGAATTGTATAAACCACAGCTGAAATATTCAAGAAATGGCGGACAGTATCCAACCAAGCGGGGACTTCTACAGGTTTTCCTAATAATTCATTTCCAATATAAAAAAGATTAATGAATAAGAAATTATACCATAAATGAAAATAGATCACTAGATAAGGCCAACTGGAACGAGTGATCTCACTTCTTTTAAATTTAGGAGCTTCTCTACGTAGGATATGAGATTGGAATAAGAAGGACATATTCCCATCCATCATGGTGATAAAACGTTTTAATCCGAATTTCATTCCATTCCCGATCAAACGTTCTTCTATATCTTCTTTATGACCAGATACTTTATGATGAAGAGTATGTATCATTCTTCTATACCAAGGACTTACTGTGTTTCCACGAAAGATCCAGACCGTCCAGAACATGAAGTTTTGGATCTTTAGATTATCCTTATAATATAAATTATGAATTAAGTCGTGTTCGACTTCATGAAGAATAGAAGCAAGAACTCCATTTGCTAGGATACATGCCCAAGCAGGAATGATCCCTTCGATATAAAGTCCCGCAAATAAGATCATACCCGCAGCTGAACCCAAAGTGATCGTTAGGCCTAATTGGTCTTGGTGTTTTAAGAATTCGAATTTACCACGTAGTTTTCTGTCCTTGAATCTGATCCATTTCATGATCTTCTTACTTTTTTCTTTTTGGGACAATATAGTATAAAGTTTGGTTGGAACCTGAGACGTCTCTCTTTCTGCAATGGCGATCATCGGTTTCCTCCGTTTTTGTTTTCGGTTATCCATATCTTACGGAAATTTTTGAAAACAGTCGTCTCAATTGATCGAATGCAACTGGGAATTTGGTCCCAATCTATAAATTTTTACTAACTTTTTTTAAGAGCGCACGATTAGTTTGGAGCCAAATTGATTAACTTCCTCTGAATTCGGAAGGAGTTTTGCCTGTATACTTTTGGAACGCCCTATGAAATGAGGACTTGGTAGCGAATCCAACTTCGAATGCTATATCCAAGATAGATCTGTCTGGTTCTTTTTGTAGAAGTTCGCATGCTTCTTTGATCCTATAATCATTCACAAATGCGGAGAAATTTTTTCCAAGCTCCTGATTGATCAATTCGGAGACCTGGTGGGTAGAAAGCGCAAGTTCGTCTGCAAGATCTGCGAGTCCCAACTTCTCATCTCTATATAATTTTTCTTTTTCCATGAGTTGGATAAGGCTGTCTCTAAGCGCATTTCTGTTCACTCCGGTAAGTAGGGAACGCTCATATTTTTGCCTGGTGGCCTGGCTTACTTCTTGAAGAACTTGAAAGAATGCAGGCCGCTTATGCCCGATCAGGTAGGCGAGACAAAGACTTATCCCCATCATCGCTGAACATGCTAGAAGAAAGATAGGCGACTTACTGGATAAATAAACTGCACCGAATCCAAGATTCACGAATGTAGAAATTACCATGAATGCGAGAATCCTCGCGGTCCATTCTTCTTGTAGGATCTCCCACCGTAGTAGGTCAGAACTTCCTTTTAGGATGAGTAAAATATAAAAAATCAGGATTAATATGGGAGAAGAAAGTAAGATCTCCCCCTCATTCCAACCAGTTTCTCTTAAAAAAATAGAGATCTTTTCTAAGATCCATTCTTGGGGAAGAAGGAACACTGCCAGGAAATATACCACCCAAACAAGACCAGGAAGGATCAGATGTTTCTTTGCGAATCCTAAGTAGGAGATTTCATCTGACTCTCTGTCCTGGCTTACACTATGAATTCCGAATAGAATAGGGCCAACCGATGCGATAAGTGGGAATTGGATAAGAGAAATTCTGGGAAATTCTATGTATAAACCTGAAACTAATAGTAGAAAGCTACCCTGTAGCAGACCCAAAATCAGGAAAATCAAGGCCAAAAGCCTGTTTAGAGCCGACTTATTCTCCATAACAAGCTGTCCGAGGGACATTAGAATTCCGAGTGCAGTCCCGAATTGGGTGATTGCCCAAAGGACCTGGAACCAAATCCCTGAATTGTAGTAACTATGACTTCCCATTACGTCTGGAGGCATGGCAGGGAGAATGAAAAAAACTGAGCAAGTTGTCAAGAATTCCCTGAGCGATTTGGAGTCGTTCTGACTGAGGTTGATTTTGTAGTACCTTCTACAAGTTAGAACGAAATCTAGAATAAATTTTATAAAACGATCGTTCTTTTTAATCCATCTCACAAGGGATAGAAGGGTAGTTTCGTTTTTTGTAATATAGTTTTAATTCGAATGGACAAAATCGAAGTCTCAAAAGATAGATTGAGACCTTCAATCGAAAAGTCTTATATTGAATAACGATTGTTATTTTAAAAAGAACCCAAAATCAGCCGGAAACTTTTTATAGAGTCTCGCTTATTTTTTTTCAAATGCGCCGGAAATATAAGCCTGATATAAGCCCGCTTTATGTAGCGATCGCTATGCTGTCCACACTTGGAAAGAAACTGTTAGGATAAGCTAATAGATATGAATATAAAGAAAGCACACATTCTTTTCTCGCTATGTTTGGCTCTGGGGATGGGCTGTCAGGCAGGCGGGGATAAATCAAGCGCGGATACTTTTTACGATAATATCGATTATAAAGGAATTCGCCTTTTTAATTTGTTCGATGATTATCCTTCTATCAAATCAGGTTTCCAAAGTTTAGAACCTATTAATTTTAATCTTAAATTAGAGTCATCCATGACTATTCCTTATAGAGAGGATATCGTGGGTTTCTTAAGAGTTTCCGGTGATCTTCTGCTAAAACCGGAAGCTCATGTGCGTCAGTCTCTTCTTAGAGTTCATTCTCTTTTGGATCGTATAGAGAAGGCTCCAAATAACGCATTCGATGTTCTCCAGCCATGGTTAGAATCCTTACGCACGTATCGTAGACCTGTACTTCGTAATATGGCGCCTCTTAGCCAAACTGCTTTGAAGTACATGTACACAAATTATTCTAAAGAAACTATGGAAACCAAGTTTAAAGAGGTTTCTGCAGTATTAAAAGATCCTGAAATTCGTATCCTTTTTGTAGAATTGGAAGATGTGCTGGATAAGGCAATCAACCGAAACGCAAATGCAAAACAAGCGATCACCGGTCTTTTACAAGGGATGGTAGATCCTTCTCTCATTTCTGATAGAGTTATGAAAGAAAAATTGATCCAGATGATAGGAGCCTTGGGAAAATCCTTCCGACAAAGGGCAGGATTCAGCGATGCAAAATCTTCTGAGACAGTTCTGAAAAACCTGGTAGTTAATTTAGAAAAATTTTATACTGCGGGCGGTTCTGTTTATTCTGATCCAGCCTTTGCTGATTATAGAGATGCTACTTATCCTACTGAATTTGCTACCGTTCTTAGTGAATCTTTCCGCTATCTGAGGCCAATGCTTGGAAGAGGAGGAAATTATACTTCCGATCCGAACGTTATTCTTTCCTTGGAGATGGCTAAAAATTTCGCCAAGTTTGACTTCGCGTCTGGAATAACTGGTGTGGATCACTCTCTTCGCGAGTTAATTCGTATGGATGCTTCTGGCTTAGATAGAGCTGATCCTGCGAATATCACTAGTAGCCCAATTACTGCATTAGAATCCTTAATGTTCATCCTGACTTTATCCGACACTTATGGATTCCGTTGGGAAAATCCTGCAGATACTTCTATGATGAGACTTGAGCCTAACGGTTCAGGAAACGGCGGTCCTATGACTGGCGGTGTTCTTACTGTAGGAGACAGTATCTATTCTATGAAATCTGCGATGACCGGTAATATCGGTATCAAAGCTTTCATGAACCAAAGTTCTGCAGACGCTGCCGTGTTTAAGAATGCGGATGCAACCACTCCGACTGCACTTTCTATAGGGATCAATACTCCAACTTTAACTCTGTTGGAAGCTCCAGATCCAACTATTATCCCAGCAGCAAACGACACTGTTTATACTAAAACAATTCCATTCATTATGAAATTGATCCGCACAGTTCTGATTTCAGGCGGCGGGCCTTATTATAATAAGAACCGCGTAGATTCTAACGGAAATGTTCTGACTCTGGATGGAAAACTATATAGAGATTCGAACGGTGTAGACCTGATCTATAAAGAATCTTGGAATACTTCGGAATATAGAGTAAAGGTTTCAAATACTGCCAGTGGTTCTTGTAGCGGTGGAACAATCTGTAAATGGGTTGGTCCAGGCGGAAGAGAAACAAATGCAGTTGTAGCAAATAATTCTTTCACTCCAGTAGCAGCAGGAGCAAACGCTTCCGGAGCAAAAGGTTGGAGTATCCCTGTTTGGGAAATTCCAAAAGACAATACTACTGAAAGAGCAGTGAATACAGACGAGGAAGCGCTTTATAAGAACTTCCAGTGGCTTCTTCATGAAAAACGTATGGTGGCTGTGATCCCACTTCGCGCTTCTTTGGGTGCGGGAGTTCCATACAAAATGGCTGCATTTGTTACCCTGATCGCTAACGGTATGACTGGTTTGATGAACGCAAGACCAGTTTTACAAGACGGATCTACATGTGCAGATCGTATCAATGCGATCTGGAAAATTAAAAATACTTTCTTAAAGCCAGGATGTGCAAGTTCTACTCAGCCGAATTTCAGACAACCTGGAGTTCCTATCCTTCAAGAGAATTATTCTGATATTCCTGGCGACAGTATGTTCTATCTGGAAGCTTGGGATTATGGAACGAGCGGCGCAAGCTCCTTGACCTTCAATAGTTTGGGAGATGCTTCTGTTTATAGTATCTTCTATCCTGATCCTGAAAATTCTTATGGAGTAATTCCTCAAGTAATCGCAGCTAACTTTGCGGTGATGGAAAGACTTTCTTTCTTAACTCCTGATAAGGTTCTTCCTTCTGGTGCGAATGTTTCTTACGGAAAATCTGTCGAGGAAGCTTGGGGACAGAGAAATAGACTTCTTCCTTTGATACTTTCTCTTGCATGGACCTTGGACGACCAAGCAAATCCAGGTTTGAACAAAAACCCATTCCAGATCTTGACTGGACTGAGTGCAGCATTAACAAGACCTCTTCTTGCAAGGATCACCGATCCAGAACCTAATAGTGGTGGAAGAACGATCGATGTTGTTAAGATCGTAAACTCTGATTCAAGTGTAAGAAGTAACTCTGCAACTGAAGGGGAATATTTCTTCAGATACTTGGATCCTGTTTCCAGTAAACCAGTACGTTCTCCACTTTCTATCTTAGCGGAAAACGAAAGAAGATACCAAGACGGACTACTGAATCTAATGTCCAGAACTGACCTTCTTTCCACATTCGTACAAATGCTTGCAGAGATGGGAAAACCTGAAAGAGCAAGTGGAGCACTTCTAACATTCCAATCGATTGCGGACCTGATCGGAGAGATAAAACTCGCGAATGAAAGTCCAACAGCAGTTCAATTTAACTTAGAAGCTTACCTGGGAGAAGTTAGAGATATGCTCGCTGCATTCCCTGACTCTCGTGTTGCGAATATTTATGATCCTGAATGGGACAGGTTAGGGAACTGGGCAGTTCGTCTCAGAGATTATTTCGATCCTGATTCTGTTTATAGTCTGATCCCAACTTTGGATTTCTCTATGGATATGATCATAGATAATATTCCTACAAACGTTCAGTTGACTGGGATAGTGGATCTTCTTGGGGGACTCACTCGTGATAATACCAGCACCCAGGATTATTTAATTACGAATTTATTAAGTGTAGATACGGCCGACTTAGCACAAGTCTCCGCTCCTTACGGAAGAAGCACCGTGGGAGTGTTGATGGGTATAGTTAAGACGGGAGAATTCTATTCTTACTTAGAAGCGGATATGAGAAGTCCTTATTCACTCAAATCAATATTCAAAGACGCTAAAAAACTTTTGGTGTCGGATATGATACAAACACAAAGAGAAGACCAAAGCTCACTGATCTATACGGCAGGAGTGTTGATGGGTATTTTTGCGGATCTTACTTCTACGGGTAAAAAACAATTCCCGGATGGATTCGTATTCTATGACAGATTTAACGAAGATGAAAACTCGGACACCTATTGGGATAGGTTCGTTACGGTATTCACCCGGTGAGAATAATGAAGAGAATTTTTTTGGGAAAAATAAGTCGAGGGCTGGAAATGGATCTGAAAAATAAAAAAGTTTCTAATGTCGATAAAGGAATCAAACTCGCGATACTTTCACTTTTATGGGCGGGCATCTTAGGATGTAGCCCTGAAAAAATGAAAGGATTTGCAATGTCGGATGTTTTCGACCTGGGATTCTTTTCAGGAGGAAGAATATTCGGAGCGAATCCGAATCTGCAACCTCCATATAACAGTGTGGATAACGATACTGCAGTTCTACCTGTAGATTTTGGTTCCACCAATCCTCAGGCTACCTTATTCATTAACTCTACTGAAAACGTGGACAGATACAAAGAGTTAGAGATCCGGTTTTCTCACCCAATGAATAAGACTACTGTAGAGCCAAACTTTACAATCACTGGAGCTAGTGGAAATCTAATTGGGCCGACTCCTGGTGGAGAATTCTACTGGATGAGTGGTCAGAAACTTCGTTTTAATCCGTATAGAGAGTTAAAACCTGCTGAGACTTATACTCTTACAATTAATCCGAATGCAGCCACAATAGGCGGGGCTAACCTAGAAAATTATACGGTCACCTTCAGAACCGGATTGGATTACAGTCTTACAAATAAGATCACCCAAGGAAGCCAATACACTCTGAATGGAACGAATGATATGACATTCGACCAGTCCGCAGCTTTAACATTGGCCTCCACATATTCAAGTCCTGTAGTGGGAGAGAATTATATCCAATCCGTTCTTTTGAAAAAGATTGGTTCTAACACTTCTCAAGATATTTGTACAACTCCTCCTTGTTCTATGAGTGCTACTATTTCTTTGAATTTAAGTACTTCTCAAGTCCCTCCAACTGTTGGTGGGAATACCTACTATTATGAGATCGCTACTACTAACGGAAAAACTTTCCGTAAGTATTTCAGCTTTAACTACGGTAGATTGGAGAACGCGAATGGTGTTCTTCCTTACGTGGCAAACGGTGTGATGGACGAAGCCCAAATGCTTCCGTTCTTAGGAAAAGCCATCCAGAAATATACTACAGGCGCATTCAAAGTAAAAGATGCAACCGGAGTACCTCGTACTTTCCAAGAATTCTTATTGGGAATGCCTGACTTTCCTAAGAAAAAATTCTTTGAGAACGGAGCTTGGACAATCGGCGAAGCTTGTATGAGACAAGACGGTAAGATGTCCGGTAACGCAAACGAAGCTGCATTTAAAGATTTCGATTATATCCCAGTATTTGGAGCTAAATCTGGCGGTGCGGGAAGAGGATATTGTTGGGTAAGACACCCAGACTGTGTTACGGATAACGGACCTCCTTATCACCCTAAAGAGAGAAATGGGATAGATAGAGACCAATGGTGGACTATTTATAATAATAATAATTGTGGTCAAAACCAGAATAACGCGAATTACCCTCAGGCTTGTAAAAATCTATTCCATTGGGGTGAGGCAGCTTGGAGTCTTTGCCATTATCCTACCGACGCGAAATCTTATAAAAGCAATGGGTATACTTCTACAGTATTCTCTGCATTTGGTAGACCAGATGGAGATATCACATCAGCGGGAAAAGACTTATTGGATTGTGCATTCCCAGCATGTTTCTTCGATTCTTATCATATCGAAAAAATCGCTCCGGGACCATTCTCTAAATACAGCGCTATCTTAAATGTAGCTTCTGGTGGAATTGCAGACGGAAGTGCTGCGATTACATTGGACGTTTATGTAACGGATATGAGACTTCCTAAGTTCGTTCGTTGTGGATCCAATAATGCAACTCATGGTTGTTCTGCAGGAACCGGAACCCAATTAGGAAACGTTGTTGCTGACTTAAAAGTTAACCCTGGTTCTGGTGCAGTTAATCCTGGACTAGGTCTAGATCTAAAATCCAGATACACTGAAGTGGATCTCTTAGTAGTCTCTCGTTTTGAAGACTGGTATGGGGCATTTAACGGGCCTGGAGCTCTACTAGTGTTCAGAACAACTGCTAAGTTGAACTGGGATCCTGCAGTAGAAGGAACTTTAAATCCAGCAGGTTACGATTGGAACGACGTAAAACTTTCAAAACCTCGTTTGGCTTTAGCTCGTACTCGTAACAACATGACTGTGACTTCTGACGGTTTGATCAATATGACCGTTAAAACTCCATTCACTGTTAATGATGATTATTTCCCTGATAATCCTAGCATTGCACAGATACTCTCTAATTCGAATAACTTCTTCATTCGTCCATGGGCAAACCCGTTACATATGTCTTTAGCAGGTTTATATCCTGGAGAAGATACTTCTGACTTCATGTATACGGCTCCAATGACTTATATTCATGGTAGTGAAGGTTTTAACACTATCATCGAAGCTCTCGTAGGTAGAGAAGAGTTGAGCAATATGGCGAACCTGACTGTGGATCAAGTAAAACAGATCATCACACAGTATATGCTCAGAGATATCGTGCAAAGGATCGCTCCGAACGTTCTGAACTCAGTGATTGCTGACTTAAGAGATACTGGAGTAACCATTACTTTACCAAGTTACCTTCCTGCACCTCTTGGAAACTTCCCATTAACAGTGAAGTTTAAACTGAATACAGATGCGGCGATCAAACATGATGGAACCAATAAAGGTCTTGTGACTTCTTTGGACTTTGCGTTCACAAGCGGTTATAATCCTCCAGCTGGACTAAGAACCCAATCTGGAAAAACTGGAATGGTTACCACCAGGACTTGGACTGCTGCGAATCCACCTCCTTCTACTTATCAGTTCAGCCAGTCCGCAGCTAATCCTGGATTCTTGATCTCTATGCATACTGATACAATTTCTCAGGCTGCATTCCATTTATGGCAGAGAAGGGGACTAGATATCGTTCTGAATAAGGCATTCATCGATGGAATGAACGCTTTCGCAGGTGCGGATCCTCTATTCGCGCTGACAACTTCCTTCTTAAAAGCTTCTCCTTTGGTTACAATCCTTGTGCCAGGAAGAAACAAATTGCAAGGTCTGAATGGTTCTAACGCGATTGCACCTCCAGTAAAATCTTTTGATGATATCGATATGGTGATGTCTCCAATTCATGCTCCTAACGTGAAGTTTAAACCTATGACTTCCGCTGGAATACCTAAGATGAGATTGTATTTTACTGAAATGCAATTACAGATCATTGCTAAGAAGCCAACTTCTTGCACAGGTCTTGTGGATGAAGAACTAACAGAATGCCAAGCAGATACAAGAGCGAATGGTTACCAACAAACTTTGGGAACAGTTAGGATCAGTTTTGCTGCGGATGCAGACTTCCGTTTCAAAATGTTCTCTAACCCTACTAATAACCCTGCATTTGCTAATTTGAATGCGCTTCAGGTGATCTTAGATCCAATCAATAACTTGGATTACTCTGTAGAAGTTTTAGAAGGACAAACTTACAATCCATTCGGTTTGGACCCTGATGGTATTAAATCAGTAATCTCTCCGTTAGTCACCACCTTGGTGATCCCAATGGTAAACAGTATTATGAAAGAAATACCAATGCCTCCAGACATCACTTTCCCTAAATTGATCAACCCTGCAGGAACTCAATCCTGTGCGATCAGTGCGAAGAGTGATAAGGTACAATTCTTCACCTTGAATTCTCCTCAAGTTGCAGATCCGTATCTGTTAGGAGGAATGAGATTTGTAGGACAAGCTGTAACAGATCCTGCATCTCTGATTGTCTGCCCTTAAACACTCCTAGCTATTTCGAAAAATTAGATTTCGAAATGACCGAAAGGGTAAAAAACCCTTTCGGTTTTTTTTTAAGGAACTTGTTGGATAACTAAATTAGAAAAAGCTTATGAGTGAAGACTCACTCAGTTATATTATGCAGTTTTGATTTTCTTTTGCTACAGTTTCGCAAAAGTTTTTGTTCGAATTACTATCGAACATCATTCGTTATTTCATAACGATCGTTAGAACGTGCTCGATAATTTTATAAAAATGAAAAGGAAACTTATTCAAATACTTGCTTTTAAAAATAGTGAGCATTTAGTCACATTTTTTGTCCCGTTTTCATAAATGGGTTGCAGGAATCCGAATAAGATAGGAAACGAAAAGTGGATATGACGTATTACCAGCTTTCATGTTACTTGGTGGTGACTGTACTAGTCTACCGTACGATTCATAATTTAGTTTTATATTTTAGAAATCGGAAACAAGCATACCTTCTGTATTTTGCATTATTGCAAGTTGCATATGGCGGGTATCTATTCTGTTTTATCCAAACAATCAATGTAGATAATCCTGAAAAAGCTTTGATTTGGGAAAGAATGGAGAATGCGATAGCGGCTATATTTGCATCGTTTATCGTGCTTTTCGTAAATAATTATAAAAAACTTTTTAGCAGAGACTTCATTCTTCTATACGTGTTCATGTATTTGATCCTTGCAGGGATACTCTTGCAGGATCCAAACGCTTATACAATGAGCGTTGCTCATCCGAAACATTTCCCTTCTTTGGGAATAGTGATCTATGAAACAGATCAGCCTACAATCATGCAGTTTATCTTCCTTTCCGGGATAATGATGATTATATGGACAGTGATAAAGGTGATGAATCAGTTCCGAAAGAACAGATTCAGGAACCATTTCCTATTCTACGGATTAGTGCTATTTTTCGCGAGCTTGATCGCGGACATTTTGGTCGCGAGTGATCTACTTGGAATCCCTTATACTTCTCATTTTAGCTTCTTGATCCTTATGTTCTGTGTGGATAGCTTCCTTACGGTGAATAAATCCGAAAGGGAAGTCAGAATGGAATTCAAGGAATCAGTTTCCAAATGGCTTACTAAGCCGGAAGCTACTTCTTTTGGATCACCTAAGGATATAAGCGGAGAAGGTTCCGATCCTAAACTTAATAAAGAGAAGGGCCGCAATCCTAAAAAGTTGAGTGTGAGAGCACTTGGTCCATTGGAATTGGATCTGGATGGGAAAAAGATCCCGGCAGCTGAATATTCCAGTAAGAAAAAACTACTCAAACTCATTAAACTACTGTTAGTTCGTTTTGGAAAAGGTGTCCATAAAGAAGAATTATTAGAGAATCTCTGGCCTGGTATGTCTGAGAAAAATGCTCTCAATAGTTTACATGCATTACTTTTCCGTCTTCGTAAGATATTAGGAAACCCAGAAGCAGTTGTATTCGCAGAGGATAGATTATTCTTCCATCCCGATCTTGTAGAAGCAGACTTTGTGGAATTCGAGAAAAGATTTGAGACTGCAGGCAAACTTCTTCGTAACAAAAAGGAAGAAGAAGCGGTTCAATCTTATAGAGAAGCCAAAGAATTATATACTGGAGACTTTTTCGAATTCGATCTGTATTTCCCAGAATCAGAACTAAAACGTGAATATCTACGTAAGAACCTGATCGAAATTTATAGAATTCTATGTGAATATGCTCAGAAAGCAGGGGATGCAAATTCTCTACTTTCGGATTCTGAAAGCTGGATCCGTTTGGATGATCTGGACGAAAGAGCTTGGAGATTTCATTTCGAGTCCTTACAATCTCTTGATCGTAAGAATGAAGCTCTACGCAAATTTGAGGATATGAAGAAGATCCTGAAAAAAGAATTAGGTGTAGAACCTGACCAAGAGACAGTTTCGCTCATTGAAAAGATCCGTGTTGCTTCTCCGGTGAGTTGATTGTTAGGAAACACTGCACTATAAAATAAAACACTCATTAGAAAAAAAATATTGGACGAAGTAAATCCCTTCTGTACGTTCTTCCAGAATCCCCCAAATTCTAAGTAAAAAATAACCCCTGAAATAAAATGAATAAACGAATCCTTTTTTTTGTAACGATTGTTACAATTACCCTGGCAAACTGTTCCATCGTATATAGAGTTACTGGCAAAACCTTAAACTCTTATGCCCAAGACCATTTGGTCCCTCATTACCTTGCTTCCGATGATTTGGATGCGATCTGTAACGGAGGAACTGCACTCGGACCATTAGTAGCTTCCTTTGAAAGAACCGGTGCTTCTGTGGAATTGGCTACTATGGTGGCGCAGATGGGAGCAGGGATGTGCGCAGAAAAACAAGCGCAAGAGGCTGAACTTTTATATATTGCATCAGTTCGTAAAGGTAAGGGAGAAGAAGCACTGGATAACCAGGCTAGACAGATCCGTTGGCATGGAATTGCTGCAAAAAGATACGGGGATGCTCATAATAGATTTCTTCAATACTTCGGAGAATGGAACGGAAAATGTCCTTCTATCAGCGAAGACGAAGAGTTATATTATTTAGTAGGACTTTCTTCTGGATTACTCGCAATACTTCACGATTTTGCTTCTCAAGGATATGCAGGGATTACTCGAGATGTTCCAAGCGTAGTTGCTGGAGCTTCTAAATGTTTAGACCCTAAAAAATGGTGGGGAACTCCTTTGGCGCTGGAAGCTGTAGTATGGCTTTCCGTTCCAGGTGCAACTCCTGAAGGAAAAGATCCTATTAAACAAATGGAAGAAGCAGTTAAGATTGGCGACAAAGAAGGTGTTCGTCTTGCTCGCGCATTTCAGATCCAAGCCGCTGCCGGAAAAGGTGATGTGGAGAAGATCAAAAAACTTATATTAGAACATTCTAAAGTTCTAAGCCAAATCCCTGCTAAGAAAGAGTATCGTTTCTTAGAGGCATTTGCAGAAAATTTATCACGTCATGAATCTGATAAAATTTGGATGAAAGAGACTGGGCATAGAGGGCCGATTTATTTCTCCTCTTTCCCTGGAAAAAAGAAAAACAATAAAGAAGAAGACGATCTGTTAAAAGATCTTTGAGCGGGTTCTTGGGTGGAAAACGAAAAAAAAGGGACCTTAAGGAGAAAAAACTATATGAAGAAGTTTCTCATTCTATCGGTAATCATTCTCGGGACTTGGATGTCCGTAGGTGTGGGAGCAGCGGAGACTGTGGATCGATCCATGTGTGTATTCGATCCTTCCGGCGCACATGGAGACGTGTTTAAAGCAGCACAAAGATACCAGGCACAAGCTTTAACATGGGGAATCCGTCTAGACTTAAAAGCTTACACAGACGAAGTGGTAGCTAACTCCGACTTCAAAGCCGGAAAATGTAATATGGCATTCTTAACTTCTCTTAGAGTAAGAAGTTATGTACATGAATCAGGATCCATCGAAGCGATCGGTGCATTGCCAAGTTATGACCTTCTCCGCAAAACAATCGAAGCATTATCAAATCCTAAAGTAAGAGAATTAAATACAGACGGCGACTACGAGACCATGGCTATGTTCCCTGGTGGCGCAGTTTATCTTTTACTAAGGGACAAAAACCTGAAAGATATCAAGGACCTAGCTGGAAGAAAGATCGCTACTTTAACTTATGACCAAGCTGCCACTACTATGGTGGATATCGTAGGAGCTTCTATGGTTCCTGCTGAGATCGCTACTTTTGCGGGTATTTTCAATAACGGAAGAGCGGATGCTTGTTATTCTCCTGCAATCGGGATCAAACCTTTGGAATTGATGAAAGGTATTTCTCCAAACGGTGGGATCGTTCGTTTTCCAATCGGACAATTGACTTTCCAAATCGTAGCTCGTCATAAGGATTTTGCAGATGGTTTTGGAAATACTTCCAGAGCATGGGCTGCGACTCAGTTCGATGCAATGCTTTCTCTAACCAAAAAGGCAGAGCAAGAAATTCCGGCTAAGTATTGGATAGAAGTTCCAAAAGATCTTCAAAAGAATTATTTCGAAAAATTCAGAGAAGTAAGGATCAGGCTGAGAGACAAAAAAGTATATCATCCTACCATCCTGAAATTAATGAAAAGGGTCCGTTGCAGCGCTGATAAAGAAGCGACTGAGTGCGCGGATAACCTGGAATAATTTCCAAAACTAACACAAAAAAGGCGGGAAAAATCTTTCCCGCTACTCTTATATCAATCAATCGCAGATTCCAGAGGATATTCTATGTGGAGAAAAATCGTTTCCTGGGCGGTATTATTCTTTTTATTCGTACCCCTTGTTCAAAGTGGAAGCCAGTTAGTTCAGGCTAGGTTACTCGGCTTAGGCGGCAGTATTTGGCCGAACTACGCAATGATCCGAAATGTTTGTGTCGCTGATCCGAATGCGGAAACAGATACTAAAGCAGAAGTCAGCCAAGCGGATATGGACGCTTTGGATGATATTGGTCTTGGAGATACTTCTGGTGGGAAGAATGTAACAGCTCCTACGGGACCTACCGAAACCCAATTAGAGCTCGCGAAACTTGCAGGCTCTCTAACAACAGGACAAAAAATCTATTGTGGATTTGAGCGTAGGCTTTCTTGGCTTACTATCTCTGCTATAGATTATATTCCTATGACGATGGTATTCTTGCTCATTGTAGCTGGAACTGTTTCAACGACTAGAAGATACCATATCGCTCTTAGAAATCCTGAAAACTCCAAAGAGGAAAAGATCACCGAATGGAGCCAGATCATCGCGAATACGATCATTATGGTTTCTGCAGCATTCATGTATCCTCTTCAAAAAGGTGTAGAAGCACAGATCCAAGTGCTTTGGGTTGCGGGACTTATACTTTTAGCAGGATTAAATTTTTATAATTTAAAAAATCCTTTATTTAAAAATGGAGAAGGTAAGCAAAATACCAAACTTTCCAATGCATTATTATGCGTTCCTCTGTATGCTTGGATGGCGTTAATCTGTGGATTATACTTCTTTATTTTAGAAAAACACCCAGCTGGACTTGCGATCTATCTGCAAAAATTGACCGCTCACGCTCAGCTTTATATCCAAATCGGTCTTTATGTTTGGACTGGTATTCTTTTAAGAGATACTTCTCTCGGAAAAAGATTTTTCGATCTTTTGAACCCATGGAAACTTCCTTCTGAATTAATGGCGGTGATCATCGTTGTTGTTGCGGCTCTTCCTACTGCTTATAGTGGTGCTTCCGGGATTGTAGTTTTGGCATTAGGCGCTACAATCTTCAAGGAATTGAGAAGAGCAGGTGCAAGCCAAGAGAGAGCTCTTGCTGCAACCGCTATGTCTGGAAGCTTAGGAGTGGTTCTTCCTCCATGTTTACTCGTTGTGATTGTTGCTTCTTTGAATTTAGAAGTGACTACTGACGAATTATTCCATTGGGGTTGGAGAGTATTTGCACTTTCTTCCACTTTATTCTTAATCGTGAGTTGGTTTAGTAGAACCGAATCTTGGAAGATCCGTCCGGAACAAGATGCGTTTAAAAAATCTTTACTGGCATTCAAATCTTTCTCAGTCTATTTGGTGATCTCAATTGTAATCGTTCTAACGATCGTTCTTGCACTTGGAACTCATTTTGATGAGAGAACTGCACCTTATATCCTGCCGATCGCGATGCTTGCTCTTCTGTTCATTGATTATAGAATTTCCAAAAAGGAAAAACTGGAATTGGGAGAAACTCATAACGAAGAAGTGGAACTTTCCAGGACTTCTTATGATGCAGGCTCGCATTTAGGAGCACTTCTTCTTCTCATGGGATTGTCCGCTTGTATGGGTGGGGTTTTCGAAAGATCAGAAGTGATCAATCTATTCCCAACTCAACTTGGATCTCCAATGTCTGCGATGTTGATCTTAACATTTGCTCTTGTGATCATTGGAATGCTTATGGATCCTTACGGAGCTGTGATCTTAGTTTCGGTGACCTTATATCCGATCGCTAAGGCAAATGGTATCCATCCTTTGAATTTCTGGATGACCGCACTTGTTTCTTTCGAGTTAGGTTATTTAACTCCTCCAGTTGCTCTCAATCACTTGTTGACCAAACACGTAGTTAGAGATCTACTAATAGAGGATAAAAGTTTAGAAGGAAAAAGTTTCTTTGCGAGACATGAACATATCGTAATTCCGATTATAGTTCTGACTCTAACCTTGATTGTGACCGCTTTCGGGCCGATCCTGTATTCAAAATACGCAGGGTAGGAAAGTGTAAGAGCGGTTTCGCGCAGAGACCGCTGAGATCGCAGAACCATTAAATATCCGATGTAAGAACTCCTACATCGGATATTGTAAATGATGCAATGACGAAGTGCCTGTTCTGTTGGAATCCCGACGGAAAATAATCTATTTTAAACTAAAATACTTTGCGGTCTTGGCGTCTTTGCGTGAGCCAAATTTTATAGATTTAATTTTCACGCGAAGCCAATTTTCTCCGTGTTCTCTGTGAGCTCCGTGCGAAACTTTTCGCTTACTACTTCTTTTTTTTCTTCTTAGTTTTTGATTTAGGGAATTCGAGTTTAGAAGGACCGAAATTACCTTTTGCAAACTGTTTCTTCTTGGTTTCTATCCAAGGTAGGACCCAAACTAATTCTTCAGCCAGAGCAAATAAGTTTTCATTAATATCTACAAGCTCTTCAATCACGAGGAAGTAAGCTACGCTGGATTTTAATTTGCTATCTCCTTTTCGGATCCGTTTCATTTGATTTTTGTAAATACGGACTTTGATATCAGAGAGTTCTTTTACTTTTTTGCCAGATCTTGCCTTTTCGACTAAACCTGGAACCTTATCCGACTGAGCCAAAAGTTCAAAAAGATCTTCTGCCAGTTTACGAAGTTCTTTTAGATCTTCTCTTTCGTCTTTGGTGAGACCAGTTTGGAAACGATCTATCTTTTCGGATGTGTTTCTGTGGATGTTTGCAAGATTTTCAGTGATACGATCTATATATCCGAGCGCATTTGTGAATGGATGAATGGACTGGAAATCAGACTCGTCGAAATGTCTATCTACAAGACTTAAAAAACCGGAGATGGAAGATTCGTAATTTTTCTTTAAGTTCTTTAGGATCTTAGAGGCTTGTTTGAAGTCCTTCTTCTTTCCTCCTATATAACCGGAAGAAAGTGTATTCATCGCCTTCTTCGCGAGTAACAGATTTCCTAATAAAGAAGAAAGTGATTTAGAAAGTGCCTTTTCAGGATGTTTGGTAAGAAGGAGAAGTTTTTCCAGATTCTCATCATATTCTGCCTTTCTTTTCTTATGGATCCGATTGAATGCAAGAACCAAGAAGAATGTGAATACTAAAACTACTACGACTGCTGCAAATCCAAAGTAATAGAATAGGGCCGCGATAAATCCACCCGTGAAGGAGGCGAATATCGCAGTCATAAACCATCCACCTACAACTGTTAGAACTCCACTTACTCGGTTGACTGCATTTTCTTTCTGCCAAGCTCCATCTGCAAGAGAGGTTCCCATTGCCACCATGAAGGTTACGAATGTGGTAGATAAAGGAAGTTTTTCGATTGTTCCAACAAGAATGAGTGCAGAAGCGATGAGTATGTTTACGGATGCTCTTAATAGATCGAATGCATCGCTTTCATGCAGACGAACTAATTCTAAGGTCCCACTTTGTTTGAATCTAGATCCGATCCAATTTCGGAGGAAAGAAGGCAAAAATCTTTTGATAGGATAATAGATACCGACTGCGATTTGGACAAATACTCTTGCGACTAAACTAGACTGATAAGCTTCTATAGTTTCTCCTTGAGAGCCTAGACTTACTTCAGTTCTGGTTACAGTTTCTGCCTTCTTGGATTTGAATAATGCGATGATCATGATGAGTGCGGCACCTATCAGAAGTCTATTATCAGTTAAGACTTCTTTTCCTAAACCGGATGCCATTGTATTTGCATCCCAGTTTGCCGATTTGATCAGTTCGTGGGTTTGTAAACTTGCGATTGGAACTCCAATAAAGTTCACTAAGTCATTACTTGCAAATGCCATTGCAAGTGCTGCAGTTCCGAATAATACTACGATCTTTAGGACATTTATTTTAGATACGATCAGTATCTGGAATAGGATGGAAAATCCTATAAAACTTAAAACCAGAATGGTCTTAAAATTTGTTTGGATCCAGGCTAATACATCTTTGCTTAAGAAAGTGGATCCTTTCATCGCAGTCAGTAGAATGAAGAAGATCACAACTGTGACCGCGAGTCCTGAGAAAATTCCTCCGAACCATTTCATTGTTTTTTCTAAACGGAAACTGAATATCAATCGGAAGAAGAACATTAGTATCAGTCCCGCAAAGAATGCGAGTATCACAGAGAGTGCGATCCCGAATATGATCTTTAAAGCTGACTCTGAGTTTATGATCTTGAATGCGTCGTTTAATGAATCAGATTTGAGAATAGCAAGGACCAAGGAGGCACCTAATAATTCAAAAACCAAGGATACAGTAGTGGAGGTAGGAAGTCCTAATGTATTGTATAAGTCCAGAAGGATGATGTCCGAGACCATCACAGCCAAAAATAAGAACATTAACTCCGCTAAGCTAAAAAATTCAGGATGAAAAATTCCTTTTCTTGCGACTTCCATCATTCCGCTGGAACTTAAGGCCCCGAGCATGATACCGAATGCAGAAACGATTAGGATAATTTTTCTGGAGGCCGCTCTAGAGCCGACTGCTGAATTCGTGAAGTTCACTGCGTCATTAGAAACTCCGACGAGTAAGTCCATTACTCCGAGTACAGCCATGACCACTACTATGATTAAGAAGATATCCATATTTCTGGTTTCCAGCACCCAGGCAGGGTGATTTAGGTAGTATTTTAGGCAAAGTAGGAGCCTCAACCCAAATTTCCGCGGGTTTCTTTTTTCAAAATACGAATTATGAAATGGGCTTTCGATTTCTCCCCGACCTGAAAGAATGGGTGATCTAACCGGTTTTTTTAGAAAGCAGAAGGCCGGTTAATCAATCGTCGCAATATAAAAAGGAGGCGGTATGAAGATTTCAGTGGGCAATCTTCCCCAGGAATGGAAGGAAGAAGATTTGGAAAAATTATTCTCCAAATATGGAAAAGCCGAACATGTTTCCATCAAAAAGGATAAACTCACGGGACGTTCTTTGGGTTACGGTTCTTTAGAATTGGAAGATGGGGCAGCAAAAAAAGCCCTGGAAGCTTTAAATAAGTACGAGGTTTCCGGAAAAGTTATAACGGTAGTCGACGCCGACGAATGGAAAAAAGAATTCGATAAAAAACAATCCGTGAAAGGCGGGCCAAGTAACAATAAGGTGCATGGAAGCCAGACCACGGGCGGTTTCGGAAGTTCCGTCAGACGTACTGGAGGTAGAGGAAAATGAATTTAAAAAGAATTTATATATTAACTGCAATTTTAATCTCAGCATTCGTTTTGAGCCTGGGTGTATTCGCTCAAAACGGTCTGGTGATTAAAGACATCAAAAAGGGAACAGGAAAAGAGGCCTTCAATGGGTCTAACGTTACCGTTCATTATACCGGTTGGCTTACCAATGGAAAAAAATTCGACAGCTCCAAAGACAGAGGAACTCCTTTCCGTTTTGATCTGGGCGCTGGACAAGTGATCCGCGGTTGGGACAAAGGAGTCCAAGGTATGAAAGAAGGTGGGGTCCGTAAATTGACAATCCCTCCTGAATTAGGCTACGGAAGTGCCGGAGCTGGGGGGAGTATTCCTCCAAATTCTACTCTGATCTTCGAAGTGGAATTGATCAAAGTATACTGACATTTCTGTGTTAAATCTGTTGCTTCTATTCTAATGGATCAGAAGCAACAGTAGCAAAATATCACGATTTCACTTCAATTCGCGCCAATCCTGCATCCTATCTCGCTATAGTTCTTCTTTTTTTTCAAAAACTGTAATATTTAAACAAGCCTACTCTTCCCATTTACTATACGAGAGAAAGGGGAGGAAGAAGGTCTTGAATCAAGAAAATACATTAACTACTGAAACTTCTTCCCAGTATCGTACTCTATTCGAACACCAACCTTTGGCCGCTTTTTTAGTAGAAGCAGATGGGACAATCGCCTTAGTAAACCAAAAGTTCGAAGATATCTCCGGAAGGAAAAAATCAGAGATAGAAGGAAGGATGAAATGGTCTCAGTTCGCTCATCCAGATGATACAGAAAGCCTGACAGATGCATTCATAGATAGATTTAGACATGAAGTCCCAAAAGTGTTTTCCGCAAGAACAAGACTCCTTTCTGCAAATGGATATAAAAAAGTATATGTAAGAGCGAATCGTATTCCAACGGAAGAAGGTAGAGTTCTTGTTCAGATACAAGAGTTGGATGAAGAAGGTCTTTTAAAAGATTATTCCTTAGAAGATTCTGATTATCGCTGGCGTTCATTCCTCATGGAAGGAATGGATTTTGTGGTGATCATGGACTTGAATGGGAATGTATTATTTATTAATAAAACATTCACAGGAATCCCTGCAGACGAGATCCAAGGTAAAAACTTTTTCGAAGTATTAAAAACTTCTGATGCATTAAAACTACAATCAGTTATTGCTAGAGTATTAAATACCGGAAAGCCGGAAGCATTCGAAGAATGGAGTAGCTTCACTGGCAAAAGAAGTCATTATTATATAAGAATTTCTCCTGTGACTAAACAAGGAGAGATCAGTGCCATCTTACTTGCTATCTCTGATACCACTCAACAAAAAGAATCTGATTCAGATCGTTTGAGAAGAATGGAATCCCAAAGACATCGCCAAAAATTAGAAGCTCTGGGAACATTGGCCGCTGGTGTGGCACACGAGATCAATAATCCACTTACTGGTATTTTAAATTACGCAGAACTTGTTCGCACCCAAGTAGAAGAGAACGAATCCCTTTCTAAAAACATGGAGGTTATTATCCGTGAAAGTGAAAGAATTTCTGGCATCGTAAGAAGTCTATTAGGTTTTGCTCATAAAGAAGAAGGTATCAAGGCCCACGTATCTACTGGAGAAATTTTATATTCTTCTATCCAACTTTTACTTCCTTTTCTTGTCCGAGATGGGATCAAGATAGAAGGACTGGATAGTTTGGTGGACGCTGACTCCGAGATCCCACTCGTGATCGGAGAACCCCAAAAATTAAAACAAGTTTTTCTAAATTTGATCACTAATGCGAGAGATTCTCTGAACGAAAAATATTCATTCGAGACGGATCGTAAGAAGATCAAAGTTTCTCAGTCCATCTTCCAAAAAGGAGATACTCGTTTTGTCCGGATCACAGTTAAGGATTGGGGACTCGGGATAGACGAAGAGAATCTGAATCGAATTTTTGATCCTTTCTTCACCACAAAACCAACCACGGTCGGAACAGGGCTTGGGCTTTCAGTAAGCTATGAGATTATCCGGGAAATGGGAGGAGAGGTTGAGGTAGAAAGCTCCGAAGATGAGTTTGCTACATTTCATATCTTGATCCCTGCTTCGGAAAAGATTTCTTGACCTTGCTTTAGGCAAGGGGATACTTTTGATCTCCTATGTCAGAAGCAGAGGAAAAAACTTCCGGAACTCGTACACCTTTCCAATCCGCTTCTCGAAAAGATGTAATTCGGATCCTAGAAAGAATTACGGACGCATTCTTATCCCTGGATAGGGAACTTAAGATCTTATACGCCAACTTTGAGGCCGAAAAACTACTGGATATTATCCGGGAAAATTTGGTTGGTAAAAGATTACCTGAAATACTTCCTCAATTCAATTTTACTTCTTTGTTCCCTATGATGATAGAGTCCATGCATACTGGACTTCCAAAAGATCTGGAGATCTTAGATCCAAAAGAAAATATTTGGTATGAGGTTCGTATCTTTCCTTCTGTCGAAGATATTGCAGTATATCTGCGAGACGTAACCGCCAGAAAAGAAGGAGAGGTAAAACTCAAAGAATCGGAAGAAAGACTTTCTGAACTCGTAAGGACTTCTTTAGATTCTATTCTTTCTGTGAATGAATCCATGGAAATCGTAATGATGAATCCAGCTGCAGAGAAGATGTTAGGATATTCTTCTTGGGAAGTGACTGGAAAGTCTTTAGATTTGTTATTCCCCTCAAGGCGGAAGAAATATATTTCCAAAGTATTATACAAAATAGGAGAAAATCCCGATCGAGGGATCTTCGGTCCCTTTAGGGCCAGACGAAAAAATGGAACAGAACCTATTTTAGAAGCTTCCGTTTCCAAAGTTACTACTTCTTCTGGAAAAGGATACACCTTAATTTTACGAGATATCACAGACAGAATTTCTATCCAAAAAAAATTAAGAGGAACTGTAGAAGAGCTTAAGAACGTAGATCGAGAGAGGTTGGACCTCCTGCAAAATCTAGAAGCAGAAGTAGAGTCTCGTTCCCAGGAACTTTCCAGATTCTATCGTTTGATGAAAGAAGAATTGAATCTTGCCAAAAGAGTCCAAAATAGTTTACTTCCTCCCATCGATTATTCCATCCCAGGAGTTCAAACTTTCGTAAATTACGTTCCAGTAATGGAAGTGGGAGGGGATTGGTTCGATGTATTCGAATTTCGTCCTGGAGTTTTGAGAGTCATTTTAGCAGATGCTACCGGTCACGGGGTCCAGGCTGCACTTGTGACAATGACTATTAAAGGAGTTTATGAACCTCTAAAGTATTTGGCAGATTCTCCTGTAGAACTGATCAAAGGGATCAATATAGATTATTGTAGAAATTTTAAAAACCTACAGATGTATTTTTCCTGTTTTATCCTGGATGTGGATACAATTGAAAGAAAGATCAGATTTGCATCCGGTGGACATCCTGCACTCTTATGGAAATCCAAAACAGGGATTAAACCTTTGGAAAGGACAGGATCTCTTTTAGGTCTGAATTCTAAAATGGAATATTTGGAAGAAGAGTATGATTATTCAGAAGGAGATTCCATTTTGATGTTAACAGATGGGATCTTTGAAGAATTCGATTCTGAGCAGAATCCATTCGGTGAGGAAAGGATCGAAAAAATTTATAGAGAGTCTGGCCTGAGCGGACTTGAGCTACATTCTCAGATCATAAAAGAAATGAAAGCTCATCTGGGAGAAAAAGAACCCCAGGATGACATCACTCTGATTTCTCTGAACCTGACCTAATCTAAGTTGACCTAAGGGCTTATCTAGAAGGACATTCTTTACGTGTCCGAATTTCTCATATTATTTCCATTACTTCTGGTTTTATTAGGATTTGGATCTATAGAATATATTTTTCATCGGTCTAGGAGAAATAAAATCCCAGTTCGAATTCATGTAAACGGAACTCGAGGAAAAAGTTCAGTCACAAGATTGATTGCATCCGGTTTGAAAGAAGGTGGATTTCAAGTTCTTGCTAAAACCACCGGAACTGTTCCAAGGTTGATCTTTTCTGATGGTTCTGAAAAAAATATAATCAGATACGGTGCTCCCAATATTTTAGAGCAAAAGTTTGCGATCCAAGAAGCGGCAAGACTCAATGTGAATGTAATCGTTTTGGAATGTATGGCTCTTCTTCCTTTCAACCAAAAAGTCTCTGAAGAAAAATTGATCAAGGCTACGCATACAATCATCACAAATGTAAAAGAAGATCATTTGGAAATTATGGGGCCAGAGAAGAAGGATATAGCCTTGGCTCTAAGCGGCTCCATTCCTGAAGCTAATATACTATTCACTTCTGAGAAAGAGTTTTTTCCATTCTTCCAAGAGATATGTAAAAAGAAAAATACAGAAATTGTTCCGACCCGTCTTGAAAAATATTCTAACCTTAACTATATGCAAGGTTTTATATATTATGAACATCCTGAAAATGTAGTTTTAGCACTAGAAGTATGTGAATCTTTAGGGGTTAACCCTGAGATTGCAATCCAAGGAATGTGGTCTCATTCTCCTGATTTGGGAGCTACTTTTTTTACTAAATACAATCTAGGAAAAAATAAAATAGCATTTGTAAATGGTTTTGCTGCGAACGATCCAAGTTCCGCCGCAAGTATTTGGGAAAATGCAATTTCAAAGTTTCCTGAATTTAAATATAAAGTCGCTCTAGTGAATTGTAGAAAGGATAGGCCTGAAAGATCCGAACAGATGGCAAAAGAAATTCTCTCTTGGAAAAAAGATCCTGCTGACTTGATCTTGATTGCAGGGGAGGAAACAGAAGTATTCAAAAAGACATGTTTGAAATTTGGTTTAGGGAATTCTAAATTAGAAGATCTAAAATATATGGATGCAAAAGAGGTCTTGGGATTTTTTGAAAATTCTCTGCCTTCTAATTCTATGGTAGTTGGTCTTGGAAATATAGGCGGATTAGGTTTAGAACTTCTGGAAAATTTAAAACAAAAGGAAATATCTAAAGATTGATATGGATTTATTAAGTATTTCCATTGGACTAGGACTCGGGATCAGTTTATTCTTTTCTGAGTTTTTTGGAATTGCAGGTGGACTTGTAGTTCCAGGCTATTTTGCATTACAGCTCCAAAATCCGATCAGTATTCTTCTTACATTATCTGTAAGTTTATGTGTTTTTGGTTTAGGAAAAGTTATTTCAAAATTTGTAATATTATATGGAAAAAGAAGAACTGCAATTCTTCTCCTTCTTGGGTTTGTATTAGACGCAATCGGTAACGAATGGATATTTCCTAGGATTTTTAAAGACATTATTCATTTAGGATCAGAAGTAAAAGCTGTAGGTCATATTATTCCTGGACTTATTGCAGTATGGATGGATAGACAGGGTTGGTTGGAAACCTTGGCGTCTTTACTCACTGCTTCTGTAATTGTTCGTTTGATATTAATTCTATTTCTTGGAAAGGAGTTATTACCTTGAAGGGATTGTATTGGAAATCTTCCAACAAATCAGTTTTCTATTATCTTATACTTGCAGCATTTTCTATTTTTGGAATGTATTTAGTAGAATCTTTTCGAATTGAGAAAATCCAAAACCATTATTCAGAAAAGATAGAAGCGGCCAAACTTGCTGCAAAAGCATTCGAAAAAATTAAAAACTATAAAGAATCTAAAAACAAAAAGATAGATCTGAATTTCGATCCTGCTCAGTCAGGTCTTATCGGTGAATTTTTTACTCCTGTTACAAGCAATCTGGGTTCTCTTAAAGCAAAACAAAGTTCAATCAATCCGAATTTTGCTGCCTTAGTTGTAGAATATTTGGTCCAAGCTGGTGCCGATAAGGGCGATACAATTGCTGTTTCTATGTCTGGTTCTTTTCCTGCTTTGAATATCGCAGTCTATTCTGCTGCTAAAATTTTAGAACTAAAACTTGTAATCATCTCCAGCCTGACTTCTTCCCAATGGGGTGCGAATGAGCCTGAGTTTTTATGGCCTGATATGGAGAAGGAGCTGTATGCCCGTGGAATTTTTCCGTATAAATCCGTGGCCTATAGTTTAGGAGGAATAGAGGACCAGGCTTTTGGGATATTGAAAGATGGGTCGAAGATACTACAAAATTCTGCCTCCAAAAATTCACTTCCGATGCTTTATTCAAAGAACTACTCGGAAAGTCTGGAAGAAAGAATGAATCTATATTCCGGTATTATATCTCTCTCAGAATACAAAGCCTATATCAATGTGGGTGGTGGAACTGTTTCCGTAGGAACTAAGAAAAATGCAGGAGAATTTTCACCAGGTCTAAATCTAAAACATCCGATTACGCATGATGGAAGAGATTCAATCATGAGACGTTTTGCAAATTTAGGGATTCCAATCATTCATTTGGTTCGAGTAGAAGAACTTGCTGCACAAAATGGATTTAGCATACAACCTAAAAAACTTCCGGAAATTGGAGAAGGTAAAATATTCAAAAGATCTGAATACGATTTAAGATTGGCGGCTGTTGTTTTAATTGGGATTTTAGTTTTACTATATGTATTTTTTAAAAGAGATTCTTTTATAGAAGAAGATAGAGACGAATCTCTTTAAGATCTCAAAAATTTGAATATCTCCTGATCTCTTTCCTTATCTTCCAATAATACAGATTCATAATGATTTTTGTCTGTTAGCTCATAAACTTTCAGATTTTTTATCTTCTCTTTCATCTTATCTATGGCAGTAGAAGGTAAAAGTTCGTCTCCCGATTTGAAATTCGGTTTTAAAGCACGGATTACAAGAACGGGACAACGTAATGTAGAATAAGGCATTACCTTATTTTCTTTCAGGGTTTTTATAAATTCTTTAGGATCTTTGAAAAGTCTCGCTACAATCCCGGCAGGTCTCATAGCTCCACCCATATTTTTAAGTTCCGAATCGATCACGAACGGTGGAATAGAACAAAGAACTGGGCCGTAAAAACTATTTCCAGGCATTAAAGAAGAAGAAAGTGTTCCAAGAGGTTCTAATTCGTACAATAAGAAATTTTGAATATTTGTATTCCAAGCGGAAAGCAAAGGAGATTTTTTAGCTTCTTGCAGATACATTTCCTTACTAGGGATCCTTTTGCCTAAACGAGCCAAAGAACCTTGGATCATGAGTAAATTGGAAATTTTACGTTTGATGGAAAGTTCTCCACCTCCGTCTATCAAAACTGCTTTTTCTAGGAAACTTGAGAACTTTTCTGCAAATCTAAGAGTGATCCAGGCACCTAATGAATGAGAAAGAATAGATATTTTAGAATATCCTAATACAGTTGAAAGATCTTTTAGATCTTGAGCATGAACTCTTGCGGAATATTCTTCTTTAGGTTTGTCTGAATTTCCTCTTCCACGCAGATCGTATACAATTACAGTGATCCCTTTTTTAGAAAGGCCTTGAGCGATTGGTTCGAAATTTTTTAGATTTCCTGTAAGTCCATGAACACAGAAAAGAGGAATTTTGGATTTGCCTGGAAAGATCCGGTAGGCGATTCGGATTCCGGAGGGTAGAGTTGCTATTTTGGAATCCGAACCGAATTGTAACATTCTGTAATGTTTAGGAAACTTCTGCTCCTAACCGGATCAGAATATTTTCCAAATTTTTTTCCATTTCTGATCTGAATGCTAAATGTAGTAAAGCAATCTTTTCCCTTTTTTTGACGGCGGAAAATCCTTCTCCTTCTCTTTGTAATTTAAACCAGATCCTGGATTCACCTAGTCCTGAAAATTTGATACAAAAATCATCTTCTTTCAGATCGAATTTTGTAATAGCACCTAATTCTCCTCCGGAGATTGCTTTTGTCAATTTCCGGAGGAATGAGTCAGGATCAGAATCTGTAACTTTGATCAGATCCATATTACACCGCGATCATATAGATCCCTTGTACAAGACCTACAATTGCTCCTAAAACAGAACCGATCAGAATAAGAACGTACTCATCTTCTTGGAAAGCGGATCTTAAGATTGGTTCAAATTCTTCAGGTGGGAGATCCTTCATACGTTTGAACATATTATTTTCTATGCTCATCGCTCTTCCCATATATGTTTCAAGTTTAGTAGAACTTCCTGCCAAAGAATCACTTACCTTGCGGATAACTTCTTTTTTGGTATTCTCGAAATCTGAATCTTCTCCCTTATTCTCCTCATCCAAATGTCCGGACAAGTTTAGGCGAGTAGCAGCAGATTCTGTTTCTGCTTGGATAGTTTCTACCAATGTTCTTGCAGCTCTTTTGTATAAGATCTCTTCTAAAACGTTTCTTGCTGTCAGAACTTGGGTTGCGAATACGTTTGAATATTTTTTAGAAACTTCTTCCTGTCTCGCGATGAATAATCCTCTGTATTTGATCGGTCCGATTTTTTTCTCATAAAGAGGTCGGAAGATCATTGTGAGAGCCACCCAGTTTGTAATATATCCTACAATAATTCCTTGGATAGGAAGGGTCCACCAGATCGGAAAATAGATCCAGAGGACAATTTGTACGAGCCCGAGTAATCCACCGAGTGCCCAGCCACAATGTTCTATAAATTTGAATTCTTTAGAACCAACTTCTTCGAATATGTTTACGATCCTTTCTACATTCGGACCTGTAAGTTTGCGTAGAACCAGGGATCTGAAATTGAAAACGGAGGATACATTCTCCTTCACCTGGGTCATGATATTTTTCACTGTATGAGCGCATTTTTCTTGGACTGCTCTTACGATCTCTTCTCCATGCCCATTCTCTAAATGTTTTCTTAAGACAGGATTGATATGATGAACGATCTCATGAGTTGCAGAAGGAATTAGATCATTTAGAACAGGTTGGAACTCGGTCTCTAATTGGTCCGGATCCACTTTAGAGAAAAAGTCTTCTACCTTGATCAGCCTCTCGGTCATAATATTTACCGATTTCAGTGCTAATTTCTGGGCCTTCTTAGGAACGATCCCTTGCCATCCTAAATATGGAGGAATTCCCACAAATTCTAAAGGATAGAAGGTCATTTTTAAGGCTACCACATTGGTAAACCAACCCACGAATCCGTAGGTAAGAGGCATCATTGCGATCCCGATCCATTCTTTGGTAATAACTATATTGAGAAAGGGCAATTCCATATTTTCAATTCCTGTAGCGTACGCTATACTATTCGGTTCTATTGCAAAATCCTTTTCGACTGAGTGCACTGCAAGTTATTTTTCCGTCTGTTTTTTGGATCTTTTCCGGTGGTTTTGAAAAAAGATTTTTCAGAGTCAAATTAATCTCTGAGATAGTCCTCTCCTGTTTTTAGATCATGAAGTCCTCATTCTTTCCATACTGGTGTATTCTAATGGATCCTTCCGGATTGATCCTTGAGACCAATCTTCCTCTGGAATCCTGGAGACAAAATCCTCTCTCTTATTTTTTAAATGGAACAGAGAAGATCCAAGGGGAGAATGGAAGTGCCGTACTTTCTTGGCTGCCAGGAAAAAGCCCTCTTTCATTTCCGGGAAGTACAGGACTTCTCGCTAGTTGGTCTCTCACTCATGGGATGTTTTGGATCAAGATGGAACCAATGGAAGAAGGCTCAGCTTCTCTTCTTGAAAATTCTTTTTGGAAAGAATTTCTATCCAGTGATAGACCATTCCGACAAATTTTTGAGACCAACCAAGCAATCAAATGGATCTTAGATCCTGACTCTGGAGATATTTTATACGCGAACCAATCAGCTAGCCAATTTTACGGATATAGCCAAGAAGAACTTCTGCAAATGAAGGTAACTGATATTAATATGTTCACTAAAGAACAAATTTTTGAAGAGATGAGACAGGCGGCACTCGAATCTAGACAATATTTCCGGTTCAGACATAAATTAAAAAGCGGAGAGATCCGCGAGATGGAAGTTTATAGTGGACCTTTGCAGTTTGGAGGTAAAAGGGTTCTATTTTCTATTTTATATGATGTCACGGAAAGGGTGATGGCTATTTCTTCCTTAGAAGAAAGTGAAAGAAGATATCGTTCCTTAGTGGAAAGTGCCTCTGATTCAATCATCATTACAAATTTTGAAACTAAAATTTTTGAAGTGAACAGAAGAATGTGTGAACTTTTAGAGTATAGCAAAGAAGAACTCCAAACATTCACTTTAAAGGATATTCTAGATGAAGATAGTTTCGCGGATTCCAAACACAGAATCCCTGCATTAGAGATAGGTAAACCAGCAATCTTAAGCAGAAGATTTAAAAGTAAATCAGGTAAAATTATAGAAGCAGACGTAAATGCAGTCCGCATAGATGAATTTCGTTATATGGGGATAGTTCGTGATGTGACCGAAAGAAATTCTATGACTAGAACCTTGGAGAATTCCTTAAAAGAAAAAGAGTCTATGCTCCAAGAGATCCATCATAGGGTCAAAAATAACCTTCAAGTAATTTCGAGCCTACTTGGCTTACAGTATGAAAATACAGAAGATCCGAATTTAAAGAGGATCTTGAAAGAATGTGAGAACCGGGTCAAGTCTATGGGATTTGTTCATGCTGAATTGTATAGGTCTGAAAATTTCGCAGCAGTAGACTTGGAAAATTATTTTACCACAGTTTCTTCTAACCTGATCAGAGCTTATGGAGGACTTCCTCGTATCAAACTACAATTAGACTTAAGTTCCTTGGAAGTGACTATAGAAAGAGCAATTCCTCTGGGACTTATCCTAAACGAACTTCTTACTAACTCCCTAAAATACGCATTTCCAGAAGATCGTTCCGGAAAAATCCAAGTCAGCATCTTTAAAGAAGAACAGAATATCGTCTTCTCATACTCAGACGACGGGGTGGGATTTCGAAAAGAAAATCAGAATGGCTCCGGAACTATAGGTATCCAGCTCATAGAGATCTTATCCAGGCAGTTAAAGGCAAACTCTGAATTTACTTCGGAAAATGGAGTTGTTTTTCGTCTTAGAATTCCGGACAGGAATCCAGGAAAGTAGCTTGATGGTTTTTTTCTAGGCTCAATACTCGGTCTTTGGTAAGGAACACATGCAACACACTACAGAAGAAATCCTACACCAGATTTATTTATTTTCCAGCTTCTCTATGGATGAATTGGCTAAAATAGCGGAGAAGACAAAATACAAGGTGCTTGAACAAGGGGACGCGGTTTACCAAGAAGGGAACGAAGCAAAAGCGTTCTATGTGGTAATGTACGGAACTCTGAAAATTTTGACCTCTACCGAAAAAGGGGACGATGTAAACGTAACCACGATTGCCACAGGTGATCATTTCGGAGAATTCCCGTTTTTAGATCAGGGGAAAAGAGCAGGAACAGTTGAAGCAATGGAACGTTGCGAACTTTTAGAAATTCCTTTCGAACATCTGCAGCATATTCTGGATTCTGATAAGGAACTCGCTCTTAAGTTTTATAAAGGGATTACCACTTATTTGGTAAAAAGAATGAGACTTTTGACTCATGACTTAGCTTATGCTAGAGAATTAAAGAAACGTTATTCGTGATCTGATTATGAACCGCAAATTTTTCCCAATCTACCTTTTTCTAATTTTATTCGGGCTTACCTATTGTTCCGAGACCCTGGTCAAAACTGGTATCGGCTATGAAAGATGGAAAGCCGGACTCGAAAAAAAACAAACCAAGTTAGAACCTTGGAATTGGGTATATTTAGAGGGCGGAGAAGGTAGCGAAAAGATCCTGATGGTCCATGGATTTGGCGGAGACAAAGACAATTGGACTAGATTCTCCAAATGGCTTACTCCTACATATACTGTAGTAGCAGTGGATCTTCCTGGTTTTGGGGAGAATGATAGAATTGCAGATCAGGATTATAATATTGCTCAGCAAGTAAAACGTTTAGATGAGTTCGTTACTAAACTTGGTTGGGAAAAATTCCATATCGTAGGAAACTCCATGGGAGGAGCAATCTCTGGAGTATATGCGGCGACTTATCCTCAAAAGGTTTTATCTCTCGGATTATTTGCTCCTTCTGGCGTAAACAGTCCTGAAAAAAGTGAGCTATCCAAAAACTTGGAGAAGGGAAAGAATAACTTAGTTGCGACTAACGCAGAAGAATTTCAAGAATTGATGAAATTCATTTTTGTTACTCCTCCTCCCATTCCTTCTTTTTTAGCTTCCTATTTTGCGGAGAAGGCGATCAAAAATTCTGAATTTAATAAATATATATTCAAACAGATCAGATCTACAGGATTTCCTTTACAGGAAAATATGAATAAGATCCAAGCAAGAACTCTTATTCTTTGGGGAGATACTGATAGAGTATTGAGTGTCTCCGGAGCTGGAGTATTAGAAAAAGGTATTGCGGGATCTAAAAAGGTGATCTTGAAAGATATGGGCCATGTTCCTATGCTTGAAAGACCCGAAGAAGTTGCGAATACTTATAAAGAATTTTTAGTGAAGTAAGCTCCAAGGAAACTTCGTTTTCTTAGGAGCTGTTCGGAGTTACGATGGCTCTTGCCAAACTTTTAAAATGGTTTCAAAATCGGAATCTTCGAAAAAAAATAGAAAAAGAAATTCGTGCCCTCGCGCCCGAAGTATTTAACGATTATCTTTACAGAGTAGATGTATCGGATAATGGAGATCTATTATTAAGCTGGGCTAACGAAGGATTTTTAAAATTCTGTGGGATCAATTTAGATGATCTTAATAATTCATGGCCTGCTGCAGATCCAAGATACTTTCATCCTGATGATCAGGATTTAATTAAACAAAGGACAAGGTCCTTACTATCCGGTTCACCTAGAGCAGACGAATATAGGGCCTATGGTCCTGATGGGCAGATTAGATGGTTAAGAGATCATGCTCATCCAATCTGGGACCCTGTCAAAAAGAGAGTGACTCAGATCTATGGATCTGTTCAGGATCTAACTCCATTAAGAAAAAGTGAAATAGTTCTACAAGATCAACTCTCTTATACAAATATCCTTTTAGATAGTACGGAAGAGTGGGTAATCCGCGTAAATCAAGCGGGAAAGATACAATACGTAAATTCTTCCGGAAGATCCGAAGTCAGAAGACAATTCGGTATAGAATTACTTTCAGATTCTAAGATCTTATCTTTGATCTCGGACACTCATAAGGAAATTTTCCAAGCACAACTGAATAAGGCATTTTCAGGAGCTAAGGTCAAATGGCATTTTTCTAAACTATTTCCTGTTCAGCCTAATTCAGAGTTAGAAGTTTCCTTCGCTCCCTTATCCAAAGAAGGAGCAATTAAGGAAGTTGTAATATTCTTAAAAGACGTAACTCTTAGGACTGTTTGGGAAACCGCACTACTTGCCAGCGAAGAAAAATACAGAAAATTGGTGGAAGTTTCTCCAGACGCGATAGGCCTGCACGCAGACGGAAAGGTAATTTATATAAATCAAACAGGCCTTAAAATGCTCGGTTATGATTCCTTAGAAGAGGTGGAAGGAAGGCAAATCATAGAATTTATACATCCTGAGTCTAGGCAGGTTGTGGCTGAAAGAGTTCTTAAAGCGATGCTTAAATCCGAACCGTTGGAACCTATCGAAGAAAAATTCATTCGAAAAGATGGAACAGATATCTCTGTAGAAGTTTCCGGAATAGCATTCGAACAAAGAGGGCAAAAATTAATGCAGGTGATTGTGAGAGACATCACCGAAAGAAAAAAGGCAGAACTTGAATTAGGTGAACTTAGGAAAAAGATCCTTCAAACAAACGATAGACTCCAAGCAATCATAGAAGGTGTAAAAGATTCTATCTGTGCTGTGGATATGGATCTAAAAGTCATCTCATGTAATACAGCATTTGAACTTATGGTTTGGAAATTGTATGGAAAAAGGATCACAGTTGGCCAAACGATTTGGGATATCGCAATCGATAATCCGGAAGAAAGAGAAAGAATTATCCGAAATTGGAGTAGGGCTCTCACTGGCGAAGTTTTCAAAATGGAAAGAAAAATTTCAGGCCTTATTAAAGACTCCATTGTGCTCGAGATTAATTATAGTTCTATCCGCGATGAAAGTCATAATATGATTGGTGCCACTCAGATCATCCGAGATGTAACAGATAGATACCAATACGAAGAAACCTTAAGAAAATCCTTGGATGAAAAAGAAGTGATGTTAAAGGAAATCCATCACAGGGTTAAAAATAATTTACAAGTGGTTTCCAGTCTTTTAAGTTTGCAGACTGATTTTACTGATGATCCAAAACTTGTTTCTATTCTGAAGGAATGTGAGAGACGGATACAATCCATGGCTCTAGTTCACAAGGAGTTGTATCAAAACGATACGATTGCGGATGCAGATTTTACCGAATATCTAAACAATCTACTCGTGGCACTTGTTCAATCATTCGGTGCAAACAAAAGAGTGGGCTATTCAATAGAGTCCCAAGACATACGTTTAAATTTGGACTTTGCAATACCGCTTGCATTAGTATTCAATGAACTAGTTTCAAATTCCTTAAAATATGCATTTCCAGGAGACCAAAAAGGAGAAATATCCGTATCGATCTCCAAAACTGATAACGGACTTTCTATTTCCATTGGAGACAATGGAGTTGGACTTCCTAAAAAGGTAGATGTCAGAAAATCAGAAGGATTAGGATTACAGCTAGTAGGGATGTTATTGGATAAGCTGAAAGCAAAATGGGGACTAGAAACTGTAGATATAGGCACCAGATACAAAATAGAACTTCCTATCCCTAAGTAGTTCTTTAAAAGAATTGCTTCTCATCTGGTTTCAAAAAGGCTGGAAGCGATGAATCTAATCTCCATTGATAAGGTCGGTAAATCTATCGGCGAAAAACAACTCTTCCAGGGCTTAAGCTTCGGAATAGACGAGGGAGAAAAAACCGGCTTACTCGGGATCAATGGATCCGGAAAGTCCACCTTACTTAGGATCTTACTCGGAATGGAAGAACCGGATACTGGAAAAGTAGTCCGAAACAGAGAACTCAAAATTTCATTCTTATCCCAATTCCCTGAATTTGATCCTAACAAAACTGTACTAGAACATATACTTTCTGGTTCAGGAATTCTTTTAGATACAGTCAGAAGATACGAAAAAGCATGTATCGAACTGGAAAAAGGCGGAGAAGAAGCCGAAAAGGAATATCATCTTGCAATGGAAGAAATGGATTCCAAACAAGCATGGGAACTAGAATCCAAACTTAAAAATATATTAAGAGAACTGAATATACCTGATCTTTCAAGAAAAATGGGAGAGTTATCAGGGGGAATGGCTAAAAAAGTATCTCTTGCACAAGCCCTAACAGACGAATCCAATTTTTTGGTATTAGATGAGCCTACCAACCATTTAGATATAGATGCGATCCTTTGGCTCCAGGATTTTTTAACAAATACTGACAAAGCGGTTTTACTCGTTACACACGATCGATATTTTTTAGAAGAGATCGCAAACCGCATCTTGGAAATAGATAGAGGAAATTTCAGAGTTTATCCTGGGAATTATGATCTGTATTTAGAAAAAAAAGTAGAGATGCAGGTGATCGAAGAAAAGGAAGAAGCAAAACGAAAATCCTTTCTTAGAACTGAGCTCGAATGGCTGAAACGCCAGCCAAAAGCGAGAGGCACCAAACAAAAAGCTAGAACAGATCGCGCGATCGAAGTAATGGAAAGAAAGAAGGCAGGCAAAGATATAGTCCTGGATATTTCTGTTTCTGGCAGAAGGCTCGGCGGAAAAATATTAGAATTAAAGAATATTAAGAAATCTTATACTAAAGCAGAGTTAATTTCTGGATTTTCTTATGTATTCAAGGCTAAAGAAAGGATCGGGATCGTAGGTCCTAATGGTGCAGGAAAAACCACACTTCTGAATATGATCACAGGAAGAGAAAAAACTGACTCAGGAGATGTTGCAGCAGGTCTCAATACTAGTTTCGGTTATTTCGATCAGCTTGGAAAAGAACTCCCTGGACCTAAAAAGGTAATAGATTATGTTAAAGAAGAGATAGCACCCACCATCAAGATGAATGATGGATCTTCTTGGACAGCCTCACAGTTTTTAGAAAGGTTTTTATTCCCTCCTCAGTTACAACAAACCAAAATAGAAAGACTATCCGGTGGGGAAAAGAAAAGACTTTATCTGATTTTACTTCTCATGAGAAATCCGAACTTCTTAGTTTTAGATGAGCCCACTAATGATCTGGATATTCCCACACTTTCCGTGCTGGAAGAATTCTTGGATGATTTTCCTGGAGTGGTCCTCGTAGTTTCTCACGATCGTTACTTTATGGACCGGGTCACAGATTATCTATTCGTTTTCAAAGGTGATGGGAGAATAGATAGATTCCCAGGTAATTACTCTGAATATTTGGAATATAGAGAATACGAAGAAAAAGAAACTAAGGCCAGTGTATCCAAGGCTCCAGAAAAACCGGCAGAGAATAAGAAGAAGGGCCTTGGTTACCAAGACAAAAGAAAGCTGGAGACCTTAGAAAAAGAAATACTCTCTTTGGAGACGGAAGAGAAGGAACTCGTCCAAAACCTACAGTCTTCCGATCCAGAGCTTGCCAGAAAATCAGGAGAACGACTGAGCAATTTACAAGAGGAATTGCAAAAGAAGGTCATCGAATGGGAAGAGCTTGCTTCTAAAGAATAGAATCTGCTCTAATCTACGAATAGAAAACTGATCCTTAACACTTACTAAAATTTTCAATTTCGCCAAACACTGTTAAACGAACTAATCCAAAGTGATTAGTTTTTGCTAATGAATATTCCTAATTCTATGATTTTTATTCCTTAGTGTCACTCGATGCTTGACGGGAAAAGAACTAGATGCATCTTCCTTACTATGAAACATTCGGTCGCAGTGCTTTTATTTTCCATTGTATCTTTAGTAAATTGTAGTGAGGATTCTAAGCAAGATTTTACTGCTTTATTACTCACTCTCGGAGTTTCTTCCCATTGTGGTCAAAGGGTCGCGAATCCTGTAAACTTTAGCGGTGCAACAGATACGACAAATGTAGCGGATGAGTCTGGCTTAATTACCGCGTTAGGCGGTAATAATTGTGAAACTCCTAGTTTGACAAATAACGGTAATGGGACAGTGACTGATAGTGCGAACCGTTTTATGTGGACTTTATGTTTGATTGATGGAAGTAGTTCTCCATCCAAGCCTCATACATATGCAAATCCAAATTGTGGAGCACTCGCTGGGGCAGATGCATCCTATAATCAAGCACAAGCAGAGTCCATTTGTGCAAATCTTTCCTTTGCTGGTCGAACAGATTGGATATTGCCTGATGCGATCCAATCAAATACTTTGAGGTCAGGCTCTTCTCCTTATGCCTTGGGCGTTTTCGGAACTGCAGACAATTCGCTTCCGGATGCACAATTAACGTGGTCTAGTTCATATGTTACAGGCACTATTAGTAATCTTGCTATTTTTTCCCGCTATGCAAACGGGGAAGCTTTCTATTCAGGAAATGTAAACACAAACTCACAAGGCCTTGTCTTCTGTGTAGCAAAATTATAAAGATAATCTTTAGTTAAAAACAGATCTACGTCTCTAACTACAAGCAACCCGCATCATCTAATTCAAAGGCTCCGATAGAATAACCCGCGGAGCCGGATGGAGTAGTTCCGCCTGAAGATGTTGTCCTCGAAACTGAAGATCCAATGACTGCGTCCTGCTTGTAGATAGTGTCGAAAGTACTTAAATAGGAAGAAGTTTCCACTCCTCCAAAAGCTATATTACAAGTTCCTCCATTTGCAGGTGAGAAAGATAGCCAAGGTTTTAACGGGGGAGGGGAAGTAAAACTCGGAATATCATTAAAATTCTGCCCTCCTCTAGTTGTATCTAGGAAAGCGTTTGCAAGTAAGCATAGTGTACTGAATGAGTTGAAAGTTCCGTTTGGGCAGTAATACGGAAAATTGACTGAGTTAGACATGAGCTTAGTCCCAGCAGTACAATCAATATTATTCCCTCTAAAAATTGCAGAGCCCGAAGGAGTTGTTGCATAAGTTACGCAAGTATTGTTAGAACCTTGGACTTTAACGAGGTTATTTAACACTTGAGCATTGGACGCGGATGCTCCATTAAAAAAGAGTCCGTTATTTACAGACCCTCCATTTGCATAAACGGAATTACCTGCTACGTAGAAATTTGACACTGAAGAAGGAGTTTCATCTGCGCGCATTCCATAAGCAAAGGAAGAAGTTACCGTTGCATCAGTATATTGAAGGTAGTTCATAGTATTATTTATAATTGCTAGAGTAGGGTTGCTGGCTGTATTTGCGATCAGGACAGATGTTGAGCTTGCTCCTGCCTTATCACCACTCAATCGATTTCGAGTCAGAAGCATATGGGAATTATAATTCTGAACGGCTACTGAATTATCTGCTCCAAAACCACCCTTGATCACATTCATATCAATTTGGTTTTGAGAGACGGAACTTAAAAGATATATTCCGCCCCGAGACCCACCCGCAGTGGAATCTCCTGCGACTTCTCCACCAGAAATATAATTTCCTGCAATGTAAGCAAAACTGTCAGTGCTCCCTCCGACGATTTTTACCGCATAAGCTGCTGCTTTATTTCGATCAGCAATAATAGTGAATCCTTGTATCACATGTGCCTTTTTAGTATCTCCTCCCATACCACTTGCTGTGATTGTAATGGCCGCACATTCATTAGTACCGATTAGGGTTCCGGCACATTGTGCAGCTGTTCTTTGGTCTCTAATAATTGTCGGGGTAGCATCCATATCTTGTATAGAGAATGCTGAATCGAAACTTCCAAAGAGTCGAACTCCTCCGGAGGAAGTAATTGAGATAGCAGGAGTTGTTGCGTCCAGTAAGTATTCTCCCACTCCTCCTTCTACTTGGATAGTACATACGGCAGACGAAGAACAGAGAGAAACTGCTGCTTGGACAGTCTGACAAGCGTCATTCGGTTGTTCGCAGGAATTAGAATCGCTTCCTGCAACGTTTCGGACAAAATAAACATCACCGTCCATCATCTTAACATTGAGGGAAATGGTTGCTCCATTATTTGCAAGGGCTACTCCATCCTTACAACCGGTCAGTATAAATGTAACACTCAGAGGGAAGGTCAATGCTCCGAAAGACCAAGGTAAAGCAGTAGGGGCTACTATTGCTGTGTTTCCAGAATACGTTACACCTGGGCTTCCACTAGCTGTTCCTGCAGAATAAGGAGGGCCACCTGCAGTCGCGTCCAACGAACAACCGGATACCGGACCTGAAAATGTAAAAACCATCGCCTTGGTGGAAGGAAAGAAAGAACCAGCAGCAGGAACACTTGTCTTCATTAGACTCAAACAACTGATTTGCAGGTTTACATCAGCACCGCTAATCGTTCCGTTCGGAGGAGAAGTAACTACTTGGCAGATATGGGTAGAAGGAACCGTAGGAACAGCGCCTATAGTGATATCGTAAGGCATTCCATCTCCTACATCGAAATTGACTGTTCCGACGGAGGTCCTTGTTTTCAGGTCCGTTCCATTATTATAAATTTCTAAATTCGTTGTATTTGCACTGTCTATACCGGTGACAGTTACATTCGCCTTATACCAATTCTCTGCACAGTTTACCACGAATGTGGTGCTTGCAAATGTAAGAGTTAGATTTGGATTGCTGATAATACAGGTCTGAGTAGGAAGAGTAGCAGGTTGAGTAATAATACTTAAAGTATAAACAATATTCGGATCATAATATCCAGAAAAAGAGTCCGATCCCGCTGCGGAGAATGTAAGTTGTTCTCCGGTACTTCCTAATTCAACTACCAAGGTGCCTGAGTTAGTAAGTCCATTTACTTGAACATTCAGCGGAAAAGCAGTTCCTGTTAAATAGGATACAAAATTAGAAATATTCATAAAATCTAAAATGCCCGATTTTTTAGGACGAGTATAACAGCCCATCGTACTCATCATGAATACGATTAGCAAAATTGAATATAATTTTGGGAGAAAATTCTTGAGGACTACCATGTGAATTCCACTCCTAATTCCATTCTTTGCTGAAGAAGATAAGAATTTCCGGAAGCGTAAGTAGCTGCTCTGTCCGAATCTCTTGCATTTCTGAGAATAGGGGAGACTGTTACAGGAGTATCTGTTCCTTCTACCTTTACTTGTTTAGGTCCTGGGAAAAATCCCGCATCCATCACATTGATTAGATAAAAGAATCCTAATACTCCTAATGCCACTCCGAGTTGGTTATATTCTCCCACTGCATGAGAATATTTAGGAGAGATCTGAGTATAATTGTACAATGCTAAGTTGAATAGTGCTGGGTTCCCAGATTGTAAGAATGCAGAGTTATACATAATATTACTCTGTCTTGCCGCATCCAATTCATGAGTCGCACTTAAATAAGAACTTCCTTTGGCGGCCGCGTAACCACCTGCTACTAAAACTAAGCTAGGAAAGATCGCAGTTCTAAATGTGGATTTTTTTTGGTAATACTGTCCCCATCCAGGAAGAACTGCAGATCTTGCGGCAGCTCCCAAATCAAAGATAGAAGGCCCAGATACTCCAGAAGAAGAGGTCTTAGAATCTAAGGCAGCCAATTCATCTTCTGTTTCAGCCACTAAAAAGTAATTTTCCTTTTCTGTAGACTTGTTCCGTGGATTTTCTAAACGTAGGGAGACAGCACCTTCTGGAGCTTTTTTCTTATCTATGGTAACTACCATAGTTTCAGGATTTTTAAGATCAATGGACTTAACTGGGATTTCGTTCCCTTTAGAATCTTTTAATATTACTTTTGTGGCTTCTGTAAAATGTTTACCTTTGATCTCGAAAGTTTCAGGCATATCCTTGCTTAAAAACTTACTTTTTTCGGCCGCGATCACTTCAGGTTTTTGAGAAAGAATAACTTCGAATGGGATCCAAGCGGAGAAGACTGAAACTCTTCCGTATTTATTTAATACACCGATCCTATGCTCATAAGCTCCAGGAGGTAATTCGATTTGGATCTGCGACCCATTGGTTTTTTCTCTTGTGATCTTTCCGCGAGAATCTTTGATCTCTACTTGGTAACCACCCGCATCAGGAATAGGCTTCCATTCCAGTTTTACACCTTCTTCCTTCGCAAAAATCGGAAGAGAGAATAAAAGGAATCCGACTAAAAGAGCCGCAATCGTCGTAGATTTTTGGAATCTTCTACTCAACATAAAATTCCTTAGGAGTCAAAATCTCCGGTGCCTTGAAGGTTGCGGACATGATTACTTCGAAATCCCTGGTTAATGGAAGTGTGGTGCGTACTTGTCCAGAGCTGTCTCTGTATTTTGCACTTAGTCTCCACTGGTATTTTCCTTCCCTTAACCTATACAACTCTCGATAGTCGTAGGATTCTCCCTTAATTTCCTTTTTAAAGACTGTTTTTAGCGTTTTTTGGTCCGCCTCTAAAAGCTCCAATATGTATGCCTCGGATTTGCCTTCAATTTCCCAATAAAATGACAAACTTGGTTTCTCATCCAAGTCTATCTTATCTCTATCTCTTGGATATACAGGAGAGACAAAAGGTGCAGAGTCAGAGGTTTTAAATCCAGAAGAAGGACTGCTTGTCAGAACTTCTCCCTCCGGAGAAAGAAGAGTAACTTTCCAATAATAATCACCTGGCCCTGAAAGCGGCACAGAGTTTTGCCCAGAACGAACAGAACTTTCAAATATCTTAGAAGCAAAATTAGGATCTTTAGAAACTTCTAATTTATAAGTTCCGCTTGGGTCCGGTCTATCCCATCTGAATTGTAATTTGCCGTCCACTGGATGACCTAATTCGGATCCATCTTTAGGAAAAGAGAGTCGGATAGAACCCAGAGGTTTTAAAGTGAACTTACCAACAGAAGAAGAAATTACCTCGTCTGAGTTGGAGTTTGCTTTAATTCTCCAGAAGTATGCGCCTTCTTTCCAATCTAGATCAGGTTTCATAAAATTGGAGTTAGTCGATTTGGTGAAAAGTATATTTTTGAAATCGGAATCAGCGGCTATATCTAAGGAATAAGATTTGAATTCCTTGTTGGAACTCCAACTAAAGAAGGAACCAACCTTAAATATACGAATTCCAATCTCTTCTCCTTGTAAAGGTTTCAGGAGTTTAGGAGGTTCTGCTTGTTCAGATTTACGCAAAACGAAAGAAATTGCGTCAGAGCTTAGTTCGGTAAATCCCTGTTTGTCGGAACTCATTTTAACCCGAGCAAAAAATTGTCCTTCAGTTTTAGGTTCCCATTTTAAGAAACCAGCAACGGAATCCCCGGTGTATGCGATTTGTTTAAAATTCGCATCTGAAGAAACTTCCAATTTATATTTTGTTTGAGAATCGAATGTATTCCATTGGAAACGGACAGGGGGTGCGGTTTCCGTATAAGAGAATACTTCTTTATTGGTAGGTGAGACAAGCCTTGGTTTATTCCAAGAAAGGATTTTAAAGTTTTTAGAAGAACTGAATTCATCTTTTCCTGACTGAGGATTTTTTCCTGCAAGTCTCCAATAATAAGATCCATTAGGAAGCGAGATGGAGGCGTTTGTCCCACCTGTATTCAATTTTTTTAAACCAGTTCTGAATCCTGAATCTTTGGCAACTTCCAGTCTGAAAGTTTTAATACTTGGAGAATTTTTCCATTCGAATCTAACAGGAAGGGTTTCTCCTGGTAAAGGGAAATGAGTTTTGTCTGGAGGGGAAACTGTTTCTAAATTTAATGTATGGACTTCTACTTTTCCGTCTTTTAGGTCGGCAGATTGATTTTTACCTACAGTGTTCTCGCCGGAAGAAGAGACAACCTTGGCTTCTCCTTGTTTTACTTCTAAGTTTAGGCCTTTGTTCTCGTCTTTGGAAATTTTTAGATCAGAATTTCCTAGAGAGATCTTAGTGTCTCCGGAACTGATCTGTAGATTACCGGAACCTCCGCCTGTTGCAGAAAGTGAACCGGATACGAAACTGATCTTGTCCGTATCTTCCACAAGGATCATACTTCTTTCGTCCATTCTGATCTCTGCGGAATTTTCTCCATCAGTAAAAAGTAATACTGCTTCGGAGCCTTCTTCTGTACGAATTGTGTCTCTGTATCTGATTGGATCTGACTCATCCAGCTCTTCCCAGATAACTTCAGAATCAAGTTTTCTTAATATTTTGAGTTGTTTTGTTTTGAGTTGGCCTACAACTTTATTGGTCCCTGTTTTAGGGCCTGCGTTGGCATAAAGATATAATAGTCCCGAAAAAAAGAACAGTAGTAGAACTAAAGCAGTAACGACGACACGGCCGTCATTCAAGTATTTCATACTTTAATTCCTCTTCCTCATCTCCTGTTTTTGTTTTTTTCTTGGATTCGTATTCTATTCCGAGCTTTCTTCTTAGCTCGTTTAGATCTCTTGGACGATCCATATCGTCTTTTCTTCCCAGGACCGCGTAAATGGTTTGGGGTTCTTCTTTTCCCTTCACCTTGATAGATTGCATTTTTTCGACCGCAAAAATATCTTTTACATGATTCAGTAGATCTTGTGTAATTAAAATGTCTGTACCAAAAGGTTTGTTCAACGCTTCCACACGAGAGGCGAGGTTCACTGCGTCACCGATCACAGTATATTCCAATCTTTCTTCGGAACCGATCTGGCCTGCGATCACTGGTCCAAAGTTAAGACCACAACCAATACGGATGACCGGTTTTTTATCTCCGCCTCTTCCCTCATTGAACTTAATAAGTGCGGCTCTCATTAAAAGTGCGCCGTTCACTGCATTTTCTGCGTCATGTTCTGAGGTGCGAACTGCTCCCCAAGTCGCCATGATAGCGTCTCCGATAAACTTATCCACGATCCCATGAGTGTCGTTCACGCAACGAACCATCTCTGTCATGTATTCGTTTAAGAATTCTACTACTTCTTCTGGTTGCAGTTTTTCTGATATAGCTGTAAAGGAACGAATATCTGAGAAGAAGATGGCACACATCTTTCTTTCTCCACCCAGAGTTAGTTCTTTATTAAGGACCATCTCTGCGATCTCTTTGTTTACGAAACGGCCGAGAGCATCCTTTACCTTCTCTCTTTCTTCGAGGCCTTTTCCCATACTCACGAAATAATCAGTCAAAACGCCAATCTCGTCCTTTGTACTGGACTTGATCCCGATCCTAAAATTTCCTTTAGCGATCTCTACTGTGGCGGTTAAAAGTTTTAATACAGGAATTGTGATGGTTCTTGCGAGGAAGAATACAATAATGAGTGCGATACAAAGTGCGATCGCCATGATTAGAAGGTTTTTGGTCTGGATGCGATATACCATCTCAAAAACTTTTTCTTCCGGAACTGCGACTATTACACCGGATCCGCCAAAACCTAATTTTTGATAAGAGCCGTAATATTTAGTCTTAGTAGAATCTTCGTATCTAGTTTGTTGGCTATCTTCTCTTACGGAAGAAAGCATTGTTTCAAAAATAGGAAGGTCCGCCCAATTTGTTTGAGATGCAAGAAGTTGAAGATCATGATGTGCAATCAGGTCCCCATCTCCATTGATCAAGAATGGAACGTTAATATCTTGTTTTTGGAATACAGCTAGAAGTCTTTCTGCACGGATGATATAGAGTAGAATAGACTTACTCTGAGAATCATAAACAGAAATAGAAAAAGTAGGTTCTTTAAAATTAGGAGTGAGATTGTCTATTCTTCCGCCAGACTGGATTGTTTTCAAAAAGTGAGATTCCTTTTGAGAAACTGCGGCATCCAGTTCTTCTCTGTTGGATGAAATTCCTTCTAAGTAAGAATCATTGTATAGAACTGTTCTTTTTTTAAGCTTATCTCCTTCGGCAGAATAAATTCCTGCTAAAAGAAAATCAGGTTCGTTCCTGAAGAATAGATCCGCATAAGCACCAGGGCCTTTTGGATCTAAAAGTTTTTCTGTAAGAGTTTTACCTTTATCACGAATATCTTTTAGATCTGATTTTACTTTGATCCCTAAGATATTCACCAAAGAGAAGTTGGTTTCTAATACTCTAACTTCGTAATTCTTTTTGAATTCGCTGGATGCATATAAAATAACTGTGGAAACTGTAACAGTGAGTAAAAGTGAGATCACTGCCATTAGTTTAAGCTGAAGTGGGAATTTTGCAGTGGTTGCTAAATCTCCAACATCTGCAGCAGGATTAGGAGTAGTTTCCTTTTTTGGAATATTCTTCTTTTCTGATGTTGCGGGAGTTTTTGGAGCTTCTGAAACAGCCGCGGCAGTTTCGGATTCTTGTTTTTCTCCAGAAAATACTGTATCAAAGGAGATAACTGGCTTACTTTCCAAGGTGCGAAAACTTTCAGTCTCTTGGAATTTCGGGACCTTCTTCTTTCCGTTAGGATCTTTATGACCGTTCTTGAAAACTCCGAGTTCTATCCCAGAAACCGCCAAAGGAAGTTCCTTTAGGAAAAGTGAAAATTCTCCTCTTGTAGAATCTGGGATTTCTTTAGGAGCTTTTTTGCGAGAAGCATAGGTTTTAAATTCTCCTAAGAATTCGACTTCTGCTTGTCCTTGTAAACTTGGGAACCAAGCACCTAACTCTCCTGTGGCGATATGTGGATAAGAAGAAATTACCATTTTGGAAAGTATCACTTCCCATCTTTCTTCTAATTCTTCCGGAATTAAAAATAATATATTAGATTTTGCTGCTGCAGATATTAATTTCCAAGCAGAGTGGAATACTGACTCATTTGTTTCCGGTCCAGGAGGAATTTCTAATGCGAATAATTTCCATTCTCCTGCATGTAAAACTTCCTCTAAATCGGTGACTAAAGAGGAACCTTTTTCAGAAAATACGCAGACTACAGTTTTGATCCCTAAGTCTGCCCAGGCTCTTAGCTCGTCCTGGTTTTGGATCTTATCCTTCGCTCTTGCCCAGAAGGCGACTGCACCATTTGGTCCAAAGGGAATGTATTTTGTAGATGATGGCATTTTGTTCCTAAGGAAGTTCCGGAATAAAAAATTCTCTTTTAGAAAGCTAAAAAATCGATCCGTCTAGCGGAAAGTAGATTCTGGAAATCCTCCGTTAAATTATCGGAACAACCGCATTCTATATTGAAAACAAGTCGAATGCGTTCTTCCCAATCTAGGATACCTATTTTGTTGATTATACGGACATCGTTGAGAATTTGGACTTTGAGGATATTTATGGCAACTGCTAAGTTTACCACCAACCGAGGGACCTTCTCCGTTTTATTGGAAGATGAAAAGGCTCCGATCACTGCCGGGAATTTCATCCAATTGGCTCAAAAAGGCTTTTATGATGGTCTGGTTTTTCACAGGATTATTGCAAATTTTATGATACAAGGCGGTTGCCCTCAAGGAACCGGAACTGGTGGACCAGGGTATAAGATCCAAGATGAATTTCATCCGGAACTTAAAAACAAAAAGTTTACTATCTCTATGGCGAATGCTGGACCGAATACTGGAGGCTCTCAGTTTTTCATCAATGTGAAAGATAATCTATATCTGGATAATCGCCATGCAGTTTTTGGTCATGTGAGTGCGGGAGAAGACATAGTTCAAACTATTTCCGAAACTCCTACTGCTCCGGGAGACCGCCCAGTCCAACCAGTGGTAATTGAGAAGATAGAGATCATCTAACGTATCCCTTATGGGGTATTTATTCCACAAACTCCACAAAAAGTCGAAATATGCTTGAAAATATCTATATTTCGCCATAATTAGAGCCCCCTGCCCGGAATTTTTATTCCGGGCGGATCTATTTATGGGTTCTCGTTCTCAAATATTATCAAATCAATCCGCTCCAGGAAATCCGAAATCCTTACTGGATTATATACTTTCCAATTCCCCCATCGTACTATTTTCCGCAGACGAGAATGGACTCATGAATTTTGCTTCTGGCAAGGCGTTAGACATGCTTGGCCTGGATTCAAGTGCATTCATAGGGACTAACTTTGTTCAACATGAATGGAACGCAGAATTAAGGGAAGAAGATGGAACCATCCGTCGCCTGGAACAAACGGATGCTTTAAAGTTAGTACTTTCAGGAAAAGAGATCAGTGCAGAGACGGTATTTTTAGGAAGGCATTTTTCAGTAAGGATCTCTCCTGCAATAGGAGAAGATGGAAAGGTCAGGGGACTCGTAGGAGTTTCTCTGGATATTACGGATCGTAAAATTGCGGAAGATATATTAGAAAAACGTACGATAGATTTTGAAACTTTAATCGGTGTATTACCTGTAGTTGTATTTTCCATTTCTACGGATGGAAGGATCATACTCGCTGACGGAAAAGGATTAGAAAGATTAAAGATCAATCCTAAAGATGTGGTAGGCAAAACCATCTTTGAAAGAGCGGGAAACCGCCCTGAAGTAATGGAAGCATTCTCTAAATCTCTTCAGGGAGAAGAGAGTATTTATCATACCAACCAAAATGGTCTTCTCTTGGAAACAAGAATGTATCCAAGGATCGGAAAGAACCGGCGTATCCAGGAAATATTAGGAATTGTTTATGATATTTCGGATCGAAAAGAATACGAAGATAGAATTCGCAAGAATGAAGAGAAGTATCGGAATTTATTCCAAAATAATCCTCAAATCATGTTCGTTTTTGAAAGATCTTCACTTAAGATATTAGCGGTAAACCAGACAGCTATCCAAACTTACGGATATTCTGAAAAAGAATTTTTAGAAAAAGGCGCAGAAGAACTCAGGCTTCCTGAAGAAAGAGAGTTTATGAGGGAGAAGATCAAAGGCCTCAAGCTCGGCCCGAATTTTTTTCCAGAAATGAAACATCTACGAAAAGATGGAAGTACTGTATATTTGGATATAGTTTCTTCTCCTATTCAGTTCCAGGAAACAGAGGCGGTTCTCGTTTCCGCGATGGATGTTTCCGAACGAGTGCGGATCAGTCGTGAGAACCGGTTCAATATGGAAGTCATTTCCCAGATCAACGACGCGATCATCGCTTTAGACGGTGATATGAAGATCACCTATTATAATAGTTATGCTGCAAAAATGTATGAGGTAGAAGAGGGGGAATGTTTAGGAAAACATTATACTTCTCTATTTGAAGAGGACTGGATTTCTGAGGAAAATTATAAAGCGGCCATGGAGGATTGGGAAAACTTAGGAGCTTCCAAAAGGGAACTCATTCATACATTAAGATCAGGCAAAAAGATCATGATCGAAAGTAATTTCAAAAAAATTAATGCAGAAGGTTATTTGGTTCCTGGTCTTATTATGGTAAACCGGGACATTTCTGAAAAAGTAGAATCCAGAAAATCATTGGAAGAAGCTCTCCAAGGTCTCGCAAAAACAAATAAGGAACTGGAACAGTTTGCATATATAGCATCTCACGACTTGCAAGAACCTCTTAGGACAATCGCAAGCTATCTTCAATTATTAGAGAGAAAATTCTCAGGAGAAATAAAACCTGAGATGAAAGAATTCATCCAAGTATCCGTAGAGGCCGCAAAAAGGCAACAGGGACTGATTGAGAGCCTTTTGAGTTATTCCAGAGTTGGTTCAGATTCTGTAAAAAAATCCAAAGGAGATCCGAATCTGATCCTGGACGAGGTCCAAAAAGATCTTTCTTCTGTAATTCAAGAAACTCACACAAATTTAGTTTTAGAAGGCCCTTTCCCGGAAGTGTATGCCGACCATGACCAGGTCAGGCGTTTATTCAGTAATCTAATCTCGAATGGGATTAAATTCCGTTCTCCTGCCAGGAACCCTGAAATCCATATCAAGGTAAAACATGTGCCCGGCGCAAATGTTTTTTGTGTCTCTGATAATGGGATAGGCATGGATCCCAAATACTTTGATCGTATTTTTATCATATTCCAAAAATTGCATACAAGGTCTGAATATCCAGGAACTGGGATAGGGTTGTCTATTTGTAAAAAGATCGTGGAGAATCACGGGGGAAAAATTTGGGTCCAGTCTTCTTTAGGAAAAGGGTCCGAGTTCTTTTTCTCTCTGCCTGAGGTTTAATCATGAATACTTCTTCTAAACAATATTTTGATATTCTTCTTGTTGAGGACAATCCCGCGGATGTTCGGCTTACTATAGAAGCGCTGAACGATCTTAAATCCGAAAAAAGACTTTTTGTGGCAAAAGACGGAGAAGAAGCGATCGACTTCGTAAAAGGAGAAGGTGAATTTGTAGGAGCAAGACGCCCAGACTTGATCTTATTGGATTTGAATCTTCCTAAAAAGAATGGATTAGAAGTTCTAGAAGAACTTAAATCAGATCCAGAATACAAAAGGATTCCAGTAGTGGTATTGACTACCTCTGGATCTGACAGAGATATTATTGCGACTTTTAACTTACACGCGAACTCATATATACAGAAACCGGTGGAATACGATAATTTTTTGGAAGCGATGGATACATTACGCATCTATTGGTTCAAAACTTCGAGGTTGCCTCCAAGATGAATGCAAGAGTTGTATCAGTCCGGGTGAAACAAATTTTAGTAGTCGAGGACAACGAGGATGATTCTCGTTTGTTCGAAATATTTTTGAAAGAAGCAGATCCTTCTGGGGTACGTTTGGAACATTCTCCCACAGTTGCAGATGCCTTAGAAGTATTAAGAGATCATGGAGAAGAGATAGATTGTGTTCTTCTAGATCTAACTTTGCCTGATAGTTTTGGCTTGGATGGTTTAGAAGCTATTAAAAAATCCTATCCTAAAATTCCGATCGTAATCTGTTCAGGGACCCAAGATGAAACGATTGCAATGGAAGCCTTGCAGTCAGGCGGCCAAGATTATTTGATCAAAGGTAAATTTGATTCTCATCTTCTATTAAGATCGATTCTTTATGCGATAGAAAGACAGGACATGTTGTCCAAGCTAGAAGAGCAGGCGTTCCTTATCAAAGAGAATGAAAAAAGATATAGACTTATTTTTGAACATAATCCTCATCCAATCGTTTTGTATAATTTTGACTGTGAAAGTGTCTTGGATCTAAACCAAGAAACAGAACGTATCTATGGTTATGATAGAGAAGAACTTCTTCATATGAAATTTTCAGATCTGTTTATTGGAGGTTCTGGAGAGCGTAGGCAATATTTGGCTCTTCATAATGGTAAAAATATTCCGGAAACTCATGTGCATAGATCCAAGGAAGGAACTCCTCTCCTAATGGAGATCACTTCTTATAGATTCCAGTTAGAAGGAAAGGAAGTGGTTCTTGCGATCTTAGTGGACATGACCAAATGGAAACAGTCTGAGGATAATCTAATCCAATCATTGAGAGATAAGGAAGCACTTCTGCAAGAAATCCATCATAGGGTAAAAAACAATCTGCAGATCATGGCAAGCCTTCTAAACCTGCAGGCAAATTATGCAAAGAATAAGGAAGTAACAAGAGAACTTAGAGATACGGAAAGTAGAATTTACTCCATGTCTTTAGTTCATAATGAACTTTATAATTCTAAAAATTTAGCTGAGATCGGCCTCGGTTCTTATGTGGATAAGTTACTCGATAATCTTTGGAATGTGTATGGGATCGGTTCTGAAATTGGCAGAATAGTAGATGTTGGAAATTTGAGTTTAGCTGTTGAGAAGGCACTTCCAATTGGAATGATGATCAATGAGATCGCTACAAATTCTATCAAATATGCGTATCCGGAAAAGAAGAAGGGACAGTTTTACATAAAAGCAAAATCCGGAAATGGGATATTCTATTTAGAAGTGGGAGACGATGGAAAAGGGATCCCGGATTATCCTCAGATTGAAGCCAAAGAGACCTTAGGTTTACAACTGATCCGGATCTTATCCAAACAGTTAAAGGCAAAATTGGACATCAATACTTCAGCTCCAGGAACCCGATTCCAGATAGAATTTGCGTATTAAGCTGCTAGTAATTTTTTGAATTCGGAAATACAAGCCTTACAAGCTTCTGAACATGCCTTACATTCTTCGTGGTGATCTGCATGTTTATCACATTGAGCCGCACATCTTTCACAAGACTCTAAGCAAATAGATGCTAATTTTTTAGTAGAAGCAGAACCCAAGGAAGACAATACAATGAATGCGTCACAAAGAGCTATAGTCTCTTCCACAGATCTAAGGCAATCTGCCATTTCTTTATGACCTTCTGCAAGCACGTCCACACACATATTGATGCAGACTCTACCTTTTAAAATACAAGCAGAGGAAGCTTCGATCGCTGTGCCTGGCACGGAAATTTTGTCTGCCTTCTTCTTTTTGGAAGCTTTTTTATCGCCGTGCTCATGTCCTAAAACGGAAGAACTCGCGAGTAGAGCCGCGGTAGTTGCACCCAGGCCAAGGATTTGTTTTCTAGATATTTTCTGTTCCAAAGGAACCTCCCTCGGGGCTCTAAATTATTCCAGAATCCGGTTTTCGTCGCCTGAAAATAGGTTGAAAACCCTAAAAAAAACCGCTTTCTTTTCGGAACTTTTAGAATAGGTTTGGAAAATTCTTCCCACGAAGTAGCTCTAATTGAAAAGACTCGTCGGATGAATTACACCAGTTAAAATGTTCGGACCAACGAAAGAAAAAAGCGAATCATCCGCAGCGATTGGCGAATCGGACAAAATTCTCATTCTGGACGATGCTCCAGAAAATTGCCTGCTCGTAGAAAGGATCCTTAAAAAAGCGGGATACGGAGATGTGATTTCTACCCAATCACCTGAAACAGCCTTGGAATGGTTAGGCCTACAAGGAAACCCAGAAAACAAAAAAGATATTTCACTTTTACTTTTGGACATTCTTCTTCCTGGAGGAATGAACGGTTTGGACATTCTACGCACCTTAAGTTCTAAGGAAGAATTTTCAGACCTACCTGTTATTATCATCACAGCAATCCATGATACCCAAACCTTAGAATCCGCATTTGAATTGGGCGCAATCGATTACGTTACAAAACCTTTTGATGCGCATGAGTTAAGAGCAAGGGTTCGTTCTACTTTGAGACTTCGCCATGAGATGCTCCAAAGAAAACAAAGAGAAAGAGATCTGGAAGAGATCACTGATAAACTTTCAGAAGCATACCAAACATTACTTAGAGTCTCAAGAACTGATGGTCTTTCTGGAATTTGGAACAGAAGATTTTTCGACGAGATCTTAGAAGTAGAATGGAAAAGAGCCTGCCGTTCTGAAAAACCGATCTCTCTACTTCTATTAGATATAGATTTTTTCAAAAAGTATAATGATACATACGGTCACCAAGCAGGAGATGAATGTATCCGCCAGGTCGCAGGGGTCTTAAAAAATACTGCAAGAAGAGCAGGGGATTTTCCTGCACGTTACGGCGGCGAAGAGTTTGCTGTCATTCTTCCTGAAACTGATGCAGAGAAAGCAATGCTTGTTGCTGAAAATATCAGGTCCAGGGTCCAAGAACTGAAGATTCCCCATGAAGCTTCTCAAACTTCTGAATTTGTTTCCGTCAGTATTGGGATCAGCACTCGTATGTCTGGAAAAGATAAGGACACCATAAAGTTTTTAGAAGAAGCAGACAAAGCCCTCTATAAATCCAAAGAAGACGGAAGAAATAGAAGCACTCACTTTAAATAATAGCAGTTTGCCTATGGTCTAGAATACTAGGGACCTAGGTCTTATTTCTCAATTTTTTCCACTATTGTCATGATTCTTCTGAATTTTTTTGATAAAATTGGAAATTTGTTTGCATCGCACTAAGTCTCATCTGTTATTAAACGATACATAGAGATAGAAATGGCTATATTGGATAAAATAGTACAGGAATTCAAAAACAGGTTTTTTGAGACCGTAAAGGTTCCAGTGCAGGTGCATTCTTCTTCCGGAGATTTTCAAGCAACTTGGGAAGGCATCCAAGGTACAGCGCTTAGCTTTACCCTGGATCGTTTTCATCCAGATCCGGAAGGAAGTAACGCTGTAATAGAGATACGTGTACCTTTTTGGAAGGAACCGTTATTATTTTCTGGAAAACTTTTGGATAAGAAGGTAGTGAAATCTAAATCTTCTGAAAGAATTACGGATACTGTTTTGGTATTCGAATCAGAACTTTCTGAATTTTTAAAAAAGAATCTTCCAAAGATAGATCTTACACTTCCTAAAAAGTAATTTTACTTTTTAGGAAGATCAACTTCTAAGATCATCGCTGCATGATCTGATAGGATTGGATCTTTTTTCACTGTGAGTTTTTTAAGTTTGGATTTAAGCTCAGGAGTCACAAAAAAGTAATCGATCCTCCAACCCTTATTATTCCCTCTCGCTCCAGCTCTAAAAGTCCACCAGGTATATTCCTGTTTATTCGGATATAATTCCCTAAAACTATCCACCCAGCCTGTAGAAAGAAATTTAGTCACCCAAGCTCTTTCTTCCGGAAGGAAACCGCTATTCTTTGCATTTCCTTTTGGATCATGTATGTCTGTTTCAGTATGAGCAATATTCACATCACCGCATAGGATGATATTGGAATGTTTCTTTTTTAACTTTGCAGAAATTTTTAGGAATTCTTCCAAAAATCTCATCTTGGCGGCTTGTCTCACGTCACCCGTGGTTCCGGATGGAAAGTAAACAGTCCATATAGCATATGAATCAAATTCAGCAAGTACACTTCTTCCTTCTTTATCAAATTCATCCAGGCCGAGTCCATAGGTCACTTTTTTAGGTTCTTGTTTGCTCCAAAGTGAAACTCCTGAGTAACCTTTTTTAACAGCTGAATGGAAGAACGCTTTGTATCCTAGTTTTTCCCACATTTCCGAACTGAGTTGGTCGGGTTGTGCTTTGGTTTCTTGGAAACAAACAAAATCGGGTTTTTCAGAAGAGATTACATCCCCCAGGCCCTTGCCCCAGGCGGATCGGATTCCATTGCAGTTCAGACAGAAAACTTTCATAGGTGTAAAAGAGTTCCCAGGATTTTCGGGATGCTAAGTCCGGGCAAAGAAAAAAAATGTCCGTATGAGCATTCGTATCAGGGAGATAGGCAAGGATTTTTCCTTAGAACCCATTCTCCAGAGAGCAAAGCAAGATCTAAATGACACTTTGGCCCTGGTACGTCCTATTTTGGAACAGGTCCGAGATGGTGGGGATAAGGCTGTTTATGAGCTTACCCAAAAATTCGACAAACTTAGGCCTGAAAAATTGGTTTATCCAGTCTCAGAATGGAAAGGAAATGCGGACCCAGAGCTTGTTGCCGCATTAGAAAAGGCAAAAGAGAATATTGAAACATTCCATAAGGCTCAAATTCCTTCCGACCTAGATGTAAAAGTTTCAGGAAATACATTAGGAATTCGTTATACTCCAATAGAATCAGTCACTGTATATGCTCCTGGTGGAAAGGCATTATATCCTTCTACCATTTTAATGGGAGTGATCCCTGCAAAGATTGCAGGTGTAAAACATATTCAGATAGTTACTCCTCCTCAAAAAGATGGGATTCCCGACGGATTATACGCTGCTGCTAAAATTGCAGGTGCAGATTCTATTGTAACAGTGGGAGGTGCGCAAGGAATTGCGGCGGCATCTTATGGAACGGAAACAATTTCTCGTTCTGAATTTGTGATCGGACCTGGGAATAAATTTGTGACTGCTGCAAAAGTTTTATTAAGCGGACAAGGAGTGATCGGAATAGACAGCCCCGCAGGCCCAAGCGAAGTCCTTGTGATCGCAGATATTTTCGCAAATCCGAACTGGGTGGCAGCAGATTTACTTTCCCAAGCAGAACATGGAGAAGATTCGGCCGCAATACTTTGTACTGATTCCATGGAGTTTGCTAAAAAAGTCTCGGATGAAATAGACAAGGCTCTAAAAGAAAGACCTAAAAGAGAGGCGATCAAAAGAGCCTCGATCGAGAACGAAAGTTGGATATTAGTATTTCCTAATTTAGATGAATGTGTAAACTTCTCTAATTTATATGCTCCTGAACATTTGGAGATCCAAACTGAAAACTATCTGGAATTATTTAAGAAGATCAGACATGCAGGTTCTGTATTTTTAGGACCTTATTCTCCTGTTGCTATGGGAGATTATATCAGCGGAACAAATCATATTCTTCCAACGGCTGGGGGAAGTCGGATCTTTTCTTCTTTAGGAGTTCTTACATTCTTAAAAAGAGTGACCTACCAAGAAGTGACCAGGGACTCTCTAGAAAAATTATATCCGTATGTAAAAGTTCTCTCCGAATTTGAAGGTTTGGATGAAGAACATGGAAATTCAGTAAAAGTGCGCCTTTCTCAAAACGGACAACCATGATCGTATCCAAGGATCCAAACGAAGTCAGAAACCAAATTCTCTCCTGGAAGTCCGAAAAACTTTCAGTGGGTTTTGCTCCTACTATGGGATTTTTGCATGAAGGACATTCGAATCTATTCGTTCGTTCTGCTGCCGAAAATGCAAAGACTGTAGTTTCTATTTTTGTAAATCCTGCACAATTCAACGATCCAGAAGATTACGAAAAATATCCGATCAATACGGAAGGTGATTTAGAAATTTGTAAATCGTCCAAGGTAGATTTGGTTTTTTTACCGGATAAGGATACAATGTATCCGGGTGGAATTCCAGCAGTAGAATTACGAATCCCTCATTTAATGAAAAATCTGGATGCTACAACTCGTCCTGGCCATTTTGAAGGTGTTCTTTTAGTTCTTTCTCGTTTGTTCCATATAATCCCAGCGGATCGTTCTTATTTTGGTAAGAAGGATTACCAACAATATTTGGTCGTAAAAGATTTTGTTCGAGCACTTGGATTTCCAATGGAGATCATTGGAGTGGATACAGTCCGCTCAAGAGAAGGTTTGGCCCTCAGTTCCAGAAACGCACGTTTGACCGGACCTGAAAAAGAAGAAGCTTTGCTTTTAATCAGAGCTTTGCGTTTAGGTGAGAGCCTGATCAAACAAGGAGAAAAAGATCCTGCAGAAGTCCTGAATGTGATGAGAGATGTTTTGGATTCTTCTTCTAAAATACAAACTGATTATCTGGAAATTTTGGATGCGAATACATTAGGAGAACTTCCTATTCTAAGAGGAGAAATCCTTCTCGCTGTTGCTGCCTTTTTGGGGCAGGTAAGATTGATCGATAATATAACCGTAAAGGGTTCTTAAATTAATATGGCTAAGTCTGTTTCCACTCAATCCGATTGGAAAAAATCTCTGGAAGATCTTTTCTCTTCTACAAAAGAGAATTCTAAAATTTCTTCTGTACCAAATTCAGTTCATTCTCTTCTATCTTCCGTTATCTTTCAGTCCCAGAAAAATTCTAAAATTGTAATCTCTCCCACAAATACTGAATCAGAGTTTTTATATAGAGAAAGTTTAAGTTATTTAGAGCCGGATCTCGTTTGTTATCTTCCTGGCCAGGAAGTTCTGCCTTACGAGTATATGCGTTATCCAGCGGAGATGAAAAGAGAAAGGATACAGGCCCTTGCTCGTATCTTGTCCGGGGAAAAAGTTTTAGTATTCACTTCTGTTTCAGGTTTTTTGAAAACTCTTCCAGAATCTTCTGCCCTGATGGAAAGATCCTTGTCTGTAAAGATAGGCCAAGAGATCCAACCCGAAAATTTAATGAGAGATCTTGTTCGGCTTGGTTATCACAGAGTGGATATGTGCCAGGCATTCGGCGAGTTCAGTTTGAAAGGTGGGATCTTAGATGTGTTTTCCTCCTTCTCCGCTGATCCTATTCGGATCGATTTTTTTGGAGACGATGTAGAATCTATTCGAACATTCGATCCTGAAACCCAAAGATCTTTGGAAAATTTGGAAGAAGCGTTTTTACTTCCTGCAGATGAATTCATTCTAACTGATTCTCAAAAAGAGAAATATAGAAACCTAATCATAAACGCAGATAAATCTTTGCATTTGCCAGAAATCCCTGATGATTCAGGCGGGACATATTATGAAGAATTGATCCCTATGGTTCGGGAGAATAAAGGAATATTATCTTTTTTTAAATCGAAACCAGGACTCGTTTTTCCTGACCCAAATGGAGCAAAAGAAAGATATTCTCATTTATTGAGAGAATATGACGCTCTTTATGAAAAAAGAAGTAAAGAGATCTTATGTGCTCCTCCTTCTGTCCTTTTAAGAGATAAAGAAGAATCAGAAATTTTAGAAAATCTAAGTGGTATCAAATTTACACAACTTCCGCCAAGCAAGGCAGAAGATCTGGTCTGTCCTTTGCATTCGGCTCCTTCTTTTAAAGGAAAGATCAGAGAAGTCCGCGAAAAAATAGGAGAATTGAAAGCGGAAGGTGAATGGAAGATCATTCTTACTTCTTCTTTTGAGGCACAAACACAAAGGCTTTTGGGACTTTTTGAATCAGAAGGAATTCGTTTATTAAACCAAGAAACATCCGAGCCAGAACCAATCCTTCTACCTAACAAATCTAAAGAAGAAGTGTATTTAGCAGTTTCTGAAATAAGGAACGGTTTCTTATGGGAAGAAGAGAAATTGATGTTCTTATCCGAAAACGATGTATTTGGAAGAGAATATAAACGTAAAACAAGGTTCAAAAAACAAAATAGCAAGGCCATCCAAAGTTTCCTAGACCTGAAAGAAGGGGACTTCGTAGTTCACGTAAACCACGGAGTTGGAAAATTCCTCAAAATAGAAAGAGTAAATGCGGGTGGAAAAGAAAGGGACTTTCTAAAATTAGAATACTATGGCGGTGATACGTTATTTGTTCCTTTGGATCAAATTTCTTTGGTCCAAAGATTTGTTGGCGGAACAGAAAGACCAAGATTAGATAGCCTTGGCAAAAGCACCTGGAAAAAAACAAAAGACAGAGTCCAAAAAGCAGTCGAAGGTCTTGCGGAAGATTTGGTCCATATGTATTCGAATCGGATCAAACTACAAGGGTATGCTTTTCCTCCAGACACAATTTATCAGGAAGAGTTCGAAGCAGAATTTGAATATGAAGAAACTCCAGACCAAATAGAAGCAATTGAGGCAGTTAAAAAAGATCTAGAATCTATAAAACCAATGGATCGTTTGATTTGCGGGGATGTTGGTTACGGAAAAACAGAAGTTGCGATCCGAGCAGCGTTTAAAGTTGCAATGGCCGGTAAACAGATCCTAATGCTTGCGCCAACTACGATCCTTGCCTTACAACATTATAATAATATGAAAAAGAGATTCGAGAATTATCCAATCACTGTGGAACTCGTTTCTCGCCTTAGAACTGCAGCAGAAACCCGAGACGTTCTGAAACGTTTCGCTTCCGGAAAAGTGGATATGCTTATCGGAACTCATGCTGTTTTAGCAAATTCTGTCCAGCCTAAAAATCTGGGACTTCTTATCATAGACGAAGAGCAAAGATTTGGAGTGAACCATAAGGAATCCATTAAGAAGATCAAAAACCTTGTGGATGTTCTGACTTTGACTGCAACTCCAATCCCTCGAACTCTTCATATGGCTTTGACCGGGATCAGAGAACTTTCTATCATTGCAACTCCTCCTAAAAATCGACAAAGTGTGGAAACATATGTGATCGAAGAGGATGAAGAAGTCCTAAGAGATGCAATTCGCACGGAACTTGCAAGGGAAGGACAAGTATTCTATCTTTATAATAGAGTAGAATCTATTGAACAAGAGACTAAAAGATTAAACGAAATTGTACCAGAGGCCGCCATCGGTGTTCTTCATGGCCAGATGACTGAGGACGAGATCGAAGAAACTCTTGTAGATTTTTATGCACGCAAATTTGATATTTTAGTTACTACTACCATCATTGAATCTGGGATAGATATCCCAAATGTGAATACTCTGATCGTTAAAAGAGCGGACTTATTCGGACTTTCTCAGCTTTACCAGATCCGAGGCAGGGTAGGAAGAAGTGACCGAAAAGCGTTTGCATATCTTCTTCTTCCTAAGGACAGAGTGGTGACTGAAGATGCGGAAAAACGTCTGAACACTATCTACGAATACCAAGAACTCGGCTCCGGATTTAAGGTTGCGATGCGTGACTTAGAGATCCGAGGTGCAGGAAATCTTTTAGGTAAAGAACAATCCGGAGATATCATGGAAGTCGGCTTCGATCTGTATGTGCAGATGTTGGAAGAAGCAATTGCAAGGATTAAAGGAGAAGAAGTAAAAATTGAAGTAAGGACTGCTATCAATTTGGATTCTAACTTCTTCATTCCTGAATCTTATATACCAGATACAAGACAGAAAATAGAATTTTATAAACGATTCGAAGGTGCAAGAGACCTGGATGAAATAGAAGAAGTCACTCAAGAAATGACGGATCGTTTCGGTGAACCTCCAGAAGAAGCAAAAACTTTCTTAATGTTGGAGAAAATCAGGACCTTGGCTTCTGTTTTGGGATTCGAATCTGTATCTGAGCTCGGGGAAGAGATCCGACTAAAATTGGGAACACATTTCTTAGGCAGTTATGACAAAATCGTAAACTTGATTTCCGCTCGGATGGGTCTTACAATGAACCCAAGAGAACCAAATGTTCTTCTATATGTTCCCGGGAAGGCCAACCAAAAGGACAAACTTGTGAAACTTGTGTACTTCTTAACGGAAATGTTACCCGACAAAAAGTAATGGACGCCAGGCCCGGTTCTCCTATTTTTTGCGTAGGAATTCCAACACAGATGAAACGGCTATATTTCTCCCTCACTTTACTCTTATCTTTTTTCTCTTTCGCATATTGTGGAGACGGGACTCCAGTTATTGAGTCCATCGACGGCAATAAAATTACCATTTCAAGTTTTGAAAGTGCACTTGATACTGCTTTAGATTCATTAAGCCGTACTCAAAACATTGAAAAGAAGAACGTAATTAAATTTTTGTTTATCGAAGAAGAAAGCAAAGTGCCTCAAGCATTTTTGCAACTTCGCCCTGAGTTTAAGAAAAGAAGATTTTTCGATCGTTACCATGAGATGATGGTTGTAAAATCTGCAGCAGACAAAAGTGGATTTAGCAAAAGATCCGATATTAAAGAAATCTTAAAGTTCCAAGAAATGCAATTGATCTATGGAATGTATATTGCTGAGCAGATCGAATCCAGGATCAAAATTTCTGAGCAAGATTTAGCACAAGGTTGTCAAGAGCTTCGGACTAAATACAAACAAGCTGAGTCTTTAACTTTAGAGCAATGTTATGACGCTGCAAGAGCTCAGATCAAGGGAAGAAAATCTGAAGAAATTTATAAATCAGTATTAGATAGAATCAAAGAAACTGTCGCTATTAAACATAACGAAAAGTTTGATCTGGAAAAATATCTGGATAAAGAATTTTCTATCCCTGGTGTTAACAAGGTAGAGGCTCCAGCACCGGAGACAACGACTTCGACGCCAGCGCCTGAAGCTGCTCCTGCAGCAGAAACTAAGTAAAAATAGAAATTTTTTAGGCGATTTGAATTCATATCTAAATGCAATCTTCCGTAGCGTAATTGAAGCGATTACGGAATTCTTACCGGTGTCCTCCACAGGACACCTTTTCTTATTCTCCTCCTTTTATCCATTTTCAGAGGGAGCTGACTTCGACGACTTATTCGATATATTTATCCAAAGTGGAGCGATCCTCTCTGTAGTCGTTCTATACCGGGAGAAGTTTTTAGAGCAGGGAAGATCGGCAGTACGTTACCTTCTCCGCAAAGAAGAAAACAAGGAAGGATTCCTTTTCTTAACAAGAGTTACGATTGGATTTTTGCCTATCTTGGCTGCTGGATTTCTATTCAGAGGATTTTTAGATAAGATCAAAGCGAGAGAAGATATCTTGGCGATCTTGGGAGGAGCTTGGCTTATTGGAGGAATTCTGATCTTAGCTTCAGAGTTCTGGTTCCAAAAAAGAGAAAAGATCAAAACGAGTGAACCTATCGGAATGAAGGATGCTATCCTGATCGGTATCTTCCAATGTTTAGCTTTGGTTCCTGGAGTTTCCAGATCCGGAGCGACAATCGTAACTGCCAGATTTTTAGGAAAAGACACCAGAAGTTCTGCTGAGTTTTCCTTCTTCGTTGCGGTTCCAGTTTTATTCTTGGCAAGTGCTTATAAATTATTCAAACATAGGTCAGTGCTAAATTTGGAGAATTTGCCGATCTTGGGTTTGGGTTTTGTTCTATCCTTTTTACTTTGTTTTTTCGTGATCAAATGGTTCCTAAAATACCTACAAACCCATTCTTTTACCGGATTCGGCTGGTATCGGATACTTCTTGGGATCTCAGTGCTTTCTTTCTACAAATTAGTGATGCAGGGCTGACCCGACACAATAGTGTGGCTTAGATCGGAATGCGCCCCTGGATCCGAAATTGTCTATTTTTACTTTTTTTGCCTACCTTGCTTTGGGGGCAACCGGTCGACCTAGGCCCTAAGGGTCCTGGGGCCGATGCGAACTCTGAAGACGATACCCAAAGGTCTGTTGTTAAGACCAGAAACCGCCTTTTAAACAAATCCATCGAAGTACTTAGCGAAAGAGAAGTAGATGAGCAGTTGGAAAACCTGGGTCTTTCCAGAGAAGGTTCCATCTACACCAGACGTAAAAGATTAAAAGCTGCTTTAGGGGAGAAGGAAGATAATAAACCCGATCTCGCCGCGTTAGCCGGAACTGCGAAAAAAGATCTCCCGATGGTAATCGAGAACGCCGCCGAAGGTGAGCTCATGAGAGTGGACCAAACCAAGGGCGGAGTTTTGGTTCTAAGAGGTAGAGTTCGTATCAAGCTTAGATCCGGAACTCTAGAAGCAGAAACTATCTCTGTGGATTCAGATCGCCAAGAAGTGTACGCAGAAGGCGGGATCAAATTCGAAGATGGCCGAGCTAAGATCACTGGAGATAAATTCATCTACGATTATAGATTGGATAAAGGTGTTGTCTATAATACAAAAGGTACAGTTGCACCTGCTTATTTCTTCGGTGAAAAAATCAAAAAATTAGATGATAAACGTTATATGTTGGAGATGGGGTATTTCACAACATGTAATGCTGAAAAACCGCATTATTCTTTCAAAGTAGATAAGGTAGTTCTTTATCAGGATAGAACAGTTGTAGGAACTAATGTTCGATTCCAGGTAGGAGGTACAACAGTATTTTGGCTTCCATTCTTCTATAATAATAACCTGGGGAACGGTTGGACCACCCAAGCAGGTAAGAACAATACACAAGGTTTATTTATCCAAAACTCATTGCAATGGTCCACTATTCCTAGTACGTCCTGGACCCCAATGGGTTACAAAGCCAGAGCGGACTTCTACGAAAAGACAGGACAAGCCTTCCAACTGGAAATGTGGAGGCAAAGTACTAATCTAAACTATTTGATAGATATAGGTTTTGCAAATCACAAGGCCTACCAGATTACTTCCGGTTTTGAAGATAGATTTGCAAATTATGGTCTCGGAACAAGTGCAGTTACCAATCAAGTGGATAAGGGAAATTATTGGGGGACCAATATTCCTAATATTGGGGAGGATAGAGATCCTTGGTGGAAGGGTAGAATATTCTTAAATTCTAAAATGAATAATACGGAGAAGGATGTTACACGAAATCTTTCCGTTCAATATGAGAATTTTACAAATCGTTTATTCGAATACGAATACGGGAATAGATACCAACCAAGTAATAGTTTACAGTCATTATATACGTTCAGAGATGTTCGTTATGGTTATGTTCGTAACAACTTAGAGTGGAAATTGGATTATACGGAGAATAGGGGAGACCTTTCCGTTAATATCAACATGAAGAGAAATATGCTCTTCTATAACCTTTCTCCTCTTACCAAGTCTGGTTATTTCCCTACAGTGGATGTTCTTCCATCCGTTACGATCAAGAATAGTTCTGAGATTGCAAGACTTCCTTATTTCGAAACCCCAGTGTACTGGGATGTGTATTTAACAAATACATTGATGAGATTTTATGGAGTTCCTACCCAAGAGAAATTGAAAATACCTACCTCCGATGGAAGTTATGATAATCCAAACGGAGACTATAAAGATAATGTTCTAAGGACCCAAAACTTTTTACAAGGTGAGACTGGGTTTAGGACTTCTATGAATTTTGGAAGTTATGTGTCTTTGGCTCCGAGTGTTTATTATGGTGCTAAAAAACAATCTGCTCAATTGCCTGCGGGAAGTTCAGATACTGTTAATACGAATTTCACTTCCTTGGAAAGAAGTTTATCAAGGGATAGTTATCAATACTTTAGAACAAACACCAATTTGAGAATTGGTGCTCCTGTCCTGTTTTTTAATACAACTTATCGTAAATTAGAAGCGGAGAAGCCTGAATTGCAGGATCCAATTCTGATGAAAAATCGTCAGCATGAGTTGGAACTTTCTTTGGAAAGTTATGCTCTTGAGAATTTTGAAATTTCTCTTAAAACAATTCGAGATCTCAGGACTTTTTCAGATGAATACCAACCTCAACCTACAAGCCAGGAGAGATGGTATTATACAGTATTCCGTTTTGCAGGTTATATTGACTTCTTAGATGGATTTAGCAAACGAAAGAGAACTCTTTTAGAAAGAAAGAGAAGTTTTTACACAGGAATATTCTTTAATAACGATTTTGTGTATCATACACCTCTGCATCGTCCTTTATCCAATAACTTCACTCTTTCTTACAAGATGGGAGGCTTTAGGCTTCCATTCTTGAGATATATTCGTGAGCTGGAAGTCGGCGGGACCTGGTATCATATCTATTATGCTTCTATGATGGACAATTATAGGATCTATGCTAAGGCAAGTATAGATATCACAAGAGAGTTTGGTATTGAGGCAGAAATAGATTCTAGGGTTACTGAACCTTGGAGATACACAAACCAAACGGATAATTATTATTACCAAAGATATATTTTGAATACCGATCCAACTTCTCCATTTACTTCGATGAATATGAATCCTACGAATTTAGGTCAGGATATTATCAATGGTTCTGGGATTAATGGAACCCAAGCAAGACAAAACACCGCTATGAATGTCAACCGTGCAATGGCGGTCTTAAAATATAATCTTCACACTATGAATTTCAGATTAGGTCTAAGTAGTGATCTTAGATCTGTGCCTGGAGGAACTACTGGTGCAAGTCAGGTGACTTTTTACGACCAGTCTATATTCTTCTCCATATCTTTAACGGATTTCAGTTTAGGCCAGGAAGATTCTTCCCAACTTTCCAGGATCCGTCTATTTAGATTTAGAAAACGTCCTCTTAGAGCAGGTTACACAGAAGGAGTCGAGTCGGAATAATATGCTGAAAGAGAGAAGCCAAACTTTTAAATTATTATTCGTCTTCTTGGACCTGATCTTCTCGTTGGGAAGTTGTGGTTTCGCATTCCTACTTCGTTTTTATGTAGGAGATCCAACAGGAATAGATAGATCTTATATTGATCTAGAAAGTTATTTTATATTAGGCTCTGTACTTTCCGTTTCGCAAGTAATCGTTTTCTTATTCATAGATCTATATCATCCAAGAAGAGGTTTATCTTTCTTAGATGAGTTCCTTGCAATTTTTGGAGGAGTGTTCTTAAATTTACTCTTCGTGTTATCCATGTTATTCTTCTTTAGAGGAGATTTTGGAAGCGAAAGATTTTCTCGTTCTTTCATTTTAGTTTTTGCAGGAACAAATATCTTTTCGATCGGGCTTCTTCATCTTCTCGCCCGCCAATTCCTAAGATATCTGAGAAGCAAGGGATATAATTTACGTAGGGTACTTGTGATTGGAACAAGAGAAACCGCGGCTCGTTTTGCGGACTCAGTGCAAAGACATCAGATCTATGGATATCAGATCATAGGTTATGTAAGTTCAGGAAGTTCAAAGGCAATTCGCAAGGATATGGTGCTTTTAGGAAAGACGGACAAGATCGAAAAAGTTTTGTCTGAGATCAAACCTGATCTGGTTGTTTATGCTTTGAATAATGCAGAAGGAGACTGTCTGGAAACAGTTTTAGATGCATGTGATACAGAAGGTATCGACTTAAAAGTGATCCCTGGCTTCCAAGAGTTTATTAAGGCAAAAGGAAGAGTGGATGAGATGGACGGTCTTCCCGTTATTTCCATCCGAAATATTCCTGTACGTTTAGGTTATAATCGAGTTATCAAAAGAAGTTTTGATATTCTATTCTCTCTTTTCTTCATCATTCTTTTTTCACCGGTATTTTTGATCATTGCTCTACTGATCAAATTAACTTCTAGAGGTCCTGTATTCTATCACCAAGAAAGAGTAGGGCTGGACAATAAAAGTTTTAAGATGCTTAAGTTTAGAAGTATGGTTGTCCAGACCAAGTCCCAGTCAGAGACCACGTGGACTGTCCAAAATGATCCAAGAGTGACCACGATTGGTAAGATCCTTCGTAAGACCTCCCTTGACGAAATACCTCAGTTTTTTAATGTGCTTTTAGGAGATATGTCCGTGGTGGGTCCAAGACCCGAAAGACCTCATTTTGTCGAAAAATTCAAAACGGATCATAGACATTATATGAGAAGGCATGCGGTCAAGGCTGGAATTACTGGTCTTGCGCAAGTGCAGGGTCTTAGAGGAGACACTTCTATCGATGATAGAATTGATGCGGATATCTACTATATAGAAAACTGGTCTCTTTGGTTGGATATTAAAATCATCCTTCTTACACCTTTAAAGGGTGTGATGGATAAGAACGCCTATTAAGGGAAAAAGGAGAACGAAGGCCGTGAACCTAAACGAAGAATCCCTTCAAAAAATCGCAGAGTTATCTAGGCTCAAAATAGATCCTAAGGATATCCAAAACTTCCTTACGGATTTTAACAAAGTATTGAATTATGTGGATACGATCACTGAGTTAAATGTGAGTTCTGTATCTGATGAGGACTTATATCCGAACGAAGGAAATTCAGTTCGCCCGGATAAAGCGGCAGAAGGTTTAAGCCGTTCTCAGATAGAATCCTTCGCCCCTAGTTTCCAAAACGGATACTTCGTGGTTCCAAAGGTGATCGAAACATGAAAGAACTTTGGAAATTAAAATATTCTGATATTAAAAAAAGTTTAAATTCAGGAGAATTTACTCCTACAGATTTAATCCAATCTTTGATCTCTCGTATAGAGGCAGAAGATTCTAAAATTAAAGCATTTCTTTCTTGGGAAAAAGAAAGTATCTTAAAGGCTGCTGCGGAAAGTACTGAAAGAAGAAAATCAGGCAAACCTCTCTCCGAATTTGATGGAATTCCAATCGGAGTGAAAGATAATATTTGCATTGAGAATACGATCACTTCTTGCGCTTCTAAAATTTTAGAAAATTATCGTTCTCCATTTCATGCGACTGCTATTGAAAAACTTTTAGCAAAAGGTTTTGTTCTTATTCCAAGAGCGAATATGGATGAGTTTGCTATGGGTTCTTCTACAGAGAATTCTGCTTATCAGGTAACTAAAAATCCATTTGATACTGCGAGAATTCCAGGTGGATCCTCAGGAGGATCGGCTGCAGCGGTTGCTGCTTCTTTTGTGCCTGTTGCACTTGGTTCTGATACTGGAGGGTCCGTTAGGCAGCCTGCATCTCTTTGTGGGATTTATGGTCTAAAACCAACTTACGGAACTGTTTCCAGATATGGACTCGTGGCTTATGCCTCTAGCTTGGATCAGATCGGTCCATTGTCCAAAGATATCGACGGTATTATCGACGTGTATTCAGTAATCTCTGGTAAAGACCAGAGAGATGCTACTTCTAAAAATATTCCTGCATTCGATCCTTCTAAGGTAAAAGAACTTCCTTGGAAAGGTTTGAGAATAGGGAAGATGAAAATCACTTCTGAGATTGAACCTGATATTGCAAAAGCATATGAGTCTCTTTTAGCGGAGTTAGAATCGAAAGGTGCTCAACTTGTGGACCTGGATTTTTCTCTTCTATCTAATTCTATTCCGATCTATTATATTATCGCTACTGCAGAATGTTCCTCAAATCTTTCTAGATTTGATGGGATCCGTTTTGGACAAAGAAAAGATCCAAGCGGTAAACTGGAAGATCTATATGTAACAAGCAGAAGTGAAGGTTTTGGTAAAGAAGTCCAAAGAAGGATCTTACTCGGAACATTCTCCTTATCTGCTGGATATTACGATGCGTATTATGGAAGAGCACAGAAAGCTCGTGTTCTGATCAAAAAAGAATACGAAAGTTATTTTTCTAAAGTGGATCTAATCCTTCAGCCGACTTCTCCTACAACTGCATTCAAAGTGGGGGAAAAAACCTCTGATCCGATCCAAATGTATAAGGCAGATATCTTAACTACTTCTGTAAATTTGGCTGGAGTTCCTGCAATGTCTGTTCCGATCGGGACTGATTCCAAAGGACTTCCGATCGGTTTACAGATCACTGCTCCTGCTCTGCATGAAGATAAAATATTCGGTTTTGCTAAAATGATCTCTGACTGGGCTTCTAAGGTTCAGTTGCCTGAAACGATCAAATGAGTGAACTCGCCGCGAGAATTATTCCCTGCCTGGACATCAAAGACGGCAGGGTAGTCAAAGGAGTGAATTTCGTAAATCTTGTGGATGCGGGAGATCCAGTTGAGTCTGCAGTCGTTTACGAAAAAAATCTCGCGGACGAGTTATGCTTCTTAGACATCACAGCTTCTAGCGACAAACGAGATATTTTAATCCATTTGGTAGAAGCAGTTGCAGAAAGGATATTTATCCCTTTCACTGTTGGTGGAGGAATTCGCACATTAGATGATGTGAAAGCGGTTTTAGAAAAAGGAGCAGATAAGGTTTCCATTAATACTGCTGCTTTCCAAAATCCGGACCTTCTTCGTGCCTCCTCAGAAATTTACGGTTCGCAATGTATCGTATGCGCAGTAGATGTAAAATTCCATCCAGACAGACAAAGATATGAAGTGTTCCTACACGGCGGAAGAACTGAAACAGGACGAGACGCACTCGATTGGGGAAAAGAAGCCCAGGAGAGAGGCGCTGGAGAAATTTTGCTCACATCCATGGATCGTGATGGAACTAAAAAGGGTTTCGATATCCAACTTCTAAAATCATTTTCTTCTAATTTAGAAATTCCTATTATTGCAAGTGGTGGAGCCGGAAATCCGGAACATATGGTAGAAGCAATCCTAAGAGGAAAAGCAGATGCAGTGCTCGCAGCATCCATTTTTCATTTTGGAGAATTTACTATCAGAGAGACCAAAGAAAATATGCAAGAAATGGGGATCAAAGTCAGACTCTAATAGGAGTGCGACCGGAATTTGGAATCCACATTCCGCTATTTTAGTGCGCGAATCAAGCTTGCTAAATTGAGAATTTCGTGATATAGAGCCGGGAGGCAATTCTCCCACGAGCCACTCCCCACCACCCAAGATTCGGGCGGGGGCCGCCCCGATCCCCAAATCTGTTGGAGTTCCTACAACCCACTCACGATTAAAAAAACTTCATTGAACACATTATCAAAATGTGTTTTTACAGCTGTCAGTCCACCAGCTTGCCCGCCCTCATTCCTAAAAGACATTTGAGAATGATCCATATTCGAAACAGTATGATCGAACCCCGCTCTTCCATTCAAGAGCGCAGAATCTAAAGGAACAATTCCGTCCGATTGAGTAAACATTGGATCTCCATTTGTGATTACAACACAAGCCGCTCGATAGGTAGCAGCATGGTCAGTGTCGCTGCAATTTCCAGAGCCCATATTACCGCCGTAAACAGTTGTAATGGAGTCTTTGGAAGTATTTGCGATCATACTTTCTAAAAAGAAGTTAAACGCTTGGTCGGTCCCATCCGTGATGGGAGGGTTGATCGCAGTCACTCCGGAACTGATCCCGTTCGTATAGGCAAGACCTTGTCCGCCGGGAGTATCTGTCATAAATTTGATGATTGTTCCTATCGAACTCAAATTTCCGGTATATTGTGGTGAAGAGTATGGAGATCCATAATAAGGAGTTCCTAAGCTTACAATATGATCTATCACGTCCTCAGTATTATTTGCATGTTGGATTGCAGCTCTGGAAACTAATCCTCCCATCGAGTGAGCCACGACAACGACCTTATCAGAAGAGTTAAATGCAGCATTTAAGGAATCTATAAATCTTCTTCCGTTTACTTCGATGTAATCGGAAGTTCTATAGGTAAAAACATATATTTCAAAATTATCATATACGCTCCCTGTATAGTTGCTGGGAGGTGTTGCATTATCGGTAACAAATGCAAGCCCTTGGTTCCAGGTCCCAAGTAGGTTTGTTACTTTTTTATTAAAATCAGTAGGAGGATCTGTTTGCCTTTCTGCAAAATCCCAACCATGTATGAATACTATCTTAGGTCTGTTATCCCTCTGAAAATAAGGGTCTTGGAAATATAGAGGAGAAAGATTTTCAGGCTGCAAGTTAGGGATCACAGTAGAAAATTTATACAGAGCGTGGTTCTGTTCTGCAAAGAAACCAGAGATGAGATAATCCTTAAGCTGGTCTCCTAATGATTTACTGTCAGAAGGGGTGATTCTGTCCTGGAGATACTCACAATTCCCAAAAGATAGAATTGTAAAAAATAAGAACAGAGTTCTGAAGGATAAAAATCTTTTCATGCTAAAGGACCTGAATACTATATAGATATTACATGAAGTGTAAATGTAGGAATTACTACAACATTACAAACTAACAGTTTGAACTACATGTTCTTTAAAGTTTGGGAGCAATCCAGAAAAACCGCAAGCTAGAATTTGATATAGGCTCTTCTTTCTATCGTAACGGAAAGGAAATAAATGTTTGAATAGATTTACTTCGGTCGGTTTTTTAAACGATCTAATACGATGCCTGTGGCGACTGTCACATTTAAAGAGGAGATATGACCATGAAGTGGGATGCGGACTGTAAAATCCGATTTCTCCATTAGAATCCTTTTCAGACCTTCTCCTTCATTTCCCATTAGGATCACGAGTTCTTCCCAAGCTGGAATTTTGGACCAATCTTCTGTTCCTTTGTCGGAAGTAGAAACGACCCAAAAATTTCGTTTTTGCAATTTTTCTAATATTTGTGCGAGGTTTCCTACTTTAAAAACATTTAAATAGGCGAGTGCACCTGAAGCTACTTTTTCCACTGCAGGCGTGATACCTGAGGAATCTCTATCTGGAATAAGAACTGTTTCTACTCCGAAACATTCTGCCGTTCTTAAAATATTTCCCAGGTTACCAGGATCTTGGATACGATCCAAAACCAGGATTGGTCCCTTACAATTTTCCAGGTGAGAATCGAATGATTTTTTATCTCCGGAATGTAGTTGTATTCTAAGTGCAAGCACACCCTGGTGATTCACACCGGGAGCCATTTTATCTAACTTACTCGGGGACGCTTCTTTGATTAGAAGTTTGTCTCCTAATTCGGAAAGAATTTCTTCTAATTCTTTTTTGGCTCCAGAAGTTAGCCAAATTTCTTGGAAGGAAAGTTCGGAACCTTTTTCGAGATGTCGTTCCAGAATTTCTCGGATATTTCTTCTTCCGTAGATATATTCCTGGCGGCTCATTTTCTTTTCCAGCGAAGACCTTCTTTTGTGTCTTCGATTATAATTCCTAACTCGTTCAATTTATCTCTGAGTCTGTCTGATTCTGCAAAGTTTTTGTTTTTGCGGGCTTCTTGTCTTTGTCTTACTAATTCATCTATCTCAGAATCTAAAACTTCTACCTTTCTTTCGAAACTTAAAACTCCTAAGATGGAATCTATTTTGTAAAATAATTCTAGTCTTTTGGTGATCTCATTTTCAGCTGAAGAATTTTGATCCAAGTATTGATTTGAATCTTTAACCAATTCAAAAACAGAAGCCAAAAATTTAGATATGTTTAGATCATCTGCAAGACTTTCTAAAAATTCGTCCCATACAGCTATATCTACTTTCCCTTGTACTTGGAATGTTTTCCCGGACTTAGATAATTCATCTAATAATCGATTGATACAGTTTTGGATCTTAGAAACTGACTGTGAAGCTTCTTCTAATCTTTCTTTTGTGAAGTTTAATTTACTTCTGTAATGTGCAGAAAGTAGGAGGAATCGGATATTCTTGGGTTCCGCTCCTTCTTTTACCAAATCTCTCAGGGTAAAAAAGTTTCCCTTGGACTTGGCCATCTTTTCTCCGTTTACGAGTAGATGTTCAGAATGCAGCCAATACTTTACGAATGATTCTTCTGGATAAGCGCCTTCACTTTGTGCAATTTCATTTTCATGGTGGGGGAAGGTAAGATCCACTCCTCCGGTATGGATATCCACTCCGGAACCATACACGTCACGCACCATTGCCGAACATTCTAAATGCCAGCCAGGTCTTCCGGAACCTATTTCAGTCTCCCAAGAAGGTTCGTTGTCTTGTTTCGGGAATTTCCAAAGAACGAAGTCTCTTACATCGTCTTTATCGTATTCGTCAGTATCGTAACGAGTACCGGTTTTCATCCCGCTTACATCAATTTTGGAAAGTTTTCCATAATTCTTAAATTTGGAGATGGAATAATACAAACTTCCGTCTTTTTCATAGACTAAACCTTGATTTTGGAGATGTTTTATGATCTCCACCATAGAAGGAATAGAATCAGTCGCTCTAGGATAATGTTCTAATTTTTGAATATTCAGAGATTCTAAATCTTCTTGGAATGCTTTTACCCAAGGTTCTGTAAATTCTCTGATCTCTTTTCCTTGTGCCAAGGATTCACGGATGATCTTATCATCGATATCGGTGATGTTCATTGTCATATCCGGTTTATAACCGAATGCGACTAAGGCACGTCTAAGCAAATCTACGAATAAGAACGCGCGTAAATTTCCGAGGTGAGCAAAATTATAAACTGTAGGTCCGCAGGAATATACTCTGACTCTGTCTGGAAACTCCGGACGAAATACTTCTTTGTTTCCGCTAAGAGAATTATGGAAACGGATTTCTTTCATTCAGGGAACAGGATCTCTTTCGAGAATTCCAAATTGGCCAAATTCTGTTTGTCCCCTGCGATACCTGCTTCGTTACCTTCCGTAGGATATACTTGCATCCTTTTGTCGCAGACTAAATGATTGAATAATGCAAAGACGGACTTAGGATGAGAAACCTTATCGTCCATCCCGACTGAAACCAGAGTAGGGATCTTGATCTTCTTGGAAAAATTCAAACTATCAAAATAAGAAAGGTTCTTTTTGACCTGAGCTTTTTTGGATTTTGCATTTGCAATTTGTTCTGAAACTTCTTTAGACCAGCTTGTCCCCAATTTCAATTGAGTATCGTCCACATGGCAAAAATTAGGAGTTTCTAATATAAGTGCTTTTACTCTTGGAGAATTGGCAGCACCGAATAATGCCATAGAAGCACCGATACCTTTTCCAGCTAGGATGATCTTATCTCCATCAATCCCATCAGTAAGTCTTAAAAATTCGATCGTGCGGATCACATCTAAGTAATTTGCTTTTAAGAAGAAGGATTCTTTAGCTTCTAATCCTTTTCTGTAATATCCTGGGGTCCAATCCGGGTCAGGAATTTCTCCTTCTTTCAAAACTGGACGGATGAGTTGAGTGCCATGGCCTCTAACGTCTAGGATCAGTTGTGCAACTCCAGCTTCTGTCAGACCTTTGATAATTTGAGGTCTATCTTTTGCATAATCGTGGAAATAGACAAGAACAGGAAGATCCCCTCTTTTTCTTGGGATCACCAAACTGCCGGTAAGAGTAGCGTTTCCATAAGATTGGAAAGAAATATCGTAGATGGTTTCTTTTAAAATGGTCCCTTTGAGCAGGGCCTTGGTTTGGTTTTTAACCGGAAATCCTTTGAGTTCTCGGATCGACTCCGCCCAAAAATCGTCCAAATCCGCTGGAGGTGAGAAGGGAGGATAAGTCTGGAAGCACTCGTCGAAACTGATAGCCATCAGAGATACATCGTTTTCATTTCAACGGGGGTGTAAAGTGATCTTTTGCAGAATACAATGTCTGGAGAAGAAGGACTGAAATTGTCATAGGTCCTACACCTCCCGGAACAGGAGTATAATGAGAGGATTTTTCCCATGCCTTGGAAATTTCGATATCTCCTACGTTTCCTGCATTATAACCGGCATCCAATAATACCGCTCCCGGTTTGATCCAATCCGCTTTGATAAATTCAGGTTTTCCCACAGCACCCACAACGATATCAGCTTGTGCCACGATTTCAGGTAGGTTTTGGGTTCTGGAATGACATAGAGTAACAGTTGCGTTCATTTCTGTCAGAAGCATCGCCATAGGTTTTCCCAAAATAGGAGAACGTCCTACAACCACGGCTCTTTTTCCCGCAGGATCAATCCCGTATTCTTTTAGAAGAAGGACCATACCATACGGAGTGCAAGGAAGATAGGTTTCCACTCCCATGGACAATTTCCCGAAGGATAATGTAGTAACTCCGTCCACATCCTTCTTCAAATCAATCCGATCGAATGCCGCTCTTTCGTCTATTTGAGGAGGGGTAGGATGTTGCAGAAGAATTCCGTGGGTGTCCGGATCCGCATTCAGCTTATCAATGACCGCGAGTAATTCCTGAGTGGTCGTAGTTTCAGGAAGTTCGATTTTTTCGGAGATCATTCCCACTGCGTGGCAGGACTTGACTTTCATATTTACGTAAGTGGCAGAAGCCGGATCGCTACCGACCAGGATTGTTGCGAGTTTCGGGGGCTTTTTTCCGGAAGCCGTAAGAGTTTTGATCTCTTCGGCGATAGAATCTTTTATCTTTTGGGAAAGTTTTTTGCCATCCAGTAAAATCGCAGTCATGGGTTCAGGATTTAGCTTCCGGTCCCGATGTCATCCGAAAATAATCCTTTTCAGTCGGGTAGAATGCTTAAAATAGGATCATGTCCGAAGTTTCTACCATTGACCTAAATCGTTTGCCGGAACATGTAAACCAAACCGTACGTATCCAAGGTTGGGTCCACGGTTTGAGAGGATCTAACGCCAGACAATTTTTAAGTCTGAGAAATTCAGGAAAGATATTACAGGTACTCGCAGAAAAAGAAATTTTGGGAGAAGATCTGTTTTCAGAGATCAAACACCTAAAACAAGAAACTTCAGTCGAGGTAATCGGCAAATTAGTGGAGAATGAAAAGTCTCCCATTGGATTTGAACTTGTGCTTTCTTCTTTCAAGAAGGTGGGAGAATCAGATAATTATCCGATCACTCCCAAAGAACATGGAATAGACTTCCTACTTTCCCAAAGACACCTTTGGTTAAGGTCCAGTAAGCAGCTTGCGATCATAAAAGTCAGAAGTGAACTCTCTTACCAGATCAGAAAATATTTCCATAGTAATCAATTCACTTTGATAGATACTCCTATCTTAACAGGCTCCATTGGAGAATCTGCAGGAACATTATTCTCTACAGAATATTTTGATCTTGGAAATGCATACCTGGCTCAAACGGGACAATTATATTTAGAAACTGCAATATTTGCTCATAATAAGGTTTATTGTTATGGCCCAACATTCAGAGCGGAGAAGAGCAAAACCAGAAGGCATTTAACAGAATTCTGGATGGTAGAAGCAGAAACCGCATTTTTAACACATGCAGAAAATCTAAAATTGCAGGAAGATTTTGTAAAAACGGTCATCAAAGAAACTATAGCTGTCTGCGGGCCCGAATTGAAAGTTTTGGAAAGAGATCTTTCTCCATTACTCGATTATATTTCTAAACCATTTGCTCTTATCGATTATAAAGAAGCTTTAGAATACCTGCAATCCCAAGGAGAAGATATCACCTGGGGAGATGATATCAATTCAGAAAGAGAACAGATGCTTTGCCAAAAATTCGGCGGACCTGTTTTTATCCAAAAATATCCAAGAGAAGCAAAAGCATTCTATATGAAGGTCAACCCAGAAGATCCAAGAACAGTGCTTAACGCGGACTTGATCGCTCCGGATGGAGTGGGGGAGATCATAGGCGGCTCCGAAAGGGAAGAAAATTACGAAACCATAACTAAACGCCTCCAGGAAGAAAACCTGCCAGTAGAATCCTATGAATGGTATTTGGAGCTTCGAAAATATGGCTCCGTTCCTCATTCCGGTTTTGGGCTTGGAACAGAAAGACTGGTCGCTTGGATCTGTGGACTACAGCATGTTCGAGAATGTATCCCTTATCCTCGTATGATGGAAAGATTGTACCCTTAAGGACTATTTCGCGCAGAGTTCGCAAAGAACACAGAGGCTGTTTTTTACTTTTTAAACTCTGTGAACTCCGCGTTCTCTGTGCGAAACCGGTTTACTTACGCAAAAAAAAACCGGTAAAAAATTCAGATATTACCGATACCAGAAATAGAGGTATCGTATGGCTAAAAGTTCCGCCCTTTCCACACAGCTTTCCTTAGAAGAGTCCGCTTGGGAACTCTTTGAAACAGGAGCGTACGAGGAAGTATCCAAATTAGCGGAGAAGAATCCGAAAAACATGTTCTTAAATCATTTAAGAGCTGTTTGCGAATTCGAAACGGAAACGAATACTGCCAATAATTTTCCTTTAGAAGGAAAAACGGTCCTAACACCTTTGCTTGGTGCTTATCTGCATAAAGCAAAAGGAAATGCAAAAGAGGCCGCAGTATTATTTCACGAATACTTCAAGGCATCTTCCAGTCTAGTATCATATTCTATCTTAACCACAGGGATCAAAGCATGCGAAGAAGTGGGAGCCCACAAAGCATGTGCTGATCTGATCCAAAGATATAAAGCTCTTTGGACCGACGGATATTTTTCCAAACTGGAATTCTTCTCCTTATATCATTTAAGAAAGTTTGAAGAAGCTCTTAAAGTATTTAAAGAAAATTCAGAAAGCCTAAAAGAAGACAGAGATGTTCTGGCTGCTTTAGGATTATGTTTTGTTCATATTGGAAGATTTGAAGAGGCTTGTAATATTCTGGAAAAACTTCCAGGTGCAGGCGAGATCCCTTCTTTCGAAGATAAGGTGACTGAGTATTCAGATAGGATTAAAAATATCTCTAAATACGAAGCTAGGAAAAAAGAACTTTCTAGAACTGAACTCTTAGATCTGGGATATGCGTATTTATTCTCTGAGTCTTATAAAAAGGCAGAAGAGGTATTTACTTCTCTCGTTTCCCTAGAATCACGATAACCCTCCCTTTCAAAAGAGCCTCCCTGGATTTAGGGGAGGCCAAGACCTTCTCCGCGTCCTCGTTGGAGATCACAAGGTCAGCTCCTAATTTTCCAGAAACACCTAGCGCAGTAGTCAAAAGAGGTTTATAACCCGCGACTTCTTCCTTCATTGCATCTTGTACTTTAGAAAAATAACGAATATATCCGTAATTCACTATGGAACTTTTTTTAACGAATAATGGAGAATAGATCCCGACTCCATCCTCATCTCTGATCTCTGAAAATAAGGCAGGCACAACTTCTAGATGTCTTGCATCTACTATAAGTCCTGTATATGAGTCTGCAGGGTTATGGATCGGATGAGCTTCCGGAAAATTTTCAGAAGAATAGGGTAAAGTGATATGAGATAGAATTCCTTTTTTCCCTTTTAGTGAAAGAATACCTGTAGCAACTAAATCATTTCCTTTGAACTGGTTATGGATCTCGATCGGTTCCTTCTCATAGATCTCTTGGAATATTTCTCGAAAGGATTCGTCTTGTGCTATTTTTTCGCGGAGTAGAAGATTGGAATCCAATTTTAAATTTTCCATACTTCTATATAAATATTTTTTAATTTCTTCTTTTGCAGTTTCTTTGGCGATGTTTCTGGCTTCCGTAATATTTTTTGCGGTTCCGATCTTATTATAGTCTGGATCATCCGGGTGGAATGAAATTTTAGGAAGTTTAACTTCTACAGTTTTACTGATCTCTCCTGTTCTCCAATTTACGATCGTTTCTGTTTTGTCCTTGGACTCCCATGCAAAAAGAGAAATTCCAGAGATTAAAAAGAATACGAGGGCTTTACGTTTCATACTGCTTCTCCGGAAGAATAATTAGGAAGTTTAGAATATTCTAATTTTAATTGATTCCATTCAGAGATCCGTTTTGCAGGAGGAAGAGCATTAATTAGATCCGTGCCATAAGACTTTGTCCATATACGGGAATCGAGTAAACTTACAATTCCAGTATCTTTTTCTGAACGGATCAATCTTCCAAAACCTTGTTTCAATACTGTGGTTGCGTAAGGAAGTTGTAGATCTTTAAAAGGATTTCCACCTTTCTCTTTTAACTTCTCACTTCTTGCCTCAAGAACTGGATCATTCGGCGGTTGGAAAGGAAGTTTAGTCAGAATTACGGATCTGAGTTTATCACCTCTGATGTCCACTCCCTGCCAGAAGGAAGATACACCAAAAAGGACCGCATCCTTTTCTGCTAAAAATCTATTTTTTGCTGCTTCCGGTCCCATCTCTAATTGAGAAATGATTGGAAGATCGGTAAGAGGCCGGATCGTTTCTATAATTTCATTCAATGATTTATTAGAAGTAAATAAAACGAATGCTCCACCTTTTGTGAGTTCGATCAGTTTTAAGATATAACGAGAAAGGTCTGCAGCATTTCTTTCTGCAGATTCAGTTGCGTCCTTAATATCTTTAGGCAAAAACAAAAGTGCATTTTTTTCATAAGGAAAAGGAGATGCTACAAGTTTAGAACGAGAAGGTAATCTTCCGATCCGATCTGCAAAATAACTTAGATCACCTTTATTAGTAGAAAGTGTAGCAGAAGTAAATACCATACTTTCAGTTCTTGGTTCTAGAACTTCTCGAAGGATTGTTTCAGATTTTAATGGTTGGGTCAGAAGTTTAGGGAACATCTCCTTTGTTTTTGTATTCGGAGGATCCGCCCAATATACTCTTTCTCCCTCATCCATTGTGCGGAAAAGATGTAAACCTTCTGCGATTTGACCTATACGTCCTGAAGACATTTCTATCTCCATCGCAATCTCTTTTTCTTCTATCTCATCACTATCTTTAGAATATTTTTTCAATTCAATCAGAAGTGCTTCTTGCAAAGAATCTAATGCGGCTTCTAATTCTCCGCCGTCCATTTTTAATGGCCTGCGAATTCTCTGGGAACCGTAAAAGTTAAGAGGAAGTTCTCCCACTACTTTATTAAAACAAAGGAAAAGTTTTTCTCCTGCAAGATTTGTTAGATCATTGATCTTAGGAGAATTGAGTCTTGCGCCTAAGCCAGATTTTTTCTGGGAATTCCAAACACCTTGTAATAGTTTCTGGATCTCTAATGAGGATAATTCTATTCTGAATGCATTTCCTAAAACTTCCGGAAAATTATGAGCCTCATCCACTACTATCTTTTTGAAATCTGGAAGAATATTAAAATCAGATGCTATATGAGCTGCGAGTAAAGAATGGTTTACGATCAGTAAATTTGATTTTTGCCATTTAGCTCTTTCTAAAAAATAAAAAGAATGGGAGAAGTTAGGGCAACTTCTTCCTAAGCATGAATCTGCTTCTCTTGTTACCTTGGACCAAAAATCAGGAGAGGCGTATCCATCGTATTCTTGCCTTCTTCCCGATTCTGAATTAGAAACCCAATCTTTAAAAGAATTTAGATGTTCCATCATCTCAGGGCCGAAGGTTCCTTGTGTGAGAACATTTCCTAATTTTCTTTTACAAACGTAATTAGAAGCTCCCATCGCAATTTCAGCCTTCACTTCTTGTCCCAAAATTTGAGAAACAAGAGGTATATCTTTTCGGATCAACTGGTCTTGGAGAGCTTTTGTTTCCGTGGAGATGACTACGATCTCTTCTCCTTCTAATGCGCTGATTGCTGCGGGGATCAGATACGCTAATGATTTTCCTACACCAGTTCCTGCTTCTACGATCAGATGTTCTGAGCTTGCAAATGCTTGTTCTACACTATTTGCCATTTGGATCTGACCCGATCTGGATTCGAAATCAGGCCAGAGTTTGGAAAGTTTTTTGAATTGTTCTTCTACTCTACTCAAAACACTCACGCTTCCCTGGTTCGGAAAAGTTTGATCACACAATATAAGGATAGAAGGGTTACTAAACCTAAAGAGGTCCACATGATAAGAGTTCCATCCAAGGTTAATTCAGGAGAAACTGACCCGAATGCTTTCTTGATAGAAGCGGTTTCTTTGTAAGGAAAGACATTCATAAAGAAAGCTAGTATCAGTATAAAACTTCCCAAAAAGATTGGTAGCACTTTGTTCGTGGATTTGTTTTTTGATTCTTCTTTGCCTTTAAAGCTGAGATGAACAAGTAGATATACGAGTCCAAATACAGCAATAATTGCCAAAAATACATAACGAGAGATCAATGCTTGGAATTTTGCTTCTTCAGGATCTGTTCCTTGTGCTGCATTTGCGATCATCCAATCCACATCCATCTTATTGATATAAGATCCCAGGTTTTGGTAGAGAAACATTCCAAATACGATCAGCAAAAATGCAGGTGTTATATATTGGATCACCCACCAGAAAAATTTAGGAAGTTGGGCCTGTGCACCCTTATGACCTTCTTCCAAACCTTTTTTCGCTCCAATCACCCAGCCGAAAATTACGATCTGCAATGTTGCCAATATATAAATTAAAACTGTTCCTACCCAAAAATCAGCTTGGTCCAGTGCATTGAAGTTTTTATTAAAATACAAAATCGGGAAAGAAAGTCCAAATGTGAAAAGGAAAAGTATAAAACTGGAAGTCCTTCTTCTGATATGAAAAGCTTCTTCCAGAAATACGATCACTGGTTGTAACATTGTTACAGAAGAGGTGAGTGCGGCTAAGAATAATACAAAATACCAGATTGCTCCAAAGAATGAACCTCCAGGCATTAGCGCAAACACAGAAGGAAGTGCAATAAACCCCATTCCGAATGTTCCAAAAGAAGTAGCTGAAAGTCCTAAGAACAAAAATGCGACAGGGATCGTGATCATCCCACCGAATGCAACTTCTACAAATTCATTTAAAGAAGCTGCGGAAACGGAAGATAAGATCACATCATTTTCTTTTTTTAAGTAACTCGAGAATACTAAAGCGATGCCAAAACCTGCGGATAAAGTAAAGAATATCTGGCCTGCAGCAGAGATCCAAACCTTTGCTTCTCCTAATGCAGACCAATCCGGATTCCACATTTGTGCGAGTCCAAGTTCTATATTATCTAAAGTTAATACTCTGACAAGAACGATAACCGAACAGATTAACATAGAAGGAACTGCGATCTTGGCGAATACTTCCAGTCCTTTTGCGATCCCTCTATATACTAGAATAAAGTTCATTAGAAAACAAGCGAGTGTGGCATAAAAAATTTTACCTTGCACAGCACTTCCATTTTCTTTTGCACCCACCAATGTATGGAAATGATTGGAAGAATTTTGGATGAGAGAATTCAGGTCACCATTTCCTGAATTTAAACTGATACTTCCAGTTACAAAATCGAAAGCGTAGGCAAGGCACCATGCTTCTACAAAAACATAATAGACATATATCAATAGAGGAATTGTAACTCCAATCGCTCCAAGCAGTCTAAGAGGAACACCGGAAAGATAGGCACGGAATAGATTCGGAAAACTATGACCTTGTTCTCCACCCATTCTTCCCATCACCCATTCAGTGATGCAGACTGGGATCCCAACTAGGATAAAACTGATGATATAGGGGAGAAGGAAAGCTCCTCCTCCATTCTGCACTGCCTGCCCCGGAAATCGGAGGAAATTTCCGAGTCCGATTGCTCCAGAGGCAACGGTTAATATGAGTCCAGTGCGGGATTTCCAACTTTCCTTGGGCGATTCTTTAGACATGTGATGCTCTATAATCCCAGTAAAATAGTCTCCCTTGTCAAAACGAATTCGGATTTGAAAATGGAAAAAAACGGGACATAATAGGGTGAAAATCTCCTCTGACTTTCTGGCAGAAATTTGGAGAAATATGACTGCCGGCTCAGTCTAAGTACCAACTCGAATACAGAATGGATTCGTACAAAAATGAAACTAGATAAGATCACATTAAAATTGAATGAAGCGCTTTCAGGTGCTCAAAGCTCTTACGATAAGAACCCAGAGATACAAGAGGAACATATCATTGCTCAGATCCTAGGCCAAGGAGATGGGTTTGCTCCTCCTTTGTTTTCTAAGCTAGGTTTGAATCTGTCTGACTTCCGACGCAAGACAGAAGAAGCGATCATAAAACTTCCAAGGGTAGAAGGTCACTCGGAGAAGGGATTCTCCAGAGCGTCTATTTCACTCCTACAATCTTCCGACAAAGTTCGGGCAGAGCTGAAGGATGAATATCTTTCTACAGATCATGTTCTCTTAGCATTTTTGAAGAATGGTATTTCTTCACTTCGCCAAGAATTCAATCGATTAGGACTCGATTACCCTAAATTATTAAAAGCAGTATTAGAACTTAGAAAAGGACAACCCATCATGGATGATACTCCGGAAAACAAGGCAGATGCCTTGAATAAATATGCAAAAAATCTAAATGAGCTGGCTAAACTAGGTAAGCTGGACCCAGTCATTGGAAGGGACGAGGAGATCAGAAGGACCATCCAAGTACTTTCTCGCAGGACCAAAAATAACCCAGTCCTAATCGGTGAACCTGGTGTGGGTAAAACTGCAATTGTAGAAGGGCTCGCAGGTAAGATCATACAAGGAGAAGTTCCAGAAGGAATTAAGACTAAGACCATCTATGCTCTGGATCTGGGAGCAATGATCGCTGGTGCAAAGTATCGGGGGGAATTTGAAGAAAGACTGAAAGCCACCCTCGACGAAGTAAAACATAGTGATGGAAATATTATACTATTTATAGATGAGATCCATACACTTGTGGGGGCAGGCGCGCAAGAAGGAGCAATGGATGCTTCTAATATGCTGAAACCGATGCTTGCACGTGGAGAACTTCGTTGTATAGGTGCAACCACCTTAAAGGAATACCAAAAGTATATAGAAAAGGACGCAGCCTTAGAAAGAAGGTTCCAACCTGTTTATGTAAAAGAACCAAGTGTGGAAGAAACGGTTACTATTCTGCGTGGTTTAAAAGATAGATACGAATTACATCACGGGATCAAAATATTGGATTCCGCGATCGTTGCTGCGGCTAGTTTATCGAATCGTTATATAGCGGATCGTTTTCTTCCGGATAAGGCAGTGGATCTAATAGACGAGGCAAGTTCCAAGATGAGGATAGAAATGGATTCTATGCCGGAAGAATTGGACAAACTAAGTAAAAAGATCCAGTCTTTGAAGATCGAAAAAGAGGCTCTTAAAAGAGAAACGGATCCAGCTTCCAAACAAAGAGTGGAGAATATTGGAAAAGAACTTTCTGAGCAGGAAGAACTATTCAGAAATCTGAAAGCTCGTTGGGATCTTGAAAAATCTAAAATTTCCAAAATTAAGGAAATCAAAGAAGAAACGGATAAATACAAAGTCCTCGAAGCAGAAGCAGAAAGAAGGGGAGAGATCAATAGAGTCGCAGAAATTCGTTACGGAAAATTAATAGAACTCTCCAAAGAAATGGAGAAGGCAAACGCGGAACTCAAAAAAATCTCCGGTCCGGGAAGACTTCTAAAAGAAGAAGTAGATGAGGAAGATATAGCGAATATAGTTTCTCGTTGGACTGGGATTCCTGTATCTAAAATGCTCCAAGGAGAGAAGGCAAAACTTCTCAAAATGGAAGATTCACTTAAGATCAAGGTGATCGGCCAGGATCATGCTTTGGAATTATTGTCCGAAGCGATCCGTAGATCCAGAGCAGGTATCGCAGATCCAAATCGTCCTATCGGTACATTCTTATTCTTGGGACCTACAGGTGTGGGTAAAACGGAAACTGCAAAAGCATTGTCCGAGTTCTTATTCGATGATGTGAATGCAATGCTTCGAATTGACATGAGTGAGTATATGGAAGCTCATTCAGTATCCAGATTGATAGGAGCTCCTCCTGGTTATATAGGTCATGATGAAGGTGGGCAATTAACAGAAGCAGTAAGACGCAGACCTTATTCCGTGCTCTTATTCGACGAGGTGGAGAAGGCTCATCCTGAAGTATTCAATATCTTCTTACAGATATTAGATGAGGGTAGATTGACTGACTCTAAAGGAAGAAATGTAGACTTTAAGAATACAGTCATCATTCTCACTTCTAATATTGGTTCTGAGATTTTAAGTTCTACAGAATATTCGGAAGAAGAAAAAGAAAGAATGGTAGACCAAAGATTGAAAAAACATTTCAAACCTGAGTTCTTGAACCGTTTGGATGAAGTGATCCTATTCAAGTCTGTAGATGAGTCAATGATCGCTAAGATCGCAGAACTACAATTGCAGATCATGGCTAAAAAAGCAGCGGAGAATGGACTTACAGTTAGTTTCACTCCTGCATTAAAAAAACATATAGTGCAGGCTGGTTTTGATCCTGAATACGGAGCAAGACCTTTGAAAAGACTAGTCCAAAGGGAAATTGGAAACGCTCTCAGTAATTTTATACTGAAGGGTGAATTCAAAGAAGGGCAGAGTATCGTCTTGGATTATTCCGGCAGTTCAGTCTCTGTGAAGTAGTCTGAAAATAAAAAACCCCGGGTTTATCACAACCTGGGGTTTCACTAAGACAGCACATAGTAAGGGAAAAGAATGTGCTGTATTGCTTACGGGAGTTTAACCTCCCGTGTTCGATTTAGAATTCTACTTTATGTAGAAATAATTCCTCTTTTTTCATTTTTAAAACTTTAGAAGCCATGCTCTTGAAATCTTCAGGCGGCTCTAATAGTCCTAACTCCACTTTAGAAAGGAAAGGAGTTGAGACCTTTAATTTTTTAGCCATATCATATTGTTTGATGCCCAATTCTCTGCGTTTTGCCCAGAGTTTATTGGTAAGTCCTTGGCTGAATTCAGGATAAACCTCTTCTACCGGACTTTCGTTGAACAGTTTATCTAATGTCGTTTTCAAATATTTAGCGCAAGCCTGTCTGAATTTTTCAGTAGGAGCTTGGCTTCCGGTTTCAATTTTGGAAAGGTAGCTAGGGGATACACCCAGAGCCCTTGCCATATCATATTGCTTGATTCCCCGTTTTTTACGGAGCATATAGATGTGGTTGTTCATTCTTTTCCCCTTTTTAACCGTTTTAAAACGACCTTACTTTGCCTCAAGAATAAATTTCCATCGTGCCCAACAGGCACTTAAGTATAGAAATTTTTTCCAAAGTCGGCTAATACTAAGAGAGATAAGAATAAGAATCAAGCATTTGAAGTCTTATTCAATAAAAAAAGGCCGTTAGACTTTCTAGGAAATTGTAGAACGCGGTCAGTAGTCCGAAAAGGTTATGGGCCTTTATACTTCGGACTACTGAACAGGGATACTAAGCTATCGTAAACAAGAGTTATACGATTAGATCTTACCTTCTTTCAATCTGCTTGAATCCAGAATGAATTGGTAATCTGTTTTTAGCTTTTGAGTAAGTTCTCTAACATAGTTTTGTTTTTTAGCTCGGGTCAAATCTTCTTTGATTTTTTCTCTAACTTCTCCGTAAGGCATAGGGATCCTGTCTTGAGGATTGTTAGGATTTGCTTTAGAGTAAGAGAACATTTTGGCAGCTTCATACTGCTCTCTCATTTCAGCTTCTGAAACTGTTACATCACTAGGAAGTTCTCTTTTGAATACCAATGGTTGAACAATATATAATTTCATTACATTGAACATATCTTGGAAATCCTTAGATTCTAAAGCTTCTTTCAATTCAGTAGACTGACCGGCTATCTTATACCAAACATATTGTTGTCTGAAAAATTGGAGCACATTCGCCTTATCATCTAGTTTAGAAGAATCAAGACCGCTCTGTTTTGCTAATTGTTCCAACTCATTCAAAACATCTTTGAACTTAACAGTTTCACCCGTTTTGGTATTGGTCAACAGAACGGAATCATGATTGAAAGTGTTCAGATTATCTTGAGTGATAACCGCTTTTTCGAAACCAGCATTTTTCACTAATTGTTCTTCTTGTTCGCTAACTGCGCTAAACAAAAATCTTTTTTTCATGAAGTCTTCGTAACGAGGAGCAATTTCGTCTATTTTCAGATCCAGATAATTACGTTTTACATCTGCTTTGATTTGGTCTGGGAGTTCCGGTGTCTCAATATATTTTTTAGCAAGACTTCTTAGTTTTCCAAATTCTTTAGAGAAAAATTTTCCAACTCTTGAAGCGTAGATTGTTTCTACTCTTTCTACTCTTAAGATCAGGAATTTTTTCCTTCTAGGAGTTTTAGGATCTGCTCCTGGAGGAAGTTGGTCTTCGATCTCTTTTAAGATCCACTTTCCTTCGTTCTGAGCAGCCTCTTGGTAAAGAGCAAGGTTAGGATCATTTCCACAATTTAAACATTGTGGTTCTAATAATCCACCCACCGCTTTGTAAGCAGGTTGATCAGTATGATCTACTACATATTGGATGATTTCTTTTTTTCCGGAAAGTTTTTGGATACCTTCGAAAATACTCTCCGCTCTTTGTTTGGTAACCGCTTCCTCTTTAGGATCCATAGAGAAAACCGCGATTGCTCTTACGAAACCGAATTTTAATTTACCAGTTTGTTCTAACTTCTCCGCTAAATTTCTTTGTAGGAAAGAAGCAGCCATCTGAGGTTTAGAATATTTTAGAAAAACTGCTAATTCATCTTCGGATACAAGTTTCTTTTCTGTATTGTACAAAGAGATCAATTTGAAAAGACCTAGAGTTTCTAGAAGTTGAGTTTGTTCTTCTTTGGTTGGATGATTCGGCTCTGGTTTGCGTCCGCCTGTATTTAATTGGTAGAAGTTCCTGAGTTCTTTTCTGGTAACTGTGCCACCTTTGAAAGAGGCTAATGCTTCCGAGTCTGAATTACACTGAAAGAGTAATGCCGCCAGGAAGGAGAGTACGATTATTTTTTTGTTCATGTTGTTTTATATAACCTGTTCTTTTCGGATCTCGAAAAGACTAGTATTTATGGATGGTCTTTCGGGCAGGTTGCTGCTTCTTACCTTGGATTTCAACGGATATTTCGCGAGTTAGGCGTTTTTCGTTATCTTGGTAAAGTCCTTCGGCTGCCCTAACGCCTGAAGGTAGTCCAGAAGAATTCCAATCGGAAGGAGTTTCCTTTGTCTTCATAGAAAGCATCTCTTGTTTTTGAGAAGATAGCTTATCCATCTCTGCTCCAATAGATACTTTTAAAGATTCGGAATAATCCCGGTCTGCTGCAATTCTATCCTTGATCTTGCCTAGTTCGGTCAGGTCCCGATCTATTTCTTCCGTTTTGCGTAAAAGATGAGCCACTTTAATTTTCATGGAATAAGACCTGGAACTTTAAACTTCAGTTCCTGAGTCTAGGCCCCATGCTGCTTCTTGCAAGTAGGAAAAAAAGAGTCCGCAAGTGAGGATCATCAACTCTTCTCCCGGTTTGGATAGGCATATAAGAAGGAAGAAGGTAGAAAATAAGAGACTGCTAAGAAGGTCCTTCTTTCCTTTCCAGATGACCCAGATCATTCCTAAAAATAACAATACTGATTTGAATAAGGATGGTTCTAAACCAAGAGGAGCCGGCTGATATAAGATCCAAATTCCTGAAAGTAAAACACAAAGTCCTAAAATAATAATACGAACCTGTTTCGGAATGGATAAAATTAGAAATAAGGAAAGTGCAGGTATTAAAAAAGGAGAAAGTTCCCTTCTGGAAAAGGAAAGGATACATGAGCCTGCTAATATTAAGATCCCTAAAGTCTCCTTAAATGCTGGGGAACGACTTCCTAAAAAAGAAAACCCCCCAGAAGAGATCAATCCTGCAAGACTCAAAGAGACCAGATCCAAAATGAATTCGGCAGATGTTCCATCCCAGAAGGAAAGTGCACATATAGAGGCAGGAAAAAGTAAAAAACTTAGATTGGGTCTAAGTGTTTTAGAAGAATGGAACTGGGAAAATGCGATCGTAAGACAAAGCACCAAGGAACCGGAGAATGGAAATCCATAGGTTTTGAAAAACAGATAAGCTGAGGTGAAGAATAGAAAAACCATTTGTATCTATTATGAAATTACGGTATCTTGACGAATCGAACCGATATGATCCTGAACGAGATTATCATCTCAACGGAAAAGATAGACAGCGTTCAAGTTCTGAAATTGCAGGGTTCTATCAACTCCTTTACGGAGAAAAAATTTAAGGATGTGCTTTCCTTGGCAGTTCGCCAGGGACCGGTCATCATGGATATGGAAGACGTACATTTGGTATCCTCTACTGGGGTCCAGGCCTTAAAGGAAGTAAGCCAATCCAGTTTTTCCAGTAAGAACAAACTCGTCCTTGTAAATATCTCCAAAGCCGTGATCAATGTTTTTAAAATGGCAGGCTTGAGTGGATTTTTCCTAATCGCAAACGACGAAGAGGCCGCCTTAAAGATGGCATCTAAACGTTGATATTCTCAGATCTAAGATGGAATCTCGGAAATAGAAAATGAAATCTGAAAAAACTTCTTTTAATTATTTTAGAAAGGCCTGGCATTTACTTGGTCTGATCATTCCTGCCTTCTATTATTTCGATGTATTTCACGGACAATTTTTGTTAGTGTATGCAACCCGAGCAATCATCACAGTTTTACTGATCCTATGTCTTGGACTTTTGGTTTTACTCGAATGGGCAAGATTCCATATTCCAATTGTTCAAACAGTATTTGTAAAGTTCGCAGGTCCTTTATTAAAAGAAGAAGAGAAGTCCAGGATAAACGGAACCTTCCCTTATTTTCTTTCTATCACGTTAGTTGTGTTTTTCTTTCCTCCTGATATCGCAATTCTTTCCTTATTATTCTTAGTGATCGGAGATCCAATGGCTGCTTGGGTTGGAACTCATTTTGGAAAGAATAGATTTTCAAATGGAAAATCCAAAGAAGGGATCTTAGCATTCATTCTATCTTCTACAATTGTAGGACTTTGGTTTATTTATGTGGTTCAGTCCGGCACTAGAGAATTTGGGATCTACCAATTTTCTTCCGGAGAATTTTGGCAGAATATAATTTTAGTTTTGCCGGCAGTGATTGCAGCTGCCGTAACTGAGCTTTACAGTGGGACGTATTGGAATGGGATCGTAGATGATAATCTTTTGATACCAGTTGTTTCTGCTGTTGTCCTGGGAGTATTTGCGTATTTTACTTTAGATTTAAGTATAGGCCAGATTTTCCTAAATCCGGCCCAGATTTTCGAAACATATTAAAAAAACTGAAATATCCTTCCGGAAAAACTTTAAGGAGTTTTTTCTGCGGGAAGAACATGGTAAACAAAATCAATTTTTGTCTTAGTGCTACCTTTAATTCCCTTCGCAGACCAGGTAAATTCTAAATCTGTCGGAAAGATAGAAGTCTCGTAAGGGTATTGGCCTAAACGATTTTCCTTTTTTTGTTTTTCCTTTACCATAGAGCCTAGGTAATTAAAAGAACCGATCCAATCTTCTCCAATTTCAAAACCTTCCATTTTACCTTTTACACCTGCAAATTCATACATTGCAAAATAAGTTTCTTGGATCTGTTTTCTTTCTTCAGGACTCATTTTACGATTCATTCTGAGGACAAAACCTGGAGTTTCACGAGCATGGAAATACAAATAATTCCCTAATTCTTCCCATGTGTTTGGCTTTTTTATATTCGGGATATCCACTGAGTATTTTTTATTCAATGGAGAAGGTTCTCTGCATACTCCATCTCTTGTAAAATAGTCACAAAGTTCCACATTACTAACGGAAAGAACAGTAGGTTCGCAGGCAGCGAATACAATTAGGGATAAAGATATTAGTTTAACGTTTTTCCAAAGAGCTAACATAAGATTCTCGTAAATTAGTAAAAAAGTATAGAACTTCAGGATGTTTAAAAAATTCAGAAGAAGAACTTTGAGGGATCCATTTTTGCCCCTGGTAAGTATAGATGATCTCAGCGAATACTCCATGGAACATATAGATCCTATGTAGATCTTCTTCCAAAGAAGCTAAAACCAAATTATAAGGAGTCAAATAACCAGGCAATATTCTAATAGATTCATCTGATTTTCGCAGAGAAGTTTGGAATTTAATACATTCTTTTTGGAGGCTAGGAAGTTCTTCTCTGGAAATCCTACGCTTTAAAGAAAGGATACGAGTAAATCTTCCGATAGGAGAATCTAAAAAATTCTCAAATTGATGGGTCCATTTAGGAAGTGGTTTAGATTCGTATAAGGCCTGAGAGAATGTGTCTTCTGCTTTTTCTTTCAAACGATAATAGGCCTCTTCATTTTCATAGGAAACCACTATAAAGAAAGAAGCTGGAAGAGGTTTTTTGGGTTTGGAAGATATTTGTTTAGAATTCACTTGTATAGGCTAGTTTCAGTCAGCAGATTATAATTTTGAATCGAAATAATCCAGCAGAATTTTAGTAAGCCAGCGACCATCCGGAAGGTCAGGTTTGGAATCAGTCACAAATCCAACATGGCCTCCTTGTTTGGTCAAAATAGTTTTTAGGTTCGGAAGTTTGGACCAATTGATCGAATTCCACTCGAATAAAGGGACCACAGGATCATCTTCTGCATGGATTAGAATTCCTGGAGATGTGATGGATTGTATATAATTGATACAAGAGTTCTTTTTATAATATTCCATTGCACTCGGATATCCGAAAGAAGGAGCGGTGATCATATCATCGAAGTCGAAAAATGTTTTTACTTTTTTGGAATTTTCTAACTGTAAAGGAGTTAGGTCTAAAATGCCTTCTTTGATCTTCTTCTTAAAACTACTGATAAAATGATTTCTATAAAATCTTCCTGAAAGTGAATCTATAAAATCACAATTTTTGGCAAGATCCAGAGGAGGGGAAACAGCTGAAAATCCGAGTGACTTATGGTTTCTGGATTCTCCAAAAAATTTTAGGACCAAATTTGCTGAGAGAGAAAATCCTGAAACGAAGATCTTTTTGTTAAGATATTCATGGATATAATCTATAACATCTTGTAGATCTTCAGACTGGCCTGCGTAATACGATTTACGAGCGAATCCTCTTCCTCTTCCACAATTTCGTAGATTCATACGGATGACTCCATATCCTCTTTCTAAAGCAGAAGTAGCGAGAGATATTAGATAAGAACTTTCTGAATCACCTTCCATTCCATGGATCATGAGTATATAAGATCCATTGGATGGAATAGCGCTCTTACGATAAGAAGAAACAGGAGGGTTATGTTCTAACCAAAGTTTATCACCAGATTCTCCGCTTACTGTAAGAAGAATGTCTTCGCAATAATAAGAAGTCCTAAGTGAATTTTCAGGAGGAAAAAGAGTATTATAAATAGTTTGAGCGTGTTTGCCTGAAACGAATCTTTTAGGTCGAAAATGAGAAGTTTCCATAGATCAACGGATCTCGTTTTCTTTAAAAAACTCTTTCCACTCTTCTTCTTGTTCCTTTTTTAAAGGGAATTTTTTATCTAAGAACTTTCTGAATTTTTTTAAGAAAACTTTTCCCTTCTCTCTGATCTTTGAATCATCCGGAAACATATCTTCCAAATAAAAATTTAAGAACTCATCCAGCTCGAAACCTCCCAGATCGGAGATTAAAATTTTTTCAGAAGTATGTTCTGGATTCTCGAATAATAACTCAGAGAATTCTAAAAATAGGGAAGGCATTTCTTTATCTGAAGAAGGAGCTCCTTCCGGGATTGTTTCCAGAAAGGAGCGAACGGTTTCTTCTAAGGAAGAGGGACCAGACAAAATTAGTACCTTAATTTTGTTTAGGGAATTCGATTTTAGTCGCAAGAGTATCTACGATCCCGTACTTGATCGCTTCTTCTGCGTCCATATAATAGTCTCTGTCTGTATCTTCTTCTAATTTTTCAACAGGATGACCACAAGCTTCTGCAAGTATTTGATTCAATCTTGCTCTAGTTTTTAGGATCTCTTCTGCATGGATCTGTAGGTCCGTTGCTGGAGCTACGATTTGTCCACCGATGCTTGGTTGGTGGATCATAACCTTACCATTAGGCCAAATAGATCTTTTTCCTTTTACACCGGCAGCTAAAAGAACAGATCCCATGGAAGCAGCAAGTCCCATACAAACTGTATGAACTGGAGAAGTAATCATCTTCATTGTGTCGAAGATAGTAAGTCCGGAAGTAACAACTCCACCTGGGCTATTGATATAGAATGTAATTTCTTTTCCTGGATCCGCCATTTCCAGATAGAGTAGTTTGCCTACGATGTCTTTTGCGGATTCATCAGTAACCGCACCCCATAAAAAAATTTTTCTATGGTCGATGAACTTTTTGGAAATTTTGCTACCGGCTAATTCTTCGATTACTTCGGATATTTTTTCTGTCTCAGACATTCTGGCTCCCTTAAGCAGCGGTTCGTTCTTCCAGTTTCTTCCTCCGTAATTTCCTGAAAACTCCAATAAATACGAAAGCTACAAAGGAAACGTAAAAAAAGCGAAGCAACTGGATCGGAGGGACCGGCATATCACGGTCCGCTCTTAAAGCAATTAGACGGGAGGCAAGGACCGGACGATTCTCCGCTTTTGGTTCTGGCTCCCTAAATTTGATAATTTGTGCGTTTTCGGAGAGAAGATAATACTTTCTAGCTTCTTTTTCCAACGCAACTTTATCATCGCGTAGAAGTTTTTGCCTTTCTTCTAATTGTCTATTCTCATACTCCAGTCTTTCCACATCCAAACGAAGGCTGGAAAGACTGGTTTCTAGGGTAGATCGTACGACCAAACCTGACTCTCCTAGTACCGTGAAGTAAAACATTCCGGAAAGGAAGAGCAAAAGTATAAACAGTTTGTTCGCCAAATTCATGCCCATAGAAGTTTAAAGATTATAGAATGTATTTCTCCCTTTGTAAACCGCAGAAGAACCTAATTCTTCTTCGATCCTCAAAAGTTCGTTATATTTAGCGATCCTATCGGTCCTGGAAAGGGAACCAGTTTTGATCTGGCCCGCGTTCGTACCTACCGCGATATGCGAAATAGTTACGTCCTCAGTTTCTCCGGATCTATGGCTGATCACATTCGTATATTTGGCTTTTTTAGCCATATCGATGGACGCCAATGTTTCGGATAAACTTCCGATTTGGTTCACTTTGATCAGGATGGAATTACCCACTTTTTGGGAAATTCCCTGAGAAAGTTTTTCTATATTGGTAACGAATAGATCATCACCTACGAGTTGGATCTTCTTACCCAATTTCTCGCTTAGAAGTTTCCAACCTTCCCAGTCGTTCTCATCCAGACCGTCTTCAATAGTAATGATCGGATACTTTGAGACTAGATTTGAATAGTATTCTACCAATTCTGCGCTAGAGAACTCTTTATTTCCTTCTCCGCCCAGAACGTACTTTTTCTTGGTTTTGTCGAAAAACTCGGAAGAAGCAGCATCCAGACCTAATAATACGTCTTTCTCAGGCTTATAACCCGCTTTTTCGATAGCTTGGAGAATGACTTCTAATCCTTCCAGGTTGCTTGCCAGGTCAGGTGCGAATCCACCCTCATCTCCGACTGCAGTATTTAATTTTTTGGATTTAAGAACTGACTTAAGGCTATGGAAAACTTCTGCCCCAACTCTTAAAGCTTCGCGGAAACTATTTACTCCTACAGGGAGTATCATAAATTCTTGGAAATCTACGTTATTGTCTGCGTGAGCTCCACCGTTGATGATATTCATCATTGGAACTGGAAGTTCTTTTGCGAAATTCCCACCTATGTATCTGTAAAGTGGAAGTCCAGTATGAGAAGCTGCCGCTTTTGCTACTGCGAGGGAAGTTCCAAGGATTGCGTTTGCGCCTAATTTGGATTTGTTTTTGGTTCCGTCCTTATCCAACATCAGGGAATCAATTCTGTTTTGGTCTAAAGCATCTTCACCAATCAGAACGTCTTTGATCTTTACATTTACATTCTCAACTGCTTTCAGGACACCTTTGCCTAAATAACGGGATTTGTCTCCGTCTCTCAATTCTACTGCTTCGTATTCTCCCGTGGAGGCTCCGGAAGGGACGGCAGCTCTACCGAATGAGCCGTCTTCCAGTTTAACATCTACTTCTACCGTAGGATTTCCTCTGGAATCCATGATTTCGCGGGCGCGGATCGCCGAAATTTTGGAGGATTTAGACATGTGATTCTTATAATACCTATCTCTTATAGATTTTTCCTGAAATCCTTTTGGTAAGGGGAAATAAATCAAGCGGGAAAAGGAGGAAAAAAGATTGCCTGAAAGGACTATAAAGTTAGAAATCCCTGGATGAAAACGACAGAAAAGCATTCTATATTCTTTCATATCTCCTTCACCATACTATGTATCATAGTCTTATTACTTCCAATCCCAGCTACAACAGGCTGGAGAATGTTTTTTCTTGTCCTAGTCTATAATATCTCTCTGCCAATCGTTGCTCAGGTCTGGGATCATGATCGTTGGATGGATATTTTCCTTTTTGTTTTGCCTGTAAGTATTCTGCAAGTGATCCCGGACTGGTTCTTATCCAAGGTGCTTGGGGTTTTAGTTTTTCCCCAGGATGGATTTTATAAGATAGGAACTGTTTCTGCTTATATGGCGGGACTCTGGACCATTCCGCTATTTATCATAGTATATGTTTCTACTAGATTTGAAAAAAGATTTCCGGAAGCAAATCCGATCAGCAAATACCTGTTAGCTGGAGTAAGTTCATTTGTTATCTTCTTCTTGTCCGAAGAATTTATGAGATTAATCCCAGTTTGGTATGCTCAGAATGTTTCTATGATCGGTCATACAGCGATCTATGTTCTGTTTCCTGAATTTGTATTGGGAATATTCGCTACATTCGCTTATTTTCATACAGAACATAAACCTTTTAGAACAAAATTACTTTGGGCAATCCCAACCATGTCTGTTTATCTGGGGACTCTCTCTTTCTGTTATTTATTCGTAGAAGGTGTCTGGAAAGTCTAAGAAAGAATGAAGGTACTTACCCAAATTTCAGAAATTAAAAACCTAGTCTCGGATCGAAATCCGGAAATTTTAACTCTTCCTCCTGAGTTTGTGGAGAAGGTGGATATAGATCCGGATTATTCTTATACGATCCAAAATGAATTCCAAATACATGGTAAGGCTACCTTCGAAAATAAAGATACAATTATTAAAGTAAGTCCTTCTCAGAATGGAAAATCTGATTTTAGCTGGAATGGGATCAGATACGATCTTGATAGTCAGAAATGTATTAAAGGAAATCATAATATACAATTAGGAGAAGTGAAAGTAATCGAACATCCTCTCGCTTGGATGTTGGCTTTCGGGGTATATGCTGATTTTACTCTGACTGAATCAAGTTTTCCTACATTCGATTATTGTGATCGGGTCTATATGGACCAAGCTAAAGGAAATTGGAGAAGGTTAGGGGAAAGAAAAAGGATCACAGTATCTTCTCCATTTGCTTTGGTTTGGGAGAAGGGTTATTGTATATTGGAACCTGCGATCCAGGATTCAAAAGGCCTTTTGATAGACCACCAAGTGGAATATCCTGGGACCACAGTCGGAAAATCCAGGATTGTGACCGAACTGACTCGTGAAAATTTTTCTTATTTCGGGGACGCAAGAACCACCGCGTTCCGTAACAAAAAAGACGCAGAAAGTTTTTACCAAATCGGACTAGCCGGAGGATTAAAAGATTATCCTTTCACTTTGGAAAACGTATTACTTTTAGATGAAGATAAAATTTATAATATTCGGAACAAATTTAAGGATCCAAGATCAGATTATAATTACGAATTCATCTGTCATGAATTGATAGATATCATTTCTTGGTTACGTTTTGTAGAAGAAAAATATGAAGGGAAATTTTTCGGAAAGATGACAACCTTTCTTTTTGATCATCACAAACAGATAGATATTGCTCAATTTTCCTGTAATCCAGAAGAGTTAGAAAAATATGGGATTCGGTTCGGAAATTAATTTCTGGCAAATGATTTCGAAAACCTAAAACTACTTGTAATAGAAACGGTTTCGTTTTAAAAAATCAAAAAGGAATCCAAATTTTCTCAAAAGAGGTTTTCAATGAGGATCGGAATATTACCGCTCTTATTTATCCTGACGATCGCAGTAAACTGCGTAGCTTTAAACACTACTGGATTAACGAATCGTTATAAAAGTAGCGAGGTAAAGGATAAAATCCAAGAAGCTGCCACTGTCGCGGCTCAATTATACGCAATCGCAACTGGAGATTTTTCAGGCTCTACTTTTGTGAACAATATCTATCTTCCACCAATTCTGGCAGGGATTAAACCAGGGGAATATTACGCTAAGGAAGATGTGGATGCATGTGTAGATGAGATCAAATTATTTGGTGCTTTGGGGCTTGCTCCCACAATTGGCGTTCTATTCGGGCAATGTTCGAACCTTCAGCCTGACAATAATATATACGGAAATGTAAACTAGTTCCTTTTCAATTAGTCTCCTCGGTTCTGAATCAGGCCGGGGACAAATTTCCCCCAGTAAAAGGCTTTTCAGGGGGTCCGTCTCGCTGGACTTTGTTTTTAGCAATGTCCGATCGCCAACAATTCATCCGCAATTTCTCAATTATAGCCCATATTGACCATGGTAAGTCCACTTTAGCTGACAGACTTTTGGAAATAGGCAGGATCACTGATGATCGGACAAAAAAAGACCAGATCCTGGACTCCATGGATATAGAAAGGGAGAGAGGGATCACGATTAAGGCGAACAACGCCACTTTCAATTATACCGCAGCGGACGGTAATATTTATACGATGAACTTGATCGATACTCCTGGCCATGTGGATTTTACTTACGAAGTATCCAGATCCTTAAAAGCATGCGAAGGTGTGCTTCTTATAGTAGATGCTAGCCAAGGAGTGGAAGCCCAAACTCTTGCGAACCTTTATCTTGCTATGGAGCAGGATTTAGCAATCATTCCAGTTATGAATAAAGTGGATCTTCCTGCAGCGGATGTGGAGAAGACCAAACTTCAAATCGAAGACAGTTTGGGTTTGGATGCGGAGAATGCGGTGGCGATTTCCGCTAAAACTGGTCTGAACGTACAAGCAGTCTTAGAGGAAATCACTAGACAAATTCCTCCTCCGAAGGGAAATCCAAAAGGTCCTCTTAAAGCACTTATCTATGATTCTTATTTCGATCCTTATATGGGAGTTGTGATCAAGATCAGAGTATTCGATGGGTCCGTTAAAAAAGGGGACCGTATCCTTTTGATGAGTAGCCAAAAGGATTTTACAGTCAACGAAGTTGGTATCAAGGGAATTGGTTTAACACCTACAGATTCTCTTACAGCAGGAGAAGTAGGATATATCATCGCAGGTATCAAAAAAGTTTCTGATGCAAGAACTGGAGATACAGTAACTTTATATTCTAATCCAAGTACAGAAGCGGTTCCAGGTTATAAAGATGCAAAACCTATGGTGTTTGCGGGATTGTTTCCAATTATGGGAGAACAATTCGAAGAACTCGTAGATGCGATCGAGAAGATGAAACTGAACGATGCGGCACTCGTTTATGAAAAAGAAAGTTCTGCCGCATTAGGATTCGGATTTCGTGTTGGATATCTGGGACTTCTCCACATGGAGATCGTACAAGAGAGATTAGAAAGAGAATTTAATCTTGATCTGATCACCACTGCACCTTCCGTAAAATATACAATCCGAATGAAAAACGGAGAAGTATTCGATATAGATAACCCTTCTAAATTTCCTGATCCGGTTTTTATAGAAGCTACAGAAGAACCATATGTAAAGGCTTCTATCATTACTCCGAATGAATATGTAGGAAATATCATGTCCTTAGCGATTGATAAAAGGGGGGTTCAGTTGGACACAGTTTATCTTTCTCAGGATAAGGTACAGTTGACCTATGAGATCCCTCTTGCTGAGTTAATTTTCGAATTTTATGATAAACTAAAATCTCTAACCAGAGGTTATGCTTCCTTAGATTATGAGCCTTGCGGATATAAAGCTTCGAGACTTGTTAAAATGGACATTCTGGTAAATGGAGAATCTGTGGATGCGCTTTCTATGATCGTCCATAGTTCCAAAGCAGAATCCCGTGGTAGAGAGATCATCGAAAAATTAAAAGAGATCATTCCTCGCCACCAATTTATGATCCCGATCCAAGCTGCGGTTGGAGGAAAAATCCTCGCCAGAGAAAGTATTTCTGCTCTTCGTAAAAACGTAACTGCTAAATGTTATGGTGGAGATATCACCCGTAAGAAAAAACTTTTAGAGAAGCAGAAAGAAGGAAAGAAGAGGATGAAACAGATCGGAAACGTAGAAATTCCTCAAGAAGCCTTCCTTGCAGTCTTAAAAACCGGGGACTAATTTTTGAAAGACTCCGTTTTGCGTCCCCGCAGAACTGGAGTAGATTCCGTTCTCAAAATACATTCTTCTGAGCTATTTATAAAAAGAGAAGATCGTATCTTCTTTTCCCAAGGAACCAAGATCCGAAAGCTAATCGGAATTTATAATAGTTTAGAATCGAAACTCCAAGCCGGAGAAATCCAAAAGGTCATTTTACAAGGGAATTTGCATTCTAATGCAATTCTGGCTGGGAGTTTGTTTTTTAAATTTGTAGGAGTGCCTACAAAAATCCTGGGATATTCCAGAGATCCAAAGCTAATTACTCCTGCTTCTATCATAACGAAACGGTTTTCAGACCTGGAATTATATCCTACGAGGAAGGAATGGGGGAAAACTGTCGAAGTTACTACAAAATCTCTCCCTCCCAACGAATTCCTGATCCCTGAATATCTATTCGCATCTTCTGCCTTGGAAGGGCTCCTTTCGCTCTGGGAAGAAATAGATCCGGCTCAGTATGATCGAATTGTTTTAGACATTGGCTCAGGACTTACTTGGATCTCTGGAATTTTATGGGGAAAACTTCCCATCACCGGAATTTGTCTTGGAATCCAAAAGGAGAAGTTTGGGCCTTGGATGGAATCTAATCTGTCGTCACTTCGACTTCCAAATTTAGATTTACCTTGGGAAAACCTGATCGATCCAAAAGAAAAATTAGAAGGAAATTTTTCTTACGGTAAAAAAGGAAACCACTGGCTGGAAATATCTAAAGAATATCAAAAACGATTTGGAATTTATTTGGAGCCGATTTATGCGGCGAAATCCATTAGAATTATTGAATATATGATGGAAAACAGAGAGTTAGAAGGGCGGATTTTGTATATTTACCAAGGTGGAATTCTACAAGGGGGAGTAACATCCATCTAACCCTAAAGAAATAGAGATGGTTTCGCATAACTCTTTTGGGATAGAGTGATTTCTATGTTTTATTAAAAACGAAATTGACCTCTTCGCCTGTCGGAAAATACCTAACTTATCATTTATATTGGATTACCGATGAGAAAGATTCTACTTATATGTCTTAGCTTGTATTTATTGCAATGCACGACTACTGTTAAGATTATTACTGATCCTCCTGGATTGGATGTATATAACCAAAGTCAAAGGCTTGGAAAGACTCCCTTGGAAGTGGTGATGTCTGATGGTATATTTGAAAATTATTATTTAGAATTTAGAAAAGATCGCAAATACTTAAGAAACGTTCGTTTGGCTACAGAAATCAAAAATGGAGCATTGATCGGAGCGATTTGTTTCTTATTTCCTGTGCTTTGGGTGATTGGGCCAAAGCCATACCAAGAATATACGATAGATAATGCATTCGATCAAAAAACAATGAATAAGGACTCCGCATTGGTAGTTTCTAACTTACCTCAAGGTATGGAGATGATCGTTGGGACTAAAGTATTCGGAAAGAATAGTTCTGCATATATAGAAGCTAACGAATACAGAGTAAGACTTTGTGATAATCTAAGATGTAATGATATAGGAAGACATCGTTTCGAAAAGGATAGTGGTTATTTTTACCAATTGGATTCTTCTAGTCGTCAGTAAATCCCTGCTTAAAGGAATCGAAATCTCTTGAAAATTGGTCGATCGGCTTATGATCGATCAGTTTTCCCCTTCCTGTTTTATACACATATCTTTTTTGCCCAAATTCTTGCATTAGCCTATTTTCCACATAAAGGATCCTATTGATAGAAAGGAATAGGGCAGTTAGGAAGCTGGAAGTTTCGAATTCTTCTTTTACAAAATGAGAGCAGGAAGGAGACATCGGACAGATCACATTTTGGAATTTGCTGTCCTTAGTTTGGTGTTTTTGAATTCTATCTAATACGATATTAGTAAGAAAAAAACGATCCTCTGGATCTTCTTTATGAGCAAAAGAAGTAGTTTGGCAGAATGAGAAGAATATTAGTAATAAGCATATTTTTATTCGTCCAGTTTTGGAGTTTGGATATATTCTCTTCTCCTTTGGATGCTTGTAATCTAAATCCTTCACAGTTAGATAGTTTAAGTAACGCTTCCTTTTATTACAAGTCAGAAAGGTATCTAGAAGCTGAGATAGAACTAAATAGAATCTTACTGGCTAAAAAATGTGATCCTATTCGGATCTTCCATATGTTCGCTTATCTAAAACAGAATAAGAATATAGATACATTACAGGAGTCCGATTGGAAGGATATTCGGTTTAGAATTCTATATGATTTTTCTAATTTAGTTCGTTCCGGTAGAGATTTTGCTGATCATCCTAAGGAAAAGTCATCTTGTCTTTATTCAGATTGTAGATTAGAAGGACTCGAATCTGTATTAGTATATTTGATTCAGGCAAAAGACTGGGAGAATTTAGAACCTTCTTCTTTTGAAAAATTTTCGAATACTCACTCAGAGGAGGAATTCAAAAGGTTTCAAGAATATTGGGCAGCTCAATTGAAAAAGATCCAGGAAAGATCTAAAAATCCTTATTTGGCTGCTGGGCTTTCTGCAATAATTCCAGGGACAGGGCAGGTGTATGCGGATCAATTCGCAGAAGGAATTACTTCTTTTTTTGTAAATTTAGTCGTTCTATCTGCGACTTACGCATTGTATGTGGCTGAACCTACAAATGTTTTGTTTTATCTGGTTTCGGGAGTTTCTATAGTAACTTATACTACGAATATTATTGGAGCTTATTCGGCGGCGAATCGTAATAATAATTATTGGAAATACGAAACTTTGGAAGTGTTAAAGAAAGAATTTGTAAGTCTTTCTATTCTGGAAAAGGAGATCTTATTTAAACTTTTTCAATTTTGATCCAAAAACAAAAAAGGCCCTCTTTCGAAGGCCTTCTTCTTAATCCGGAAATCCTAATTCTTAAGAAAGAATAAATTCTTTGTTCAGAACTCTGATGAAATCCCTTTTGATATCTTTAGGACAAGCAGCTTCGCACTCGTACTGGTTTGTACAATTTCCGAAACCTTCTTTGTCCATTGCGTTTACCATGTTTTTCACACGTTCTTTTTTCTCTACCTGGCCCTGAGGAAGTAGTGCAAGGTGGGAAACTTTCGCAGAAACGAATAACATCGCAGAAGCATTTTTACAAGAAGCTACACAAGCGCCACAACCGATACAGGTTGCCGCATCCATCGCAACGTCTGCATCCTTTTTGGGAATAGGTAATGCGTTTGCGTCAGGAGCCCCTCCGGTATTGATACTAACGAATCCTCCCGCTTGGATGATCCTATCAAAACCGCTACGATCCACTACCAGATCCTTTATAACTGGGAATGCTTTCGCTCTCCAAGGCTCTAAGTAGATAGTGTCTCCATCCTTGAAACTTCTCATATGAAGTTGGCAGGTGGTCACACCAGGAAGAGGCCCATGAGCCTCTCCATTGATCATAATATTACAAGAACCGCAAATACCTTCTCTACAATCGTGCTCGAACGCAATTGGATCATCTCCTTTTACGATCAGGTCCTCGTTAACTACGTCTATCATTTCTAAGAAAGACATATCAGGAGAAATATCTTTGGCATCGTAATTTACGATTTTGCCTTTCTCTTTTGCGTTTTTCTGTCTCCAGACTTTTAGTTTGAGGTCCATTATTTGTAGCTCCTCGTAGCGAGTTTAATATTCTCGAATTCCAGTTTTTCTCTGTGCTCAGTAGGTTTTGCTCCTACTCCTTTCCATTCCCAAGCGGTTGCATGACAGAATTTATCGTCGTCACGTTTTGCTTCTCCGTCATCCATCTGGTGTTCAGTACGGAAATGGCCTCCACAAGATTCTTCTCTTGTAAGAGCATCTAAGCAGAGAAGTTCTCCGAACTCTAAGAAGTCTGCAACTCTTCCTGCTTTTTCCAAGGATTGATTTAGATCAGAACCGGAACCAGGAACGTTTACATTTTTCCAGAATTCTTCTCTGATCTCAGGAATTTTCACGAGAGCTTCTTTTAAGCTCTTATCGGTCCTTGCCATTCCGCAATTATTCCACATGATCTTTCCGAGTTCTTTATGGAAAGAATCAACAGTTCTCTTACCTTTGATGTTAAGGAATTTGTTGAGCTGAGCATTTGCGTCAGTCTCTGCTTTCTTAAATTCAGCATGATCTGTAGAAGGAGTTTTTCCGAATCCAACTTCTGCCAGATAATTTCCGATAGTGTAAGGAAGAACGAAATATCCATCAGCAAGACCTTGCATCAGCGCAGAAGCTCCAAGTCTGTTTGCTCCGTGGTCAGAGAAGTTTGCTTCGCCAATCACGAATAAACCTGGAAGATTGCTCATCAGATTATAATCCACCCAAAGTCCGCCCATTGTATAGTGAACTGCAGGATAAATTCTCATTGGAACTTTATAAGGATTTTCTCCAGTGATCTGCTCATACATCTGGAAGAGGTTACCGTATCTTTCAGCGATTGTATGTTCTCCCAAACGATTGATCGCAGAGGAGAAGTCTAGATAAACACCTTGGCCTCCTGGTCCTACGCCGAATCCTGCATCGCAAACTTCTTTTGCAGAACGGGATGCGATATCACGAGGGCAAAGGTTACCATAACTTGGGTATTTTCTTTCTAAGTAATAATCTCTTTCGCTCTCAGGGATATCCGCAGGGTTCCGAGTATCTCCCTGTTTTTTAGGAACCCAAATACGTCCGTCATTTCGGAGAGACTCAGACATCAAAGTTAATTTGGACTGATGATCTCCAGAAACTGGGATACAAGTAGGGTGGATCTGAGTGTAACAAGGGTTAGCGAAGAAGGCACCTTTTTTGTAAGCTCTAAAAGTTGCAGTAACGTTAGAACCTTTCGCGTTTGTAGAAAGATAAAATACGTTACCATATCCGCCGGAAGCAAGAACCACTGCATCCGCAGAATGAACGGTTACTTGGCCGGTTACTAGATCTCTGATCACAACACCTTTTGCATGACCATCGATCACAACCACGTCCAACATCTCCGTTCTAGGATACATCTTCACATTTCCTAAACCGATTTGTCTGGAAAGTGCAGAGTAGGCTCCTAATAGAAGCTGTTGTCCAGTTTGACCTTTCGCGTAGAATGTACGGGAAACTTGTGCTCCACCGAAGGATCTATTATCCAAATGTCCGCCATATTCTCTCGCGAATGGAACACCTTGAGCAACACATTGGTCAATGATGTTTGTAGAAACTTGAGCTAAACGATAAACATTAGCTTCTCTTGCTCTGAAGTCCCCGCCTTTGATCGTATCATAGAACAAACGATAAACTGAGTCACCGTCATTTTGGTAATTCTTTGCTGCGTTGATACCACCTTGAGCTGCGATTGAGTGAGCTCTACGTGGGCTGTCTTGGAAGCAGAATGTTTTAACATTGTATCCGAGTTCAGCTAATGTAGCAGAAGCGGAACCACCTGCGAGACCAGTACCAATTACGATAACTGTATATTTTCTTTTGTTAGCCGGGTTAACTAATTTAATATGGGATTTATAATCGTCCCATTTTTTTTCCAAGGGACCCGATGGGATTTTGGAATCTAAACTCATTATTGCGCTCCTGGAACTTTCACGAAGTTAAGAAGAATGGCAACCGGCATGGAAACATTGCCGATGAAGATGGTCAAAGCGTAGAGGATCGCAAATGCGTTCGTCTTAGGCGCCCAAAAAGTGGTGTTAAATCCAAGAGATTGGAAAACACTCGCAACTCCATGACGCAAATGAAACGCAAGCAATGTCATAGCTACGATATAGGAAACGGAAACATAAACGTTTTTAAATCCTAAGATCACCATAGTGTAAACATCATGTCTTTGTCTGTCGCCAATGGTTTCTTGGAGAGCAAAGTTTTCGGGCTGGATCTTACCAATAGTAAAATGAAGCAAATGGTATATTACGAAAGCGAGTAATACGGAACCAGTCAAAGCCATATAGCGGGAAGACAAAGTAGCTTGGATCGTACTTTCTTTTACATAGCCAACCGGTCTTGCCTTCTTGTTTTCAAGAGACAATTTGAGGGCGTAGTAAACGTGTAATACGAACGCTACTAAAAGGATTCCGCGGGCCAGCCATAATAGTCCGCCTAAATTGTGTAGGAACTCAGCGTAAGTGTTAATCTTATCCGGTTCTTGGAAGATCTGGAGGTTCCCCAGCATGTGTACAAACACAAAGCCGAAGAGAATGATTCCGGTAATCGCAACGATAGTCTTTCTACCGATGGACGACCTTAGATATCCAGCTTGAAAATCCATTCAAAATCTCCTGTGAGGATCATGGGAAGAAGTCATCGATTTGTTTGAGGAAGGGAGCAAAAAACGAAAGATCGAATTTAGAATCCCTCTACAAAGTAGGATAAAAAATCAGGTTCAGACGAAAAGCACTTTTAAACTAAAAGACAAAAAATGGACATTTGCTGAGGAATATTTAGACTTGGTCTCATTTAGTCCGATAGTGCGACGCGAAAATTCAAAAAACCGCAAATGATTTATAGAGATCCGTTTCAGTCTTTGTATATAGAGCCCCTTCATGAGGGTAGGAAGGAAAAATTCTCCCCGGGAAAAAAGGGAGAAGGACTCGGCTATTTTCTATTCAGAGAACTTAGGCTTTCCCGAATCGCGTTCGGTGGATATAGGATTGGGTTGGAAGATCCGGAACATAAGGAAGCACTTCAATTTGCTCTCCATTCCGGAGTGAACGTTATTGATGTCTCAGCCAACTATGGAGATGGAGAAGCAGAAAGTTTAGTGGGGAAGGTCCTGGATGAAAATTTCAAAAAAAGACATCTTAACAGAAAGGAAATTTTTTTAGTTACCAAGGCTGGATATATCCAAGGAAAAAATATGAAATTGGTCGAGTCCAAAGAAAAGGAGAAGGGCCAATTTCCGGAAATCACTTATTACCAACCTGGTTGTTATCATTGTATCTCACCAGAATTTTTGGAAGACCAATTGGAAAGATCCAGAAAACGCCTGGGACTTTCTACCATCGATGCATTCTTATTACATAATCCTGAATATTTCCTAAGCCATTCCGAAAAGAATGGAATTCCGAAAGAAGAAGCCCAAGCAGAATACTATCGCAGGATCAAAGAGGCTTTTTTATTTTTAGAGAAGGCAAGAAAAGAAGGAAAAATCCAATTCTACGGAATTTCCAGTAATACATTTCCTTTGCCTGAAGAAGAATATACTCATACTTCTTTGTCGAAGTGCCTACAAATAGCGGAGAAAATTGCGGGAAAAGAAAACGGATTTGCGGTAATTCAGTTTCCCGCGAATTGGTATGAGGACGGATTCCTTCGGAATCGAAATTCCGAAGGAAAGACTCTACTTGAAATTTGTAGTAACTTCGACCTTCTTCCTCTAATCAACCGCCCTTTAAACTCTTTCCAAGCAGGAAAGGGGATGGTCCGATTGTCTTATACTCCTCAGAACCAGGCTCCAGATCTGTCGAAGATACTACAAATCCTAGAACTCGAATCCTCTCTTCTCGAACCACTTTCCCAAAATCCGAACCGAAATTCACTTTCCAAACTCTGGCAAACATATGGGGAGAAGGTACGCTCCGAAGAACAATTCCAGGTCCTTCTGCAAAAATCCTGGATACCAATCTTAAGAGGAGTCATCGACGAAGTATATTCTGAAAAAGGAAAAGAGTCCGCCGAAGAATATTTGCGAGTTTTGAACACAGCACTTCCATTACTAGAAGGACAAATACAAATTCGCTCTTCTGAAAATTTATCCGGCCTATACGAAAACCTTGTCTCCAGATTTCATTCCAATGGGGAAGCTCCTGAAAGTTTATCTTCTCTCATGGTATTTCATTTGGCTTCACTTTTAGAAAAGGGAACAGTCTTACTCGGAATGAGAAAAAGAAAGTATGTTCGGGACATTCTTCCCATTTTCAAAAAACAACCGCCTAAAATCCCAGAATCCAGATGGGGAGAAAATGGAATTCGATCCTGAAATACTTTCCATCTTAGAAAAAGTGAAACAAGGAGACGCGGACTCAACCTTCGACTATGCATGGGGAGAAGGACGAAAACTTTATCTAAAAGGAAGATACTTCGAATTGCATGAAGTATTCGAATTCCAATGGAAGAAGGAAACAGGTGGAAGAAGGCTTATTTTACACGGATGGATCCAACTTGCTATTTCTTTGAATAAGATTTTTGTAAAACCAAATATACGCGGATCTAAAATGCAAGCGGAGAAGTCCAGGGAGAAGTTCTTAAAACTTTCCGAAACTGGAGAACTTTCCTCACTCGGAGCGGAAGAAAACAACCTAATCGTATACTATTTAACTAAACTTTTAAGCAATTTTGAAAGTGAAGAAAGTTGGGACCTCGAACGAATTAAAGAACTTTCCTTACCTGAAATGAAAGAAAACGCAAAGGAATTGTTTTCAAGTTCTGTTTTCCCAGCATCGTGACTTTATGGAAGTTTCGGATCCTCAAAATAAAAACCAAAAAAGTGGATTTTTCGAATCCGGCGGCTATAAACTCCATTATACAAAAAGAGATAATGGAAAGGGTAGAGCATTACTTTTACTTCATGGATTTATGGATTCTTCCCAGACCTTTTTGTTCCAAGAAGAATATTTATCCAAACATTTCGATCTTTATCGTTTTGATTATAGAGGGCATGGGGATTCAGATTGGTTAAGAGAAGGTTTCTACCACTTCATGCTGCCGCTAGTGGATACCACAACATTCATCCAAAAATTTCTTCCTGAAAAATTCCATATACTTGGGCATTCTATGGGAGGAGGTCTTGGCTCTAGGATCGCAGGTTTGTATCCGGAAAGAGTAGAAAGTCTTGTATCTTTGGAAGGATTTAGTTCTCTCCAAGATCCTGAAAAGGAAAGAAGAAGGTTTCTTGGCTGGTTGGAAAATTGGGAACAAAGTCTTGCGGGAAAAGATAGAAAACGCCAGAAAAATTTCAAATCGGTAGAAGACGCAGCAGCAAGACTTGCGCCTATCTACCCCAGACTTCCTAAGGATAGGCTTTTAAAGATTACAGAAACATTAACAAGACCCGCAGAAGAGGGAGGTTATATGTGGAAGAGTGATCCTTCTTATAAAAATGGGCCTCCAGTATTTTTAAGTCCTCAATTTACCAGACATCTTTGGGAAACTATCTCTTGTAATGTTCTGGTTGTCTATGGACAAAAAACTCATCTCGCGCTCGACGATAGTAAGGAAGTATTCTCTCATATTAGAAATTTAAAATATATTGAAATAGAAGATGCAGGTCATAATATGCATCACGATCGTCCTGATATTCTTGAAGGTATACTTGAGGAATTCTACGTAACAAATTTAAAGTAAACGGATTTTAAATATATATCAGTGTCGGATAACGTTCTTTTTACTCACACATGTTTAGTACGAATATTTCTGAGACATAAAAAAATTTCCTGAGTTTTTTCAAAAAACACTTGTACTTTTACAGTACCGGAATAGTTTTCCTCCAACGTTTTGTAGTTAGGGGCGAACATGGTAAGCAGCAAATTTAAAGAGCAAATGGAAAGATACGTAAACTACCGAGGAATAGATATCATTCTTCATTTAAAAGATGGTTCTATTATCGAATTGGATAAAAACAGAAGGCTCGTAGGCGAAGAGATCGTGTATTTTCCACAAAAAGCGAACCCTAGTAAAATTTCTCTCACCATGATCCAAAAAGCGGATCTATTCGTCGCCTAATCAAAAAAGGCGAATCCCTTTAATATGACCAAAACTACACCGGGTCATCCCCGGTGTTTGTTTAAAGTCCTAAGCTAAGGTCTGGATCAATTCTTCGATCTCCTTGATCTTATCAAAATCCTTTTCCGTGTAATTCAAGAACACATCGTATTCTGCATCGGAAACACGATCACACTTGATCACTTTCATTGGAATATCGATGGAACCAGAGATACTGAGTGTTCCAACTTGTAGTGCCAGGTTGGTTCCCGGTTCCCATGGGACCTCTGTTCTATGCACGATTCCTACGAGCACATTTTCTGCAATCCTCAGCTTAGAACTTTCTAACACCTGAAAGCCTACGTTAAGAGTGGAGGGGATTCTATTGTATTTCATGGCGGTTTTCCTCCCGATTTATGTGAAAGAGCTTAGATTAAGTCGCTTACGTTCCGATTAAGATCGTTTTACGATCCTGAAATAATCGTTCAGACAGGCGATTAACCTATTTATAGCAAATTCTATACCAGTAACCTTATATTAGGCCCCGGACAGAAAGAAAATCGTGCAACGCACTAAAATATTAAGTCACTTTCTAATATATCGAAGAAATATCAGTATATAGCGGAGAAGTAGCCAGATTTGAGGGGTTTCGATGACTAAAATTCTAGTAATTTGTCGAAGTTACTACATGGCAGATCGAGATTCCTAGTAGGGTTCGTTCTAAAAATTTGCTAATCTATTAAGCGAATTGGCTCGATTTGAAGTAGTTTCCGACAAATTTAGAAGGGGTAAAATTCGGGATTTCCATCTTGACGCTTTCTTTGAGATTTATATCTTTCTTATATTCGAAACGATCCTATTTCCTGATCGACCCCTTTTCTATATTAGAAAAATAGAAAGTTTTCATGGAAAAAATAAAAATATGGCCCACTCTCCGCCTTTCACGATCCCTAAATCCGCTCTAGAAAAATGGGAGCAGATTTTAGGGCCTGATTGGATTCGGAATTCTAATGATCTAGGAGAAGTTTGGAATAGAACAACCTTTTATTTTCCGGTCGATGAAAGAACGGTCTTATATCCTGAAAATTCCGCGCAACTTTCGGATTGTCTAAAGGTAGCAAGCGAATATAAGATCCCTTTGCATGTTGTAAGCACAGGAAAAAATTGGGGGTATGGATCTTCACTTCCTCCATACAAAAGCCCTTTACTTTTGGTCTTATCTCGGATGGATCGGATTTTGGATTTCGATCCCGAACTCGGATTCGTAGCAATTGAGCCGGGAGTAACTTTTGAAAACTTATATACTTTCCTAAAAGACACGAAATATGAAGCTCCAATTTCGGGGACTAGCGCAAAAGCGTCGGTTGTTGGAAATCTTTTGGAAAGGGGAATTGCGAAAGGTAGGTATGAAAACTTTGCAGCTCAAGCAAAGATACTTGAAGTCGTCTTGGCAAGTGGAAAAATTTTAAAATTTGGATCAGACACTCTGCAAAATTTTATTTGGGAAGAAAATGCAGGGCCTTCTTTAAACGGTCTATTTTTCCAAAGCAATTTAGGTGTGATTACAAGGATAACCATCTTATTGCATCCGTCCATGAGTCTTACCGGAAGATTTCTTTTTTCTTATACAGAAAATAAGATAGGAAACTTTTTGGAATTAATTCGAGAATTTTTAATAAGAACTAACGGCAATTGCAGTTTAGAAATCTCAAACGATTATCGTTTTCTTTCCCAGGTTGAGCAATTTCCCTTCGACATTGCATCACCATCGGAATGTTTGTCAAAAGAACTTGTTCGAAAAAAATTGGATCCTTTCGGAATTTCTGAATGGTTTTGTTCCATCACATATTTTGCAAACGATTCGGAAGAAGAACAATACTATAGAAAGTTGATTTCTCGGGCACTTGCCGATATTCCAAGTATTCATCATTTCTCCGACTTAAAAATGGATATGAGACTAGTTCCCAGTCAAGAAGGACTTCGAGGAGCATATTGGCGGAAGAAAATCGAATTTCCAAAAGATCCTGATCCGGATAGAGACCGTTGTGGCGTTTTATGGATCTCCCCACTTTTACCTTTGGAAAAGAGAATGATAGATATGGCCGTGGAAATCGCTCGAACTATTATTCCATCATATGGGTTAGAACCGATGATCTCTTTAAGACCCGTCGGCAGAAGTTTAAAAATGCTCACCGGGATTTTTTATGACCAAGAAGAAGATGGAGCAGACGAAAACGCGCTGCAATGTTATCGAAACTTAAAGAGTGAATTCAAAAAAGCAGAGTTGAAATTTTATAGATCCGGAATTTTAGATTCAGAAAATGAAATTGAAATGTTTTCCTTAGAGATCTTGAAATCTTTGAAAGAAGTTCTTGATCCGAATGGGATACTTTCTCCGGGAAAATACGGCATTCGATGAGTGAAAAATTCTTCAGCCCGCTTACGATCGAAATTCCTACAATCTTCAGTGGAATAGACTTCGGAAGCGTTGAACGTACGAATGAATTACGAATATTTTCAGATGATTTGAATTCTCGGATTTTAGGACTGTGTGAATTTCTTCCGCGAGAATTACGCAGTGATGCAAAAAATTGGATCCGATCTTACGCTAAAGAAGGAGAAAATTTCATAGATCTTTTTTATATCCCTGTATGGTCATTTCTTTTCAGACTAGGGGATAAGTATCGAGATATAATTACTCCTAGAATTCTTGAATTATCAAAGTTTGCTCATTCTATTTCATTGTTTCTTCACTTATGGGATGATCATCTTTGTGATAATCAATTGAAAACTGATATATTAAAATTGCAGCTCAGGACTCAGGCCTGGAATTCGTTTGGAGAAGGAGCTCGTAAAATTGCAAATTTATTTCATATAGATGAATCTAAGATTCAGGAGGAATTATTTGAGTATCTAGTTTGGATGGATCCAGCAGATGATCCGATCGATTTTAAAGAATATTCTTCAATTTTTACCAAGCAGATTTCTATTTGGACGATTGTGCCGAAACTTTGGGAAAGGGCATTGGTAGATCAAGACGGAATTGTGAAAGGCTCTTTGTCCACTTTCATTCAAAAGTTTTCGATGGCATGGAGATACATGGACGATCTTCAGGATATTCATCTGGATCTAATGTCCCGAAAAAAAAACTCAGTGTGGTTTTTACTCGATTCTGAGCAGAAAGATCTATGGATAAAGTGTGAAAAAATTTCTATTCGAAAAAACGAATTGGATCTACCTAGCTGGGAAATCCTTCAAATTGACATTAAGAATTCAGGCGCATTCTCTCGTTTAGTAGATCTGATCCATTCTTTGTTAAGGGATTGTATCCAAATTTGCGAACAAAATCACTGGGAAGAAATGAAAGTTGAGATAGTCCAATGTTCTAATTTGCAAGGATTAAAATCTTAAAGAATGGACGCGGCTGTAGTGGTGGCACATGCTTTGATTGCAAGCCCCGCATCGTTTAGGATTTGTTTTGCCTGATCCAAAGGAACGTGGAAGTAATCCGTCAGAATTTTTTCTGCATCTTCTACTCCATCTATGATTTTGTCTCCGAGAGCCTCAGCCCATTTGGCTGGATCCTTGAAAATTCCCTTCAGAATGTCCATAATCTTGTCTTCTAAGATCCCTACTAGATCCGTAAGAGGATCGGAATCCACATCTAAATTGAATTTCGCGATATTATGAGTGCTTCCTAAAAACTCGAATGCCGCCTGTAAGGATGCGGTCATAGCCGAGTTAGTAGCCTTTACGTCCAAGCCCGCCTGGATGGAAGTATCTATATGCACGGATCCTAATATTCCCAGATCTATGGTTCCTATTCCTACCTTCACATTTCCTCCTGCGGAGAAATAACTGGAACCTCCGATGGATCCGTGTAGGTCGAAAACACAAGCGAGTGCCAAATTTCCTTGGATTTTAAAAGTTAATCCACTTTTGGTGGCTTCTACAAAAACGCTGTCTTTTAAGCCTAAAAATTTTAATTCACCATTTATATAGAAATGTGGTGGCCTAAACTTTGGTTCGGGTTGTGCGTTCTGAGTAAAAGAAGAGACCGAAAGTTTTGGACCTCCACTTCCTTCTGCTGCTTGAATGCAGAAAAGAGAATCTGAAACGATCACGATCCTATCCATTTGAGCATCCACTGCAATTCCTTGATTTCGATTGATTAGGATTTTTGCGGATACTTCGAATGAGAAAAACTTTAAGGTCCCGTTTATAAAAAATCCCGCCGGGAATATTAGAGTTCCTATTGTGGTATTTTCAGGAGCGACATATAGTTGAGCTTCCAAAGAAACAGCGATCGTATTACCGGTTTTGTACAATTGATAATGCATCATCGTTGTCAAATCGGTCAGGTACCAGGTGGTTCCAGGCTTATTAACTACGAGTAAGACTTGGGAAGAACTAGAAGGAATAGAAATCTTCCCAATGGATGAAAAGGCTGAGGAAATAGATTCGATTTTTAGGTTATCCAGATCGTCTGCATAACTTGTCGGGATATTAAAACCGCCGGTACCTTCTATCGCGACCTGATCCAAAACATTTTCGATTACATCTGGAAGTTTTTCCGTCAGTTCTCCTGCAAGATTGTCCAAAATTTTCTTTAAAGTTACATTGCTGATAGAACCTGCGACCAAACTTCTACTCGGTCTTGTAGAATCGAAAAATACTGCGACGGAAGATTCTATTTCTCCCACATCTATTGTGGCAGCAACTCCAAGACTCGGAATTCCTTCCCAGTTGATTCCTACCTCTAATGCTAGATTGCTGAGCTTGAATGTATAGAAATTCACAGAAGTATTTCCCTTCATGGTTGCGGAAATGAATGCACCGTTTTCTACAAATATCAGGGTAACGTCGAATGTCTGAGGATTTCCTTGAATATCTACGGTCAAGGAACCCATTAGGAAAATTCCGATACTATTGTTTTGGATTTGTCCGCCGAATTTGCAGGAGAACGGATGGCCCTGTATCGTTGTATTGTAACTAACGTATAGTCTTGAATTTTTACTAGGAATGGAACCTACTTGTAACGTGATTCCGAGAACCGGATTTAAACCCAAAAATTTGGATAATAGCCCTTGTTGGCGATCACCGGAATTGATGCTCCATTCTCCGTAAATATTTAATCCTTGGATTAATCCTCCAGATTGTGCGGGAAGTTTCACATCTTTGGATGCGATCCGTGGATTTTCGAACTGAGCCAAATTAGGAAATGCGAAATCAGGGCTGTCGAAGGAGGAAACTACTAAAGTTAATTTTTGCAGATGGAAAAAATCTTCGAAGATGGAGAGAACGCCCAAACTTGGAAGAGAAGAAGCCTTTGAGGAACTTAAATCCAGACCAAAAGCATAGCCCCATTTTCCGCCGCCGATCTTTCTCGCCTCGAAAGCCAAACTTCCGAAAGAGTCTATTTGAGTGCCGAATAAGAAAACCAAATCCTGCTCACGTTTGCTGATTAGGATCGAGGACTGTCGGAAAGTAAGATCGAATTCGCCGGGAAGATCCACAAGTTGATTGCTAAGTCTTGCAATCAATTCGCTTAATCGGATCTGATCGATTTCGCTTCGAATCGAAAAAGCTCCGGGCATATCGTAGCGAATCTGTAGAAGTACATTGTCGGAGAATTGTATGGTTCCTGAAAAACTTCCGTTAGTGCCTCCGACGGAAGGTTTATTCAAATCAACTTCTATATCCGAGATAGTCATCGAGGTTGGACCTAAATCCAAAACCCAGGGTTTTTCTTCGCCTATCACCGCATAAACGGAAAAATTCCGTTTTGCGTCCGCACCTAATATGAATCGATCGATGGAGATATCTGGAGGTGAAGGAAGTTCTGGAAAATATTTGTCGAACACTTTGGACAAAGAAAGATTCACCGGTTCTTCCAACTCGGCGCGAATGGAGAAGTTCGGTAAATATGCAGTCACATCCAAGTCCACTCCGCCAAAATCCATTTTTCCTTCGATGACGGTGGAGATGCCTCTTTTCGTAGCTGAGAAGGGGCTTGCGATAATGAACAAAACGGAGAAGTCGGAAAATTCTACCGCACCAGGTATCGCTTTCCAGGTTTTATTCGGGAATCCAATCCGAATCGCCGCATAAGAAACTCCAGCAGATCCCAAAGACGCATTGAATCCGATAGAGATTGTCTCCAAAGCTAAATCACTTAATAGATTTCCCGCCTTGGAAAATTCTTCTGGCAGATTGGAGGATAAATCCGAGGATCCAGTAATATCTAATAAATCCGCTAATTTGCCTAAAGTTACTCCTTGAAAGTCTCCTTGTAGGACCACTTCCGATTCGCCCGCCTTTAGAATTCCAGTAACCTTACAGCTGATTTTAGCGCTGGGAATATCTAATATTGCAGTAAGCGCATAGGCAGGCTGATAATTTCTATTCTTACTTAACCATTCTTGGGAATGAGGGGAGTAAATTACGAATTCAGTATCCTTAATGCTTAATGAGTCCGTAATATTCTTATCCGCTCCTAAATCCGCTTTCAAAAGAATTCCGGGAGGTTCGATCTTCACTTCCCAGGGATAGGTCCATGCAATCAAATCAGGGGTCAAATCAGTAGGAAGAGGGAGTATGATCCTACCATAAAAATTTACTTCCTGAGTATCTCCGTGCAAAATAGAATCAAAAACTCCTAACATTCCCATCGGCCGAAGGATGGACTTGAAGTTCAGTCCTTGAGAGAACGGAATTTTTGAACCTTCTTCCACAAAATCTTCTGTGCTTAGAACAAAATATGCGTTTCTTAACCAAAGAGAGTCCAAAACTGATGTGGCCTCGTCTCCCAATAGGGAAAGTTTTGTTTTATCTTCCGCGGGGAGTTTCGGAAAACTTTGGCTGAATTTCCAAGAATTAGGTAGTTTTGTTTCTCCGATCAGATTGAAATAGATCCTAATTTGTATCTTTCCTAAATCGTCAATTCGAAGTGTCGCTTGTACTGGAAGATTCGGGACGAGTTGAAAAGAAGTTGTTCCGATGATTTTTACGAACCCGTTCTCTTTGGTTTTGGTGGCTTGAGAGATTACGATCGGTTGATTTCCATTATTGGTAAGCAGTAATTTTTTCCAAATATCCGTATTTAGAACATTAGTATCCAATGATATGGAATTATTAGTGATTATTAAGGAATTATAAAGTTCTTCTATGGTCATGATTTTTTCTCCTGGATATAATGATTATTACTATTCAATCAGACATCTTGCTATCGTCTACTTCGTGCAATGGCTTTCCGGCTTCATCCACTTCAATCGTATTGCCTGTTTTAGGATCTATAGTTAAATATGCCAATGAGGTCGTATCGGAGACTTTCTCCCATTCAAGGGTGATCAGGGTATGGTCTGAAAAATCTTTACTAAGTTTTCCTACCCCAATTTTAACTTTTTTAAGATCTAAATTCGTAAGTGCATAATCTAAAGTTTTTCCTTTAGCATGGGTGGCTTTGAAAGGATCGACTATCAGTTTATTTATTCCGATCGGATCGGGTTTTGGCCCTAATGCTTCCGTTAATTTGCTAGGAGGTGCATTCAGATCTCCAATGAAGATCCACTTTTCTCCTTTTCCGTCATGAATGTTTTGCAGATAGCATACGACAAACCAAACTATTTTTGCAGCGTTATCGGATGCAGGACCGTGGATACTATATATATGAACTCCGTCTAATATTCCACATTTGGCTAAAGCTCTATCGCAAAGAGTCTTAAAGTTATTTCCTCCGTCGAATTCGATGGATTGATATTCCTTGGTGGACATTGGAGTTAGTTTTTTTAGAGAAATGTCCATTCTTATGCTATCGTTTATCCAACGAAAAGCTCCATAACAAAGTTGTGACGGATTAGGTACCCGGTTGGTCAAATTTTGTGGGATCATTATTTCACAAGCAGTCGTCAACTCACAGAATATCGCTACTTCGGCATTTTTTTTAGTATTGATGATTAACTGTCTTTGAGTCGAAATACTTGTGCTTTTTCCTAATCGTTGTGTATTCCAAAATGCTAATTTCATTATAATAATAATTCCTGAATATTCTACCAAGTTAGAATGATGGGGGCATGATCGGAGGCGTCTTTGTTTAAGTCTCCTACTTTGATCTGGATAGAGCGTTTATCTTTGGCTTTGCGTATATCGATGTTTGAAAGAGCATAATCCAAAGTATTGCCCCTAATATGAGTGGATACTCCAGGATCTAAAATAAGCGAATTTAAGTTGATGCCAACTTTCGACTCTTTTAAAGTATCCGGAGTTACGTTCAGATCTCCAATAAGGATCCAGGGATCTTCTTGGTGGGATTCGTTTAGGTGGCATGCGACGAATGATGCTGCTTTAAGAGCGTTGCCTGATGCGGGAGCATGGAGGGCATATAGATGGACACCGCCGACGCTGCCTGCATACGCCAGGGCTCTGTCCGCAATTCTTGTGAAATCGTTTCCACCTTTAAATAGAGCTTCTTTATAATCGTCTGTGCTTTCCGGAACGATTTTTATTAAGTTAATACTTTTTCCCACTCTTGCATCATAGTAAGAATAGCAAAGTTGAAAGTCGTTCGGTCTTCGATAATTCAGGTTTTGGGGAGTGAATGCAGTGGCGCTAGTAGTCAACTCACATAAAATATGCAGATCCGGTTTGTACTTGGCAATAGTATCTTGAATCAATTTAACGGAAGCATCATCCGTAGATTGCCCTAATCTTTGAGTGTTCCAGAACATGAGTTTCATAGTGTGTTTCGCCTAACCTAAACTCAAATTGGCCATTCTACTAAGATTGGAATATGATCAGTAAGACCTTCAAGTTCTCTGGTGAACCTTCCTCTCACTTCTAATTTTATACTTTCTTTATCGATATTGGTTAATACATAGTCGAGGATTCCTCCTCTTTCGTGGGTAGCTTCTCTTGTATGTAAGATTAAATCTGCTAGGTTAATACCCACTGGAGCTTTCGCTAATAAGTTAGGGTCAATATTAAAGTCCCCAATTAAGACCCATGGAGCTCGGCTATGTAATTTGTTTAAGGATGCGGCAAGAAATGCCATCGCTCTTACATCATCATGCCTGGATGGCGCATGAAACGTGTATAAGTGAGCTTTGTCTACTACGCCGTAATAAGCGACTGCTCTGTCGGCTAAATCTGTAAAATCATTTCCCCCTTTGTAACCTGCGCTTTTATATCCGTCTGTTGCGATCGGCGTATATTTCTGAAGAATCCCTTTGCTTTTATCTGAATTCTTATAACATCCATAACAGAGTTGATACGCGCTTTCTTTGCGATACGTCAGATTTTGAGGATCCGGAAAAGTCGCTTTAGTACTAAGTTCACAAAGGAAAACTATATCCGGAGTATTCTCTTCTGTTCTCGCTTTTATTTTATCTTGTATGATATCTTCCGTGGCTGCACCGAGCCTCTTTAGATTCCAAAAAAATACCTTCGCCATTCTTAACCGTCCAACTTTGAAGAGATGATTTTTTTTACATCGTCTGTGGCGAATTGTCCGATCTTTTTCAGGTTTTCGACGGCCTTTGAGTTTCCCGCATCCAACGCTTTTTGTTTTAGTGAATCCTGATTTAATACGGAAGAGATGATGTCTTGGTAGGCCGACTCCACAAGTATCTTGACGGAGATATCTGGAAGGAGGGAAACATATTGCAATTTTGAAAAACTGATCTCAAGTGCTTCCAATTCTTCTCCTTCAAAATCGACGGAAGCGATTAGTTTCGATTTGGAAATTTTGGCTTCCAGGTCGCCTGAAATTTTATCATCTATCCCTTCTGCATACATGGAGAAGGATGTAAGAATTTGTAGTGGAGGGCTCGGAACCTTAGTCACGGTCTCTTTTTTGTTTTTATAACTTCGAATTTCTGGAGAAGGATTTAGGGAAGAGACGGATACTTCCAGATCGAAACCTTTGCTCCTGAAAAGTAAGGTCTCAGGTAATGCAACTGCGTTCGATAATCCGGAAATTTTCATATTCTGTAAAAGTATATTCTGAAATTCGAAAGTTCCGAAATCGGAGATATTAACAGATTGATTCCCAAGAGAGATCTCCGAAAAAATATACGGTTCCAAACTTGGATCAGAGATCTTCAATATCATTTTGGGAAGATAATAATCACTTTTGGGATCGTTTAAGGAGAATCGTACTCGATCGAATACATATCGATCCACAGGGTTTGTCGCTTGTTTGCCTTGGTTACTAGGAAGAAAACCGTTCGGAATTTCTCCAAGAACGTTATCCAAGAATTGAATGAGTTGGTTTTCCAACATCTGGGAGAGTTTTTGCAGATTTTCGGTCCGATTCAGAGTTTGGTTCAGATTCGAAACAATTCCTCTTCTTCCGTCCTCGCTTTCAATCGCATCCTTCGCTTTCGGGAGCCAAAGATTATTCGCGATAAACGTTAAATCGGTTTTCGTGTTTAGATCATCGACCGAGAAGGTAGGATCCGAATCAGGAACTTCTCCCCGTACAGATAATGATTCGATTCTAGTCCTTAGTATACGGGAGGAGCCTTTCCCTTCTATAAAAACGTTTAATACCAGATCCGCGTATAAATCGGTTATCGATAAGGTGAAATCGCCTTCTCCCTTTATATTCTCAGATGGGTACCAGGAGTCACATTGTGAAGGGAGGACTCCAGAGGGGGTTAAAGGTGCTGAGCAAACGTTTTGTTCCAAACAATATTTTCCCTCTAATCGAAAGTTTTCTAGACTAGGAAGCCCGTCTTTGCCCTGATAATAAGCGAACTTAATTGATAAAATCGAATTATATCCTTCTTCCGTTTTTTGAATGATAGGATTAGGTAGAATGTACACGTTTTCCAACCCATTAATGGTGACCTCTGGCATCGATAATTTAGGATAAGGGTTTTCAGGACAGGCGATCGGCTGGTGTTTTTTTAGCTCGGGGTCCTTTCTTCTTTCAAAACCTACCTTGCTGATCCACCATTGACTTTTTATAATATTCTGAAAATTATCTCCTGCTTCTCCGGTGATCGATCCTAGGTCCCAATTCGATCCGGATAATGGCAGAAGTTTTCCTTCTATGTTAGGCCCGCTTGCTTCCTGCAATTTTCTCGGGATCCATAGGTTCGAATTTTGAGGATCATTCGCCCTCTTTCTAAGAGTATTAAATATAAATCCGAATAGTCCTGCGCTCATTCTTTCGTTTGAATTTCCTAAAATTTCACCGATTCACTACATAGAACGCGATATCTGTAAGGGATTTTTTGTATCTATTGTCCGGAAAAAGTCTGAGGTATTCCAAGGAATCCACAATTTCCTTTCTGGCTTCCACATAAGATAAGGGTAGGGCGGAGGATAATCGAAGGGATCGGACCGCTTCTTTAAGAGTTTTGTCCGTATATTCCATTCCTCTAATAATCTGGGAAAGAGGACTTTGCGATCCCAGTTCTTCCATTGCGAAGATGATCGGAAGTGAAAGTCTTCTTCTACTCAGATCGATTCCCAATTCTTTTCCGGAACCTTTTCTATCGTTTACAAAATCCAAAATATCGTCCATGATCTGGAAGGCTCTTCCTACTCTTCTGCCAAAAAAGCCTGCTCTTCTTGCATCGCTTGTTTTTCCCCCAGCGAGTGTGACTCCGGACTCACAGGATAGGCCGAAAAGAACCGCAGTCTTTCGATCGATTGTTTCTCTGTATTTTTTATGAAGCTCTGAAAATGGAAGACTAGCGTTTGTTTCTAGTTCGTCTAACTCTCCACAACAAATTCTAAAGGCAGTATCCAGAACTGATTTGACCAATCCCATATCTTCCTGAGCGTCTATACTATCCACGAAACCGCGAATCGCTTCTACGAATTGTATATCTCCCAGAATTATGGCCTTTTCCATTCCTCGCGCTGCATTTACGGTTTCGTTTCCTCTGCGTATATGAGCGTGGTCTATGATATCATCGTGTATAAGTGTCGCGACATGCAACATCTCCAAGGAAACGGCTCCTTGGATGGACTTGAATGGAAGAGAGGAAGAATTTCCGTGCACCATTCTGGAGCTAAGAAGAAGCATCATTGGCCTTACTTTTTTTCCAGAGAAGTATAAGGAATATTCTGTTTTCGTTAAATACTGTCTTTGTTTAGATAATACCTTTTCCAGAAGTTCGTAGAACCTCTCCAGGTCTTCCGAAAGGACTCCTTCTCGAATTTCATCCAGAGGATCCTTAAACTGAACGGAAGCTGTGGACGAATTTGATGGTTTTGTCAAAAGGGAAGGCATTTATCTCGAGCCCTTTTCGAAATCCGATTGATTGTTTAAAAAGTTTTCTAAACTTGTTTCGAAAACGGAAGAAATCCGTTCTATTAAGGAATCATAAAATAGATTTCGGATGAAATACATGCTTTCCAGTCTTTCTTTTGCGACCAAGCCCGCTTCTCCTTCCCATTTGGAATCGTCTATTTCCAGATGGAACGGAGGCATATCGATTATGAGTGGAGATGTTTTCCAGGAAGAGGTTTCCTCGTCTCGAAAAAGGGAGAAGGAGAGAACAGTATTTTGAATCAGAGCGGATACTTCTCCCTCGAATAAGATCCTTCCTCGTATTTCCGAATTTTCAGCCTTTTGTCTTAGAATTGCGTTCTTTAATTTTTCGATCCTTTTTCGATCCTCTTCGTCCAAAAAGATTCTATTAGGATCGGATTCTCCTTCCATTCTTCCTCCTGGTTCCAAGTCCGAGGATTGAAGGATTTGTACGACTTCCGGATCGGAAACTGAAGGTAGATCGCCAGTATGATTATTTACCGTGGAATGAACTTCGGATGGTTTCATCTCGTTCACATTGTCTTTGGTGTTTTTGGTATTACCGCCGACTCCTTTCCCGAAAGTGAGAGCTGCTTTCGCAGCATCCCAATATTTACTTCCTGGGGGAGGCCCCGTTCTGGGATCGAAATCCGGATCCGCAAATAAACAGGCCGCTGCCACGTTCAATTGTTGTGCGAATGCATTTCCGTTATAGGTTACTCCGCCGGAATATTTCTTTTTAGCATCGTTTACAACCGTATCTTTTTCGACAGATTGAGAAGTATCGGATGCCATTTCTTTGGTCGCTCCTCCTGCTTGCCAAGCAGTGGATAATGCGGGGTAAGTCTTGAATACCTCGTCGTAGGTTTCGTTATGCTGATTATAAGTAATTAGCATCTTCTGACCGTTAGGCGTAGAGCTTAATCGATTTCTTTGATCTCTGGCTTGATCTAACCATTTTTCTTTGTCCGGATCTATACTTCCGATTTCGGAATCACCGCCACCTTTCCTCGGTCTTAGATTTTCCTCTGAAAGATCGGATAAATTTCCAGCCGTATCGATTTCAGGGATTGGGTCTGGTTTTGCTTCCACATAATAATTTCCGGAAAGATCCAGTTTCGGAATTTTAAGTAATAATTTTAAAAACTTTTGATTTTCTTCTGATTCGATTACTCCTTCGGATTGGATCAGATCATAACCATTACAATGTAATTCTCCGAAACGAAACGAAAGAGCTCCGCTTTCATAACCCCAATCTGGGGGCATAGAAACAGATCTTGCCAAGGGATAAGCCGGAGAGCTTGATAATATGCACTCTCGTGTTTTCGAGTTTGGAAATAACTCCAGGTCTATCCCTTTTAAAAAAGATTTTAATTCGATTTGCGATTTTGGAAATTCGTAACGGGATCTTTTCATAAATCAACAACCTCCTTTTGGAAATTATCCGACCTTTAAGTTGCCTTGGACTAATAACATTCCGTTAAAATTGGATAGGTTTAGGTTATCTGGAGCGATCGTGATTGTTTGTCCTGCAACGGATTGTTGGGAAGGATTTATTGTGAAGATCTCGAATTCCTTTCCTTCGATTAGATCTTTGATCAAAGGTGGAACGACAGTTACACTTAAGTATTGAGCAAGAGGCCAAGCGATTCCGGAGACCACTTGTTCCGCCATGTTTCCGGTAGGCGTAATGAAAAGGGTAAAACTTCCTATATTTTTTATAGTAACCTTCACGGAGTTCCCTGACATCGCCAAAGAACTTTGGATATTGATGGTAGAAGGTTGCGTTTTAGCGTCGTAATTAATTCCTATGTCAGACATTATATTCTCCTAATATATTTTCGAGACATTCCATTTTACGGGAACTGAAGATGAACATTAATAACTTGAGATTGCTTTCCAGACTGTTTTTGCACCGTCAGCCACAGCGTTAGCGGCAGTCGTTGCACCGTCAGCCACAGCGTTAGCGGCAGTCGTTGCGCCGTCGGCCACAGCGTTAGCGGCAGTCGTTGCACCGCCAGCTACAGCGTTAGCAGCGTCAACAGTCCCTCCGGCTACGGTTTTACTAACGTCCACAACTCCGTTTGCCACAGTGGTTCCTACATATGCTGCTCCTGATCCAACATATTTTGCTGCGTCTACGATCGCGCCTACTACTGGACCTAGTAAATCAACACCGGCACCGGCGGTAATGGAAAGATCTGCAGTGGATGATACTTGAGTAGGATCATCCAATAATTGTACTCCCAAACGATTGATTCTAACTGCAGCATCATAGTTTGCGGTGCCGATCCCGAAACTTTTACTACCCGAAGTGCTTTGTTTTTTACCGATCAAAGACGCAGTTTCTTGATTCACTATACTTTGAGATGCTTCCTTACTGATTAGGATGAAAAACGGTTGGTTCGGAATTGAATTCAAATTTGGAATAGCAGCTTTAGCTTTGGATTCTAAATTTGCGGAAGCCAAAAATCTTCCCTGGCCTACAAATATATTGATCTCGCCGAATTTCGCCCCATGAAAATCCAGTGAAGGGATTTGACCTCCTTCAAGAGCACTGTCCGCTGTTTTCAAAATTTGAGGTATTATAATTGATTTGTATATGAATTGGTCCAAAGGACTTGCATTGGAAATATCAACAATCAACGCATAGGAATCGATGGAAATACGATTAGAACTAATATCCAATTTGATAGAACAGATGCCTTGGACGGACAATGTAGTATCTAATACGGAACCATTTTGATCTTTGGAAACTTTGAGTTTGGGAAATTTGATCAAAAATGCATTTTGAACCGGACTAGGAGTTTTTCCGTCCTGTTTGTAAGAAGATTTCCAATCCGCATCAGTGGGAGGATTTAAAGAGAGAATAGGAGCCGTTAAGACATCCCAGCTTACATTCACCGGAGTGTTTAAATACGTTTCGCTTTTTGTACCTTTGAAAAGTTTGTTTCGGAGATTTTCTTTTCCGTATAGGGAAGAAAGAGCCTGGTTAAAGACGCTTTCATTTACATTGATCAGTAGATCGTAATCACTCATGAGGTTTATCCTTTAAATTATTGATTTATTATGCTTCATTTTACTGATATTTTGGGAGTAAGGATTCAGAGACCCAATAAGTGTTTCTCCAAACGGTTCCTTCGGAACGATAGGTTTGAGGAAATAAATCGAAATTTTGCCAAGAAGATCCATGTAACGGATCGTCTATCCGGATTTCGTTTCTCTCGAGACTACAGCCGGTCAATGCAACGAAATGGGAGCCTGAATTTTTCCAATCCAAGGAAAGAAAGATAGGTTTATAAGAACGTATTTCTTGGTCGATTCGTTCTAAGTTAGGACGCCCAGGATTCCAATGGCTGTAACAACTTAAGAAGGTGAGAACTTTTTCTAGTGATTCTTGGCGATTCGACTCTTCAGAATTTGGTAGAGCCGATTTCTTTTTATAGGATTGGAATTTGTACGCTAAATCGTTTTGAGTGACTACTTTTCCGAATAAATATTTTTCGCAAGCCTCTGCGATAGATGCCCAACACCAATTAGATCTAGCTTGTCGATTAAGTGTAAAATTTAAACAAACCGTTCCCCTCTGAATCTCGGATAAGGTGGAGGTATTTCTTTCTTCGCGGCTAATTGACGGTTCTATTTTTAAGGAAATCATAAAGTTCTAAATTACTTGAAAGAGCGTTTTAGCCAGGAGGCGGTTACAAAAGTAACCGAGACTATGTTTGTTAAAATTTCTGTCACTAGTTTTGCAATAATTTACTGCAAAAAGATTATATTGACATTGATATGAAGTATATTGAGTAATTTTATTCGAATCCAATGAATTAAGTTATAATTGGATCCGATTAGATTCTTTTTAGCGTTTATTTTAGAGTAGGATTTTTCGTTCCTTAAGGGATGGGGATGAGACGCCTAATGTTAAAAGAATTAAATAATGGGTGCTCTTACGGATGAGAAGAGCTAAAAGGTCTGAATTTCAGAATAGCCCGAAGTATAATATTGCGGGAATCAAATGGAAATTTGTGAGAAAAAGCCTGATTAGGGGATCAATAAAGGAATGTATAAGAATAAAAAGGGCCTTCTTTCTTCGCCGAAAAATCGAATAAAAAAGGCCTGATTTATTTTTAAGCGGCGGTTCAATCCGCCTAGGTTATTAGTAAAGAATTCTAGTCTTAAGAGATCCAGGATGTCTTTCTATTCTTTCTTTTAGTTCATCACCTACGCTCATATTAATTACCATAGATAGATAACCAATTTCTGCGCTGGTTCCTAAATGTTGAGAACTGATATTTGCTCCAATCTCAGAAACCATACTGTTGATATCTTTCAAGAACCCAGGTTGGTTTTTGTGAACATTTAGAATTCTATACATTCCCTGAGGAATTGGATTTAACTCCAGATGAGGGAAGTTTACAGCAAAAGTAGTGGAACCGTTATTTACAAACTTCAAAAGTTTAGAAGCAACTTCTGTTCCTATATTTTTCTGAGCTTCTTCCGTAGAACCACCGATATGAGGGGTTAATATTACGTTTTGTAAATTTTGCAATGGAGTGATAAATGGATCGCTATTTGATTCAGGCTCTTGTGGGAAAACATCTATTCCCGCGCCTGCAATATGGCCTGACTTAATTGCCTCAGCCAAAGCTTCCAGATCCACAACCTTTCCTCTGGAAAGATTGATGATATAAGCACCTTTTTTAGTAGCCTTGATTTCCTTAGCAGCATAAAGGTTTGTAGTTTCTGGAAGTTCAGGCACATGAAATGTAACAAAATCAGAAACAGATAATAATTCTTCGTAAGAATTGAGAGGGGTCGCATTTCCTAAAGGAAGAACTGTTTGTGTATCATAATAGACCACTTTTAGGCCCATTGCTTCCGCAAGTACGGAAACCTGGCTTCCGATATGGCCGTAACCTACGATCCCCAGAGTTTTTCCACGGACCTCAAAACAGTTTTTAGAAATTTTATTCCAAATACCTGCATGGGTATTTCGGATATGGTCCGGGACCCTTCTTGCTAACATTACAACTTCTGCAATTACGAGTTCCGCAACTGAACGTGTATTAGAATAAGGTGCGTTGAATACTGGGATCCCTTTCTTCTCCGCTTCTGCTAAATCCACTTGGTTTGTACCAATACAGAAACAACCCACAGTCATAAGTCGTTTTGCCTTGGCTAAAACAGGTGCAGTCAGATTGGTTTTACTCCGGATACCCAGAACATGAATGTTCTCGATTTCTTTCGAAAGTTCGTCTTCGCCCAGGGCTTGGGGAAGAAGGCGGACATTAAAACCGTCTTTTTGAAAGAGTTGGAATGCGTCTTGGTGTACATTCTCTAAGAGGAGGACGTTTATCTTTTCTTTCGGGTAGGAAATCATAGTTCTATTACCATGGAACGTATCCTTGGCTTCTCTGAAAACGGATTTTTTACTTCACCTTTCGGGGATCGTGAGAAGAATGGAATGGAAATCACTGGAGACCGCCTTTTAATGATCCGTTCTAATCTCTCTTTTTTACAAGTTTCTATCTTCGCCGTGTTTTTTGCAGTTTTACTGAATTCCTGCTCGGCTCGGGTCCAAGTCCTTCCGGAACCAGTAGTGGAGCAGACACTATTCAGAAGTGGTCCTATCTGTCCCGGGGCAATTTTCTGCAGTGTCGGAAAACCTGGGTCTTTGAATTTTAAGGGCATCCTGATAAATAAAACAGGGGAGAAGCCAATCTTTTTGGAATACTATATGAGCTCTTTCGAGGAAAGTTTTCCGATCGGGATTTCTATGAAGTTAGACCAAACTTGGCATAATCTTAGAAAAACTTCTACAGATTACGGTGATACTGTTCGTGTTGTCTCCATTCTTCCTACAGATGTGGCCGACAAATTGCTTTCCGCAAAAGAAGTCCAGTTCAGCTTTTCCTCTAGAGATAATACGAGCACATTTACTTTAAGTTCTTCCAATAGCGAAAGTTTGAAATCTCTATTGAAAGACTTAAAAGAAAAGTTAGATTCCCAAGCAAAACTAACGATCACAAATCATTAAGTGATTGCCCGAACTTCTTATGGTTCGGGTTATAAATAAAAAAGCCCGAGAAATTCTCGGGCTTTTTTTATCTTATTTTATTCTGGTCTCATCAGAGGGAATAAGATGGTATCACGGATAGATTGAGAATTTGTGAGTAACATCACCAAACGATCTATCCCGATCCCAAGACCTCCAGTAGGTGGCATTCCATATTCAAGTGCTCGGATATAATCCTCATCCATCATGAATGCCTCATCGTCTCCTGCTTCTCTTTGTTTAACCTGATCTTCGAATCTTTCTTTTTGATCGAATGGATCATTTAACTCGGAGAATGCATTTCCGATCTCTCTACCTACAATATAAGGCTCGAATCTTTCTACATAACCTGGATTTTCAGGATTAGATTTTGCTAATGGAGAAAGTTCTTTTGGATAATCAGTTACAAATACTGGTTGGATCAGATTTGGTTCCGCTTTTTCGGAGAATACCTCGTCAGCTACTTTCCAAATAGAAGTACATTTGCCTGCGTCTACTTTTACGGAACTCGCTTTTTCTTTAGCTTCTTCCAGAGTTTTTATCTGAGAGAAATCTATTCCTGAATATTCTTTGATAATATCCACGTATTTCACTCTTCTCCAAGGAGGGCTAAGATCTACTAAATCGTTACCGTATTTGATCTTAAGAGTTCCACAGATCTTTTGTGCAACTGTAGTGATGAGTTTTTCAGTCAGTTCTAACATTTTTCCCATATCACCATAAGCCATATACGCTTCCATCATGGTGAATTCAGGGTTATGTTTGGTAGAAATTCCTTCGTTCCTAAAGTTACGATTTAATTCGAATACTCTATCTAATCCGCCTACGATCAGACGTTTTAGATATAATTCAGGAGCGATCCTTAAGAATAATTGCATGTCCAATGTATTATGATGAGTGACGAATGGTCTTGCTGCCGCACCACCTGCGATTGGCTGCATCATTGGAGTTTCCACTTCCAAAAATCCTTCAGAAGTTAGGAAATTGCGGATTTCAGATACGATCCTACTGCGAGTGATAAAAGTTTCCCTGACGTTATCGTTTACTACTAAGTCCACATAACGCATTCTGTATCTTTGTTCCACATCCGCGAAAGCATCGTATACAACTCCATCTTTCTCTTTTACAACTGGAAGAGGACGAACACATTTTGCGAGAAGTGTAACTGAAGTTAAATGAAGAGTAGTCTCTCCCTTTTGGGTTTGGAAAAGATAACCTTCTATACCGATTAGATCTCCTAAATCTAAACTTTTGAAAAGAGTATAATTCTCTTCTCCCAGATCATCTCTAGTTGCATAAAGTTGGATAACTCCCGACTTATCTTTTAAATGAGCAAAGCTAGCTTTTCCCATCACACGTTTGGAATGCAAACGCCCGCCCAATAAAAACTTTTTCTCAGGCCCAGTAGGAGTCTTAGAATACATCTCTATTAAAGATGCTGAATCAGAATCAGGAAAAAATCTGATAGGGTAGGGATCTACACCCTTTTCCTTTAGATTTTTGATCTTTTCGATCCTTTGTTGGATAAGTTCGTTTGTTTCTTTTAAGTCTTGGGACATTTTAATTTCCTAATAGTATCAAATATAAATGTTTCGAGAGTCTTCCTAAGATGGATTCCAGGCTTTTTGGTTTTGTAAACCAATCCCAGGATCCGATTCCTTCGCTTACCTTGGAGACAGCGATATAAATTCCCGCAGGTTCTAACACGTTTCTATATAATTTTAACAAGGTTGCAGAATCGTATTCTTTTCCTATCAAAAGAAAAGTTTTCCACTGACGATCCAGCGCGATCTTTAAGAGAGTTTTAGGGAATTCCTGAGGACCAGATTCTACTGTATAAACTAAAACCTTAGTTTCATCCACTCCCAAGGAAACCAGATAGGTTTGCAAAGAAGAACTAGGATCTCCTACAATCCCCAAATCAGAATCTTGGTTAGGAGGAGAGTGTAGAATTACGATCACAGGAGCCAGGCCCTTTTTCCATAAAGCAGCTGCTTGTTTGAATTTATCCTTTTTACCTGTTTCGATTGCTTCTAATACAAGTGCGTCCGATTTTTTAGGATCTGCTTTCGAAACTAAAAGATAAGGAGAGGAAAAGAATAAGATCAGAAATAGGATCAATAATCCGAAAAAGCCGTATGAAACAAGTTTGGCTTTATCTAAGAAATCTTTAACGGAGAGAGCACCCGATGCCATAGTTTTACCGAGGGTTGGTTTTTCGAAATGGGGAAAGAGTTTTAGGTAGGACGAATTGCTCGAGAGGGGACTCGAACCCCTACACCGAACCGGCACAAGCACCTCAAGCTTGCGTGTCTACCAATTCCACCACCCGAGCGGTCGCGATTGACAGAATGGGTGGCTAGGCTTCCGTGTCAAGGAAATTCAACCCAGACTAAGATTAGACCAGTTCGTACTTTTTCTTTTGCTTTTTATCTTCCGGATCCAAGATGAATCTTTCAGGATGGAACACAATATTCCAATACCTTTTGGAATAAGCGACCACTCCAATGCTTAAGATCAGGACCAATACATAACCAGAATATTCAGGATGCAGGAAGAAATGATTTTCAGGTAAAGTAGGGCCGATCAAAGGTAAAGTCATATACCAAAGAACAGCAGCTGCAACAAGACCGACTCCGATCTTCCCCCACCAATTTGGTTTTCCTTGGATGCCTCTTTTTAAATATAAGAATCCACCCAACCAAACTCCTAAAATTTCTCTCAAGATATAAATGAGAAGGATCCAAAGAGGAAACTGATAATAATGAACAATTACTGAGAGTCCACCGATGGTAACGAATTTATCGCAAATAGGATCCAGGTATTTTCCCAAGACAGATTCTTGAGAAAGTAGTCTGGCTAGAAACCCGTCTAGAAAATCCGTAAGCACTGCGAGAACACAGGTGCCGATCGCTAAAAATAAATATTCGCTATTACGAGGAGACTCTATATGTTTGCGGGTGAATTGTATAAAAAAAGGAAGAAGTAAAACTCTAGATACGGATAGAAAATTAGAAAGAGTAAACACCCTCTCTTCAAGTAGATCCTTTGGTTTTTTTTCGTGGAGCATCTAATAAGGCCGTCAGTCGGAAAAACTCCGCTAATGGAAAGGCTATGGAAGGGACTTAAAAATTCATCCCTTTTTCAGATAAACGAATTGACCCCCGAGCCCGCTCAGAAATTATGTTCTTCATAAAAGGAGCTGTAGCTCAGCTGGTTAGAGTGCCTGCCTGTCACGCAGGATGTCGCGGGTTCGAGTCCCGTCAGCTCCGGAAATTTTTCAAACTTCTAAGACCGCAGTCGAAGCGGATCAGATAAACTCTTCCGAGTCCTTTTTAATAATAATTTCCCCGATCTCTTCCAAATCACGTAGTGCAGTAAGAACAGTATTTCTTGCGTCAGTGATCTCTTTTAAGGTCACTTTTCCTCGGATATCCATACTTTCTAGAATATCATTGGCTCTGTTTTTGGACATTGCCTCGAAAAAATGGACCTTGATCTGGTCGGAAGCTCCTCTGAGTGCGATCGCAATTAGATCATCGTCTGCAATTCGGTTGATGAGAAGTCTCATCTCTTTGGAGTTAAGAAGAAGTACATCTTCGAATGTGTATAATTTTTCGCGAACTTGAGACGCGAGCTCTGGCGATTGTTCTTCCAATTCTTTTAGAATTGTTTCTTCCAAAGATTTATCCATATGATTCAGGATATTTGCGAGAGCTTCTGCTCCGCCGGCTTCGCTGAATTCAGATTTATCTCTTTGTTCGTATTTTTTCTTCAGAACTTTTGCGATCTGACGAATTGCATCCGGATGGGTCTTAGTAGTATTTGCGAGTCTAAGCGCCACTTTACTTTGGAGTTCTTTTGGTAAAAATTTAAGAGTTTCGGCGGCTTTTTTAGGATGTAAAAATGCAAGAGTGACTGCGATAGTTTGAGTATGTTCCGGAGCGAGTAGGTGAGCAAGAGTTTGAGGTTCTGCATCGTTTAAAAAGGAAAAATCCTCTTCAGTGTCCTTTCTATCTAGTTTTCCTAATATGTTTTCGGACTTCTCTTTACCTAAAGACTTTTGTAGTAATTCTCTTGCGGTTTCTATTCCGCCTCTGGATTCTGCAGCTAGATCTTTTAAGGAACCTTGGAAATCTAAAAGAACTTCTTCCTTTTCGGACTTGCTGATTGTTTTGATCTTTGCCATTTCCTGGACGATCTCTTCAATCAACTTCTCGTCCAGTTGGGCTAATGCCTTGGCAGCTGCATCCTTGTCTAAGGATAGAAGTAGCATTGCTGCCTTTTTAACTTTTTGGTCTCTTATTTTAAGATTGGAATCCTGATCCACTGCTTCTTAGCCCACTAAAAAATCAGGCAAGTAACCGAAGAGGATGTTCCAGAAAATTTCGAAACACTTCCAACCAACCGGCACCTACCGCGCCGTCTACCACTCTATGATCACAGGAAAGGCAGACTGAAAGAGTTTTTCCGGGGACAATATTTCCGTTTTTGATTACCGGTTTAGACACCACGTTTCCTACTGCGAGGATTGCAGCCTCAGGTTCGTTGATTACCGCTGCAAAACGATTCACTCCGAACATTCCCAAATTGGAAACAGTGAAGGTTCCGTCTGAAAACTCTTCCGGTTTGAGTTTTCGTTCCCTTGCACGGGAAGCAAGCTCTTTTACCGTCCTACCGATTTCCAAAACAGACCTTTTGTCTGCGTTTCTTACATAAGGAGTAATGAGTCCTCCTTCGATAGAAACTGCGACACCAATATCCACTCTTCCATGTTTAAGAATATGATCTTCTCTCCAGGAAGAATTTACTTCAGGTACTTTTAGAAGCGCAAGCGCAGAAGCTCTTATAATAAAATCATTTATACTAAGTTTGATCTCTTCTCCTGATTCTTTTAGATCAGAATTGAAGTTTTCTCTCAAATGAACGAGTGCATCTGCGTCAATTTCCATATCCAAATAGAAATGGGGCTGGTGGGTTTTGGAATGAACTAGTCTAGATGCGATCGTTTTTCTCATTCCTGAGATTGGAAGTTTCTCTTCTTGTACAATTTCTCCAGCAAATGGAGATATTCCGCTGGCCGAAAATGCAGAGATCCCGTTTTCAATATCCCGTTTCACAATTCTTCCGTCTGGTCCGCTTCCTCGAACCTTAGAAAGATCAATTCCACTTTCTTCGGCTAGTCTTTTTGCCAAAGGAGAAGCCTTGACCCTTCCTTCGAGTGCAGAAGAAGAAAGTCCTCTGGAAATGGAACTCTCTTTTGGAGCAGGAGCTTCCTCGACAGGTTCAGGTGTCGAAGATACTACAGGTTCTGTCTTTTTAGGCGCAGTCGCCGGAGAAGGCGGGGCCACAGGAGCCGGACTAGAACTGGTCGTCGGGGTAGATATTGCAGAAGATCTGGATTTTGCCTCTGAAAGTAGGGAAGTAATATCTTCTCCTGCCTTTCCTATAATTGCAACTGGGGCTCCCACAGGAAGTTTGGCACCTTCCTGGGCTAAAATTTCCAAAATTACACCGGCGTCGAATGCTTCCATTTCCATGACCGCTTTGTCAGTTTCGACCTCGGCTAATATTTCTCCAGGAGCAACTGAGTCACCCTTCTTCTTTAGCCATTTTACCAAAACACCTTCTGACATTGTCGGAGAAAGCTGGGTCATTTCGGAAATTTTTGCCATGTATTTTTCCTATTTATAATATAATAATATTCAAATATTATGATTTACTGAATCATTTCTCTGACTTTTCTGATTATTTTTTCTTCACTCGGAAGGGAGGACTTTTCCAAGTTTGCTGCATAAGGCATTGGAACATCTTCTTGAGTAATCCTTTCGATTGGAGCGTCCAAATAATCGAATGCTTCTTTTTGGATCAGGTAAGCTACTTGTGCGCCAAATCCTGCTACATTCCAGCCTTCTTCTACTATCAAAACTTTGTTTGTTTTTCTGACAGAAGCCAAAATCCCTTCCTCGTCCAAAGGTCTTATACTTCTTAGATCTAAAACTTCGACTGAAATTCCTTCTTTTGCTAGTTTTTCTGCTGCGGGAAGAACATACATGAGAGCTCTGGACCAACTGACTATTGTGAGTTGTGTTCCTTCTCTTTTGATATCCGATTTACCCATCGGGATCAAAAATTCTCCTTCAGGAACTTCTCCCTTAGAGCCGTATAACACTTCACTTTCAATGAAGATGGTAGGGTTATTGTCTCGGATGGAAGTTTTTAATAGTCCGTAAGCATCGGAGGGCGTATAAGGTGCTAGTACTTTGAGTCCAGGAATATGTGCATACCAACTTTCGAATGACTGAGAGTGTTGAGCAGCGAGTCTTCCTCCAGCACCACCTGCACCGCGGAAAACGATCGGGATAGGAAATTGACCAGCACTCATATAGTTCATTTTTGCTGCGGAGTTAATGATCTGATCGATCGCAACAAGTGAGAAGTTCCAGGTCATAAATTCTATGATCGGTCTAAGTCCCACCATAGCGGCTCCAATCCCGACTCCAGCAAATCCGTTCTCTGAAATTGGAGTATCGATCACTCTTTTTTCTCCGAACTTGGCAAGCATTCCTTGGGAAACTTTATAAGCTCCTTCGTAATGTCCTACTTCTTCTCCCATGAGAAAGATATTCGGATCCTTCTCCATTTCTTCCGTCATGGCTCGATTGAGTGCTTCTCTATAAGTGAGTACTGCCATTATACATTCTCCGCATAAACATGCTTGTACAGCCAGCCAAGAGGTGGTTCTTCACTTTTTTCTGCGAAGTCAACTGAGTCCTCAACGGTTTTGAGAATGATTTCATCCATCTTAGTTAATTCTTCTTGGGCCCAGCCTGCGGAGAGTAGATCCTTTTCTGCTTTGATAAGAGGATCGCCTTGTTTATATTTATCTAATTCTTCTTTGGTCCTATATTTTGCGGGGTCTGACATAGAGTGACCTCTAAATCTGTATGTGGAAATTTCCATAAGAGTAGGACCTTCTCCTCTTCTTGCTCTTTCCACCGCGACTCGGACGTGCTCTCTGACTTTTCGGACCTCGTCACCTTCTATATGATCTCTTGCGATATCATAAGCGGCTGCTCTTACGGAAACATCTTTGACGGATAGCGCGCGATACTCAGGAGTTCCCATCGCGTAATGATTGTTCTCACAAATCATTACTAGAGGAAGTTTCCAGATGGCAGCTAAGTTCATTCCTTCATGGAAGGATCCTATATTTGCTGCACCTTCTCCAAAAAAACATAATGTAACTGCACCATCTTCGCGGTATTTGGATGCGTATGCGATACCGGCGGCGAGAGAGATATGTCCACCTACGATCCCATGTCCTCCCATGAAGTGTTTCTTCTTATCGAAGAAGTGCATGGATCCACCGTTACCGGAAACAATCCCAGTTTTTTTACCGTATAATTCTGCCATGAGAGACTTGGGTTCCAAACCTCTGGCGAGTGCGTGACCATGATCTCTATAGGTGGAAACTATATAATCCTTTTCTTCTAGAGCGGAGATTGCTCCCACTCCCACTGCTTCTTGACCGATGTACAAATGGCAGAAGCCGCCAATTTTGCCCATGCTATACGCCTTCGCAGATGCTTCTTCGAAGCGGCGGATCAAAAGCATTTGTCTGTATAATTCTAATAGATCTTCGGTTTCTTTTTTTGTTTTAGGTTGGCTCATAGTACTTTAGGAAATACGAAAACAATCGCAAAATATCTTCTTAGAACGAGGATATGCAAACTGATTTCCGAAATTTTGGAAAAAAAATGAAAAGCTCATATTAGAAAAAATTTTCCTTTCCTTAGATAGAGTTACCTATTTCCTTTTTCTGAATGAACTCTGCCCGCACGATCCTCGTAACTGAAGATGAACCAGGGATTATTGATACAATTCGTATAGTCCTTGAATCGGAGGGATTTAGGGCTTTAACAGCAATGACGGGTAAGGAATGTTTTACACTTCTGTCCGAATCTCCTGATTTACTCGTATTAGACATAGGACTTCCAGATTCTAGCGGTTTAGAAATTTTAAAAGAGCTTAGAAAGAAATATTCTATACCGGTAATACTACTTACCGCAAGAGAATCTGAACTGGACAGAGTGCTTGGGCTGGAACTCGGGGCCGACGATTATATGGTAAAGCCATTCAGTCCAAGAGAGTTAGTTGCCAGAATTCGCGCTGTACTTCGAAGATACGACGGAAAACCTGAAGAAAAGACCACCGATTTCGTTACGGACGAGGATAAAAAAGTAATTTATTATTATGGAAGGTCCTTGGGTTTAACTCCTTACGAATATAAAACTTTGGTATTATTCATCAAACGAAGAGGTAAAATTTTTACCAGAGAAGAAATTATGGATTTGGTTTGGACAGAACCAGAAGATAGTTTTGATCGAGCTGTGGATACGTTAATCAAAAATTTAAGAGCTAGGCTAAAAGAGATCCGCCCTGATTTGGATCCGATCGAGACAAGAAGGGGACAAGGATACGGCTTGAAGGAATCTATATGAGTCTTTGGATACGGATCATCATCGGTTTTTTTTTGCGTTCTCGATCGGTTTCTACTATTTAGTCGATAAGATCGAAGAATCTATTCGCCCTCGTTACATGGAAACTGTGGAAGAATCCATGAACGATACTGTGCATGTACTCGCTTCTCTCATTGAACAAGAACTTTTAAAACATCCTGAGGCTAGCTTTGAATCTAATATTAATAAAGTATTAGGAGGCCCATTCAAAAAGGCTAAAGAGAAAAATTTTAATGCAAAGATCTATAATCATACCAAACGAAAGATTGATCTAGAATTTTATGTAACCGATGCGAAAGGGATTGTACTTTATGATTCTGCCGAAAAAAGAGTGGGAGAAGATTATTTCAGATACAACGACGTTTTCCTTACCTTAAAGGGAAAATATGGAGTTAGATCTAGTAAACTAGGAGCTTCAGATACAGAAAGTGCAATATTCATTGCAGCACCTATCTACTTTAAAGGAAAAATAACTGGCGTTCTTACTATAATAAAACCTAAGGGAAGTATTTTACCTTTTATTGATTTTGCTAAGGAGAAGTTTTACAAGATAAGTCTTTTTGTTGCAGTCTTTATCTCTCTCGTTTTCTGTATCGCAGTTTACTTCATCTTCTCTCCAATTCGAAAATTATCCGCTTATGTTTCTTCCTTACGTTCCAAAAAAAGACCAAGCCTACCTAAGATAGGAGTTCCCGAAATTAGAGAATTGGGAGAGCAGATGGATCAGCTCGTACGTGAGATTGCGGGAAAAGAATATGTAGAGAATTATATACAGGTTTTGACTCACGAGATAAAAAGCCCTTTATCTTCTATTCTTGCTTCTGTGGAATTATTATCTGAGGATCCGAAAAGGCTAAAACCCCTTTTGCAAAATGTCCAATTAGAAAGTAAAAGGATACAAACAGTAATCGAAAAACTATTAGAGCTAAGTGCTTTGGAGAATGTATCCACTCTGGAGTTACAAACCGGATTGAACATGAAGGAACTTGTCCAAGAAGTTCTGGATTCTTTGACTCCGGAAGCAGATAGGAAAAAGATAAAGTTGAACTTGTCCGGACCAGATGTTTTTATAGATGGAAATCGTTTCTTTTTAATTACAACATTTCGAAATCTTTTACAAAATGCTTTAGATTTTTCTTATGCAAATGCTGATATCAGTATCAATACCGGACTTTTAGAAAACAAAGAATGGTTTATGGAGATCAGGAATGAGGGGCCGAATATTCCTGATTACGCCCTAGAAAGGATTTTTGAAAGATTTTACTCTTTGCCTAGACCTGATACCGGCAGAAAAAGTTCTGGTTTAGGTCTAACATTCGTTCGAGAAGTAGCTGATTTACATTCAGGACGGGTAGAAATAAACAATTGGGAGAAGGGAGTGATTTCACTTTTTTTCCTGCCAATCAGGTCGTAAGCCCGGTTCCTCACATAATCCACACAATTCACTCATAATCAAATCACTCAGATAGCAGATACTTTCTGGCAAGGAGTGATAGATGAGCAAATTAAAAACCTCTATAGGTGTTAGAGTATTTATTCTAGGTGGGATGTTGTTCGGATTCGTGATCCCTTTGTTTATGATGGGATCCCTTGTAAGTGAAAGACAGGATAGATCTAGAGAAGCCGTACAAGAGATGAATTCCAAATGGGGTGCAAGCCAAGTAATTGCAGGACCATTTTTGGTAATCCCATACAAATTAGAAAAAACTAAAAAGACTGTCCAAGACGAGGAAGAAGTAGATAGCGAAAGTGGAGAAGTTTTTATTCTGCCAGAGAATCTAACCGTTGATTCCAATTTGAAGGCAGAAAAAAGAAAAAGGTCCATTTACGAAACTGTACTATTTTCTGGAGATTTTAAGATGGAAGGGTCTTTTAAATCTCCTTCTATTACTGATTTTCCAGCTCGGACCAAAACCATTTTATGGTCTCAGGCAAGAGTAATTCTATCTGTTTCTGATCCAAAAGGAATAGGTAAGGATGTAAAATTCAATGTGGCTGGAAATGAAACTTCATTGCAGCCAGGATCTTCTTCTTATCTTTTCCCAGCAGGACTTCATACCAAACTAAATCCTAAGGAAGGGAATGGTAATATCTCCTTTTCATTAAATATTCCTTTAAAAGGATCTGATTCTATTTATGTGGCTCCTGTCGGAAAGAGTAGTTCTATTAAAATGCACTCAGACTGGAAAGATCCGTCCTTCGAGGGTTCGATCCTTCCAAGCGAAAGATCCGTATCTGAAAAAGGATTTAACGCCGCCTGGGAATCTTCTTATTTTGCAAGAAATTACCCGCAAGTGATCCAGGACATGACCGGTTCTTATACGGAATCTATTATAAATTCTGCATATGGAGTTCGTTTTATTATTCCTGCCGATCATTATTTGAAATCCGAAAGATCTTTGAAGTATGCGATCTTGTTTTTGATGGCAAGTTTTGCTTTATTTTTCCTTTTGGAAATTTTCGGGGGAAAAACCTTACATCCTCTTCAGTATTTAATGATCGGAGCGGCGATGCTGGTATTCTATGTTTTGAATCTTTCTCTTTCGGAACATATTGGATTTAATTTAGCTTATATATGCGCATCCGTTTCTGTATCTGGATTGATATCTTATTACGCTACGTCCGTGTTAAAAGATAAAAAAAGGGGGTATCTGGCAGGAGGGTATTTTACGATTCTTTATACCTTCTTATATGTGATCCTTGCCTCGGAAGAGAATGCATTACTTTTAGGCTCTTTAGCAGTATTTTTTGCCTTAGCTGGACTTATGCATCTCACTCGAAACATAGATTGGTATTCTTTCGGAACGAAAGAGGATCAAATACCAGCTTAATACTTTTATTTTCTTTCAGGGATGATTTAGATCTTCCCTGAAAGAATTTTTGCCAGGTTAAATTATTATGAAATTAATCAGTAAAATTCCTTTTATCCAACAATTGTTTGTATTTTCTTTAAGTTGTTTTGTTAGCGTATTTTTAGTTGCGATGCGTATCTCAGTTTCCAGAGAGAAAAGTTTCTCTTTTTTAGTTTGGAATTTATTTTTAGCAATAGTTCCCTTAGTTATCTCATATTTCATCTACGCATATTATGAATTTAGAAATCGCAGAATAGGTTTATTCTTTTTTATTTTATTAGGGCTTTGGTTATTATTTTTTCCTAATGCTCCTTATATTGTTACAGATTTCGTCCATTTAAGGCTCAGGAATTCGATTCCAATCTGGTTTGATATACTGATGATCTTTTCTTTTTCCTGGTGTGGATTATTTTCAGGTTTTATATCTTTGAGAATGATACAATTAGTTTTGAATGATAAGACCAATCATTGGTTTGGCTGGGCTTTTGTTGTTTTAATTTCTCCAATCACAATCTTGGGAGTTTGTATTGGTAGATTTTATAGATGGAATTCCTGGGACCTAATTGCAAATCCTCAGTCTCTTTTTTTAGATTCTTGGGGCTTTCTGAATATTGTATATGGTAATTGGAAATTATTTTTAGTGATCGGATTCTTATCCTGTGGAATGTTTCTCGCTTATCTTCTCGCATTATCATTGGGAGGAATGAGTTTAAATTCTAATTCTGTCAGAGGATCATTACAGGGGAGGGGCTTTTAATTTCAGGGAAGGGTTAGATTAGGAAGATTTGTTACGAATTCGGAAACTTCTTCTAAAAATAAAAAAAATGCTTATGGAAATTTCCGGTTTTCTCGAAACTTTAGATGAGCCCAAAAAAGGAAAATTTTTTAGAAAATTTCTCCAAATCTATTTCCTTCCTTTCTTTAAAAATCGCTAAAAATCATCAAAAAATAGCTAAAATTAGCGAAAATCTTCATTTTCGTCAAAATTAATCTAGGCCATGTGCTTCACCGAAGATATATCTGAAGGAAACCCTGAATTTCTAGGTTTATCCCAGATCTCAGCCTTCATTTAAACATATAGAAAAAAGACCAAAACCAAACCAGCACAGATCCCGGCACGGACGCCGGGCTCATGATCTCAGTTTCAAGGAGGAAACAAATGATCATTAACCATAACTTAGCCGCGATTAACTCCCACCGCGTTCTGAAGTTCCAGAACAACGAAGTGGCGAAAAACATGGAGGCACTTTCTTCCGGTATGCGTATCAACCGCGCCGGTGATGATGCATCCGGTCTAGCCGTTTCCGAGAAAATGAGAACTCAGGTGAAAGGACTTCGCCAAGCGGAGAGAAACACTGAGGACGGCATGTCCCTGATCCAAACAACTGAAGGATATCTGCAGGAAACTAATGATATCATCCAGAGGGTCCGTGTACTTGCTATCCAATCTTCCAACGGAATCTACGGTGCAGAAGACCGTCAGATGATCCAAGTAGAAGTTTCTCAGCTTATAGACGAAATTGATCGCATTTCCTCCCAAGCAGAGTTCAACAAGATGGCATTGCTCCAAGGCGATTTCGCTCGTGGATCAAGAACTGCTTCTATGTGGTTCCACATCGGACCGAACCAGCACCAGAGGGAACGTGTCTATATCGCAACTATGACCGCTAAGGCTCTGAACTTAATCAAGTCTGACGGAACACTTTTGACTCTTTCTACTGCGGAACTTTCAAACGAAGCAATCGGCTTTCTTGACGATGCTTTAATGAAAATCAACAAACAAAGAGCAAATCTTGGAGCTTACTATAACCGTTTAGAGCATGCATCTAAAGGCCTAATGGTAGCTTACGAGAACATCCAAGCTTCAGAGTCGAGAATCAGGGACGCGGATATGGCAGAGGAAACTGTTGCATTCACTAAGAACCAAATTTTGGTTCAATCAGGAACTGCAATGTTAGCGCAAGCTAACGTAAGACCTCAGTCTGTCCTCCAGTTACTTAGGTAATTAGGACTTTCCGGCAGCGGGAGCAGTGATGCTCCCGCACCGGGAACTTTTCTGTAAAACTCCGAAGCCGCGTTAGCGGCTATCGTTGTCTACAGACCCTAATCGCCGTCGCAAGCTCCGGCTCTTGAAGCCTGCTTTGCGGACTATAACGAAAAGGTACAGGAAAAACGTCGGGTCTAATCTTCTTCTTTCCCCAATTTTTTTCCGGTTCCTTTTCCAAGGAGGAATTCCGAAGAAACCGAACCGGGTTAGTAATAACCTAAAGCTTATTGTACTTTTGTAAGGTCGCATAACGTAGTTTTGCGTTCTTATGGTTGATTGAAAATATCCTAGATCTCCTCGGGAGAAAATGACCTGTCGGGTGGTCCGACCGGGTCCATCCCGGAGCACCGGACAGGTCATGTCCGATCGGAGGATAGGGAGATCCTCCGGAAACTCTCTACAAGGAGTGTAGGATGATTATCAATCACAACCTGAGTGCGGTGAATTCTCACCGCTCTCTGAAGTTCAACGAGCTAGCTGTGGATAAAACCATGAAAGCTTTGTCGTCCGGCATGCGGATCAATTCTGCCGGTGATGATGCTTCGGGTTTGGCTGTCTCCGAAAAACTCAGAACGCAGATCAACGGGCTGAGGCAAGCGGAGAGAAATACGGAAGATGGGATGAGTTTCATCCAGACTGCAGAAGGATTCCTTCAACAGTCTTCGGATATCATCCAAAGAATCCGGGTTTTGGCTATCCAAACCTCGAACGGGATCTACAGCCCCGAAGACAGACAATTGGTTCAGGTGGAAGTTTCCGCCCTTGTCGACGAAGTGGATCGTATTGCTTCTCAAGCTGAGTTCAATAGATTCAAATTGTTCGAGGGAGACTTCGCTAGAGGTTCGAAAAGAGCTTCTATGTGGTTCCATATGGGACCGAACCAGAACCAAAGGGAAAGGTTCTTCATTGGAACTATGACTTCCCGAGCTTTAAAGCTTACCAAGGCAGATGGTAGACCGATTGCGGTTTCTTCTCCTGGGGAAGCGAATGAAGTGATCGGCTTAGCCGATGCTGCGCTCGGAAAGATCATGAAGCAGAGGGCGGATATGGGAGCTTATTTTAATAGGCTGGAACATTCCGCAAAAGGTCTCATGGCAGCGTATGAAAATATGCAGGCATCTGAGTCCAGAATTCGTGACGCTGATATGGCGGAGGAGATGGTTGCTCTAACTACAAAACAAATACTCGTGCAGAGTGGTACGGCGATGTTAGTGCAAGCAAACCTAAAACCGAATTCGGTCCTCAAACTTCTACAAATGTAGTTTTCGGGAACAGGCGCCACCGGATGAAAACTCCGGTGGCTTTTTTTATTTCTATCGTCAAAATCAATTTTTACTAAACATTCCTGCTTATAATTTTCTAAAATTTTATATTTAAGCATTGACTTAATTAAGTTAATACTTAAATATATGTTCATGCAAGCTTTAGATGCAATTGCGGATCCAACCAGACGCAAAATTTTAGAACTACTATTCAATGGTGAAATGGGTGCAGGAGAAATCGCGGGACATTTTGATATAAGCTCCGCTGCGATATCTCAGCACCTTAAGGTTTTGAAAGAATGTAATCTGATCCAAGTGAGAGTGGATGGACAAAGGAGGATCCATTCCTTGGATTATAAAGGTTGGAAAGAGATCCAAGACTGGATTGATAGAGCAAAAACTTTCTGGGAAGGAAGACTTGATCTTCTGGAAAAAGAATTAAGAGCGAATAAAATAAAAAAAGGGAGAAGATAGTGATGAAAGATCTATCTGTGAACAAAACGTATGGAACCTTCACTTCGGATTCCGAAGTTCGTTTCCAAAGATTATTACCTGGGCCGATTGAAACCGTTTGGGAATATTTAACTGATTCTGAAAAAAGAGGCACCTGGCTTGCTTCCGGAACTATGGAGTTGAAGGTAGGTGGGAAAGTAGAATTAAACTTTTTGCATTCTTCTCTTTCTGATGAGAAAGTTTATCCGGAAAGATTTAAGGAAATGGAAAACGGTATCAACGGAGTAGAAACGATTACTGCAATCGATGCTCCTCATTTTTTAAGTTTTACTTGGCATCCTAATTCTGAAGTTAGTTTTGAACTAGAAGAAAAGGGAGAAGATGTTCTTCTTACATTAAGACATTATAAACTTGTGGATGAATTTGGTAAACTTATGGTTTCGAGCGGCTGGCATACACATTTGGATATTCTTGTTTCTAAACTTTATAAAGAATCAGTTCCTAAGTTTTGGCAGACATTCACTCATCATGAAAGTATTTATCATGAGACCCTAAAAAGTATCGCTAAGAAGTGATCTTAAAATAAAAAAAGCCGACGTCAAAACCGCCGGCTTTCCTTTAGAATCGATTGATAAACCGATTATTTATTAGGAGAGAACTCCAAAGTAACCACGCCTCTTGCAGCAGACTTAACATTCATTTTCTTAGTAGCTAAGAAAGTAAATCCTCTGTCTTTTTTATAGACTAACTCGTCCATAAACAATGCGTCTTTTCCTGGGTAGGTAACTTCCCACTCTGAACCGCTTACGTTGCTTGCTCTAACATTGATGTCTTTTGCAGCAGTTAATTCTGCTAGATCATCTTTGAACTTAGTGGATTCGTCTGCATCCAATCCAGTAAACTTAAGAATGATTGTATTATTCTCAGTGAGATTGAACCATTCTTCTTTTAGTTGTTTGTTTACTTTTTTGGTAACACTTTCAGCCCAAGCAGCAATCGCTTTTTCACGAGATACTTTCTGCGTAATATCCGCAGCTCGACCGTCTCCTGTGCCGGTATCGACGATTTTTCCGTCTCCCCAAAGCAGGATCACTTTATAAGATCCGGTCGCAGCAGTATTGAATAAAGGCCTATCCAATGTTTTTCCACCGATCGCAGTTACAGGGGCTTGGTCTTCAGTTTCTACTGAACCAACTACTAGAACTTCTGCTCCGGAAGCTTGAGCCTGGATTAAAATCGCAGCTCCTGCATCTAAAGAATTTACTGCATCAGCATTCAAACCAGAAGGTTTAACAGTTTTAGAAGCAGTTCCTGGATCTACGATCTTGTTTCCTGCTTTTTTGAGTCCTTTGATGATCTCAGCTTCTGCAATATTACCATTGCTTAAAGGAGCAACTGGAGCTCCTCCAACTTTAGAAGGAACTAAAACTACAATTCTTGGATTTCCTACATCAGCAAGTAAACCCTCTACAGCAGTGGAAAGTTTAGATTCTTCGATAGTACAACGAACTGTAAGTTTTAAAATAGGTTGAGTATCTATTTTACCTTGGTCTTCCGAAACGATATCGTATGATTTTACGAATGCATCGGTCTTGGAAAGTAGGCTAGAGCCTAAACTTTCTCCGTCGGAAGCTTGGCTTTTATTGGAAATTTCTTCACCAACAACTTTACGTACCGCATTAACTTTTGCGTCTTTGATCGCTCTTTGTTTTGCGTTCGCTATATCTCCGTTATAAATCGGAGCTTCTCCGATTACGGTGATGGTATTTCCTTCTCTAGTGAATTCTTCTTTTTTCTTGCGTCGGGATCCGTCACCCGTTGCGCATGCAAAAGCGAAACCTAAAATCAGTGTGAGAGCGGTTATCCGCAGGATGGGCAGCTTTGCCATATCGCTTCCTTTTTCTCCTTGATGTATTGAATTCTGTCTATTTACTGAACAAATAAGGTATCTTACATGCGGTTCAAAGAAAGAAACAAAAAAAACCTAACTTTACTCATTTTTTTTCTGACAATTTCCTCAGGCTCCTGCGTAGAAGCGTCATCCAGAAGTCATATTTCTAAATCAAAAATTATCCCTGCCGAAGTTTCCTTTTACGAACAAGTACTTCCAAGTCTTGCTGGTAAATCCGTTGTGCTTGTTACAAATCCATCTGGTATTGGAAGACATCCAGAAAAGATCTTAAAAGAATTTAAGGATAAAAAAGTTAAGATCAAACATTTGATCGGACTCGAACATGGATTTTTAGGATTGGAAGAAGACTTTAGCAAATCTCCAGTTACAATGGATGAGACTTTTCAACTTCCTATCTATCATATTTATAAAGTTAAAAACTCAGAGATCCCTGCAATACTCAAAGGTGCAGACGCAGTAGTGTTTGATGTAGTCGATATGGGAATGCGTTGTTATACTTATGTAAGTGTTCTCAAACGTTTGATGGATAATTTACCTGATCCAAATACCAAGTTTATTCTTTTAGATCATCCAAATCCTGCATTATATTTAGGTGCAAGGGGAGAAGGTATACAGAAGAAGTTTTTAAATTTCGCAGGTGAATTTCCTTCTTTATTTTTCACAGGTATGACTCTGGGAGAAGCCGCTGCATTCTATAATGGAGAATATCTGGGTGGAAAAGTGAAACTGGATATTATCTCACCAGAAAACTTTAAAAGAGGATTTGATTGGGAAAGAGAAGGGATCCCTTGGTCCACACCTTCTCCAAATCTTCCTATGTTAGATTCTGCAAGAAATTATCTAGGTTTAGTATTATTAGAAGGAGTTAATGTTTCTGTAGGAAGAGGGACACAAGCTCCATTTGTATATTTCGGCGCTCCTTGGATGAATGAACCTGAAGATATTATCCCAGAATTGAATGAGGACAGCAAAGGTGATTATTATTACCAAAGTGTATTCTTTAAACCTACATTCGGTCCTTTTAAGGGAGAAATTTGCAGGGGCCTGCGTCTAACAGTTGTAAATCGTAAATATGACCCGATCAGAATGGCATATAACCTGACTTCCATTATGAAAAAAAAATATAAAGATTTCAAATGGAGACAATATGCGGACGGATCCCATAATATAGATTTTCTTTGGGGAACCGAAAAATTCAGAGAATCAGTAGATGCTGGTAAAACGTACGAAGAATTTAAAGCTACATATGCAGAATCTGAATCTTCTACAAATAGACTGATCCAAAAATATCTGATCTACTAATGTTTTATAAACTAATTTCGAAAGATATATTATGAGAACCAGATTCGTTATTATACTCGCCCTTTGTTTTTCATTCTCCATTTTCGCTGAAAATGAAAACGGAGAATGGAAAGAATACGGCTTAAAAGAAGTTTTAGGCCGTTTGAAATTTTACGCATTCGCAAAGATTGCCCAAAGTGTTCGAACTGGAGCTTCGTTCGACCAAGAAATCTATGTAAAAGAAACTGCATGTAACCAGGATTTCCCTAAACTGGAAGGAAATTTCCATTGTTCGCTACTTAAGACTTCTACATTCGAAGATAAATTGGCAGAAAACTCTGAACCTACAACTCCTAATGCTGCGTCTTCTACCAATGGTTTGACCCCAAGTAAAACAATCCCTCCGGTTCCTGTAAAAGCAAAATGGTACGAAGGAAGAACACTCGCGGGAAAAGGAGTTCTTTCTCTTCCCGGAAAAGAAGGCCAGAGCGATCTGAAATTATTCTATCATACTGATGGAAAGCTAAGTCATTATTCTTATGAAGATAAAATAGTGGTTTTTGACTGGAAAGGTCATGAATTAAGTACTATCTTAATCGTAAAAGTGGATTCTTTGTTAAGACCACTTGGTGGTAAGGAATACTATTTTCCATGAAGGAACTCTCTGCCGGTTTTTTAAGAATGATGGATCACGAAGGTATCGACCCAGTTGAATATATCTGGGTAGTAGCTTCTTATCCATCTTCAGAATCCGGAAAACAAGAGGCCAGGCTTGTTCCTGCAAATTTTAAGATCGGAAGTCTTGTAGGTAAAAAGGTAAAACTTGAATTTACCGGAAAGATCCGTTGTGTAAACTGCGGAAAAGTTACGAGTAAAAGTTTTAATCAGGGAAGTTGTTTCAACTGTTTCCAAACATTAGCGGAAAATGATCTATGTATTCTTCGTCCAGAGACCTGCCATTTTCATTTAGGAACTTGCAGGGAGCCCGAATGGGGAGAAGGTTACTGCTTTCAAAAACATACTGTTTATCTTGCAAATACGAGCGGGCTCAAGGTTGGGATCACTCGTGAAAAACCTGTATCCAATCGTTGGGTGGACCAAGGCGCTCAAGAAGCGATTCCACTATTAGAAGTTTCTTCCAGACGAGATGCAGGACTCATTGAAAAACAATTTACCTCTATTATAGATGATAAAACCAAATGGCAGAAGATGGTAACTGAAGATTCAGTTCCATTTGACCTAATCTCCAAAAAGAAAGAACTACTTGAAGTTTTAGATTCCTGGGACCTAGGAGTTCCATATACTGAATCCGATGAACAAAAAATTACAAAATTAAGCTATCCTATTTCAGCATATCCTGAAAAATCCAAATCTTTCTCCCCGGATAAGGGGATGGAAATAAATTCCAAATTACTTGGCATCAAAGGACAATATCTTTTGTTCGAGGATGTGGTCATTAATATCCGCGCCTACGGCGGTTACGAAATCCGTTTATACTCGGAGTGAGTTGTTCCATGAATAAAAATTCTATTCGCAAATATTTCCTGGTCCTATTTTTACTTTTTAGTCTCCAAAACTGTGGATGGATGGTAGATTTTGTTTTCCCTTTGGACGTGGATCGATTTTTAGGAGAACAATTTTATAAGGCTGCAGTAACCGGAGATGCTCACGGTAAAGTTTATAAAGATAAATCTTTAGAAAAATACCTGCAATCAATTGTGGACCGGATCTTAAAATCCAAATCCATCAAATACAAAGACGAATTCAAATATAAGGTAACCATAATAGATGATGATAAAGTCATCAATGCGATATGCGCACCTGGCGGATATATTTTCGTATATACTGGACTTCTTCAGTTTGTGAATAATGAGGCAACTCTTGCCGGTATTCTTTCTCATGAGATCGCTCATGCGGAGAGAAGGCATTCTACAAAACAATTATCCACAAATATTACTTTATACTTCTCCATATATTTTGCTCTCTCATTTGTGCTTGGTCCGGATTTGGCACAGCATGCGGCGGAAATTGCAGGGCTTTCTACAAATCTATTGGGACTTGCAAATTCTCGTTCTATGGAAGAAGAAGCAGATGAATACGGCTTCGATTATATGAGGTCGACTCCTTATTATCCTGGAGCGATCGCTGATTTTTTCCGGGATATCCAAAAGGAGAAGAAAGGAGATCCTGAACTCGCGGGTGCTGATATTCCTTTAGAAAAATATTTGAGCACACACCCTCTGGACGAGGACAGAATTTCAGCTAACGAAAAAAGGCTGAAAGACGCTAAGATCGGTCCACCGACTGCGAAGTCTTATTTTAAAGAAAGATACCGTAGTAATGTAAGGAAATCTTTGGGAAGCAAAGAAGAAGACTGAGTTTAGTTTGCCAGATAATTGCGTAGCTGGCTAGTTCTCGCAGTAATTTATAGAAAGAAAGATTGACTGAATTGTATTCAATTCAGATAACTTTCGCGTTATGAATTGGAAGAAAAAATTAAAAACTTGGGTGGATGGCGGACTCATAAGCCAGGCTCAGTCTGAGTCCATTCTTAAGTTCGAAGATTCTAAAAAAATTCCTTATGTATTCTATTCCTTTTTAGCATTAGGGATTGTAGTTATTGGACTCGGAGTCATCGCAATGGTGGCTGCTAACTGGGATAAGATCCATTATTCAGTAAAATTATTCAGCAGTTTTACAATACTTTCAGGGATAGGAATAACAATCCTATATTCTCAAAGTAAAGATATTTGGAATGATACAATCCGTTACCTTTTAGTTTTGCTTCTTTGTGTATTATTTTTTGCGAATATTGGTCTGATTTCCCAAGTTTATCATACTCAGGGGAAATTATACCAGGGGTTGCTTCTTTGGTCAGGGATTACGATTTTACTTGTGATCATGTATCCGGGTAGAGTACTGCAACATCTTTGGATCGCAGTATTTAGTTCTTCTTTCTTAAGTTGGATAGACAATCATCCTGATATCGGCTGGAAGGAAAGAAGTCATTATTTTTCTCTCTTCTTCTTTGTGGCTTCTTGGGTATTTGCAGGAATTGCTATTTTTACAGAAAAAAGATTGGAAACTAAAGAGAGTAAAACCTCTATTCTGGTGAATCCGTTTTTACTTTGGGCTTTCGGTTTCTTTTTAACCTCTTCTATTTGGGGAAGTTTTGAGACTCATGATATACCGAACTTGGATGCAGATCCTGAATTTGCCAGAAGATACGATCTTCCTTTCGCTTGGTATTGGCCTTTATTGATTCCAATTCTACTCGTTGCAGTTTCTCAAATTTTTAGAAATCGTTTTTCTCGCAGAAAGATTATCTTACTTTCTATTTCAGGGATTTTCTTAGGATTCCTAAATTATCCTCAGACCTTCCATTGGTATGGAAAATTTCCAGCTATGATCTTTTTCTTTCTAGCTTGGATACCATTTACTTTTTTATTTTTCGCATCCAGAAGATGGTTTGATTTGTCTCTTTTGATTTTAGGTGTGCGATTTGTATCTGTCTATCTGGAAGTATTCGGAAGTTTACTTGCTACAGGAATTGGACTGATAGTATCAGGAGCATTTATTTTAGGTTTTAGTATCCTAGTCTTTAAGATGAGAGAAAGGATTAGAGATGCTGCCAATCAACTCTTTCAAGAAGAAGAGGAGTTAGGAATATGAAGAAGTTTAATATTTCAATTCTTGCGGTATTTTTACCAATTATCGTTCTGGCATCCGTTGCATTAGAAAGAGAATTCGATCTTAGGAATGGAAAAATTCTGATCCTTCCAATTACAGGATATGATCCTAGAGATTTACTTTCAGGACAATATCTCAGATTTCAGATAGATCGTAAATATTCGGATGATATTTGCCAAAAGGGAGATTACGTTTCTTCCTCGTTAGAGTCTGCAACAGCAACCGCGGACGGAAGTAAGTTAACTAAAAAAGAAACCTGTGTTTGTTTTGACTCCAGAGAACCTTCTGAATATGAAATACGTTTTTACTCTGATTGTAACGAACTCAAAAACGATACAACTTGTTGGAATTACGTCAAGGGAGAATGTAATTACGGAAACTTTAATTACCCTTTCCGCAAATACTTTATCCCGGAAGAAGGCGCTCAAAAATTAGAAGAAAAACTTCGAGAGCCGGGCGCCAAAATCCAGCTGAGAATAGATAAAAACGGAAACGGTCTCATCGAAAAGATCATTTGGCCGGAGGTATCTGCGCCGTAACCTCGTTTAGGCTGCAATAATCCTTCTCACCAAAACCCGCGTCTATACCGGCGCGGTAGATCTCATCTAATCCGGAGCAAAGCGGAAGTTTTGTCCCGGATTCTTTTCCTAAAGAGAGCGCATGTTTAAGATCCTTATACATATTCTTTAAAGCAAAATGTGTTTCGTAATTTCCTGAGAATACAAATGGAAACTTAAACTCTGAAATTCCAGACTTAGCAGCAGATTGTTCTAAAATAGATTTCAGGATAGAGGGATCTATACCTTGGCTTTTTGCCAAAGAAAAACCTTCCATATAAACTTGGAAGATCCCAGCTTGCACCATATTAAGAGCGATTTTTGCTTTCTGTCCATCTCCCACTTCTCCGCAATAAATAGTGTTCTTACCGCAGATCTCAAATATAAAAGAGATCTCTTGGATCTCATTTTGTGATTTTGCTCCTACCATAAATAGGATCTGTCCATCTCTGGCCGCATTTTTGGAACCAGTCATAGGTGCGTCTAAGAAAATAATATTCTGTTTTTGGAATGTAGTATTTAGTTTTGATGTTAGGGAAGGGGAGGTTGTGCCAACATCTATCACAAACTTTGCCTTTGTTTCTAAAAGTCCTGAGGAAAATACTGACTCTTCTACCACATTGTCTTCTGTAAGACAAAGTATTATAATTTCAGAATCTTTTACAGTTTCTTGGATATTTCCGTGGATGGAAATATTTGCTGATTTTAGATCCCGGATCTTTTCTGGATTACGAGCATATAATTGAAGAGAATGACCTTCTTTAGAGAGATTATTTGCGATCCCTCTACCCATAATTCCTGTACCGATGATTGCGATTTTACGAGAAGACATAGGGAAAGTCTCCCGTATAGAACCTGATTTGGCAAGAAAAAGGTTTTAGAAAGAGCTAAGTGCTGCGCGGATAAAGCTTGTGACTGGGGCTTGTTCCCTTGTATCTTCCAGACCTTCTCTAAGCTCTCTCAGAACGATCTGTGCGTCCGTTAAAACAGTATTCACATTTGTATGAAGATCATCTCTATTGATAAGCCTACCTAAGGTCCCATCTCCGGTATTGATCTTAGTAGTGATATCAGCTACGTTAGAGAAAGTTTTACGAATATCTCCTCTGTTTTCCGCGATGAGTTCCGAAAGAGATACGAGTGGATCTTGCAATACTCTTCCCTTTAAGGAAGAAGCTCCGGATTTATAATCCACAACCTGGAAGGTCCTAGGTGTACCTTTCCCTTCTTCTGTGGATTCAGAAGTTCCTGGGTCTATGGAAATCACTCTACCGGAAAGCAAACTTTCGTTACGTATTGCAATATCATAATTTTCATACAAACGTACAGGTTCTTTTAGAAGAATGGTAACTTCTACCCTGGTAGCGACTCCTACTTCTCCCGCAGGAAGTACAGCTCCGTTCTCATCTATCTGGATGAGTCGAATATTGGAAACATAACCAAATGGAACACCTTGTACGGTGACCTTGTTTCCAACCTTGATCCCTTCTGAGTTTTTGAAATTGATTTTTAGGAATTCTCCCCGTTTTTGGACGGGTCCACCTTCAGTCATAACGGTAAAATAACCTACTACGACCAAGGCGACTGAAAAGATAGCACCTACTAAAAGATAACGAAAGGATTTCATTTAGGATCCAAAACTCTTATTATATATATCGGACTTTTTATCCAGAATATTCTCTTAGGACCCAGGTTTCAATTCTTAGTTTCCAGAATCATTGGTCCCTTTGTATGCCCATTGATAAACTGACGGATGAATTCGTTTGGAGAATTCTGCACTTCTTCCGGAGTTCCAGTAAATAAGACCTGTCCCCCATAAAAAAATGAAATGCGGTCGGCTATCATATACGCGCTGGACATATCATGTGTGACCACAACTTGGGCAGCACCAGTTTCTTTTTTGATACGAATAATCAGTTCGTTGATCACGTTTGACATAACAGGATCTAGACCAGAGGTGGGCTCGTCATATAAAATGATTTCTGGATTGGCGGCGATCGCTCTTGCGAGTCCCGCTCTCTTCTTCATACCACCTGAGATATCGTTCGGAAAATTATCTTTCGCGACTGTCATATCCACTAACCTGAGTTTTTCGGCGACGATACGTTGGATATCCTCTTCTGGATATAATTTATGCTCTCTTAAAGGAAGTGCAACGTTATCAAAAACAGTCATCCAGTTGATGAGTGCTCCTGACTGGAATAAAACTCCCATTTTAGAACGGATCCTTTCCCTTTCCGGAATTTCTACACCTGAGATTTTTTCTCCGAAGATCTTACATTCTCCAGCATCCGGATCGAGTAGGCCTGTGATATGTTTTAGTGTGACTGATTTTCCAGTTCCGGAAGGTCCAAGCACGACCATTGTTTCTCCCTTTTTTACTTGGAGATTCATTCCTTTCAGGATCTTTCTTTGTCCAAAAGCCTTGTGTAGATTGATAAGTTCTATTGCGTATTCTTCCATGACTATTGCCTGTAAAAGATCGCCGTGATCACATAACCAAAAAAGATAACCATCAAGAAAGAAGTCACAACTGATTCTCTTGTGGCTCTACCCACACCTATGGCTCCACCTGAAGTTCGGAGACCATGAGAACAAGATATTGCAGAAATGATAAGACCGAATACATAACCTTTGAATAAACCCGTATAAAGATCTTTTAGACCTGGAATTGAAGTGATCCTTTCATTCACGTCCTGGAAATATACTATATATTCAATTCCCAATTGGAAATGTCCTACGATCGCTCCACCTAAAATTCCTAATATACTGGAATATACACAAAGCACAGGAACCATTAAAGAAAAACCTAATACTCTCGGAAATACAAGAAATCTGACTGGATCAATTGACATCACTTCGAGAGCATCTATTTCTTCAGAAACTTTCATGGTCCCGATCTCAGCAGCGATCGCAGAACCAATTGATGCTGCTAAGATAAGCGCAGTCATAAAAGGGGACATCTCTCGGGTGAGAGTGATTGTAAGAAGAAGTCCGATCTGTCCTTCTGCCCCGAAATCTTTTAGACCAAGTCCTGTGTTTAGGGTAAGAAGCATTCCTGTAAAAACAGCAACCACCGATACCACAAACAAACTTCCTACACCTGCGATAAACATTTGATCTAAAATTTCTTTCCGTTTTTCAACGGTGAATCTTAGGTTTAAGAAGGTCTCTGCAATTAGTACAATCGTATAACCTGCAGAGTAAAGAGTATCATTCGTTTTTTCTTTAAGGGATTCCAACATTTCGATTAGAGCCTAATCCACCAAAAAATCTGCACCGTAGTCTTATTCTTAGTTTTTTCTAATCCGAATAGACCGTATAAAAATTGATAAGAAGTTTTTTCCGGAGTTGAACTGTATTCCACGAGCAAAGGCACATGGATATGCAATTCTTCTTCGTTCCATCTCTGGGTATAAAATCTCATTAAAAAAGAGAGTCTTTTTTCTCCATTAGATAATTTTTGATACTCGACGATGGACCAAATTGGATCCCAGATCCTTTCCACAAGTTCTGATTTTATAGGAAATAAAGAAAGGAAATTCCAAGTCAGGTTGCCCTCTCTGTCTTCATGCCAACGAAAGAGCGGCCATAGTTTATAATAATTATCTTCTCTTCCCCACTGAACGTAAGTCCTGTTTGTTCTCCACCAAAATGGAATGAAATAAGTTTCAGAAGATTTAAGATGATGGCTGTCTGTGCTCAAGCGAAAATAGAATGGAGTGAAAAATCGGGTTTCCTTGTACGCAAATCTATAATAACCGTAAAAAGGAAATAGGATTAATTTTCTGTAATCCTCGTCATCGTTCTGGCCATATTGGAAAAGGAAAAACAGAACATTCAGATCTTTTTCATGCGTCCTTTTATCGTACCCATAAGAAAACAAAGAACCTAAAACAGGAAGCCAAAGAAAAGCTCTTGCTTTCATATTTCCAAATTCAGAATCCTTAGCAAGGTAGAAGGGCCAAAACATTTTATAAGTGAATGGTTCTCTCTTGTCTTCATTGATACTTCCCCATTGAATAAATGGCCAAAGAACAGAATAACGTTCGTATTTTCCTTTATGGATCTTATGAGAATAAAAAGGAAAGATCCGTAAATCATTTCTGACTTCTGAACCTCCCCACATGACGAGAGGCCATAAGATCCCGTGGGCATTATAATTCTTGTACTTCCAATTAGAATAAAGAGGGAAGAGTGTAAAGTTCAGTTCGGAATAACTTGCTTTACCTCGCAATCTTCCGAACAAAGGAAAAAATCCTAAATAAGACTCTCTAGCAGTTTCTCCTTTTCCCCAGATCAGAAATGGAGAAAGAGTGTCCTCGTCCCAACCAATATCATCATGGTAGGTTTCTGTTCCACTAACAAAGAATAGAAAACTCCAGACCCTCCAATAATCAGTCTTTTCAGAATAGTAAATCGGAAATAAGAAAGTATCGTATCTATAATTGGATTTGGTTTCTTTATAAGTGGAGAAGAATGGTCTGAAGATATGTTCTTCTTCTCCCAATCTTTTTTCAGATTGGTATAAGAACCAAAATTGTTTGTAATCGGAAGGATAAGGAGAAACCGGTTTGAAAGGGTATTCTGAAAATAGACTTTCCGTACAAACTAGGAAGAAAAGGATCAGTACTAGATTCTTATTTATCATTCTTCCCAGGAAATCCTAAGCAACAGGGGATTAGATCATTGAAAATTGCAGTTTTATTCGGCGGAACTTCCACAGAACACGAAATTTCCCTGCGCACAGGCACTTTCATAAGTAAAACTTTGTCTTCCATGGGACATTCGGTCAAACCCATTCTGATTTCCAGAGACGGCAGATGGGTGATCCCTAAAGAGTATCGACCCGAGTTTCCGGAAGGAAATTCCAAAAATCCAGAAGAGTATTTAAAAGAATTCGAAGAACTTCATTCTACTGTAGCCGGAGCATTTTCCTCATTAGATTGTGATATAGCATTTTTAGGGTTACATGGAACCAGCGGTGAAGACGGATCTGTCCAAGGATTCTTAAAAGTTCTTGGAATTCCATTCACTGGTTCAGACGTAAAAGCATCTGCGCTTGCAATGGACAAGATCAGAGCAAATCGATTATTCCAACTTGCTGGAATGTCAGTTGCTCCATTTTGGGAATTGAAGAAAAAAGAATATTCTGAAAATCCGACTTCGGTCGAAAACTCAGCTTTAGAATATCCACTTTTTCTAAAACCGGTAGAAGGCGGTTCTAGTTTTCATACATTCAGGATAGAAGGACCGGAAGATCTTCGTAAAAGATTACCTGAATTCTTTGATGCAGAGGAACATGCGATCTTGCAGAAATTCTTAAAAGGAACGGAAGTTTCCTGCGGAGTTTGGGAAAAGAAAGAAGATACCAAAAGAATTTTAGAAGCACTTCCTCCTACTGAAATCATTCCAGGTGGTGAATTTTTCGACGTAGAATCCAAATACAAACCTGGACTTTCTCAAGAGATTACTCCTGCTCGTTTACCAGAAAAAATTATCTCCAAGATCCAGGAACAATCCATCCTAGCTCATAAAACTTTAGGATGCGAAGGTTACTCTAGAACAGATTTTATAGTCGTGGGAGAAATTCCATTCGTTCTCGAAACAAATACGTTACCCGGAATGACGGAAACTAGTCTGATCCCTCAACAAGCAAAAGCTGCAGGAATTCCAATCCAAACATTGTACCAGTCTTTGATCGACCAGGCATTAGAAAGAGCAGGGAAGATCGCTGTCGGCTAGTTCGCGCGGAGAACACAGAGTTCACGGAGAGATTTTTTGTGTGTGCGATGTAGGAACTCTAACACCCCACTTTATACTCGCATGTAGGAACCCCAACATCGCAATTTCTTTCCGATCTCTGCGGCTTCGCGTCTCTGCGTGAGAAAATCTCTGTGTTCTCTGCGAACTCCGTGCGAAAATCTTTCAGATTTCTGACTTGATTTTGGATACATTTTGATGTATAAATTTAAATAATGAATATCCTTCCTAAAATAACGATAGGTGAGATTCAAAGTATGCAAATCGAAGAGCAGATCGATGCTCTTTCCACTATATGGGATCAAATTGCCTTAAAAAATCCTGCGATTCACGTTTCTAAAGAAGATAAGCAGTTATTGGATGAAAGATTTGCTAGTGAACAAAATACAGTCGGAATATCTTGGACAGAGCTTAAAAATCGGATCTTACATTCTAAAAAGTGACAAATTTAGAAGTCAGAATTAAGCCTAGCGCTGAAGAAGATATTTTTCATTCTGTAAACTATTATACGCGGTCTTGCACCAAAGTAGGGAATTTCAAAAGTTGTTAAGATAGACAGGTCCCAGTTGTGGAACTCCTACAAGAGACCCTCCGCGCCTTGGCGTCTCTGCGTGAGAAAATTCTCTGCGTCCTCAGCGATCTCTGTGCGAAACTATCTAATCTGGAAAAGCGCTAACTTTGCAAAAAAGTTCGGACTAAACTTTACCTGCTTTAAGTCAGTGAAGAATGCTCTGTCTTCTACCGTAAAACCACGAATATCGCAGAATTCCTGGAAATCCAGAACGGATAAAAAGTGCAGGTTTGGTGTATTGAACCAACGATAAGGAAGAAGATCCGTAACAGGCGTTTTTCCTTGGAATAAGATTCTGAAACGAACTTCCCAGTATCCAAAATTCGGGAAAACGATGATCACTCGTTTACCGATCCTCAAACATTCCTTAATGATATCGCCGGGATGTCTAGTCTCTTGGATGGTTTGGTTTAAGATCACATAATCAAAACGTTTGTCTTCGTGATGATTTAAGCCCTCGTCAATATCTCCATGGTGAACATACACACCCTTGCGGATACATTCTACGATTGCGTCCTCATCCTTCTCGATCCCTTGTCCTCTAATTCCTTTTTGTTTTAGAAGATAGAGAAGATCTCCATTACCACAGCCAAGGTCCAAAACTCTGGAGCCTGGTGAGATTGTATCCAGAATATACGCGAAGTCCGGTCTTTCACTCAGAGTAGTGCTACTTAAGATCTTAGAATCTATCATTCGTTCACCGGCATATTTAGAAAACCTCGGATCACATCTTCTTGTCTTTGGTTTGGAAGAAGAAAACTATCATGGCCTTCGTTCGTAGTAAGCTCCACATAAAAGACTCTTTTATCAGAAGCTTCTAAACTTCTTACGATCTCTCTGGATTGAGAAGGTGGGTAAAGCCAGTCAGAACTATAAGAGACCACTAAAAATCTACATTGAGCTGGACTAAGAGCTTTAGTAAGTTCTTGTCCTTTGCCCAAGCTAAAATGATCTAATGCCTTGGTCACATAGATATATGAATTTGCATCAAAACGATCTACGAAACTTTCTCCCTGATAGATCAGATAACTTCCGACCGCAAAATCAGAGTTTAATAAGTTTCCGATAGGAGGTTTCCTGCCGAATTTTTCTCTCATCTTATGGTCAGAAAGATAAGTGATATGCCCCATCATTCGAGCGAGTGCAAGACCTTTTCTAGGAGTTGCACTCTCTTCGTATAAGCCGTTATTCCAATTCGGATCGGAGAGGATAGCTTGCCTTCCCACTTCATTAAAAGCGATTTGCATCGCAGAATGTTCAGCAGAAGAAGCAAGGATTATACAATTCTCTAAAGCATCCGGATAAGAAATGCTCCATTGTAAAGCTTGCATTCCACCCATGGAGCCGCCAGCAACACAGAGCAATCTTTGGATACCGAAAGATTCTACTAAAAGTTTTTGAGCAGCTACCATATCCTTAATGGAAACGAAAGGAAAGCTCGATCCATAAGGTTTACCGCTGACTGGGTTGGTGCTCATAGGTCCGGACGACCCCTTACATCCACCGATCACATTAGAAGATATTATAAAATATTGATTTGTATCAAATGATTTGCCAGGGCCAATATATTCATCCCACCATCCAGGACGTTTGTCTGCTTCTGAATGAAAGCCTGCTGCATGAGCGTCACCTGAAAGTGCATGGCAGATTAAGATTGCATTGTCTTTGTTTGGAGAAAGAGTTCCATAAGTCTCGTAGGCTACTATGGTAGGGGAAAGAACGGAGCCGTTGTCCAGGCGTAGATCTCCCAGCACTGCGGTTTTAGGTTCTACTATTCCAACGGATTGATTCGATCCCATGATTTAAGTTCCAAATAACTAAGCCACTTTCCTTTTTCGACGATCCAAAGCAAGCTTAGGAAAGTAAAAAGAGAAAGTGGCCGATTATTAGACGATTTTTTGAACGGAGTCGGAAGTCACACCTTTTTCAGTGCTTCGTCCAGGTCCGTGATAATATCGTCTATATGCTCTAGACCAACCGACAGTCTGATAAACTCAGGAGTCACCCCCGCGGCCAATTGTTCTTCTGGACTCAACTGTTGGTGAGTAGTAGAAGCCGGATGGATGGCAAGTGATTTCGCATCTCCTACGTTTGCAAGCAAGGAGAATAATTCTAGACCGTCTATCAACTTCTTCGCTTCAGGAATTCCACCTTTCACTCCGAACCCTATGATCGCTCCGAACAATCCTCTGGTATGATATTTTTTAGCCAGAGCATAGTTTTTGTCAGTTGGAAGACCAGGGTAGTTCACCCAAGTTACCTTAGGATGTTTAGAAAGATATTCCGCAACTTTCTGAGCATTCTGAGAATGTTGAGTAATCCTCAAAGGAAGAGTTTCAATACCTTGTAGGATATTAAACGCATTAAATGGAGAAATCGCAGGTCCTAAATCTCTTAAACCTTGGACACGAGCCTTAATGATGAATGCAATATTCACTCCGCCAAATGGTTCGAACTTACCGAATACATCCCAGAATTTCAGGCCATGATAACTTGGATCAGGCTCGGTGAAATTCTTAAACTTACCGTTTCCCCAATTGAATTTACCTGAATCTACAATGATCCCACCGATGGAAGTTCCATGACCGCCTAAAAACTTGGTCAAAGAGTGAACTACTACGTCCGCACCAAAATCAATAGGACGGATCAGATAAGGAGAAGGTAGGGTATTGTCGATTACAAGAGGAACTCCAGCTTCGTGAGCAACCTTAGCAACTGCTTCTATGTCAAGAGTATCCAACTTAGGATTTCCTAAGGTTTCAGCAAAGATTGCTCTAGTCTTATCATTGATCGCTTTTTTGAAATTTTCCGGATTGGACTGGTCCACAAAATGGACTTTGATGCCCAACTTAGGGAAAGTATAGTGAAGAAGATTATAAGTTCCTCCATAAAGAGAAGAAGATGCTACGATCTCCTGTCCAGCTTCTACTATATTCAAAAGTGCTAATGTTTCCGCGGATTGGCCGGAAGCGGTTGCTAGGGCGGCAACTCCACCTTCTAATGCAGCAACTCTTTGCTCTAGAACATCAGTAGTTGGGTTACCAATCCTTGTATAAATATTACCGAATTCCTGGAGACCGAATAATCTCGCTGCATGATCTGTATCCTTAAAAACATAGGACGTTGTTTGGTAAATAGGGACTGCCCTGGATGTGGTAGTTGGATCCGGTGACTGTCCTCCGTGAAGAACGATTGTTTCTGGTTTATAGTTTCTTGCCATCGCTAGTAGGGCTCCTTTTTACTGAGTGTAGAAATTTATTCTACAATGTCCATCTAAAATTTAATAAATAAGATAAAATAATCGCTATAGCGGAAGTTGGGGGTTTCAGAACAGATTTGCAATTTCTTTCGAAAATTCATCCCTTAAGAAATGAAAATCTATAGATTTTGGAAAATATTTTCTAAAATACGAGAAATGTTCCTGTTTTATTGGTTTTTCAACGCAAGGTTCTGGTAGAATCGGTAAGTCATTTAGATTCCACGTTTGTAATACGATACTAGTGGTACTATTTTTGGATGAATTGAAATCGGTCCCCGGAGAAATTCCGGCTCAAATATGAAATTAAACTTTTTGAATTTAATTAAGAAATCTCTAATACTTCCGGGAATTATACTTCTCTCCCTTTATTTAGTACCAGGGGAAGAGCTTGAAGCACAGCTCTGGATGCCTCCTGGCAGACAGTTCATGCAACCTCCTGATCCATTCACATTTGATGCAGGGGTGAACAAGTTTAATAACGATTATTATCTATATCTTGCTCCTACCTTAAATTTGAATTTTGGCGGAGAATTCGGACTATCACTCACTGCTCCGATGAACTTTCTTGCGTATGACCAGGATCCAAAAGATCCAACCTTAAAAGTGGGAAGTATTCGTAAAATTGATTACGATCAAAAAAGTGATTATCTAAGGCTTATCAATAATATTTGGTATGGGACGTACGGACTTTATAAACCAGGTGAAACAACCTTTTCATTTTATGCAGGGAAACTTTTTGATGGATATATAGGGCATGGAACCATCGTAAACCGTTATGTGAATAACCAGAGGATAGACATTTATAATGTTGGCCTCATGGCTGATTTTAATAATGATTATGGTGGATTGCAGGTATTTACAAACTCTGTTTATACTCACGAGATAGGTGCTGCCAGAGGGTACGTTCGTCCGTTTGCAATCGCATTCAAATTATTTGATCTATTTACAGGCAGATCCCAGCTATTCGGAATGTTACAACTTGGACAAGGAAACGTAGCAGACGAGGCCGGTCGAAAAAAAGTTTATGAAGAAGCTGGAGTAGAGCCAGAAGATAGAGAAAAATACAGAGCATTGGTAGAAGACCAAAAGACTCACCAGATCAGAGAAGAAATGATCCCTATCGAGAAAAAACCAGAGTCTCGTAAGGAAAAATTAAAAGAGTTCTTCAATCAGGACAATTTTGCGAATAGATTTTCTATAGGATATACTACTGCATTCGATACAAAAGCTCCTACACAACTTGCATTTGATACAACTGGTCGTTTACGTTTGGATTCCAATAATAATCCTCTTGTCGAACAATCAGAAAAATTGGTCATCCAAGGTATGGATGCAGAATACAAACTGATCAGTACAAAATATGTAGAAGTTACTCCTTACTATGATGTAAACACGATCAAGATATTGAATTCTAAAGGAACTCACACTGGTGCAATGTTCAGATTCGGCGGAAAAGATATTTACGCTAAGATCAAACCTGAATACAGGAATATGGATGCGAATTATATTCCAATGTACTTCGATAGCTTTTATGAGTTAGAAAGATACCAAGCCAATGTAAATTCTCAACTTCCAGTAACAAAATTGGAAGCAGCTAAACTTCTGGATCCGGATGCTGCAAGGCTGAAAGGATATTTCACATCCGTAGTATTAAGTTTTTATAGAATATCTTTAGAGGCAAACTATGAGAATTATTCGGGACCGAATAATTCCAGAATATTCGTAGGTTTGTATTTTCCGATCGGTTCATTATTCATGATCTCCGGTTATTATACACGTAAAAATTTTGATCAGAACAAAGATGCATTCAAGGTAGATGATAACTCAGTAGGGGCAATTGAAGCTGCTCTGAATCTAGGATTTATCGCGATCAGAGTGCAGGATATCCGTAGATGGGTATACGATAGCACATCGAATAGTTTTGTGGCCCAAGACGAACAAAAGGTCCTTTTTTCTAACTCTTTATCCTTCTAATTTAAACGAGGGTTCTTTGAGTTTTCCCATTGGGAAAGAAAGAAGGACACAGCTTGTTCTGATCTCAAAACAGAAGAAGAAAGCCTGACCCCTGGGATATTCGATTTTTTGAATGTTTCCAGTTCTGATTTCGTCCAACCGGGTTCAGGCCCAACTAAGATAGAATATTCTTTTTTTTCCAATGGAAGAAACTCTTGGATGGATTTTCCTTTTTTATCCAAATAGAAAAAATTACGAGAAGAAGATACTATTTCCGAAATGGACTGCTTCTTCTTGAAACTAGTCTTTTTAACTGGAGGAACAAATCCAAGTTCTACATTAGGAAGAAAAACGTTGCCGCCTTGTTCCATTCCAAGGATTAGTTTTTCTTTAATATTCTCTTCTTTCCAAACAGGGGAGGTGAGATATTCCTTTCTGGATAATATTGCAAGCCTGAATTCTAAGGATTGTACACCCCATACACTGGCAAGTTCTAGGATTTTTTCCACAGTCGGAGGTCTTTGGATGGATACGATTAAATTTATACCGGGACTTCTTCTCTTAGGTTTTATAATTTGTGTATAAGATCCTAAAATTCCTTCGGAAGATATCTTTAGAATTTTAAAAATTCCTAAACTATCGTTTAATAATCCGGCTTTGATCTTATCTCCTTCTTTTTTTTGTAGAATGTCTAGGATATGAGTGACCCGATCCTTATTGGAGATCTTGAATTCCCCAGAATTTGTTTTCTGAGAGAGATCCAATATTAAATAGTTCATACGTCTAAATTTCTACTTGGGGAGCTTTATCATCATCTTCTTCTTTTGGGCTTGGAATAGAAGGTTCTTGGGTTTCCGGAGAATTCCAATTTGGAACAGATTCATTCCAGTTTTGAGAAGAAAAGAAACAGGTTCTTGTGATCCCGATCAGTATAAGAAAGAATAAAATATATTTTGCGAGTGTTGGACCGAATCCAGTGCGATTCTGATCATTATAATTTTCGAATGATTTGGGACGTTCTCCAGGATTTTGCCAACCGTAAGATCTGTTCCGACTAAATCTGGATTTGATGGATTCGAATTTATCTTCTAGAAAACGAAAAAATCCCCGCACGGAACGAGGACTCTGCGTATTGGAGTCTCCTCCAGGTAGATCGTATCTTCCACCTCTAAAACTGGCGGAGTCTTCTGGATCAAAAACGAAAGAATGATAACATCTAGGACACCGAACAGTCAGTTTTCCCATATCGATGGGAATCCTGAGTTCGGTGCCGCAGGAGGAACAAGGAAGAATATACCGCACTTAGCTTAGTATTTCAGGGATTCCTTGAGCGTGTTTACGTTCTCTTTGTAATTCTCATTACCTAATTGGTCGTTGTAATCGAAAATTTTGGTAAATAATCTGTCGAACGTATCCAAATGTTTAATGTAGAAAGTCTTTTTGAAAGAGTTACGGATAGGGTGGGTCTTAGTATTTTCTACGTTAGCAAGAACGTATTTACCAACACCTTTTTCGCTAGGAGTCTCAGGGCGACCGCCTTCAGGATAGCCGTTCTTTTGGTAGAAAAGTTCGATCTTATCGTTATGTCCTGGTTGGTCGTTCGGAGCTCTATCGATGATCTCAGATACTGATTTATCTTCGATCAAGAAGTTGTTCTTATAAACTTTGCTGATAATTTTGCTGATTTTACGAGGAGGTTCCATTCTAGGATCCGGATCGTTTGTGTTTGGCCCTTCGAAGTAGATTTCCATATACTTGGAAAGTCCACCTTGAACGATCTTACCTTGTCCTCTTTCCTCATCCTTAATGAAATCGTAAACTTCTACTCTGATACAGTTGTTTGCTGCATCTTCTTGTGCGTTACTGTTGGAAGCAACACACTCATCGTTGTTTGCTTTTCCTTTGAACAGAACCGTACGGAATGGAAGAACACGTACTTTCATTTTCATGAGTACTGTATGACGTTTTAGTCTTTCATTTAGAGCTGTAACTCTTTGATCCAGACCTTTTTCCGTTTCAAGGATAGCCGCACCGGTTTGACCGTCTTCCTTCTTTTGGGCTTGGTTGTCTTGAGCGTTGAGTATGCCTGCGATTGAAAAAATTGCCAGGCAGAATGCGATTTTGCGTTTCATTGTACCCTATTTCCTTGGTCTCTTCTGCGTTTGGGTTTCTCGAAAGTCGAGAATTCCCTGTCTCTAGTATCGGTAAAATAGACTCCCGATTAAATCCAAGACTTACATTTTCGCACCGAAAACGTTTATTTTCCGGATTTTGAACTCGTTTCCAAATACAGTTCATAGGGGGGAGGAGTCGGTTTCAATCCTTTTTCGATCAGGTTGGCCGCCCATCTTCTTTCTACAAAATCGCAGAAATCCCTTAAATCCCGCCCAGAATGCGATCCCAATCGTTGTGAAATTGTTAAACGCTCGGAATCCTGTAAATGTTTAGCATAATTTCCTAATATCGCAGCCCTTTCTTTTTCGTTAGGTAGGGGGAAGAATACGGATCTGTCAAATCTGGAAACCAAAGCCTTGTCCAGATCCTGCTTTCTGTTAGTTGCCCCTAGAGTAATCGATTTTTGTCCCCCTTCGAAACCATCTAGTTTTCGTAATAATACGGATAGAATGTTTCGGGTGGCCTCGAATAAGCCGTCGTCTCTGGACCCAGCTAAGGAATCTATTTCATCCAAAAATAGAAGACAAGAAGGGAATAGGGAGGCCACGTCGAAGACATAAGCCATGTTCTGGGCGCTTTCCCCATAATATTTACTTAAAATAGATTCCACTGGCACATAGATAAGAGGGATCTCAGTCATGCAGGAAATCACCTTTGCCATAGTAGTTTTTCCAACCCCAGGTTCTCCTTCTAAAAGAATTGCCCTAGGTTTTGTTCTGCCTGGGAATTTTCGGGTGAGTTTAGAAAGTTCCTCTAGTGTCTCCGGAGATTTGAGTGGAAGTATAATGGATTCTAATATTTGCCTTTTGACATCCTCGTAACCGGCGATGGTTTCGAATGTCATCCAGTCTCCCTTCTTCTTTGCTTCTATTGGATCGAATACATCAATCCCTAGTCTGAGTAATAGTTCTTTTGGATTCTGAACGGATTCTTGTTTGGAAAGTCTGAGATATTTGAATAGATCAATTGCGGAGAAAATTTCCTCTCTATGGAAATCTCCCTTTTTGGTCATTTCTATCTTGCTTTGGTTCCTTCCCGAATAGAAACGGAACTTTGCATTGTCTAGGATGTTTTTGGTTTCGAATAAATTCTCATTCAATGCTTGGAGACAGACATATCCAGGTTCGAATGTATGGATCCTTAGGTTTTCAATATGATTTCGAACGATCTGGATACAGTCCAAAAGTTGGCCTTTGTCCGCACCCGGGATTGGGAATTCTATCCTCAGATCTTTTTTATCGGGTAAAAAAGCGGGAAGTTCGGAGTCTTTGACCCCTAGACCTTTTAATTCAGAATAAAGCAGGTTTTTGGCCTGGGTGAAATCCAGAATATTTCCGGAATTTCGGGATACTGGACTGGTCAAATCTTCAGGTTTCATTCTTTCTTACCTAGAATTTCTCTTGTATAATCTTTCGGTTCTGTCGAAGAATTTAGAAAGAACCTTTGGAGGCAAGTCCTAATGGGTGAAGGCTCCCTTTCACAAGACGATATAGACGCATTACTAACCGGGTCCAGTCCCGGGGGTGGCGGCGGTGGCTCAGCTGATTTTAATCTGAGCGGAGAATTGGATTCTCTATTAGGTGATTCTGGTGGTGGAGCAGGCGCTTCTACTTCTCCAGCATCTGGAGGAGCTCCATCTTTCGCGGATATTGCTGCGGCCTTGGGACCTTCTTCTACTCCTGCGCCTCCAAAAGCAAGTGCTCGTTCCAGTTCAGTTTCTTCCAATACCGCGAACTTAAATCTATTATTAGATGTCAATGTGGCTCTTACTGTAGAACTCGGTAGGACCAATATGTACATTAAAGATGTTCTAGGTCTGAACGAAGGTGCTGTTGTGGAGTTAGACAATGCTGTGGGCGAAGATTTGGATATTTTAGCAAACGGCAAACTGGTTGGAAAGGGTAAACTGGTTTTATTGGATGATTATTACGGAATTAGAATTACAGAGATAGTTGATCCTTCCAGAAGAATGCTCTAAATAAAAAATTCGTATCCGGAGGTTGATTTCCGGATACGACGATGGTCTTTAAGCCTTTTTGTCCTCGCTTCCGAGTACAGACTTCATTACAGATTTAAAATTAGATAGGTTCAATGGAAGAACGAGTTCTGTTCCGTCCTGTCCTAATTTTTCTACCTCTTTAATAAATCTCTGAGCAATCCTGAGTTTTACTGCTTCTTTTCCACCTTTTGTTTTGATAGAAGCTGCAAGTAGTTCAATACCTTTTGCTGTAGCAGTTGCAATGGATTCAATTTCAGCAGCTTGTCCTTCTGCCTCATTGATCCTTTTTTGTTTTTCACCCTCAGATTTATTGATCGCTTCTTCTTTAATACCTAAGGAGCGGTTGATCCTAGAATCTCTATCTCCTTCAGAAAGAGAGATCTGAGCTTTTTTAGAGATCTGAGCCTTTTTCTCTCTCTCCATTGCTTCAATAACAGATTTAGGAGGAGCGATGTTCACGATTTCATAACGATTTACACGAACGCCCCAAGGCTCTCCTGCTTGGTCTAAAACTTCTAAAATTTTGCTATTGATCACTTCTCTGGTTTCAAATGTTGTATCCAGATCCATGGTTCCGATGATAGCTCTCATAGTAGTTTGCACAAGTTGTGTAACTGCGAATCTATAATCTTCTATCCCGTAACTTGCTTTTTGAGGATCAAGAACTCTTAGATAAAGAATCCCGTCCATCTCTACCTTAACGTTATCTTTAGTGATACAAGTTTGAGGAGGAACATCTATCGCTTGCTCTTTTAGAGTATGATAATATGCATCATAATCTATAAAAGGGATTAGAATATGAAACCCTGCATGAAGTGTTCTGCTGTATTTCCCAAGTCTTTCTACAATGATACATTCTTGAGCTGAAACAATTCTCAAAGAACGATACAATTTATATGCGAGGTAGAGTAAAAACCCGAGCCAAAATATCCATAAAAATACTGAAACAAACATCTTGAATATTACTCCTTCTCTGAATCCAGTCCTGGGAATTTGTTGGTAACCTTCGAAATTCCTTCAAAGAAACCGACTACGTTTGCCATTTCAGTAGGAAGAACTGTGGTTTTTGCTTTTTCTAGAATTACACCTAGGCCAGAGAGATAATCCTCTGTGATCTGAAGATTAACTGCTTCTGTTCCGCCTTCGTTTGCAGTCGCATCAGAGATTAGTTTGATCCCTTTTGCTTTTGCTTGGGCAATAAACTCAATCTCTTTAGCTTTACCTTCTGCCTCATTTACCTTTTTGATCTTTTCACCTTCTGAAAGATTGATTGCTTCCTGTCTTTCACCCATAGAACGATTGATCCTAGAAGCTTTCTCACCTTCTGAAATGGTAATCTCAGCACGTTTTACACGTTCTGCTTTTACTTGTTCTTCCATCTCATGTAGGATTTCTTTAGGAGGAGAAATATTTTTGATCTCGTAACGAGTTACTTTAATTCCCCAAGGATCTGTTGCTTCATCCAATGCTCGGACCACATTTGCATTGATATCATCTCTTTCAGAGAAAGTATGATCCAATACCAATTTACCGATCTCAGAACGAAGAGTGGTTTGAGCCAGCTGGATGGTTGCACTTCTAAAGTTTTCGATCTCGTAAGAAGCTTTGTACGGATCCATAACTTTGATGTATAGAATACCATCCACCAAAATGGAAACGTTGTCCTTAGTGATACAAGTCTGAGGAGGAATATCGATTGCGATTTCCTTCAAAAGTTGTTTGTATCTGATCTGGTCAATGATCGGGATTAGAAAATGAAAACCCGCTCCAAGTGCTCCGCGGAACACTCCTAGCCTTTCCACAACAAAACAATAGTTTTGGGGAACCACTATACAGGTTTTCATAATGAGATAGATAGCTGCTATGACAACCAGCGTAAAAAATAGAAAAGGGTCCATTTTGTAAATTTCTAACTCCTATTTAAAAATGATTATATTTCAGGAAGCTCGATAGGCTCCACAACGAATGTAAGGTTTTCTCTCTCTAAGATCCTTGCTCTTTTTCCTGCGGGAATTCGTTTGGCTTTGCTGATCGCATCCCATTCTGTTCCCTGGAATACGACCCTACCACCTTTCCGTTCTACAAGAATGTCTTTGGAAACTAGAACGATCCTTCCTGGACCTTCTTCTGGTATAAGAGTGGCTTTTTCGGAAGAAGATGGAAAAAATTTCCTGAGAAAACTTCCTCCCACCCAAATTAGAATTCCTGAAAGTGCTGCCCAAATGATTGCCTGGGGCCAAAATCCTATTTCAAAAAAATAAGAAATACTTCCTACGATAACCGCAGATAATCCTAAAAAGATCACAAAGGTTCCGGGGATAAAAAGTTCTGCCACCATGAGTAAGATCCCGGAGGCGATCCAAAGATAAGAGAGGTTATGTCCGTCTTGTAAAAAGTCCATGGTTTTTAGGTAGAAGAAAGGGGAAAAATTCTATTTTCAAAAACATTCCCGTCCATATTCTTAGCGGGAGTGATGAGAAAAATTTGGATTCGTCTGGGAATTGGACTACTAGTCGTATTCCTTGCTCTTCAGTTAATCCCCGTACAACCTCCGTTGGGAAAGAATGCTAATGAAATCAAAACGGAAGAACGCGTCAAAAAGATTTTTCGAAAGTCTTGTTATGACTGCCATTCGGATCTAGTCCAATGGCCTTGGTATTCCAAGGTTTTTCCGGTTTCTTTATATATCTCTCATCATATAGAAGAAGGTCGTGAAGAATTAAATTTTTCGGAGTGGGAAAGCTTAAAACCGGAAAAAAAGGCGGATCTCGCGGAAGAGATATTAGAAGAAGTGGAAGAAGGTCATATGCCTCCCAAGGATTATATTTTCTTACATACTAATTCTAAACTGGATCAGGAAGAAATCGAGATCCTAAGAGACTGGCTCCAAACTTTTGCGGAAAATCAATAAGGTATCAAAATTTTTTTAATGAATACACCTGAGGACAAAAACTCTAAACTTTGGGGAGGAAGATTTAAAGAAAAAGTTTCTTCCATTATGGAAAGGATAGGAGAATCTATTTCCTTCGACCAAAAATTGTACAAAGAAGATCTAGAAGGAAGTAGGGCTCACGCCAAGATGCTTGCAAAGATGGGCATCTTAAATTCCACAGAAGTAAAAGAACTACTAGACGGATTAAATCAGGTAGAAGAAGAGATTGAATCCGGAAATTTCAAATTCAGTTCAGAGTTAGAAGATATTCACATGCATGTGGAATCAAGACTCACTGAATTGAAAGGAGAAGTTGGAAAAAAATTACATACAGCAAGGTCTAGAAATGATCAAGTCTCTCAAGACACTAGGCTTTATGTAAGAAATCGTATCCAAGAAATTTTAGTACGTTTGGATTCTTTGAGAGAAACACTTTATGAGCAAGCCTCTAAAAATATAGATACAATCATTCCTGGTTATACTCATTTACAAGTTGCTCAACCAATCAGAGCCTCTCATTTTTTATTGGCTTATTTTTGGATGTTCACTCGTGACCTAGAGTTTTTCGAATTTGCAAAGAAGACTGCAAATATTCTAGTTCTCGGCTCCGGCGCTATGGCTGGAGTGAATTACCAAAACGACAGAGAGTTTCTAGCTTCTGAATTAAAAGCAGATTCAATTTCTCCAAATAGTATGGATGGTGTTTCAAATAGAGATCATCTTCTGCAGTTCTTATTTGCTGCAGTGCAAACAATGTCTCATGCTTCTCGTTTTTGTGAGGATATAGTTCTTTATTCTTCTCAAGAATTTGGCCTTGTAAAACTGCCTGATTCACTCACTACCGGATCTTCTATCATGCCCCAGAAAAAAAATCCGGATATAGCTGAGCTTATCCGTGGAAAATCCGCTAGGGTGGCGGGGAATTTAAATCATTTAATTGGGCTCTTAAAGGGGTTGCCTCTTACATACAATCGTGATTTACAAGAAGACAAGTTAGCGGTTTTTGATGCTGTGGAAACTGTTCTATTAAGTCTGGAAGGTTTAGAAGCAATGGTTTCCGAAATGCAGTTCAGACCAGAAAGAGGAGAAAGATCCTTGAAAGAAGGATTTGCCACTGCTACAGATTTGGCTGACTTTCTTGTGGGTGAGAAAAAAGTCCCATTTAGAACTGCGCATGAACTAGTAGGAAGACTAGTCTCAGAATGTGTAGAAAGAAAAGAAAATTTATTCACAATCTCAGAAGAGGTCAGAAAAGGAATTTCACCTTACTTTACTGGAGAGGAATATTCTAAAGCGGTAAGTCTGGAACTTTCTACTGACAAAAAATCTAGCTATGGCGGGACTTCCAGATCCAGACAGCTAGAACAATTGGAACTTGCGAAACAATCTATCAAATCAATCCAAAGGAATACGAAATGAATTATCTGAATATAAAATCGAATTCTAAGCCCAAAATGTTTGGTGCCTTAGTATGGTTTGCGATTTTATTATTTTCCTTTGCCTGTAAGGCAAATCCATATGCGGAACAAAGATATGTTCCGGAAGCGTACAGCCCAGTCGATGTCGTAGTCAGAAAAGAAGAAAAACCTCGCGTGGCTCTTCCTGAAAAACCAGCTATTTATGCTTTGATAGAAACAACCCAAGGAAATATGCTTTTCGAACTGTACGATAAGGATGCTTCCAAAACGGTCCAAAACTTCATTGATCTTGCCCAAGGAGAGAAAGAATTCACTCTTCGCAATGGCCAACCTCAGAAAAGACCATTCTATGATGGATTAACATTCCATAGAGTAATTGAGGGTTTTATGATCCAAGGTGGATGTCCATACGGTGACGGATCTGGAACTCCTGGCTATAGATTTGCTGACGAGATCAATGCGGCAAGCCTAGGTCTGGATCAAGCCAAAATAGGACAGTCTCAATTTTATACTGGTTATCTTTATAGATACATTGGTGGAGAGCTTGGAATTCGCAGCCAAAGAGAAGCAGACGAAAGAAGAGAAGAACTAGAAAGTAATTTGGAAAAAGCCAAAAATCTTTCTGTAATGGAAATACTTTTCAGACTCGGGTATCGTTATAATAATGTTGTTAAAAGTAAGAAAGCGATCAAGGGAGCCTTGGCAATGGCAAACGCAGGACCAAATACAAATGGTTCTCAGTTTTTCATCAACCAAGTTGACACTCCTCATTTGGATGGATTACATACTGTATTCGGCCAGATCATCCAAGGCGCTGATATAGTAGATAAGATCATCGCTTCCGGAAACGGCAAAACTACCATTCGCAAAGTGTCCATCTACGATAAGAGGGCAAAATAATGAGTACTTCCCTGGACCAAAATCCTATTTTTCTTTCGGTGGCCCGAGAGATACAGGGCTCTGGATCCACGGGAAGAATATTAGAAAAACTTTCCGGATTACAGGTGGATGACTCCCAAGGTGGAGAAATGTTCCCAGAGATCCGGAACAAAAAGGACACTGCCTGGGATTTCCGTTCTGTTGTTTCACTAGTGCGCCTGATCCAACAAAACAGGCAATCAGTCAGCCATTCTTATGAAGAAGCGATGGCACGTTATAGTAAGGTGAATACACTTACTGCAAAACGTAAAGCAAACGAAGAAGAAGTCCGACTCAAACAAACTCTCACTGACTATATTCTAAAAATAGAATCCAATTTCGAAAAGAATGATAGGGCAGATGAATCCATCCTTAAGGAGATTTCTAGGTTTTTCGATAGTTTGGAATCTGCTGAAAAACTTTCAGAATCCAATATTTCCAGTTTGAATCTATCTCCTAAGTCTGTAGCCCAAATCGGGCCAATTCTGGAAAAATACGAGGAATGTTACCAGGAATACAGTAAGCTCAAGCCCGTTCTTGGAAGATTGATCCGGATAGCTGATTATATTATAGAAGACGCAGAAGGCTGAAAAAGAGTCCGGTTTTCCTGGATAATTTCCCGTATTTTTTAGTGGGTTTTGTCTCTTTTTGCCGAAATCTAAAAGAGGACCATAGATTTTGCGTCCGCACGGGCTGAAATTTTAGAATGAAACGAATTCTGATCATACTAATTCTACTGAGTGCATTCGGTTTGGGATCGTATCCTAACAGAAATGCAAGGGGAGAAGTTTCCGAAAATTATATCCAAGCCCAAGGCATAGTGGATATCAAACTTCCTAAAATGCAGTTCCGTGAGAAGGAACCAATCTCAGCTGTACTTTCAGTTAGGAATACTGGAAACGAGGTCCTAAGAATTTTCCCTTATGGAAAAGATCTACGTTCCTTCCAAGTAATCGTAAGAGATGAAGACGGTAGAACTGTTTCAAGAATAGAAGAAGAAAGAAAACAAGATCCTATCTTAAGAAGAAGGAATAAAGTTGAGAACCTTGTAGGTGACGAGGTCAAAGAGATCATTCTTCATAAAGATGAAACTTTTTCTAAAGAGATCAGAATTGACCATCTATATGAGTTAGAGCCAGGCAAAAAATATTTCGTAACCGCTTACTTCTATCCTAATATCTCCGAATATGGAGACCATTTTGTAAGATCAGAAAGCCATCCTTATTTCAGTGTAGAAGAGCGTAAAAAAGATTGGGTGCTTCCTGGAGTTCCTTACCAAGATCCATCAACAGACGGACTCGAGCCTGAAGAAGTGATCCATCTATTCTTAGGTGCTGAAAAAAAGAAAAACTGGAAGCTCCATTTCAAATGGATCCATTTCCCTGAATATATACAAGCATACGACAGATTTGCAAGAGATTGGCAACAATCAGAAGAAGCTGAAAAAGATTTTGTTCTAGAAGAATTCAGAAATTATCTGGCAGAAAACAGATCAGGTATGTTACAATACTATAAGATCTTGGGAACGGAGAAGGTGAATTCAAATCTTTCCAAAGTGCGGGTCGCTGTGGAAAGAAGAGTGAATAAAGTCCCTGTCCGATACGAATACGAATTTACTTTAAGAAGAATGCCGGAAGAAAACGGAATGTTTTGGAAAGTGGCTAATCTATTAGCGAAGGTAAGAAAATGACCGAAATTTTATCCCAAGACGAGATAGATGCATTATTAAACGCGATCTCCAGCGGAGAAGTAGCGGAAGATGAATATTCTTCCGTAGGGGAACAAAAGAAGGTCAAAATTTATGACTTCAAACGTCCCGATAAATTTTCTAAAGACCAGATCCGTACTCTTCAAATGATGCACGAGACATTTGCTCGTTTGGCAACTACTGGACTTTCTGCTCAGCTCCGAGCTTTAGTTCACGTTCACGTTGCTGCTGTGGATCAGTTAACTTACGAAGAATTTATTCGTTCTATTCCGAACCCGACCACACTTGCTGTAATTAACATGGACCCGCTTAGGGGTTCCGCAATTTTAGAAATAGATCCTTCTATTTCATTTACGATCATTGACCGTCTATTTGGTGGTAAGGGAGAGACTGCAAAAATCTCCAGAGAACTTTCCGAGATCGAGATGAGCGTAATGGAAGGAATTATCGTTCGTATCTTAGGAAACATGAGAGAGGCTTGGTCGACTGTAATCGACCTAAGACCTCGTCTTGGTAATATCGAAACAAACCCTCAGTTCGCTCAGGTTGTACCTCCGAATGACATGGTGGTTTTGATCAACTTAGAGACTAAGATCGGTGAGGTAGAAGGTCTAACCAACCTTTGTATTCCATATATCACGATCGAGCCTATCATTAATAAACTCTCCGCACAATACTGGTATTCATCTATCCGGAAGGGTGAGTTGGACGAGAACAGAGCAATCATCCAAGAACGTTTGGATCAGGTGCAAATTCCTGTGATCGCTGAAGTCGGTTCAGTAGATATTTCTATTTTGGATTTTATGAATCTAACTGTAGGTGATGTTGTTAAATTAGAAAACACCACTACCAGATCGGATATGCTTGTAAAAGTAGGGGAACGTAAGAAATTCAAATGTCTCCCAGGAAGAGTTGGGAACAGACTCGCTATCCAGATAGGAGATAGAGTAGAAGATATTCCAGACGAATTACTTGGTTCTACTAGATCAGAACAAGAATATTGACCTATCTTCTCTACAGAAACTTTTGATCCATATCAAGACACAAAAAAAGCGGGAAAAGATTCCCGCTTTTTCTTTTTTATAGAATATAGAAATCGGAAAACGATTACTTTCTCCAGTGAATACATTCACCGGGACATTCATCCATTTCTTTCTGAACAGTTTTCCAATCTTCCTCAGGGATCTGAGCTTGGTTAACATTCTCTCCTCCGATATGAGTCTCGGAAGTATCGTTATCGTCCATTTGAAAGTACTTAGGTAGATTGTCTGCACACTGGTTGCAAGAAGTACAGTTGTCCTTATCTACGTAGGCTATTTTGCTCATTCTGTCACTCCTTTGGAACTTTTTAGTTCGTTGTTGGCGGTCTAGGGCTACAATTTCTAGACTGGGGCTATGGCGCAATACCTTTTCCTTTCAGATTCCGCCGCTGATTGCCAGTCTCAATGGGATTTGAGGCCTTCTACAAATTAGACAAGATCCTTCCCGAATAATTCAAAAGGTCTGAGTAAAAATGTGGACGGAAATTTCTTTCATCGATATTCTTCCTAAACCTATTTCAAGGGAGAATCAGAACTAAATGAAACGGATTGCCATAACCTTCTTTCTGGCCCTGAGCATTGTATTTGTAGATTGTAAGAAAGCCAAAGAAGATCTCCAAGGTGGAGTGATCACATTCACCAAGGGAACAGTAAAAATTTTCGATAACGCTGGGAAAGAAAAAGCAGTAGCAATAGATACTTTCCTTTTGCCGGAAGATAAGATAGAAACCGGAAAGGATTCTTATGCAGACCTTCAATTGACTGAAGGAGTTCTTGTAAGGATCAAAGAAAACACAAGCCTAACTCTAAAGAAAATTTTTATCGATTCTGCAAACGGGGAAACCTACGCAGATATGGGTTTGATCAAAGGAAAAATTTTCACCAAGGTATCGGGTAAACTTACCAAAACTTCCAAGTTCACCGTTTCTACTCCTACAGTCGTAGCTTCTGTTAGAGGAACTGAATTCATAGTAGAAGAGTCTGGTAAAGGCACAAGCACCAGAGTTTCCGACGGATCGGTCGAAGTTGCAGACGCAGATAATCCTGAAAGCCAAACTATCGCGGACGCAGGAGAGAATGTTAGCTCTAATGGAGATACATTCAAAGAACAACCTTTAACTGAGGATGAAGCCCAAGAGTTAAAGGATGATTCTGCTACTATCCAATCCATTACGGAAGAACAAAGAGCTCGTATCCAAGAAATCCTAAAAGATTTCCAAGAGAATAAGGCTCGTATCCTCCAAGGATTAGAAGAGCAAAAACAAAGAAATAGAGAACTGATTGAAGGTGCAAAAGAAGAAAATCGTAAACTTTTAGAAGAAGCTAAGAGCGCTGGAAAAGAAGAAAAAGAAGCCATCCAAAAGCAGGGCAAAGAAGAGAAAGAAAAAGTAAAATCTTCTATGGACGATGCCAAGAAGGAATTGGAAAATCAGCGTAAGTCTTTAAAAGACCAGGCAGCTCCTAAATAAGTTAGTTTTCCACTCTAAAAAAACAAAGGGCCGTTTCCGTAAGGAAGCGGCTTTTTTTATTCTTCTTCTTTGGAACGAAGTTTGTACCAGAGAATGGTGGTGGTAAATAGTAAGGTAAATCCGTTTGCAAGAATGATCGGAAAATCATTCTTTAAGATCCCGTAACAAAGCCAGAAAAACACTCCCACTGATAAAACCAGATACATATTCCTGGAAATATCCCTGGTCCTTTTTTCCAGGATCACTTTAATAAGCTGGGGAAGAAATGCCAGAGTAGTCAGAGTACAAGCGATGAATCCAAGTAAAGAGATCGGATCTATCATTTGCTTGTGTACTCTCTTGTGACGATTGTTTTAATCCCACCTCTTAGGTTATAATCACCCTTGACTTTGATGTATTTTGGGTCTACAGACTGGATCAGATCTTCTAAGATATGATTCACAACATTCTCATGAAAAATTCCAAGATTTCTGTAGGCGAGAATATACTCTTTCAGAGATTTTAACTCTATACATTTTGCCTTTGGTATATAGCTGATCTCTATCACTCCAAAATCAGGCAGTCCGGTCTTAGGGCAAACCGCAGTGAATTCTGGAATGGTAAAATCGATTGTGTAATCCTTACCTTCGTACACATTGGCGAAAGATTCTATCTCGGGAAGTTTCAGACTAGGGATATGGTCCTGTCTTCCCTCATAAGCGGAAATTCCTATCGACTCTTGTTGATGGCTCATGATTCCCTCTTTAAACCAGAGTTTTCCGGACTTTGTCTCTGGGAATCTTTTTACAACTCACATAAAGGAAACGTTAAGGATACCTTGGAATGAAGCACCAAAATGTAATTGGGATCGTGGATTTTGGAGGGCAGTATGCCCATTTGATCGCGTCCAGAATTCGTCGTTTGGGGGCTTATTCCGAAATTTTAGGTAACGACGAACCTATTGAAACATATTCCAAACTTTCAGGCATCATTCTTTCCGGCGGACCTGAGAGCGTATACGAACCAGATTCTCCTTCTCTACCGGTCGAAGTGTTAAAACTAGGAATTCCAGTCTTAGGGATTTGTTACGGCCACCAACTCATGATGAAACTTCTAGGCGGAGAAGTTAAAAAAGCAGGCACCGCGGAATACGGAAGAGCCGCTTTAGATTTTATTGATACTCCTAAAACACAATTACTCAAAGGTTTTGCTGGTGGGGAAGTTGTATGGATGAGCCATGGGGACGAGGTGACTCGTTTGCCGGCAGGTTTTACTCGCACAGCATCCAGCCAGGACTGCGAATATGCAGTAGTCGAAAATCCAACCCAAAAATGGTTCGGGATACAACTTCATCCTGAAGTAACTCATACAGAAAAAGGTTCTGTTCTTTTAGAAAACTTTGTAAAAATTTCTGGAGCAGAAGGTACCTGGGATCTAAAACAATTCCTAGATCTAAAAGAAAAAGAATTACATACAATCGTTCCTGCAGACAAAAAGATTTTCTTACTCGTATCCGGAGGAGTGGATTCGACAGTTTCGTATCTTCTTCTTTCCAGGGCTTTAGGAAAAGACAGAGTTAAGGGTGTTCTAATAGATACTGGATTTATGAGAAAGGACGAGGTTTCAAGTCTTCAGGAAAAACTTTCTCCCCAAGGGATCCAGTTGCATGTGCATGATTCTTCCGAACTTTTTTATTCTGCTCTAAAAGGTAAAAAAGATCCGGAAGAAAAACGTAAAATTGTAGGAAATCTATTCTTACAAGCACAGGCAGATTGTGCTAAAAGTTTAGGATTGAATGCAGACGAATGGTTACTCGGACAAGGGACCATCTATCCGGACACAATAGAAAGTGGCGGAACAAAACATTCTCATACGATCAAGACCCACCATAATAGAGTAGAAGCCATCCAAAAATTAATGGAAGAAGGGAAGGTAGTAGAACCGATCAAGGACCTTTACAAAGACGAGGTCAGAGAACTTGGAAATTACCTAGGGCTTCCTAAGGAATGGACCGGAAGACATCCTTTCCCTGGACCAGGACTTGTGGTTCGAATGATCGCACAAGAAAAACCAGTCGCAGGATCTGTTCAAAAATCATTAGATGAATTTGTTGCTTCTGATTCTTCGCTACGAGCAAAACTTCTTCCTGTTGCCTCTGTCGGTGTTAAAGGGGACCAGAGGTCTTACGCATATTGTGCAGCGATTTCAGGAGATAAAACCTGGGACGAGTTGGATAAAATTTCCACAGCGATCACAAATCAAATTTCTTCAGTCAATCGAGTGGTTCTATTTTTAGGAAAGTCTGAGGCCTTTGCAAAAGCAAACTTCAAATTCCAGCCAATCGACTTGGACAAAAAAGATTCTGATATTTTGAGAGATGCTGACGCAGCGGTGGAAAAGGTCCTTCAAAAAAGAAAGATCTATGATCAGATCTGGCAAATGCCTGTAGTACTTCTTCCTTTGGGCTCCGAATCCGGAAAAAGAAGTATCGTTCTTAGACCTGTGGATTCTCAAGAAGCGATGACTGCGAGTTTCTTCCGATTGGAAAAAGATGTTCTGGATGAACTAGTTTCAGAAGTTCTGAAAGTTCCCGGGATAGAGTATTTGTTTTTCGATCTTACAAACAAACCACCTGGCACAATCGAGTGGGAATAAATTCTACTATAGTCCGGGCTTAATCTGAAAGAACGGACCTGAATCTAATTCGAAAGATCAGTTGGGTCGAATTTTGGGATGAGAAAATTTTTTCCGTTCCAGATCAGATCCCAATTTTCTGGATTTTCTTTCCATTCCAGTTCCGGATCTAAAAGGATTTCTGTAGAAACTCTTCCCCAGATCTCTTTTTGAAAAGGGTGGAGTAAATTTCCAAAAGTATCAAATTTCAAATTTTCAGGCTGGAATAAGATCCCTTTTTCTCCTCCGTAATAGAGTTTATCTCCAATTCTATGTTTAAACAGAACTGGGTAATGTTCCGTTTGCACAAAATTCATTTCTTTTCCGCAGGGAGAGATATAGGCGCATTCAGGATATTTTCCGGTATGGTTTTTTTCTAGATGAGTAAAAAAGAAGTCTAAAAACTTTTTATCCGTCAGCTCGGAATCCTCGTGGAAAAGTCTAGCATTCGAGTCGATTCGATAGAAATAGATCCTCAAAGTCTTTCCTCCACTTTTCTATTGACACCTTGCCCACACACAAAATCATACCTCATATCGGCGTCGTGGCCAAGTGGTAAGGCATGGCTCTGCAAAAGCTTGATCCCCGGTTCGAATCCGGGCGACGCCTGGCAGAGTCTCTCAAACGCCTGGATGGTGGAATAGGTAGACACCCAGGACTTAAAATCCTGTGAGTTCACGCTCGTGCGGGTTCAAGTCCCGCTCCAGGTACCAACTTAGTTCAATTTAAAATCGCAGAGATCTCCCAAGTCTAGGACTGGCAGATCCATCTGCTTCTCTGGATTAAAACCCCCAAATCGGATCTTAAAACTCCTGAAAAATACGATATCTGGAAAAATCGTAATTTTAGAAAGTCCTATGGTCTCCTTCCAAACGAAGGAATTCCAACCGGGTTTCAGATCTAAATCCTTAGTTCCTAAATCATATTTTCTATGAGACCAATAAAGTTTGTCTTCATCAAAAGATTCTTCTGAAAATACTGTAATGGTAATCTTAGTCGGTGGATTTTCTAAAATAGGGGAAATATAGATCCCTAATGAATAATCTTCTTCCCTAAGTTTTGAAGGATTTGGATATCTATGAGTGAGACAACCTTCTAAAGAAAATTCTGAACTTCCTTCTAAGCCAGAAACTGAAATAGTTTCAGAAATTCTTTTTTCTCTTTCTTCGCTTTGATTTCTAAAAGGCAAGATACGTCTTTCTAACTTTTTAGCAAGAGTAGAAGAAGAAGCAAATACCTGCCTTCCATAGGCAAGTTCTGCAGGAATCGAAAGCCTCCAAATCCAGAAAGAAATATTTAATAGTAAGGTAATACTTAAGAAGATCGTAGAAGCAGTAGAGAATTTAGGAGACGTTTCCTTCTCCCTGCCCCATAAAAGTCCTGCCAAAGCAAAGAAGGGAAGCGCAACCTCATCATCTAAAAGATAACATTGGAAAAATCCAGCTACCCAGATAAACCCGATACCAACCAAAGGAAAATTTCCTTCTTCTAAGCTAGAACCAGCGATCTTTCTAAACAAAAAATAAAAGAACCCGATCCATAGAATTCCGGAAAGCCATCCGCCCACAATTGCAAATTCTAAAATATCATTATGAGCATGTTTATTTGGAGTGATGTATAACTCATACCAAAGTTGTTCATTCTTTTCTATAAATGATTTAGAAATTTCTGAACTAGTTTCCTTAAATCTTCCTCCACCAGTTCCCAAAATTGGATTTTCCGCGAGTAATGGAAGACTAAGTTTATAGATCCAATATCTTTGGTTTTCAGGAGTTTGGATCTCCGTAAGTTGCGCAAGAGTTCTTTGTAATAACCAATTTTTTTGGTAAAAGAATCGAACGGTTCCACCAAGAGTGATCAAAAGGACAATCACAACTGAAACTCTTGTAAATGTGATCCTTGGGAATTTACCTGAGAAATTTTTCCATTTACTTAGAATAAAATAAACGGTGACTGCAAGAACTCCAAGCCATGCAGATTTGCTTTGGTTGAGTAAAAATACCCAAAGCGATAATAGGAGAAGAGCGCTGAATCCTAATGTATATTTTAGATCCTTCTTCCTTATCTTTTGGAAAAGAAGAAGAGCAAGTCCTGGAATATAAAAAGAAATTAATCCACCATAGGTCAAATGAGTGTTCATTAGTCCGATCGGAAGATACGTTTCCAAACCGAAAAGTGGGCCAGCAGGATGTTGTCTCCTGTCTCCCGGCGCTGGAGTAAAACCATTGGATATAAATTTGCCTAGTCTGTACTCGCTGAAAACGGATGCTATCCCAGAAATCAAAACGAGTAAGAATGAGATCCAAAGATATTTATAGATCAGACTTCTATTTTTTTCTTCTGAAGAATGGACTGCAGCAATTGGAAATAGGATCGAAAGCCAGAAATCTCCGGCTTCTGATTGTCTTGTAAATGTTTTCCAGAAATTGGAATATTCTTCGAAGTGATAGAGAGACGAAATAAATACTAGGACATAGGCTCCTAAAATGAATCCCCAGGGTATAAGGTAAGTTTTAGACTTCTGAAAATTCTCCTTAGGAGAGAATATAAAACAGAAAATGCTTAGGCCTGCCAATACTTGCGAGGCGGAAACAGAAAGTGGAAATGCTACTAAAAATAATAATAAGGAATAAAATGAGATCTTTCCAGAGGTCTCTGAAATTTGAGAAAAGAAGCTAGGTTTCACCGGTCCCCAGACTTTCCTTTTCCTCTCAGATTTCCAGAAAAAACCGCTGACAAAGAAGGAAATCCTACTATTTTAGGAATTCATTCGCTCCTTTGCGATATTCAAATATATGGCAGAATCCGTTAAAACCAAGGAACCTTCTTCCCCTAAAAAAAAGAAATCTAAAGCCAAGGCACCCTTGAGCAGAAATGAGGTCCGGGAAAGATTTCTAAAGAAACTTTCAGTTGCGATCATCACTTATAATGAAGAAGCGAATATCGGGGACTGTATCAAATCTTGCAGAGATATTGCAGACGAGATTATTGTTTTAGATTCAAATAGTACAGACAAAACCAAAGAGATCAGCGAGTCCTTTCCAGAGGTTCGTTTTTCTTCCCAGAATTTTAAGGGACATGTAGAACAGAAGAATGACGCAATCTCTCTCTGTAAGAACGAATGGATCCTTTCTTTGGATGCAGATGAACGACTGAGTGAGGAACTCATTGATTCTCTCCGCACATTTTTAGAAAGCCCAGAAGATCCTTCCTTGAATGGGCTCAAAGTTTCCAGACTTACATTCCATATGGGAAGATTTATCCGCTTCTCAGGTTGGTATCCTCAGACAAAATATCGAATCATCCGAAAATCCAAGTCTAAATGGACTGGAGAAAATCCTCATGACTATCTTGTTGTAGAGGGAAAGGGCAAAAAGATAAAAGGAGATATCCTTCATTATAGTTTTGCTGATCTTGCACAACAAGTAGATACCATCAATAAATTCTCTTCTATTGTTTCCTGGACTCGTTGGAAGAAGAATAAAAACTTTTCCCTGGCCCGTACAATCATAAAACCTTTTGGAAAATTTGTAGAGATCTATGTTTTCAAACTTGGGTTTCTGGACGGATTTCCTGGATTTACGATCGCAATCTCTTCTGCATATTCCACTTTTCTAAAAGAAGCAAAGGTCTACGAAATGGGGAAAAAATTGATAGAACGCCCTTCTAATCTCCGAAAAGATTACGGGAACTAAGATGGCCAAGGGTAAACAAAAATCAGGTTTTTGGAATAAACTCTTTTTTTGGAGAAAGAAAAAGAAAGTCTCTCACGAAACAGAAAAAGAATTAGTTAGGGATAGCCGAGGTTATACCTGGGAATTAAAAGACCTAAGAGAAAAAGCAGATCGCTTTTTTGTGACCCGTAAAAAACCTTCCGGTGTAATTTTTGAAAATCAATCTCTTAAACTTACTAAAAATAACCGAAATCTATTCCGTTTAGAAGGTAAGGAAAAATCAGGCAGAGAATATTCCTTAGTTGTTTCAACTGGAAACTATCTAACGGAACAAGGTGATAAGATCAGCGGGGTGATTTTTTTAGGAGAGGCTGACTTAAACCGACTTTTAAGCGGAGACCATAAAAGTCTAAAAAGTATCTTGTCTGGAATTAACACCCCAAATTGGGATGAAGAATCTTGGTCGGTTCTGCAAGAAGAGGCAGATCTAAAACGTTCTATTGATTCTTGGAAAGAGATACTTACTTGGGAACCAATTTGGAAACAACAGATATTGATTAATCTCAGGCCGAGCACAATCGCAGTATTATTGGTATTTTTAGGAAAGGAATTTGAGGATGTATTCCAGGCAAATTCTTCTGAAAGAGTGAAACAGATCGTTTCTAAAGAATTGTATTTTTTAAACGTAAGCGGGAATAGGAATTCTCCGCATTCCGAAAATTTGACACTGTATGAATTTGATTCAGCCAAAAAGGATTTTGAGTCAGTGCTCTCTAAAATTCGGTCTAAAAAGGATAAATGAGAATGAACTTAAAAGAAATCGCATCCAAACAGATCCAGGACTCTATCGAGACCAAAAAAGCAGTATTGGATACACTTCTTCCTGAAATTGAAGAAGCAGGAAAAATTGCTTCCGAAGTATTAAAAAAAGGGAGTACGATCCTTTTTTGCGGAAACGGCGGTTCTTCTTGTGATGCGTCTCATATCGCAGCAGAACTTGTGGTCCGTTATAAATCTGGAAATGAAAGAAGAGCACTTCCTGCGTTATCATTATCTGCTGACTCAGCGGTTCTAACTGCTTGTTCCAATGATTACGGATACGAGTTTGTGTTTTCTCGTCAGGTAGAAGCTTTCGGAAAACCGGGAGATTTACTTGTAGGTCTTTCAACCAGTGGGAATTCCAAAAACGTGATCGCTGCCTTGGAATCCGCCAAAAAGATTGGGATGAAAACAATCTCTTTCTTAGGTGGAGATGGCGGAAAAATGAAAGGTATGGCGGATCTAGATCTAATCATCCCTAGAAAAGAAACCGCGCGTATCCAAGAATCCCATATTCTGATCGGCCATATTCTTTGTTCGATCGTAGAATATGAACTCTTTCAGTTAGGATAAAACTTGGAGAGAGAATCATCCGAGACTATTCTTTTTATACAAGACCTGAATGTAAAAATCGGGTCTTCACATATTCTTAAAAACTTCGATTTCCAAATTTCTAAAAAAGAAGTTCATGCTTTGGTCGGAGAATCCGGAAGCGGAAAATCTACTTTTGCAAGCACGATACTCGGACTTCTCAATGAAGAAGCTATCGTAACCTGGGAAAAATTTTCACTCTTCTCCCAAGACATACAAAGTGGAGATTTTTCTCTTTGGAAAAATTGGCGAGGAAAACGGATTAGTTTAATCCCTCAAACTGCAGCAATTGGTCTTCATCCATTTTTGAGTATAGGTTCTCAAATCCTAGAATATTTTTCTCTCATCCAACCAGAACTTGCAAATCCGGCAACTGGTCTCAGACTCCTAAAAGAATTCGGACTTTCTGATCCAGAGGCTGCCTGGAAGGCGAGACCTCATCAACTTTCCGGAGGAGAAAGACAGAGAATTTTAGTACTACTTTCGGTGTATTCAGGAGCAGAGCTGATTCTCGCAGACGAACCCACTTCTGCTTTGGATCCGATCACAGGAAGGGCGATCCTGGAACTTTTGAAATCCAAGGTGAAAGATCTGGGAGCAGGGCTTCTATTTATCAGCCATGATCTTAGTTCTGCTAGGGAGCTAGCCGATACTATAACTGTAATGAGAAGTGGGGAAAAACTGGAGACCTTGAAAAAGCAAAACGGGTCCTGGAACCCTCATTTGGAGTATTCCAGAAAACTGTTTACTTTGGATGAAAATCCCGCTTAAATTGCAAAATCTTATGATTGGTCGCTTCTTCATATATTTTCTGATTTTGCTAGCTTGCGTATACCCAGCGTTTGTTGGGGCAGAAAGTATTCATTTAGAAGAATATGATATTTCCAGATATCCTAAAGTAGAATTAAAATTGAGAGCAGGCAAGGGTGTATCTCTGGACCAAGAGATACTTACAGTTTCGGAACAAAAAGAAAATCGTTCCAGACGAGTAGGTCCTCTTAAGATCCATAGACCAGAAGGCACAAGGCCTGTTCATATTTATCTCATCACTCAGATGACGAATTCATTTGATCATAATGTGCAAGCCACAGAGATCTTAAAAACAATTGTAGAAAGAGCTGATTCTGCAGATAGGTTCAGCTTTATATTTTTTACGGATGATGTATTCTTCTCCAAAGATGATCTAAGTAAATCGGATGCTTTGAAAGAAGCTAAGGTTCCAGGTGGGAAGTCCAACAGAAATACCTCAGCAAATCTGGACTATGTTTTTCAAAAGATCTCTCCTCGTTTGAAAGAGACCGATTATATTCTGACTCTATTTTACGACCAAGATCTCATTCCTTCTAATGAAGCTCAGAATGGAGAATACACTCCGAATATTCCTATCAATGTTTTGTCTTTTCCTTCTAACGGAGGAAAGTTTTTAGCAAAAAGATATGGCGGAACATTCTATTCTTTGAATAGTCCTGATTTTAGGACCCAGGTTTTTGGAGACCTGGATTATTTCAGAAAAGAACCTTGGTCCTTGGTTTATGAATCTCCTTTCCAAGACGAATGGCAATTCCAAGGAACTGGAAATTTAGAAGTAGAACTGGAGACTAAAAATTCCAGACGACTTAGCTTTTCTTATGATCTTCCATTTCGGACTAGGCTTCTCGTTTTCTTATTACATCCTTCTATCTTTTTACCTAGTTTTACTTTCTTATTAATTCTTACTTTGGTAGCCCTGATCGTTGTTCTGAAAAAAGGAAAAAAGCAGAATCCTGAAGGAACTGTAAGTCCTGAAGAAAGACTTCATACGATAGAATTCGAACAAGATGCTTATCGTAAAATGTATGGTAACCAGTACCAGCTTGTTTATTCGGAAGAAGATAGGATCGAGACGGAAAGGGCGGCTCCTGTTGCTCTAAAAGAATTCGATCAGGGTGAATCCTATGAAAAGGCCACACTTGTTTTTAAAGAAGGAAGAAATCCAGGCAAACAATACTCACTCGCAAGAGCTGAGACCAATATTGGAAATTCCGACCTTTGTGATTTGGTTTTATACGAACAATCTGTAAGTAAAAATCATGCAAGGATCAGAAAGGTCCGCAATCGGTATATTCTATACGATCTGGTTTCCGAATCCGGAACATTCCTGAACGGTAAAAAAATTCTGAGACCAAGGATCTTGTACGATTTTGACGAGATAGGGATCGGTAAGGCTTTACTCGTTTTCCGAGGCAAATGATAGATTCGCGGCCTTCCCCCGGAACCTTCTTTACGAAAAACCCCTGATTTTTAGCATGGAAGAGAGCTTCCGTAAGGAAGTCTAATCTTTACTCTTGAATTACCCCCTGGGGGATCTGCGCACCATGAAAACGATGTTCGAAAAAATCTGGGAAGACCATTTGGTCGGTGAATTGGACGGAGGGTCTTATCTACTTTATATAGACAGACATCTCATCCATGAGGTAACGAGTCCCCAGGCTTTTGATGGTATTCGTATGGCTGCAAGAAAGGTGCGCCGTCCGGAAGCTACTTTTGCTACGATGGACCATAACGTTTCCACTCGGATCCGTGACCTGGAATTGGCCGATCCAATCTCCGCCAACCAGATGAAAACTCTTATCAAGAATTGTAATGAGAATGGTATTACTCTTTATGATCTAAATCACCCTGACCAAGGGATCATCCATGTGATCGCTCCTGAGATGGGACTGACTCATCCAGGGATGACTATTGTTTGTGGGGATTCCCATACTTCTACTCATGGAGCTTTTGGAGCACTTGCTTTTGGGATTGGAACTTCTGAAGTAGAACATGTGCTTGCTACTCAAACTCTTTTACAAAGAAGAGCAAAGACCATGGAGATCAGAGTAGATGGTCAACTTTCTCCTCATGTAACCGCTAAGGATATCGTTCTTGCGATTATCGGAAAGATCGGTACTGGTGGAGCAACCGGATATGTAATCGAATATAGAGGATCTGCAATTTCCTCCTTAAGTATGGAAGCTCGTATGACTGTTTGTAATATGTCCATCGAGGCAGGTGCAAGAGCAGGGCTTATCGCTCCAGACCAAACTACTTTTGATTATCTGAAAGGAAAAGATTTCGCACCTAAAGGTGCAGAATGGGATCTGGCTGTCCAAAAATGGAAACGTTATGTGACAGACGACGGAGCTAAATTTGATACTAGCATAGTATTAAAAGCAGAAGAAATTGCTCCTCAAGTTACTTGGGGAACTTCTCCAGGACAAGTAGTTCCTGTGACTGGAATTGTTCCTGATCCAAAAGATGCTCCGGATGCTGTAGAAAAGATCAGTATCGAAAACGCACTGAAATATATGGACCTGAAACCTGGACAAAAGATGGAAGATGTCTTTGTGAATAAGGTATTCATCGGTTCTTGCACAAACTCTAGAATTGAAGATTTGAGAGTGGCTGCGACGACCGTAAAAGGTAAGAAGGTTTCCACGAAGGTTCAGGCAATTGTAGTTCCCGGTTCCGGAAGGGTGAAACGCCAAGCAGAAGCAGAAGGACTTGATAAAATTTTTATAGAAGCTGGCTTCGAATGGAGACAACCAGGTTGTTCCATGTGCCTCGCTATGAACGACGACGTTTTACAACCAGGAGACAGATGCGCTTCTACTTCCAATCGTAACTTCGAAGGAAGACAAGGAAAGGGTGGAAGAACTCACCTGGTCGGTCCTGCAATGGCAGCCGCTGCTGCAGTCGAAGGACATTTTGTAGATATTCGGAACTGGAAATAAGGATACTGACTCATGAAACCCTTTACTCAACACGAAGGTTTAGCGGTCCTAATTGATCGCCCAAATATAGATACGGATGCAATCATCCCTAAACAATTTTTGAAGAAGATCGAACGTACCGGTTTTGGTATCCATCTATTCCATGATTGGAGATATCTGGACGACGAGGGAACTAAACCAAATCCTGAGTTCAGCCTGAACCAAGACAGATATAAAGGTGCTTCCGTTCTTGTAACCAGAGACAATTTTGGATGTGGTTCTTCCAGAGAACATGCTCCTTGGGCATTGGAAGATTACGGATTTAGAGCGATTATTGCTCCTTCTTACGCTGATATTTTTTATAATAATTGTTTCAAAAACGGTATGCTTCCAGTTGTTTTAAAGCCGGAAGAAGTGGACGAAATTTTCAAGATCGTGGATAAGACTCCGGGAGCCAAAATTAAGATCGATCTGGACAAACAGAATGTGATCAGTCCTTCCGGAAATGTTTACAATTTCGAAGTGGACTCTTTCCGTAAATATTGTTTGTTCAATGGTTTGGATGATATCGGTTTAACTCTGCAGCATGCTGCTGAGATCTCTATATACGAAGAGAAAAATCGAAAAGATGTTCCTTGGTTGTACGCTTCTCATAAGTAATTTTCTAAAATACAGGACTCTAGAAGACTATGTTCGACGAAATTTCACGCTCCATAGATGAATTCGGCAATAGCCTTCTGGGGGCTTTGAATAATGTCCAAAATGCTTTCGGAAGAGAGCTAAGTGTAGCTAAACCGATCAAAGAGAATGTTCTCCAGATGATCGGGAATACTCCTTTGATCCGACTCAATCAGATCGGTTCTCATATTCCGAATGTAGAAATTTATCTAAAAGCAGAGTTTTGTAATCCTACCGGAAGTGTAAAAGATAGAACTGCACTTTCTATGGTGCTTGCAGCAGAAAGAAGGGGAGAACTAAAACCCGGCGGTTCTATTTTCCAAGCTGGATATAATACTACTGCAATCTCTTTAGCTTGGATTTCTACTCTCCGCCAGTACAAGTTCAAAGTTTTCTTAGCTCCTGATACGGATCAAGAGAAGATCAAAGAATTAAAATCTTACGGTGCTAGTGTGGAAGTTGTTCAACTTGCAAAAGGTAATTGGGACGATTCTCTTTTAGAAACTGCAAAGGCAGCTAAAGACAGAGAGAAAAACAGCGTGATCCTGAATGAGTTCAAGGACATGGCAAATACGAATGCACACTTCTTATTTACCGGGCCTGAGATCTGGAGAGATCTTGCTGGGAATGTAGATGCATTCGTAGCAGGAGGAGGTTCCGGCGGTACTCTTTCCGGTGTAGGAAGATATTTAAAAAGTAAAAAACCTTCTTTGAGAGTCATTATGGGAGTGAGCAAAAATTCTCGCTTCATCCGTAAAATGATCCAAGGTGATTCCAGTATCCGACTTCCTGAGTCTTTTGATCCTAAAGTTACTGATCAGTATATTGGAGTAGATAGAGATGAGGCGCTTCGTTACCAATCAGAGCTCTACCAAAAAGAAGGAATTTTTGCAGGACTGACTACCGGTACTACACTAGCATCCGCTATTCATTATGCAGAAAGTCTTCCTACTCGAGAAGATCAAAAGACTCCTAGTTATAAGATTGTAGTACTTTCTCCAGACCGACTCTAATTGGAATGGAAGAATCTTATTATTCCGCCTTACGTGAATCTTTAAAAAAAGAAAGAAAGGCGGAGCTGGATAAGTATAAGGAAGAAATTTCCTCCTCCGATATCAACCAAAGGATCCAAGACGGATTCACTGTATTTCCATTAGTATTCGAAGACGCTGAATTAAGTGCAGACGGAAACTGGAAAGTTTTACTAAGGACCACAAAATCCAAAAACATTCCTGAATTATTCCGACCTGGTACACCTATACGGATCGTAAAAGAATCAGAAGAATATATCTCAGTTTTACTGAAAGCAAACGAAGATTCCTACCTTGTTTATATGGAGGAAGTTCCAGATTGGGTAGAAGAGGGCAAACTTGCTCTCGAGATACTTCCCGATGAGACAAGTTTTAAGGAATGGGATCGTGCTTTAGAAAAAGTAATCTCCGCTAAAAAAGGTTCCAGAGAAAAATATTTTGCGGATCTATTCTCCAATCAGTTAGAAGTTTCTAAACCAAATTTTAAATCACTATCCAATCTTCCGGAAACTCTGAATGATTCTCAGAAAAAAGCTGTATCTGCAATTTTACAAACAGAAGATTTTATTTTAGTCCATGGTCCTCCCGGAACTGGGAAAACTAAAACAATCGTGGAAGCAATCCGTATTCTGGCTGCGGATGGTAAGAGAATACTTGCTTCTGCCCCTACAAACTCAGCCTCAGATCTACTTGTAGAATCTTTAGAAAAACTAAAAGTTCCTGTTTTACGAATTGGCCATCCAGCTAGGATGCATCCTGATATTATTCAAAATTCCTTAGAGATGAAATTGAATCATTCTCCGGAAGCAAAGTTAATAGAAAGGGACAGAAAAGAAGTACAAGAGTTATTGAAGAAGGCCCGCAAATACAAAAGAAGTTTTGGTAGAGAAGAAGCAGAAGAAAGAAGAAGTCTTTATAAAGAAGCCGATGCCTTGCGAAAAAATATCAAAGAAAGACAGAAGGTTCTGATCCGATATCTGCTTGAGTCCCATCCAGTGATCGTTTGTACACATACCGGGGCTTCTTCTTACCAACTTCATAATTTAGAATTTGATTATGCAATTTTAGATGAGGGCAGCCAGGCAATAGAACCTTCTTCTTGGATCCCAATCTTAAAAGCGGATAAGTTTGTGATCGCAGGAGATCCATTCCAACTTCCTCCTACTGTGATCTCAGAAGATCCAAACCTTAAGGTTTCCCTAATGGAGAGACTTCTTCCTGTTTTCCAAGATAAAGAGAGAGTATTTCTGTTAGACACTCAATATAGAATGACTGATCCGATCCAAACATTCCCGAATCTGAAGTTTTATGAAAACCGACTCAAATCAGGATTAGATCAAAATTTTAGAGAAAAAGCACCTTTTGATTCAGGAGAACCATTTGGCTCGAGTTTAGTATTCTTAGATAGTTCAGGCACAGACACTGCCGAAGAAAATTCAGAAGGAAGTTTAGGAAATCCTTGGGAAGCAGAGTTTACTGTAAACATAGTGAAGAAGATCATAGATTCAGGATGGGATCCTAAAAATCTGATCCTTCTTTCTCCCTATAGATACCAAAGATATCTTTTGAAACAAAAACTGGAGGAAATACTTCCGGAACATTTTTCTCAATTAGAAGTAGAAACAGTAGATTCTTTCCAAGGGAGAGAATCTGATGCGGTGGTTTTTAGTTTGGTTCGTTCCAATCCAGAAGGACAAATTGGATTTTTGTCCGAGACAAGAAGATGGAATGTGGGAATGACCAGAGCTAAAAAACTTTTAGTAATGGTGGGCGATGGCTCTACTCTCGGACAGAACGATTTTTTTAAAGACTTACTGGAAACAGTTGAATTAGCAGGAGAACTTAGAACTGCCTGGGAATTTTTAGACTAGGCTTACCAACTGAATTTTTTTCGGATCGGGATATATAAGACCCCAATCCAAACCAATGTGAATGCCAAATGAGAGATCAGAATATGGGAAGGATCTTGGACAGAGCATACAAATTTTAAACATAGATTAGAACTTGCTAATAAAAGGTTTAAGAATAGAAACCCTGAAAGTCCAGGTCTGGAACTTGCGGTATTTCTCAAAAGAAACCAAGCTCCAGCTCCAAATAAGATAGAAGTAGAGGCTATAATTACAGAACAAAGCCCTACATGAACATGGCCTGTAGCTTCTTCCATAAAAAAGCGACCTAGAATAAAAACAGTCCAGACGAATAGAAATGCGCCCGCAGCCCAAAATGTCCAAGCGGACCTTTCTTCAGGAAAAGCGAGTTTGCTGAAAAGATAAGCGGAGACAATTCCCCAAACCAGTAATAATGTAGGCTCAGGCCACCAGCCTGGAAATGCGCTCGAGCGGCCTATTATATTGGAAACGGACCATCCCAGAGCAGTCCCAAATAATACTAAACCCAAACAGGAAAAGAAAAGGGTATAAATGTTTAGGCTCCCTTTTTCCAGGTCGGAACTCAATGTTTGGATCAGTTGTTTGGTCTTGTCCGATTCGGAATTTGACATATATCCTCCTGGTTTAGATTTTCCGCATTAATCGAAGAAAGATTGGACATCCTTAAAAAATCCAGTCCAATAGCTTTTCTTTATACGACTCATTAATTCATTCGAGTCAAACTGCATAAGGTTACATGGCGGAAAAGCAAGAAATCTGGCAAATTCTTTCGGAAAGAATGCGCTTAGCCCAAGAAGGAGATTCCAAGGAATACGAACTCCTACTTTCCAAATGCAGGGAAATTTTAAACAATCATTTAAGCTCCAAGGTTCGTGACAAGGACGATAGAGAGGATCTGATCCAGGACATTCTGATCGGAATACATAAGGCCAGAGTCACTTACAGAAAGGAAAAACCATTTGCACCTTGGTTTTTCTCAATCGCCAGGTATAAGACCATAGACTATATCCGCAGGAAAGGAACTCGTGATAGGCTTGTTTCTACAGAGATGGAAGGATTTGCTCAGGAAGAAAAAACTTCTATAGAGGACAAGTGGGAGGTCCAACAAGGACTAGAATCCTGGCTAAATGTTCTGGAGCCTAGACAGAGAAGGATCCTTACAATGGCAAAATTGGAAGGAAAATCAGTCAGAGAAATTTCCGAGACCACAGGCCTTTCAGAATCCAATGTAAAAGTGATTGTCCATCGTTCCTTAGAAAAGTTAAAACGATTTTTTTCTGAGTCCGAGAGAACGATAGAAGGCTCAAAAACGTCCAAGAAATAGAAAATGCCCGGTAAATCAAAGATCCGCAGGATACCTTCTCTCCAAGAAATTTCTCCAGAGGAGTGGAACCTTTTAGGAGATCCAGAAAATCCTTTTTCCAATCATGAGTTTTTGCATTCTCTGGAACTTTCTTCCTGCGTAGGGGAAAGGACTAGTTGGCATCCTGAGTATTGGGTGGCGGAAGACGATGATGGGATACATTCTTCTCTTCCTTTTTATCATAAATACGATTCATACGGTGAGTATATTTTTGATCATTCCTGGGCAAATTTTTTCTCTCAGAACGGACTTTCGTATTATCCTAAGGGGATTGTAGCTTATCCATTCACTCCTGTGAACGGTAAAAAAATATTCAGAAGAAAGAATGTATCTGCAGAAGAAGCGTTGGATATCCTACTTCCTCCCTTATTGGAAAATGCAAAAACAGAAGGACTCTCCAGCATTCATTTTCTATTTTTAGAAGAAGAGGAAGCCAAAGCATTAGAGAAACGTGGATTTGCTACTCGTATCACTCACCAATTTCATTGGAAGAATAGGGGATATACTGGTTTTGAGAATTTTCTAGGAGATTTTAGATCCAAGAAAAGGATACAGATCAAAAAGGAAAGAGAGACAATCAAAGAATCTGGGATCCAAATCCTATGTAAAGAAGGCAAAGATATCTCTGAAAGGGACATGGACTCTATTTATTCTTTTTATACAGAGACCTATTCCAGGAAATGGGGATCTCCTTATTTGAACCGAAAATTCTTTAAGATCATTTTAGAGAAATTTTCACAAAATCTGGTATTATTTTTAGCGAAGAAGGATGGAGACACGATAGGCGGAACATTCAACCTGAAAAAGGGAAAGAAGTTGTATGGAAGATATTGGGGTTCTTCTGGTCATTATCCTTTTCTACATTTCGAATGTTGTTATTATGCCCCTATTGAATACGCGATCAAGAATGGTTTTGAAATTTTTGAAGCAGGGGCCCAAGGAGAGCAGAAGTTTTTAAGAGGATTTCCTGCAGTTCCTACTTATAGCTCCCATCTTATTTTCCATGACCAGGCTCGAAATGCGATTGAACGTTTTTTAGAAAGCGAAAGAATGCATATGCAAGAGATGATAAGAGAAACTAATCTATCTTCCCCATTAAAGAACGAGGTTGTAAGGGGAGAATCCGAAGACCAATGAGCGATTTAAAAACAGAAGAGCAGGTTCTCACAAAAGAGAAACTGAAACTTAAAAAGCCAGCCAAGTATAGGGTAGTGATCTTAAATGATGATTATACCCCTATGGAGTTTGTGGTTTGGATACTTCGCGTGGTATTTTATCGGACTCAGGTCGAGAGTGAACAAATAATGTTGCAGGCACATACGACCGGAAAGGCACTTTGTGGAGTCTATTCTCATGACGTTGCCAGAACAAAAGTGAACGAAACTCATATACTCGCAGAGGAACATGGACATCCTTTGCATTGCCAAATGGAAATTGAAGAGGGGGAAGAATCATGACATTATCCGAAGAACTAGAAAAATCTCTTAACCAAGCAAGAACGGAAGCCCTCAAAAGAAGAAATGAGTATATCACACTTGAGCATATTCTTCTTTCCTTAACGAATGATCCAGTTGCTGTAGAGGTCCTTATCGCATGCGGCGCTGATCTGAATCAGTTACGATCTGAATTAAAAGAATACTTAGATACTGAAATGGAATCGGTTCCAGAATCTTTTGGAGAAATAGAGCCTGAATATACAATCGGCGCTCAAAGAGTTCTTCAGTTAGCCGCGTTTCATGTACAGTCTACAGAAAAGAAAAAATTGGATGGAGGTTATGTACTTGCCTCTCTCTTCAGAGAAGATCAATCTCATGCAGTTTTCTTTTTAGGAAGACAGGATATTTCCCGCTTCGATGTGGTACGTTATATTTCACATGGCATCAAAAAATCAGGGGAGAAGGTAGGAGAAGGAAATTCTACCGATGAGACTTCTAAAAAACAAAGTGGAGATGCTTTGGCTGATTTCTGTGTGAATCTGACTGAAAAAGCAAGCCTTGGCAAATTGGATCCACTCGTCGGAAGAGCAGAAGAGATTGAAAGAACGATTCATATTCTTGCAAGACGTCGCAAAAACAATCCTATTTTCGTAGGAGATGCAGGAGTTGGAAAAACTGCAATTGTAGAAGGACTCGCTCTTCAGATCGTAAACGGAAAAGTCCCTGATGTATTAAAAAATACGAAAGTGTATTCTTTGGATATGGGGCTGTTACTTGCAGGAACCAAGTTCAGAGGAGAGTTCGAGGAAAGACTGAAGAATGTTGTGCAGGCTATTTCTTCCGATCCGGACAATGTACTATTTGTAGATGAGATCCATACAATTATAGGTGCGGGTGCTGTATCAGGAGGATCTTTAGATGCTTCTAACCTTTTAAAACCTGCTCTCTCGAATGGAGAACTTCGTTGTATTGGAACTACAACATATAAAGAATATAAAGCGATCTTTGAGAAGGACCATGCTCTTTCCAGAAGATTCCAAAAATTAGAAGTAAATGAACCAAGTGTAGAAGAAACCATCCAGATCTTAAAAGGACTTCTTCCTAAATACGAACAATTCCACTCCGTAAAATATTCTTCCGGAGCCGTAGAAGAAGCAGCAAAACTTGCAGATCGTTATATTCTAGATCGCAAACTGCCAGACAAGGCGATCGATTTGATCGATGAGGCTGGTGCAAAAGTAAAACTACGAGAAAGTTCTAAGTCCAAAATCGTTAGTGTAAAAGAGATAGAGGAACTTGTATCAAAAATTTCTAAAATTCCTCCACGCACGGTTAAGGCAGACGATAGAGAAAAACTCAAAAACCTGGACGAAGAATTAAAAGGAAAAATTTACGGCCAAGACAAGGCAGTGATTGAACTCGTCCAAGCGATCCGGCTCTCCAGGAGCGGATTGTCGGAACCTGGAAAACCTGTGGGATCTTTCTTATTCGCGGGGCCGACTGGTGTTGGTAAAACCGAATTATCCAAACAACTTGCTGCAATCTTAGGTGTGGAATTCATCCGATTCGATATGAGCGAGTATATGGAGAAACATACTGTTTCTCGCCTTATCGGTTCTCCTCCTGGTTATGTAGGCTTTGAGCAGGGTGGTCAATTGACCGATGCGATCGTTCGAACTCCTCATTGTGTTCTTCTTTTAGATGAGATTGAAAAGGCTCACGAGGATATTTATAATATTCTACTTCAGATCATGGATCATGCCACTTTAACTGATAATAATGGCAGAAAGGCAGATTTCAAACAAGTGATTCTGATCATGACCACAAATACTGGTGCCAGAGAAAGGGCCTCTAATCCATTAGGATTCGATAATACTGCCATGACTGATCGTGGACTAAAAGCAATTGAGAAGCAGTTTTCTCCTGAGTTTAGGAATAGGCTTACTGCAGTCATTGAATTCGCTTCTTTAGATGAGGGAACTGTTTCCAAGGTCGTCCGTAAACAGTTAGAACTTTTAGAAGTCAGACTCAAAGAGAAAAGTATCCAACTTCATTATGAAGAGGATGTTCTAATCTGGATCGCTAAAAAATCCTATGATCCTCTCTTCGGAGCAAGGCCAGTACAACGATGGATAGATTCTAATATTTCCAAAAAACTATCTGAAGAGATACTCTTCGGAGAATTAAAAAACGGCGGGGATGTGAATTTGGAAATACAAAACGAGGAACTGAAATTAGTCTTCCGTTCTAGAGAAAAATAATGTCTTTTAGAACGGTTAGACCTAGTCCCAAATATTTCTTTGCACTTTCTATTCTGCTTCTTCTTGCTTTTGGATCCTGCAAGAAGAATATACTATTCATCGAAGGAAGAGAAGTTTCTACCCAGAACCTTGTGGCTCCTAAGTTTGGCATAGATCCAAACACTTTGTTTGCGGAATCCAAGAAGATCATGATCTCTACGGATTCCATAGATTCCTCCAAGGTGGGATTGGAGATCTATAAAAAAGGTGGAAACACGATTGATGTGGCGGTTGCTTCTTCCTTTGCAGTTTCCGTTACCCGTCCTTCGTCCACAGGAATTGGTGGAGGCGGATTTTTAGTCTATCATCATGCGAAATCTGGAAAGTCATATGCTTTTGATTTCAGGGAAAGAGCACCTTCTTTAGCAAACCGTAATATGTATAAGGGCCGCCCCAAGGAAGAATCCTTACTCGGATACAAATCAGTGGGTGTTCCTGGAATGGTAGCCGGCCTTGTGCAGATCCATAAAAAATTCGGAAAACTTCCTTTAAAAGAAGTTTTGGCTCCTGCAATCCGATTGGCCGAACAAGGATTTATAGTATATCCGGATCTTTCGGAAGCGATCCAAGAATCAGAACAGGATATGAGTCCTGGAATGAAGAAGATCTTTATACCTGGAGGAAAAATTCCAGAGCCTGGGGAAGTTTTTGTCCAAAAAGATCTGGCAAAAACTCTTAAGATCATTTCTGAAACTGGTGACAAGGACTTTTATACTGGAGCAATTGCAAAGGCTCTCGCAGAAGAAGTATCTGCAAACGGCGGTCCAATCCATTTTAGTGATCTGAAAAATTATAAGGTAAAAGAAGAAAAACCTTTAGAGATCACTTACAGAAATTATAATATTAAGACGATGTTTCCTCCTTCTTCTGGAGTTCATCTTTTCACAATGTTGAAGATGTTAGAAACAAAAGAACTTCATTCCATGTATGATTTCTCCCAAAGCGACTATTATCACTTTTTGGCAGAAGTTATGAGAAGAGGATATTCTGATAGGGCAGTCCTTGGAGGAGATCCAGGATTTACAAAAATCCCTGTGGAAACTTTAGTCTCTTCTGAGTATGCTAAGGAAAAAATTTCTGACTTTAATCCGGGAAAAGCAACTCCAAGTTCTACTTACTTAAGTAGATTGAATTTAAAGGCAGAATCTCCTCAGACAACTCATATCTCTGTAGTGGATGCGGAAGGAAATGCGGTTTCTACCACTCATTCTATCAATTATCGATTTGGTGCAGCTGTAGTGCTCGAAGGTTATGGTTTCGTCCTGAATGATACAATGGACGATTTCAGTCGTTCTCCTGGAGAGCCTAACGTATATGGGTTAATTGGTGCAGAAGCGAATTCTATCCAACCTGGAAAAACACCGTTGAGTTCCATGTCTCCAACTATCGTTTTGAAAAATGGAGAAACATTTCTGGTTACTGGAGCCCCGGGTGGTTCTTATATAGTAAATGCAGTTTTACAATCCATATTATTTACTTTAGATTTGAATCTTACACTCTATGAATCAGTTGCAAGGGGAAGAATTCATCATCAGTTTTTCCCAGATGCACTTTCTGTTGAAGGTCCTGCGACTGATACTGCTACTTTCAATCAGTTGAAGGCAAAAAAACACGAGGTAAGACTCGGAAATAATATGGCAAAACTATTCTGTGTAAAAAGAGAGAATGGTACATTGTATGGTGCAGCGGACCCAAGGGGAGATGGAATCCCTCTGGGGGAATAATATTAAAGAAAAAGAACTAGGAATATAAAATGAATCAATCCGCCAAAACTCCGGTATTTCCAAATCTGCGTCACGCTGTGAAAGCGAAACACGGTTTGGAAAAGGAAAGTATGCGTATATTTTTCGATGGAAAAATTGCTACTACTCCTCATCCGGAATCCTTAGGTTCCAGTCTTACGAATCATTTCATTAAGACTGATTTTTCGGAACCTCAGCTTGAATTTGCTACAAATCCAAGACCTAGAATTGAAGCAATCGTAAGAGAATTACAAGATCTGCATATATTCACTTCCAGGCATTTAAAAGAAGAATGGATCTGGCCTTTTAGTATGCCTCCTATTCTTCCTAAAGAAGATAAAGACATTCCTCTTGGACAGTACGGTCATTCTTTTTCTGGAGAATGGAAAACAGTCTATCGTAATGGACTCGGTCTTCGTTATGGAAGGAGAATGCAGACCATCTCAGGTGTACATTATAATTTCTCTTTTTCGAATTTGTTCTTAAAACAATTTTTGGGAAAAGAAATACATTCATTCACTAAAGAAGAAATTTCGGAATTATATCTATCTGTTACTCGTAATTTTATGAGAAGGGTTCCTGAAATTCTCTATTTAACTGGAGCCACTCCGGTTTTTGACGAAACTTTCTTACCAGTGCCAAGCGATTTTCCTTTTGTAAAACATAAGAATCATACGTACTATGCCCCTTATGCTACTTCTTTAAGAATGAGCGAGATTGGGTATACGAGCAAGGTGCAAGATGAACTTCCTATCAATTATAATTCTTTAAAGGAATATATAGATGGAATGTGTTATGCAGTTAGCACTCCTTATGCAAAATACCAGCCACATGGTGGGATTCCAAACCAACTTAATGATCATTATCTGCAGATAGAAAACGAATTCTATTCCCCAATCCGACCTAAACAAATCCCTAAAAATGATGAAAGACCTTTGGATGCTCTTCAGAGTCGTGGGATCCAATACATTGAGATACGTTGTTTAGATCTTCAACCTGAATCTCCTACCGGAATTCATAAGCCGAGTCTTGGTTATATACAAATGGTCCTTTTAGATGGTCTCTTGAAAGAAAGTAAATCCATAGGCCAAAAAGAGAAACTTAGGATCAGAGAAAATACAAAAAGGATTATCTGGGAAGGAAGAAAACCGGGTTTAAAAGTTTTAGGAGATGATGGAGAAGAGCAGGATTTCTTAACCAGAGGGAAAGAGTTCACCCAAAGCCTTTTGCCAATCGCAGAAGAGTTGGATCGTCATACTGGAAAAAGATTCTACCAAGAAATATTAAACATTATGAATAAACGTTGGGAAGATCCAAAATGTACACCTTCTGGAAAACTAATGGATCGTATCATCAACGAAGACTGGGAATTCAGAGATTTGGGAATTCATTTGGCTAAAGAAAATTACAGAAACCAGTCCCAGATGGAACTTACACCGGGTAAATTTGCTATGTTTGCTAAAGAAGTCCAAAAGTCACTGGCAGAGAAAGTCAAAATAGAAGAATCTGAAAAAGTGAAGAAGAACCCAACTGCAAGGATCTGCAACCATTGAAATATAAATTGGAAGCTGGGCAAAAATTAGATCCAAACGAATTCATCCTAAAAGGATTCGAGGATCTGGAGATTTCCACTCAAATAGTGATCCGTGATGCGCTTAATCGAGGATTAGAAGTAGAAGTTTTAGATCGCCCCAGCCATTTCATTCGACTAAACGGCCAAGGTGTCACAAGACTCGTAAAAGAAGCCTCCAAAACAGAATTAGATTCCTATATGACCTTCCTCGTGATGGAAAACAAAACCATTACTAAACGTATTTTAGAAGAATCGAATATATTGGTTCCTAGAGGGACTGCAGTTTCTGATCTAAACTCTGGATTGGAATTCCTAAATAAGAACTCTGATCGAAAGATGGTAGTGAAACCTGTCACTACCAATTTCGGGATTGGGATCAGTATTCTTCCTCCTTCTTCTTCCAGTGAAGAAAAAAAGAAGGCTCTGGAAATTGCACTTGGATTTTCAGAAACAGCAATTGTAGAGGAATTCGCAGAAGGAAACGAATATAGATTTTTAGTGATCGGTGACGAATGTGTCGCCGTATGTAATCGTATTCCTGCGAATGTAACAGGCGATGGCAAAAAGACAATCAGAGAATTAATAGAAGAAAAAAATTCAGATCCAAGAAGAGGAGTGGGTCATGTGACTCCTCTGGAAAAGATCAGATTAGATGACACTGAATTAAATGTACTTAAAGAATCTGGAAAATCTCCAGAATTCATTCCTGGCTCTGGAGAAAAAGTTTTTGTTCGTAAAAACTCGAATATCAGTACAGGTGGAGATTCTGTTGATGTAACAGATATTGCAGATCCTTCTTATAAAAAACTGGCAGTACAAGCTGCAAAAGTTGTAGGAGCAAAGATTTGTGGGGTAGATATTATAGTAAAGGAGCTGGAATCCGAAGGAGATTACAGGATCTTAGAGTTAAACTTCAATCCTGTATTATATATTCATAATTATCCTTATTCAGGAAAAAATAGAAAGGTAGGGGAGAAAATTTTGGATGTATTAGGTTACAATTCCTAATTTTTGGATCTTACTTTTTACATAGTCCACGATATCTCTGGACTCATACATTTTAATATCGCCATCTACCAGAAAAGGAACCTGAGAGAGTCCTCCTAAACGTAGGACTTCCTCTCTGCCCGGGGTTCCTCTGCTGGCTTCTACCAATTCGTAATCCTTGCCTTCTTTTAGGCCCATTTCAGAAAAATGGCCTCGAACGAAAGCGCAATAAGGACAGGTATCGTATTGGAAGAGTTTCATCATATTAAGCGCCGATCTTTTTTTGAAGTTCTCCGCTTCTTGCCATTTCCACTACGATATCATGGCCGCCTACAAATTCTCCGTCGATGTATAACTGAGGAATGGTTGGCCAGTTTGCAAATTCTTTGATCCCTTCTCTGACATTCATGTCAGAAAGAACATTAAACGAGTTATAGTCTGCACCTAAACTTCTGAGAACATTGGTTACTCCTGCGGAAAAACCGCACATAGGAGCGTCAGGAGTTCCCTTCATAAACAGAAATATTTTTTTAGAAGCGATCAGTCCTTCGATCTTATCTTGTAATTCTTTTTCCATGATACTTATTCCTATCTGTTAGTTATGATACTTTGGTTTCCAGTCCTAATGCATGGACTTCTGCTTTTAATTCGTCCTTTAATGTGGCGTACACCATTCTGTGTTGTTCCACGATGGACTTTCCGGCAAATCCGGAAAACTTTACGATCGCTTTGATATGCACTCCGTCATTGTAAGGATCTTGGATCTCTACTTCCGAGCCTGGAAGTCCTGCTTGTATTTTTTCCTGAATTTCTTGGACAGTCATCTGTTATATCTTAGACTCTAATACTATCAGCACTTTTTAGAATCTCTTCCCGGACAATCTTTTTTCTAAGGGATAGAAGTCTTTAATTCCAGAGCATGGACACCCCATTCTTTTAGGAATGGATCCATGATCTGGTAAACGGAGCGATGTTGTTCCAAAAGAGATTTTCCTTGGAATTCAGGACTCGTAATAAAGATCCTGATATGAGTTCCTCTTTTTTTGCGGGTTGGGTTGCCGGAATGTCCAGCATGTTGTTCTGAAAAATCCTCTATTCTTAATTCAGAAGGAGAAAGTCCATTTCTCAAAAGTCTTTCCATTTCTATAAACATATCTTGCATTAGGTCCTCGTTCCGTAACCACGACTGAGTAGAAATACGGAGACAGAATAAAGTAGAATGGTTCCTATCACTAAAAGTCCGATCGCCTCTAATGGATCAATATCGCTTACTCCTAAAAATCCGTAACGGAATGCATTCACCATGTAAAGAATAGGATTAAACCTAGAAACGATTTGCCATCCTTCCGGAAGCATTTTGATAGAGTAGAATACTCCACCTAAATAGGTAAGAGGTGTCAGTATGAATGTAGGAATGATGGTAACATCGTCGAATTTTTTGGCGTAAAGTGCATTCAGAAATCCGCCCATAGAGAACATCAGCGCTGAAAGTGCTACGGTTACGATTACGATCCAAGCATCATAAAGTCTTAATTCAGTGAAGAATAGGGACACCAGTGTTACTATAAATCCTACTAACACTCCTCGGACCACTCCGCCGATAGAATATCCGAGCACGATCAGATACGCAGGAGTAGGGGAAACTAGTAACTCTTCTATATTCTTTCCGAATTTTGCTCCAAAAAAAGAAGATACTACATTGTTATAAGCATTTAGTATCACAGACATCATTACAAGTCCAGGAACGATAAATTGGATATAGGTATGACCTCCCACATCTCCAATTTGAGATCCCACCAATTTTCCAAAGATAAGGAAGTATAATGAAATCGTAATACCCGGAGGGATCAATGTTTGGATCCAGATCCTTAGGATACGAATTGTTTCTTTTCGAACAATTGTGGAGAATGCGTTAAATTTTTCTTCGAAGTTCATAGTTTTTTCTCCACTAGTTTCAAGAATAATTCCTCCAATCTGTTCGACTTATTTCTCATACTTGATATTTGGATCCCGCTCTTGTCTAAAAGTCTGAATAACTCATTTAATGAATTATTCTTTCCTATATCTACTTCCAGTGTTAGATCATCCACCTTATTCAAATGGAATCCGTTTAGATCAATTGTAGAAGTGACTGGTTGTTTTAGATCCAATACGAATGTCTGTGAATCTAATTTTACCAGAAGTTCCTTCATAGAAGTGTTTTCTACGATCTTTCCTTGGTCTATGATCGCTATCTTCTTACAAAGATTTTCAGCTTCTTCCAAGTAATGTGTAGTAAGAATGATTGTGATCCCTGATTCATTCAGTTTAACTAAGAAGTCCCAGAGAGATCTTCTGAACTCTATATCCACTCCTGCAGTCGGCTCATCCAAAATCAGAACTTTTGGGTTATGGACGAGTGCCCTCGCGATCATGAGCCTTCTTTTCATTCCGCCAGAAAGTCTGCCTGCACCTTCTTTTCTCTTTTCGTAAAGGCCAAGTTGGCTTAAATAATTATGAGTTCTCTCTACAGCTACTTTTCTAGGGAGACCGTAATACCCACCTTGATTAGCAACTATTTGTTCTACTCTTTCAAATATATTAAAATTGAATTCTTGAGGGACTACACCAATATAAGATTTTGCTAATGTGAGTTCTTTGTCTATGTCCGCTCCGTAAATTTTCACTTCTCCTGAAGTTTTATTTACTAAGGAACTTAAGATACCGATCGTAGTGGACTTCCCCGCACCGTTAGGACCTAAAAGGGCAAAAAAGTCCCCTTCGTCCACAGTTAGATCAATTCCTTTTAAGGCCTGCACCCCTCCGGCATAGGTCTTCACCAAATTTTTTATCTCTAAGGCTTTGTTCATTCCCGAAAAATCGCTCCAATTCTATGATTTTGAACAAGCCCTGTTTCGACAATCTTTTGGCTTTAGGAAGAGCTTAAGATTTCTCTTGCTTTCCTGGCAGCGTTTCTTGCGATTTCAGGCAAAGCGGGATGAACATAAATCATCTTTAGCAAGTCATCTAGAGTCCCACCCATGGTCATCAGGAGTATAAAAAGATGAATGAGGTTAGAAGCCTCATCTCCTAGGATATGGGCTCCCAGGACTTTTTTGGTTTTAGGACTTACTAATATTTTGACGAATTGGTCTTCAGATAGTCTCGCCATTCCTGTGGCACTGCTGGAATATGGATTGATAGCGGAGATATATTCGGTCCCTTCTTCCTTCAATTGTTGTTCAGTTTTACCTACAGCTGCTACTTGAGGATGGGTGAATACAGAATGGGGAACGGGAGGATATTCGACCGGAGTTCTATGTTTGTCCACATATAGAGAATTAAATAGGAATTCCCCCTCGAAGTTTACTGAATGTCGGAAGAAATATTTTCCAATAATATCTCCCAGAGCATATACACCATCCGCAGTGGTTTCAAAATATTCGTTTATTTTGATATAACCTTTTTCGTCTGTTTTGATATCAGTGCGTTGTAGGTCCAACCAGTCGGTATTCGGTTTGATACCAGTTGCAACGAGTAATGCGTCTCCTTCTAATATAAAAGTCTCAGAAGAATTTTGGCATTCCAGACGGAATATGCCGTCTTTATAGTCTACCTTCTTCACTTCAGTTCCTAAACGAACATCTTCTCTTTTAGAAAATGCTTTTTCGAAACCGTCTATGATATCCTTATCTTCGTGAGAAAGCATTCTGTTCCGAACGATAAAAGTTGTTTTAGAACCGAATGCAGAATATGCAAATCCAAGTTCCAAACCAATATAACCTCCGCCGATGACTAAAAGACTTTTGGGAAGTTCGGTTCTTCTTAAAGCTTCTCTGCTAGTCATATAAGGAGTTCCTTCAAGACCAGGAATATCAGGGATAGAAGGTCTACATCCGGCAGCTATAAAGATACGATCTGCGGTGAGCAATTCTCCATTTACTTTTACTACCTTATTCTCTACGAATCTACCTTCGTGAGGATAAAAGTCTATGTTTGGATTTTTTTCGTAAGCAGGTAGGATACTGTCTGAGTCTGCATCCACTGTTGCGGAAACTCTTTCTACCAAAGTTTTAAAATCTACTGAAAATGGGCCAGGGATCCCTAATTGAAATTTGGAGGCATCCTTTGCTTGTGCTAAAATTTCCGCAGGATGGACTAACATCTTAGAAGGGATACAACCCCTGTTCAAGCAAGTCCCTCCCAAACGATCTTTTTCTAAAATTGCTACCTTATAACCAAGTTTAGAAGGAGGTGTGACAAGCTTTGTTCCTCCTCCGGAGCCTATTACGAGAATATCATACTTTTTCATGCGGTTAATTCAATGGAGAATGGGATGCTTCTAAACGAAAAGAATTCTTTTGGAGAGGGCCTCAGATAAATTCCAAAAATTTACCAGAGTATTCTCCCTGATTCACAAAATATTAGATATTGTTTGTACTCATTTTGGGAAAATAAAAAGAAGAAGTTTTAGATACTTCTACCATTTATCCCGGAGAGACCTTAGGGCAATAAACAGAGTTTGGGGATCAGAAGCTAAGGATTGATTTTGCATTTTATTTTTAATACCAGAGACTAGATTTTCTTTTGGATCAAATATAAGGAAGAATGGATTAAATGTTCTTTCTTCGGAGAAGTTTGTGGTCCAAAATTCTTGGTCTTCTTTCATACCTTCCGCCTTAGTCAATGCTTTGGTAGCGGCTTCATTTTTAGGATCAATCGCTAAACTGAATTTCAGATTGTTTTTGAGATAATCATGTCCCGGGTATAATCTAACATTTCCCGGGAGATTTTTGAATTCTTTTAAGACAGTTTCGTAAAGTGTTTTAGGATCTCCACCTCGAGTGCAATTTCCTACACCTGAATTAAAGATTGTATCTCCAGTAAATACTGCGTAAGGAGTTCCATTTTCAATCTGCAAAAGACAAACATGCGCAAATGTATGTCCTGGAGTATAAATAACTTTTAGATAAGAATTTCCGTCCGGGCTTTCTAAAATTTTCTCTCCTTCTTTTAAGGAATGAGAAGCATGTGGGATTTTTCCGATCCCGGCGGGATGTGACAGCACCTCGGCTCTATATTTGGAAACAAGTCCATCGTTTCCGCAGGTATGATCATTATGCTCGTGAGTATTTAGAATATAATCCAGGTTCCAGGACTTCTTCTCCAAAACTTGGGAAATTTGGTCCGGATCATATGGATCTATAGAAAGAGTTTTTTGGGAATTAGGTTCTCTGACTAGGTAAGTAAAATTTCGGAGAGGACTGTCTGTGTAGATCCTTAGGACTTCCAACATGGATTTTAGACAAAGGTGAGAAGAAGTCCTATTGGATAATATCCAGATGTTTGTCTAGATTCGCGATCCTCAAAATAGTCATCACATCTCTACTTAGGTTTCTGAGTTTCAGATGACCATGTCTTTCTGTGACGTATTTTTGGGTATTGAAGATGGCCCCGATCCCGGAAGAGTCCAAGTATACATCCCCTTCGAAGTCCAGGATGATATCTTTATGGCCCTCGTCAAACTGGCGAATGATGAGTTCTTTTAACGCAAATGCGTTCTTTAGGCTTACATTCCCCTGGATCTTAACTACACAAGACCCTTGTTCTAGGGATACGTCTGTTTGAAAACCTTCCAATGAGTGGCTCCGATCTCTATTTCTCTGACTATCCTCGGGTTAAGAAAACAACGGATCTCCGAAAGAAATCTCGGAATTAATTTCTAAACCGGGAGTGAACCCGATCCAATAGACTAATTTGTGGCAAAGAAGAGGTAAACTCTTTTTTAGAACGAAAACTGATCTAAATCTATTTCAAATAAAATAAGAAATCGCTCGCAAAAACTACTGATTCAGTAAAACTGAGTGCTCGATTTTGTACCGAAACTTAAGAATTCGGACGATATTTAAAACTGTATGCGGATCAAATTCTGGGGAGTGCGGGGCTCCATTTCTTCCCCCGTTCAGGGCGACCTGATTCGATCTAAAATTCTTAGGATACTAAGTTTGGCATCTCCGTCTGACCTCCAAAGTCCGGAGGCCATCGAGGATTTTTTAGACTCCTTGGCACTTTCCAATTGGAGCACCTACGGTGGGAATACGACCTGTATTGAGATCCGAGATAAAGAAGATAAACTTGTTATCATAGACGGAGGCACTGGTCTCCGAGAACTGGGAAACTCCATCTTACACGAAGGCTACGATACAGGAAAAGGAAAAGCGGTTTGGATCTTCACCCATACTCATTGGGATCATATCCAGGGAATCCCATTCTTCGTTCCCCTTTATACTCCAGGCAATAAATTTGAATTTGTAAGTTCTGTAGAAAATCTAGAAGAAAGATTAAGATACCAGCATACATTTACTCATTTTCCTGTTCCTTTCGACGGTTTCCAGGCAGAGAAAACTTTCAGACATGTTCCAGAAGGTAGAGCATTCAGAGTAACAGATTCTATAACTTCTATCTCTAAAGCAGTCCGTCACCCTGGCGGAAGTTTTTCTTATAGGTTCGAAGAAGATGGCAAGGCACTTATCTTTGCTTCAGATGCAGAGTTCAATTTGGACGAGATGGAAAATATAGAAGATTATCTGAACTATTTCAGAGGAGCTGATGTTCTAGTATTCGATACTCAATATACTTTCGAAGAGTCCTTACAGAAAATCGACTGGGGGCATAGTACTGCTTCCATGGCGACTGACATCGCTCTCAGAGCGAATGTTAAAAAGTTAGTAATGTTTCACCATGATCCTTCTTATGATGATGAAAAATTGGATGCAGTTTATCTGCGCGCGATTAAATACAAAGAAATGTTTGATCCGGACAACCAATTAGAGATCATCATGGCAAGAGAAGGTCTGGAAATCCAAATTTAATCTTTAATTCAATCGATCAGGGAGTTATCGAATGAGTGAATATATCATCGGAATAGATGCCGGTACCACAGGTATACGTACTTTTTGTTTTAGCAAATCCGGAACAGTGATTTCAAGCGCTTATTCCGAATTTAAACAACATTTTCCTAAACCAGGTTGGGTAGAGCATGATCCCGAAGAGATTTGGGCAAAAACTGAAAAGCTTATCTTGAAAGCGATCCGCAATGGAAAGTTAAAACCTGAAAAAGCGGTTGCTATAGGGATTACGAACCAAAGGGAAACGACTGTATTATTCGATAAGGATACCGGCGCTCCTGTTTATAATGCGATCGTATGGCAATGCCGTAGGACCTCCGACTTTTGTTCCGGATTAAAGAAAGAAGGATTAGAGCCAATATTCAGAAGAAAAACAGGCCTAGTAGTTGATGCTTATTTCAGTGGAACTAAGATCAGATGGATCTTGGACAATGTAAAAGGCGTAAGAGCAAAGGCTGAAAAAGGCAAAGTCCTTTTCGGAACGATAGATACTTATCTTTTATATCGTTTGACCGCTGGAAAATCACATAAAACGGATCATACAAACGCGAGTAGAACTCTTATCTTCAATATTGAGAAAAAAGAATGGGATAAGGAATTATTAAAAATATTACAAATACCTGAAGCAATCCTTCCCGAAACTCATAATTCCAGCAGTTTGTTCGGAAGAACAGAAGGAGTGAAGGGGCTGCCTGATGGAATTCCAATCTCATCTTTAGTCGGAGACCAACAGGGTGCATTATTCGGACAATTATGCACTGAACCTGGAGAGGCAAAGAACACATACGGAACTGGATGTTTCTTATTATTCAATACAGGAAACAAATTACAAATTTCTAAAAACAATTTGATCACTACGCTAGCTTGCGGGCCAGAAGGAAAAACGGTCTATTGTTTAGAAGGTTCCATTTTCATCGGTGGAGCGGTAATCCAGTATCTAAGAGATAATCTCAGATTTTTCAAGGAATCCAAACTTTCGGAGAAGATGGCTTCTTCCGTTACCAAGGATGATGATGTGGTTTTTGTTCCTGCATTCTCCGGTTTGGGCGCTCCTTACTGGGATATGAATGCAAGAGGTGCGATCTTAGGTCTTACTAGAGATACCACCCAAGAACAGATCACAAGAGCAGCATTAAAATCAATCGCATTACAATCTTATGAACTAGTGGAAGCGATGGAAAATGATACTGGTTCCAAGCTGAAAGTCCTAAAAGTGGATGGTGGAGCAACTGCAAACAATTGGCTCATGCAATACCAAGCAGATATTTTAGGGAAGAAGATCGTAAGGCCTTCCAACCTGGATACAACTGTTTTGGGAGCAGCATATCTCGCAGGACTGGAAAGAGGTTTTTACTCTTCCGTAAACGATCTAAAGAAAAACCAAAAAACTAGTAAGGAATTCTCTCCTAAATTAAGTTCCAGCTTAAGAGAAAAAGAGATCCGAGTCTGGAAGGATTCAGTAAAAAGAATTCTTACACCTGAATCTTAATCAGTAAGAAAAAGAGAGCAGGCTAAACTCCAAGGGTTTCCTTTCTGAGTTGATGCCTGCTCCTATGATTAGTTTCGCCTGATCATATTTGGGAATTTCTAAAATAGAATCCGCTGAAATTTTAAAAAACTCATACTGATCTCTTTCTTTTTTAGAAAGATAAATATCTATTCTCAAGACTTCCATATATTTCAAGATACGAAGAAGTATTTTATCCTTTGTAATCGCATAGAGCTCAATCTCGTTAGAAGATCTATTTAGATTAAACTTTTCTCCAGGAATACCTTCGAATTCGATCTCTGTTCTAGAGGTTTCCTCTTCAGCTGAGTCTTTGTATAAAGGGAAATTCCCTTCTTCGTAATATATCCTTCTGGAGAATCTTCTGAAGATCTCTTTTTCTACAATTTCAGGAAAGGATTCTCCTGGTTCAGGCTTTTTACTTGGGCCATCTAAAATCTGTTTCCATTTGTTTTTGGAAACATTCTTCTCTACCATTCTTCGAACAGGAGGAGAAAGTTTGGGAACCGAAAATTTTAAGATCCTTTCATCCAATTTGTTTAAAATAGAATTTAAGAATGGTCCATGTATTAAAGGAAGTATTTCAATAGAAAAGATACGATCCCTTAAGAATTTAGCAAATTCTATCTCGTGAGTAAATAGATTAGAAACAAGTCCCTGTTCTTCTGTGGGAGTTCCCGCATATAGAATTTTTACCAAACGAAATAGATATGTCTTACTTTCAGGATCAAAGTATAATTCTTCGATTTTCTTAATTATATCTTCTTCATTTAATTCGGGATTCACTATATCTCTGAGAGAAAGATATTTGGTGGAGAACATTCTTTTTCGGAACATTCTATAAAGTGTAAACTTTCCAGTTTGGATACTTCCCACTTGTGTTTGTAGATTTTCCCGAGTTATAAGGATAGGTGTGTGAGATCTTGCTGTTTGAGTTCCCACAACCTTGTAAGGATTGGAGCGAATTGGGTAGCTTGCACCTTCAAATATTTCTTCTGATTCTTTAGGGAACTTAGACTCTTCGGAATAAAGCAATCCATCTGAAAATTTCAAGTATGGTGGGGTTTTGATCGCAGAACTAAGAGTGATCTTTCGATCGTATTCTAATTCATAAAGAAATTTAGGAATTAGTGCTGCTTGCGAATATAGAAAGGGGAGTTCTTCGATTTGACTTAATTGAAAATCATAAAAGGGAGAAATTTTAGAATGAACTCTTGCTACAGAATCGGGGTTACAGAATAGAAAATGATAATTCTCTCCCTCAAGATAGATCATGGGAAATTTGGTGTTTAATCTTCTTCGATTAGATCCGGATGTAAAACGGAAAGACCTGGGGCTTTTGTTTCTCGTTTAGAAAGTTTAGAAATCAGTCGTTTTTTGAATAAGGTCCAATCGTAGGTTTGTTTTAAAGAACTTAACTCTTCTTCGAAGCCGTATTGTAAAAAGTCCAGTGTCTCTTCTTCCGAGAGTCCTGTGACAAGACTACTATCTGAAACCACTCTTAAAATTTTACGAATATCTCTTTCATTCCAGAGTAGGATTCCTGAAAGTCTAACGACCCAATATTCATGGTCCATTCTTACAGATTCGCTGATTATTTCTCTTAATTCAAGAGTAAATTATATTCTTAAAATTTTCTGATTACTAAAAGACTCATATCGTCTTGTATTCTTCCGCCTGTATGTTTCACAACGTCGGAGAATAGATCATCTATTAGTTTGCGGATATTTTTCTTGGGAGCAGTTTCCAGAAATTTATATAAATTCTCTCCATAGTATCCGCCAATACTTCTATTCTTTTGTTCGAAAAGTCCGTCTGTAAAACAGAACAGAATATCATCTCTATCCATTTTGAAACTTTCAGAAGGTTTTGGCTTTTTGAGAGGAGAATTCATCACAGTAGAAAGGAATTTTCCATCAGTGCTTACAACATAAGTTTTGTCTTCTTTGCTCTTATACAGAACCAAACTTGGATGGATCCCAGAATGTAGAAAATTTCCTTTAGTATCTGCCTTCATCAAAAGAAAAGTAGCATAAAGACTACGATGGATATGAGGAAATGTATTCGTCCTTTCTTCCAAATGTTCCAACATCTGGTCTATGATCTCATGGGGGGTTTCAAATTTATGGACCAGATGGCTCATTTGGTTCATGATCATAAGACTAAATAGTCCAGCCACATACCCATGACCTGAAGTGTCTCCGATCCCCATCCAATAATTTCCGTCTTTATCTTTTAGAAAATTATAGAAGTCCCCGCCGATCGGGTTATAAGTCATACATCTTCCGCGGATCTCATAATTTTCATCTACATAATCCAAAGGGAGAACGTAGTTTTGCATCCTACTGTCTCCTCTGCGGAATCGTTTGATTATTTTCCCGAACTCTTGCTCTTTTGGTAGGATCTTCTCAGTTAAAAACAGAACGAATGCAGAAAAATTAATGAATAAAGTAAAACAACATACTAAAAGTAAAACGATTGGAATTCTAACTGGAGGAGTGTAAAATTTAAGTCCTATTCCCAAACTACCCAAAATAGAAAGATTCAGCACGATCAATACCGGCCAAGCGTCCTTCATGTACTGTTTGATCGTAGTGGAACTTCTCATCTTACTTTAAAATAGGCATGGCCTTGGTATTCCTTCTTGGAATAATTCCTACGAGAGATACGGAATAATTCATCTTCTGCATAAGGTGTATTTGTTCCTTCTACAACTCCGAAAGGTTTTTCTCTGTATCCTGATTCATAGATCATAGGAATTAAGGAATCATTAGAAGGATCGTAATGATACAATAGTTTGTGAGAAGTTTCCAGGAAATTTATTTCGGGACCTGAGATTTGTTTTCCATCTTTCCAAACGGATTCTTCTTTTTTGATTTTTTGAGTAATGAGAAGCAGCCAATTTCCTCTGGACTCGTATTTTCCGGATCCTTCTATTTGGATTCGACGAATTTCTCCTTTTTCTTCGATCTCCCTCAAGTAGTACTTTTGGAAAGATTTTTCTGAATTAGAAAAATCCAATCTTTCTGCTTGGTTTTCCTTATAAGTCACTGAAGTAAAAGGAGAGAAGGGGGGAAGTTTTTTGCTGTATATTCCCTTTAAGATTATATCGTTAGAAGATTCAGGTTTTTCAGGAAGTTCTCTGATCCAGGAAGGTGGAAAACATCCATTAAGAAGTGAAAGAAATACAAGTATTCTTAAAACTGTAAGTAGATCTTTCATAGGAAATCTGGGAAAAGAAACACATTATTTACGAGTTTCTAATTCTCTCTATACTTCCAAAATCCACTTTAGGCTTACGAAAGGCAAACCGGAAATATCATAATACTCCGGCTTGCAACCAGCCGATCCGACTAAAACTGGAAGTAGATAAACTCTCCACCACCATCTCCAAATATACCCATTAATAAAAGTATAATGATGGAGAAGGAAGGTAATAACCAGCGGAATCTGATCTGTATTTTCTCTCTGATGCTAGGATAATATTGAACCGCATTCCAGAGGAATGTAAATAGAATGAATAATGTCAATTCTTCCCAGCGCACCAATGCCTTTCCGCCGACTACATTTAAGAAACCTGTAAAATACTCCCAAGCTAAACTAAGTGAGTTTTTACCTGCAACTGCAGTTCGGAAGAAGATACCTGAGATCGCAAATAAATGAATGATCAAGGCCACTTTCCAGAAACGTTTCCAGCCTCTTGGTTCTTCTTCTTTTTTAGGATCACCTGGAGATATAATTCTTTCTACTGCCAGGATCAGACCTAGGTAAGCTCCCCAAAGAACATAGCCAAAGTTTGCTCCATGCCATAGACCACCTAAAGTCATTGTGATCATCGAATTGGCTTGTGTTCGCCAGAATCCACCTCTGCTTCCACCTAATGGAATATAAAGATAGTCTCTTAGCCAAGTAGATAAGGTAACATGCCACCGTCCCCAGAATTCTCTGAAACTTGGTGAAAGGAAAGGTCCTCTGAAGTTTTCCGGGATCTCATAACCAAGTAAATATGCGGAACCTCTTGCGATATCCGTGTACCCGCTGAAATCACAATATACCTGGCATGCAAATCCGAATGTTACTATATACAGACTGAAAAAATTATATTCTCCAGGATGCTGATAAATTCCTGAGATGATCCCTGAAATATTATCAGCGATCACTACCTTCTTAAATAAACCAGAAAGAATTAGAAAAATTCCCCATTGCACTCGATTGAAATCAATTGCAGGTTTATCCAGTTTAGGAAGGAAATCTGTAGTCCTCATGATCGGTCCTGCGATCAATTGAGGGAAGAATAGAATGAATAAGAAATAATCTAAGGAAGAGATCCTTTCAGGAACATGATCTCTATGGATATCCACTTGTAGCGCGATCAGCTGGAATGTATAAAAGCTGATTGCGAGTGGAAGAGGAATATGGATCCCTTTTCCAAATTCTGAAAATTGCAAAGTTCCTGTGAAGAAGTCCAATGAATCCAGAAAGAAATAGAAATATTTGAAGAATGCTAGGTTAACAAAATTGAGAGCTATGATCCAGATCAGAAGTTTAGATGTAGATTTTCCTTCTCTTTTTTTCTCCCAAAGTTTGAGTGAAAAATAAAAGTTCACTGCGATCACGAGCAAGAAGTGGATCGAAAATGCAGCGCCTGAGTAAAAATAAAAAAGAAGGGAAGAGATTAAAAGTAGAGGTTTCCTTCCTTTTTGAGGAAGGCTCCAATACAGCAAGAATGTAAGCGAAAATAAAGCTAGATAGGGAAGGGAGTTAAAAAGCATTTTAGAATTATTTTATAAACCTTATTCGGGTGAAAATAGATAATGCAATTTGTGATCTGGAGAGATCCGGAAAGGAAGCAAGGATTCCAATAATGTAGGACCAGTTCCTGTATTACTATCTATCTGGTAGAAGTTTTCAGGTTGAGGACCCTTATAAGAATAGAATACAATCCTTGGGCTAAGTGTAGAAGAAGCTTTATAACCTGGAAGTTTAGTCACTTGAATAACTGCATCTTCAAAATAACCAATAGAATCAATGAGTCCAGTTTCTAAAGCTTGGTTTGCAGAATAAATTCTTCCGTCTGCTAATTTTCTAAGTTCAGATTCTTTTAATTTAGGTCTTCCTTTTTTGATAATACTTAAAAACCTTTCGTAATTCTCCATGATGATATCTTGGAAAACTTTCTTTTGTTCAGGAGTGAATTCCTCAACAGGATTTCCTGTGGCCTTGTTTGGACCGGAACGGATTGTGCTACTCTTGATCCCTAATTTGTCCAAGGCTTCCTTTACATTGATCCCGAATCTAAGAACTCCGATGGAGCCTGTTATAGTTGTAGGATGAGCTTGGATATGATCAGTTGCCATACTCAGATAATATGCACCTGAAGCAGCGGTGTCCATGAATAGAGAAAGAACTGGCACATTCTTCTTCTTTTTGAATTCTAAAATTTCATGATGGATTAGATCACTTGCAGTAACTGAGCCGCCAGGAGAATCTATTTTTAAGATTACACCTTTTATCGCAGGATCTGTTGCTGCCATAGACAAATAGGTTTTAACCCTGCTGACTAAGCTGTCCTTTTCTCCGCCTAAAAGCCCTCCTGAGGATTTTTGTCCGGAGATCTCTCCTTCGATTGGAATAAGTAATATTTTATCAGGGCTTTCTGTAGAAGAACCTGTGACTAATTTTTCTTTAGGGACAGGAGAAGTTTGGTTCGGAAAAGAAAGAAACAAACACTGGCTTAAGAATAAGATTCCTAATACAAATAAAATGGATTTGTGGAAAAGGAATTTCATCAGGAAGCCTCCAGCCCATTCTGAGAGGCCTGGGTATCGCTTCAATTCCTTTCCTTTCTGTTTGGTGTCCAAAAAAAAGTCTCAGATCCGTTTTTTACTTTCCCTCTCAGCTAGTTTTCCCAACCTCCTTCCCGCAATGTATGAATTTCGGACGGAGAACTCTAGTTTTTTGACCGACGGTACCCAATGGATTTCTTGGGACTGGACCCATCCAATTAGCAAGGAAAGTTTTCCGATCATTCTTCCTTATAATAAAATCCTGAGTATATTCGAATCAGGTAATTTTCTAATGTTCCCGTGGGTGAATCGATATGCTTCCGCAGAATTCATTCTAAACGGAAAAGGGTGGGATACAAAGGAAATGATCCGAGATTCTAATCAGTTTCCAGTTCATGGGTTAGTACATTCTTTAGAGAGAAAACTTTTAAAACTAAAGAATAACCAAAAGGGTGCAGAGTTCAGAGTAAACTTTCCGGAAGAATGGAAAGATTCTCCACTTTCTGGAATTGCAATCCGAGAAGAATATTCAATCGAAGAGACTTCTTCCGGGACTCTTCTAAGTGTGAAGACTAGATTTAATAATTTAAGATCAGATTCTATCCGATTTGCTTACGGTTATCATCCTTATATAAATTTAGGAAAAAATGATGAAGATTGGAAACTTCATCTTCACTTGGATAAAAATTTGGAATTAGGAGAGAACCTAGTTCCGATCCAACCTTTTATTTCTAATCCAATTTCTTCTGTTTTAGAAGGGGAGAAAATCCCAAGTTTAGATCATTTGTTCTACGGAAGAGAACCAAGAGTTGTTTTGGAAAATGGAACCAAAAAATATTCTATCACTGTCTTAAGTCCTCCACCGGAGGAAGGACAAATTCCATTAAACTATTATCAAATTTATACAAAACCAGATCGTTCTGCGATCGCAGTCGAACCTTGCAGCTCTCCAGGCAACGCTCTCTTGTCAGGACAGGATCTAAAAGAGCTTAAAGGTCACTCCGAAACCTTCGGAGAATTCAGGATTTTGGTGAGAGCGTCATGATTCGGCCTTATAATCGCTTTCTTCTTGACAAGGAGGGGGTCATTTTCAGTCTAAGTTTTAGGGGAGATTCCACGCCGTGAGTAAACCGTTAATCGTACAAAGTGATAAGACTATGCTTTTAGAGGTGGATAATCCTGAATTCGAAGCCTGCCAGCTAGTCGTAGCTAAATTCGCGGAATTAGAAAAAAGTCCGGAATATCTACACACTTATAGAATTTCTCCTCTTTCCTTGTGGAACGCTGCATCTATCAAAATGAGTGCAGACGAGATCGTAGAATGTTTAGAAAAATATTCTAGATACTCGGTTCCTAAAAACGTAGTCAACGAGATCAAAGAACAGATCGGAAGATACGGAAAAGTAAAACTAGTCAAGGAAGAGAATGGAGATCTTTGTATCATCTCCAATGAAAAAGGATTTTTACAAGAGATCTCTAACCATAGAGCGGTCCAGCCTTATATCGAAAAGACTGAGAACGATAAGATCTATATCAAAAAAGAATTCAGAGGCCATATCAAACAGGCTCTGATCAAGATCGGTTTCCCTGTAGAGGACCTTGCAGGTTACGACGAAGGAAACAAATACGGATTCAACCTGAGACCTACTACCAAGTCTGGTAGAAAGTTCGGAATGAGAGATTATCAAAGAGCCTCCGTGGAAGTATTCCATGCTGGCGGTGGAAACGAAGGTGGATCCGGAGTGGTGGTTCTTCCCTGCGGTGCTGGTAAAACTATCGTAGGTATTGGTGTGATGCAGATCGTAGGAGCAGAAACTCTGATCCTGGTTACGAACACACTTTCTATCCGTCAGTGGAAAAACGAAATTTTAGACAAAACTGATATTCCTGAATCTGATATTGGAGAATACTCAGGAGAAGTGAAGGAGATCAAACCGATCACAATCGCTACTTATAATATTCTCACTCACAGAAAGAAGAAAGGGGGGGATTTCACCCACTTCCATCTATTCAGCGCGAATAACTGGGGACTAATCGTTTATGACGAGGTTCACTTACTTCCAGCTCCCGTATTTAGAATGACTTCTGAATTACAGGCAAAAAGAAGATTGGGGCTTACTGCAACCCTAGTCCGAGAAGACGGGCTGGAAGAAGATGTATTCAGTCTCATCGGACCTAAAAAGTACGATGTGCCTTGGAAGGAACTGGAAAGTAAATCCTGGATCGCGGAAGCAAAATGTAAAGAGATCCGTGTTTCTATGGAAGACGATCTTCGTATGAGATATTCTATCGCAGATGATAGGGAGAAGTTCCGCTTGGCCTCCGAAAATCCGGAGAAATTGAAAGCGATCGGAATGATCATGAAGAAACATTCACAGTCTCATCTACTTGTGATCGGGCAGTATATCAATCAGTTGGAAGAGATTTCCAAAACTTTCAAAATTCCTCTAATTACAGGAAAAACTCCTTTGGGAGAAAGACAGGAATTGTATGATGCGTTCAGATCGGGTAGGATCAAGTCACTGGTCGTTAGTAAGGTTGCTAACTTCTCCATCGACTTACCGGATGCGAATATCGCAATCCAGGTTTCCGGAACCTTTGGTTCTCGTCAGGAAGAGGCACAACGTTTGGGCCGAATCTTAAGACCTAAAGGTGAGGATAATACAGCGGTTTTCTATTCTTTGATCTCAAGAGATACGAACGAAGAAAGATTCGGTCAGAACAGACAACTTTTCCTTACAGAACAAGGTTACGAATACGAAATATATACTCTAGACCAATTCAGAGAATCACTCGAAGAAAAAGTCGGAGTCCAATAAAAAGAGAGGACCAAATGGAATGGAACGCAAGAAGGCTGGATGTAATCGAGCCTTCACCCACCCTAGCAATCAGCGCTAAGGCGGCAGAACTAAAAAAGAAAGGCGAAGACATCGTAAGTTTCGGAGCAGGAGAACCTGACTTCGAGACACCGGCCCATATTAAAGAGGCTGCTAAAAAAGCGATCGATAAGGGAATGACCCGTTACACTGCCGTTTCCGGTACGGTGGAACTCCGAGACGCAATCATCACTAAATTCAAAAGAGATAATGGACTGGAATATTCCAGAAACCAGATCATTGTAGGAACAGGCGGAAAGCAGGTTATCTATAATTTCTTCTTAGCTACCTTAAATCCTGGAGACGAGGTTGTGATCCCGGCTCCTTATTGGGTAAGCTACGCGGATATAGTACGTCTAGCCGAAGGTAAGGCAGTCATTGTTCCTACAACCAAAGCAGACAATTTCCGAATTTCTCCCGCACAATTAGAGAAAGCGATCACACCTAAAACAAAGGTAGTGGTTCTGAACTCTCCATCTAATCCAACTGGTTCTGCATATTCCAGAAAGGAATTAGAAGCAATTGGAGAAGTGATCTTAAAACATAAGGTCATGGTTTTAAGCGACGATATCTATGAGAGTATCGTTTTTGACGGATTCCAATTTTCGAATCTGGCAATGCTTTCTCCTGAACTAAAGGAACTTACATTCGTAACCAATGGTGTGTCCAAAGCATACTCCATGACTGGTTGGAGAATCGGTTATGGAGCTGGACCTTTGGATATTATCCAAAACATGGATACTATCCAAAGTCAGTCTACATCCAATCCTTCTTCTATCTCCCAAGCTGCCGCAGAAGCTGCACTGAATGGAGACCAGGCTTGTGTAGCTGAAATGGCTAAAGCGTTCCAAAAAAGAAGGGACCTGATCGTAGGACTTTTAAATGAGATCCCAGGTGTAGAAGTGAATGTTCCTCAGGGTGCATTCTATGTATTCCCTTACCTGACTGGTGCTTATGAAACTGATGGTTTCAAAAAGTTACAGGCTGCAAGTTCAGAGACAAGCAAGAGTAAATTATTCTGTGCTCATCTTTTGGATAAGTATAAAGTAGCCGCAGTTCCAGGGATCGCATTTGGAGACGATAATGCACTTCGTCTATCTTATGCGATGGGAGAAGAGGACATCAAAAAAGGTGTCTCAAGAATTTCCGAAATGGTAAAGGATTTCTCCCGTTAAAAGAATGTATTTACGCCGGTTAGTATATCTAATACTGATCGCGGCATGTACATTCTCCATTTCTGCTCAAGGCAGAAAGCAGTACATCGTTTTAGATCCGGGAACAGAACTCTATCTGTTCCCGGAAAAAAAATCGGAAGTGCTACGCAAACTTTCCTTTGGTGAAATTCTTTCTGCAGAAAACCAGAAAGAAGCAGATTCCAAATTTCAATTACTCACAGACAAAGATGGGCTCACAGGTTGGGTGGATTCCCGTGCATTATTTAGAATGGGAAGTAAGGGAAGTTATCCTGTAATCACTAAGGCTATCGAAAAACTATTGTACCAAGATTCTGGGCCAAACGAATTGGAATCTGTTTTTACCTATTTAACAAAAATAGAAGAAGGTCCTATCTTCCAAGGAAACGAGTATTTATTCCTGAAGATCCGTAGGCTAGTTGTCCTACAAAGATATTCAGAAGTTTTACAATCCCCTGAATATAGATCCAAATCTAGACAAAAGTTAGAAGACCTTTTAAAGAATAATCCAACTGAACTCGGAGTATATTCCAAAACAGGAAATTGGACAGATACATTATCTAATGCACCAGAAGGTTCAAAACTAAAAGTCAGACCGGAAACTTTTTGGAAAGTAGCAGAAGCTTATCCAAATTCTAAACCTGGAGACTTTGCAGCATACTTAGCTGTAAAATATACACCAGAGATCAGATGTGGAAGAGATCCAATTTGTGTTCTCCAAGACGAAGAAAATCGCAGATTAAAATATCTACTTCTCCAACCGAATGGGAACTATGCTCCTATATTCTCTTCCCATTTAGAAAAGAGATTACTCCATTTTTCCAAGGATAGAGAAACTTTGGTGTGTGATACCAAACTTCCTAAAGAATCAGGTCTCAAAAATTTCAGAACTAAAGTACAGGAACTTCCTTCCAGATATGGAAAGAAGTTCTATTCTAAACTGAAAGTGATAGAAGAGGAATGTTTAAAGAAGTGAAACTTTTCTTTAAAGAATATCCTGCTAAAGAAACCGCAAAGTTAACTACTCCTATCTTAATATTACACGGACTATTCGGTTCTTCTAAAAACTGGGTAAGCGTTTCCGATTTTTTAAGCCATTATTCTAAAGTATATAGCTTGGATCTCAGAAACCATGGAGATTCGCCGCATTCGCCAGAACATTCTCTTAGTTTAATGGCAGAAGATGTAAAAGAATTTATAGAAGATCATAAACTAGGTAAAGTAATCCTGCTTGGACATTCTATGGGCGGACTAGTTGCGATGACATTTGCTCTTAGACATCCAGAAAAGATACAAGATCTAATCATCCAAGATATTGCTCCAAGAGACTATGAATTCAAATATGAAGGGGAGCTTGCCGTTTTAAGAACGGATCTTTCTAATTTTAAAAATAGGCAAGAAATAGATTCAGCTACTTCGAACTTCGTAACGAATCCATTTATCCGTAACTTTTTGCTGATGAATTTAGATAGAACAGAATCTGGGCAGTATCGCTGGAAACTGAATGTGGATGCAATCTCTCATTCCAAAAATATGTTCCAAGCGGAATTTTCCGGAGCAGATAAACAATATTCTGGAAAGGTAATATTTATCATAGGTGGAGATTCTGAATATTTTCATACAAGTGATAAGATTGTATGTTTAGAATATTTCCCGAACGCCAAATTTGAAACAATTCCTGGCGGTGATCATTATATACATTTTACCAAAGCAGAAGAATTTCGAAAAATCCTTACCACTTTTATGGATTCTATCGTTTCTGATTCGGGAAAATGAATCCCGCAATCAAAGCAAAACTCCAGAATAAGATCATTCCAAGTGGAACAAGCACCGTGAAATTATAGTTTTTCACTGTTCCGAAAATTCCAGTTACTAAGATAGATCCAGCAAGAGCTAAGGCTAGTCCTAGATCCGAAACAGTAATTCTCTTTCTTAAGAACGGAATCACTTCTGTTAAGAATACAGCCACCATCGATCCTACTGTAAAGGAAGAGATCTTTAACCCCAATTCTAATAATCCTTTTGTATAATTCTCAGGAAGGGAGAAGAAGAAGAGGGAACTGAAAAATAGTAAGATCCCGAAGAATAAAGAAGAAAGTTTCTGCCCGCCTAAATTCCAACCAAAATCAGCCTTTGCAGTTAAGGATAGAGAATTTATGGAACTGGATAATGTAGACATTGTAGATGCCAATATCCCAGAAAGCAGCAATCCTAAAAATGGGGCAGGAACTTCTTCTATTAGAAATTTAGAAAATACCTTATCCTGAGCGATTGTCTGCCCATTGAATTTATAGAATAAGAAGGTCCCGATCCCTAAGAATAATATCATTTGGAAGAATACTGCAATTCCAGAGCCTATCATTGCTTTTTGAGCATCTTTTACGTTTCTTGCGGCGAGAGATCTTTGGATAAACATTTGGTCTGCGCCATGTGTTCCTAAACTTAATAAGCCACCGCCAAGCACGGCCCAAGGCATAAAATAAGTTGCGGAAGGATTCTCCCATTCTAAAAACCTGAGTTTGTTTCCTTCCCAAGCAGAAGAAATAACTGTTAAAGGTTCAGGACTTGTTTGGTAAAGTAGAACGAGTGCAAATACTCCTCCGAATACATATACAAAATATTGTAATGTATCCACCCAAACGACTGATCTGAATCCGCCTTGCATTGTATATAAAACAGTGATCAGGGTGACGATTGCTAAGGTCCAAACTCCAATCGAATATTGACTAAACGAATAGGGTAAAATTTTAGGAAGCCCTAACTCGAGTAACATCGCAACAGGAAGTGTGGATGCATAAAGTCTGACACCATCTCCTAAAATTCGAGTCACTGAAAAAAGAGCGGACATTGTTTTTTGGGACTTTCTTCCGAATTTTGTTCCAACCCATTCGTAAACTGAAAGAAAATTATGATGATAGGTAAGTGGGATCAGAACTAATGCAACGACTGTTCTTCCTAAAATATATCCGAACACTACCTGTAAGAATGTGAAGTTTCCTGAATAAGCAATTCCAGGAACCGAAAGAAAGGTCAATGCAGAGGTTTCCGTCGCTACAATGGAAAGTGAAAGTGGAACCCAAGAAAGAGATCTGTTCGCTAAGAAGAATTCCTTGGATTCTGAACTATTACGTCCGGATTTATAACCGGAATATAGAACGATCCCAAAATAGAAAAATAAAACAAGAGCATCGGACCAAGCAAAATGCATACGCGAGCATTCTTTCTTCCTGGAACCTAAGCGCAAATCAGAATTCTTTTTGTTTTAGAAAAGCAAATGACGATCGGAGAATTTCCCAAAAGATGGCAGAAAATCCGGATACTCGTATGAGCGCGGCAAAATACAAATTCCAAATCAAGGTCCCAGGAACTTCTGCAAATTTAGGTTCTGGTTTCGATCTATTGGGATTGGCCTTCCAGATTTATAATGAGTTCAGCTTTGAATTCGGAAAAACCTCAGAATTTACTAGAAAGATCAAAGGATCTTCTGCTCCTGTATTTACGGATGATGAGGATCTAGTTTTACAATCTTATAAAACGTATTTTTCGGTATTTGTATCTCCACAAATAAAATCATCCTCTTCTCCCATTCCTTATTCTGTTACTATGGAGCTTGGACTTCCTTTAAAAGGTGGTTTGGGTTCTAGCGCGAGTGCAGTGGTAGCTGGATTTTCTGCTGCAAGGTTCGCACAAGAGAAATATTTTCCGGATACTAAACTTCCTAGTGAAGCAGAGTTCTTATACCAGCTCGCTTTATTAGAAGGTCACCCTGATAATACAACTCCTGCTTATTTAGGCGGATTTGTTTTTTCTTATTTTGCGGAAGAGAAACTTTATTATTTTAAAAGAAAATTCCCTAAGAATGTACATTGTTTCTTTCTAATTCCTGAATTGGAGATTTCTACCAATCATTCTCGGAAATGCCTTCCAGACACTTATCCTGTTTCTGATATTATTTTTAATTTAAGTAGAATGTCTACTTGGTGGGAATTTTTGGAATCAGGAGAGCCTGGACTTCTTAAACGAGCATTAGAAGATAAGATCCATACTCCTTATAGAATGAATTTAGAATTTCCACTTTTGCCTCTTGTGCAAGAAATTGAAAAATCTGCGATAGGTATTTCTCTTTCTGGAAGTGGTCCTGCAGTTCTTGTCTATACTAGAAGAAAAGATTCCAAAAGACTGGAGAAAAAGTTCTCAGAGCTTACAAAACAATTTTCTGAAAAATCAGGGATACTATGTAGGTTAGTTCCTCTTTCTCCAGATACGAGTGGAGCTAAAATATCTTCTAAAAAGATCTCTTAATCTTCTTCCGAAGATCTTTCCTTACCGAATGGATAGAGTCCTTTTTTATCCCTGGATCTGGTAGAAAGTCCTGGATGGATCTTTTGCACTGAGAATATAAATCTCATTCTTTCCTTTCCAAGCTTATTCACAAAAAAGTTAGAAGTAATCCCTATCTCAAAGTATTGAGTCATACGATCCTTGATAATCTTATCAGAGATCCTAAAGGATGCAGTTTGCCCTATGATCTCATGGCTTTCTAATTTTTCCTGAGATTCCATTTTAGCAAAATGCTGCATACGAGGGGGTTTCATAATTGCAGGGCCGGAGCGATTGATTAGAATATCATAATCTTCCGTATCTTTGCCTTTTTTTAGAACGAATACTAGATGATCGTCCTGTATGGATTTACAGAGAGTAGGGATGTTTCCGTAAACTTGCCCTACAGAAAATTTATAAAATCTGGTGCTTTCTGGAACTACGATTTCGTAGGAATCTCCTTCTTCAGGAGGATCCATTTGGCCTGGGCGTGTTTTGGCAGCGTAAGGGCGTAGTACTTCCCAATAAAAAAAGAATCCCATTCCTGAAACTGCAATGAGTGACAGGACACCTAAGGCTAAATCTAGCTTGGGCGAAAATACAAGAGCTAACTCAAAAGACAATTGTTAGCCTTTTAAATCTATCTTACCGCGACCGGTATTTGTTTCTGAAACAGAGCTGAATCTGGAACTTACGATCATAGATAAAAGATCCTTCATTTGTTCTGGGCTGATTACTTGGCTCAATCTTTCTTCTGCACTTACTGGACTCGGTTTCATTACCAACTCATCTGCTTTGGGTTCGTTTTTCAGTTTGATTCCTTTCCAATCGGCAGCATGGATTTCCAGCACATCACCAATTGGTTCTTGTTCGGGTTTAACTTCTTTCTGCACCGGAGACCAAGTCGCCGGATACTGTCCCGAATGTATCCCATTTACGTTCATAAACCTAAACCTCCGTTTTCAGGTCTCTATTAATTCCTATCGGAAATCCGATTGCTTGCTTAATTTTTTTTCGAAATAATTCCTTTATAAGCCTGAATTTGAGCGTTTTTTTTCCATTGGATTGGGGACGATTTCTGCCTTTTTCGCCCCCCGAATTATTCGTTTGCCTCCCATACTCAGCTTTCTAAATTGGCTGGTAGGGGAGCTTTTCTCCCTTTGGTAAGGATATTATGTCTGAAGAAACTTCTTCCACTTTATTAGGCCGTGTTTTTGGTCCGAAATTCAAGGAGGCTCTTCCTTGGATCTTTTTAGGTTATTTTTTAGTCTCTATCGCTATTATTATAAAACTTTCGATCCCAGAACATTATATGAGAGTTGGGACTTTCGGATTCTATACTATCTCTGATATTAAGAATGATAACCCAGGTGCTTATCGTAAATATCTGCAGGAAAATAACCAGCAGATGTACAGAATGTTTTCCCAACTTGCTTCTCAAGAGATCTTAAAAAAAGAAGCAGCTGCCAAAGGAATTCCTGTAGAAGAGCTGACTAAGTTTGGAAGAGGATATGAACCTGTTCCTGATGAGATCGTGGCTGCTTATAATCAATTCAAGAATGAGCCTGGCTTAAAAGGAAAATCATTTGCCGAAGTCAAAGTAGAAATTGCAAAATACCTAAAAGCAGTGCAAGCTGATAGAGAAAGACAAGCATTCTTCGGAAGAATGAGACAAGAATATAATACAGAGATCATTGGACCTGAACTTCCTCCTCCGACTAGAGTTGCGATCGAAGCTAGCGAGAATCCAACTCTTGGACCTGGTGATGCAAAAGTTACTATCGTAGAATTTTCAGATTTTGAATGTCCTTATTGCGCGATGAGCCAGACCACTACTAAAGCTCTGAGAGAACAATATAAAGATAAAATTAAATGGGTCTTTAGGGATTTCCCTATGGACTTTCATAGAAACGCAATGTTTGCCCACGTTGCTGCGAACTGTGCTATTCCTCAGGGAAAATACTGGCAGTACAATAGTCTTCTTTTCGAAAACGGAAGAAAATTAGAAAGAGGGAATGTAATCAGACTAGCTCAGCAAGCTGGTTTAGATATGGGAGCATTCAACCGTTGTATCTCTGACGAAGAAAAGATCAAAGGTGAGATCGAAGCAGATATGCAAGCAGGACAAAGTTACGGCGTGAACGGAACGCCTGCATTCTTCATTAACGGTATTTTAGTGGAAGGCAATATGCCGATCCAAAATTTCACGAAGATCATCGACGAAGAGCTAAAAAATAACTAAGCTCTAAGTATATAAAAAGTTAGGAGTTTCAAATGGCAAAAACAGTTAAGGTAGCAGTTACGGGTGCCGCTGGGCAGATCGGATATTCTTTATTATTTAGGATCGCATCCGGTCAAATGTTCGGAGCGGACACTCCTGTAGAGATCCAAATGTTGGAACTGGAGGCAGCTCTTCCTGCTGCTAAAGGTGTGATCATGGAATTGGAAGACTGCGCCTTTCCTCTTTTGCAAAAAGTAAGTGTTTCCGCGGATCTAGATGTTGCCTTTAAAGACATCAACTGGGCGCTTCTTGTAGGTTCCGTTCCAAGAAAAGCTGGAATGGAAAGAAGTGACCTTCTTAAAATAAACGGTGGGATTTTCGTAAATCAAGGAAAAGCAATCGAGAAGAACGCTTCTTCTGACGTAAGAGTTTTAGTCGTCGGAAACCCTTGTAATACAAACTGTCTTATTGCAATGAATAATGCAAAAGGAGTTCCTACAGATCGTTGGTTTGCGATGACCAAACTGGATGAGAACCGTGCTAAATCCCAACTTGCTATCAAATCTGGAAATCTTGTAAAAGATGTAACTAATCTTGCGATCTGGGGAAACCACTCTTCTACTCAATACCCTGACTTCTATAATGCTAAGATTGGTGGAAAAGTAGCAACCGACGTGATCAAGGATCATGATTGGTTAAAAGGCGATTTTATTAAAAATGTTCAACAACGTGGAGCTGAGATCATAAAAGCAAGAGGAGCTTCTTCTGCTGCATCTGCTGCTAACGGAGTTGTTGATACTGTTCGTCAGATCATCACTCCAACTCCAGCAGGAGATTGGTTCAGTGTTGCTGTTACTTCTGACGGATCTTACGGTGCTGATAAGGGGCTAATCTTCGGATACCCTGTGAAGTCAGACGGAACTAAAGTCGAGATCGTTAAGGGACTCGAATTGAACGACTTCGCAAAAGAGAAGTTCAATATCACTCATGACGAACTTAAGTCAGAAAGAGACGAAGTAAAAGGGATGTTATAATCCCTTCGGAAAACCTGTGCAGGAAACGCAATCCTCGAAACTTCCTTTCTTTTCGGAGCTTCCTGCCTTCTTTTCCAGGTTAGAATCTCAGAATAGGATCCGGACTCTGGATCCTCCTTCTGGCCTGGACCTCTGCTCCAATGATTATCTGGGGCTTTCTAACCATCCTGAAATCATCCAAGCTTTAAAAGAAGGTATCGATATCTACGGTGCAGGTTCTACTGCTAGCCGTTTAGTTCGAGGTCATAGAAGAGTATTCGAAGAATTAGAGAATGATTTTTCGAACTGGGTACAATCTGAAGATTCTCTCTTCTTCGCGAATGGTTATGCTGCAAATTTGGGAACGATTTCCTGCGTGGCAGATCCTTCTTATACAATCTTTTGTGATCGTAAAAATCATGCTTCTTTAATGGATGGGGTTCGACTTTCCGGAGCTAAAAAAGTATATTATAAACATTCTGATCAAAACGATCTGGAAGATTTATTAAAAAAACATTCTGGCACCAAACATAAGATGATCGTCACAGAGTCCGTATTCAGTATGGACGGAGACAAAACTGATATATCTGCATTAATAGATCTAAAAGAAAAATACGGGGCGTTACTATATATAGATGAGGCTCATGCAATCGGGCTATTCGGGAAAGAAGGAGCAGGAGTTTCCCTAGAAGAAAATATCTCCAGAACTTCTGAAATAGATTTTAGAATGTCTACCTTAGGAAAAGCTCTCGGTTTAGAAGGTGCAGTTATTTCTACAACCAAGGACGCCAGAAAATATTTACTTCATTCTGCTCGCACTTTTGTTTTCTCTACTGGCCCACTACCTGCGATCGCTCATGCAGGCAGAGTTGCTATTCGTCTTGCAAGACAGATGGATGATGAAAGAAAAATATTAGAAGATAATTCTGAATTCTTCCGTGAATCTTTGCATCAGATTGGAAGAGATACTGGAAATTCTAATACTCAAATCATACCAATACTTTTAGGCTCAGAAGAAGAAGCATTGGAACTTTCTTCTCGCCTGGAGCAAAATGGATTCCAAGCCAAAGCGATCCGTCCTCCCACTGTTGATATTTCCAGGATAAGAGTTTCTCTCAATTCTAAGATCAAAAAAGAAGATCTTGAAAAATTCATACGATTGGTTCGGGAGAATTAAGTTTGTCCGTCTTTGTAACCGGAACCGGGACCGATGTAGGTAAAACATTTTTCTGCTCTCTTATGATGGCAAAGTATGCAGAAAATCTTGGATTAAAATATTTAAAACCGATCCAAACAGGAACAGATTCAGACAGAGTGAAAATCATGAATCTTACCGGATTGAATGAGTCTTATTTTTTAAAAAATTATTATACATTCGAACTTCCTGCTTCTCCTCATTTAGCTTCTGAAATGGAAAATACAAGTGTAGATACAGACGAACTATCAAGACATCTATTCAGCATTAAGGATGCTAAAATATTGGTAGAAGGCGCTGGGGGATTATATGTTCCTCTCAACCGTTATTATTTTACCGTGGACCTAGTAGAGCAGGCAAAAATTCCATTGGTACTAGTAGCTTCTACAGAACTTGGAACAATCAATCATACATTATTATCGCTTGAAGCTCTTAGAAAAAGAGAGATCAAGGTTTTAGGAGTTTATTTTATAGGTCCTGAAAATCCACTTCGTTCTGATAATATTAGGACCATTATAGAAGCTGCTGAAATTGGACTTTTAGGGACATTCCTTCTTCCTGAAAGGAAATTATCTAGAAAAGAATTCTTAGATAAGGTTGCAAATGAATTCGATCCGGATAGGATCCTTCCGGACTTACTATTCCCTTGATCTGGCATCCATACACAATCCAACTAGACTCTGATCCTCCTTTAAAGATAGTTTCTGCAAAGGGAGAATTTCTATATGATGAAAATGGAAAAGAATATATAGATGCAATCTCTTCCTGGTGGGTAAGTATCCACGGTCATAATCATCCTAAACTTGTAGAAGCTGTTAAAAAACAGTTAGATTCATTGGATCATGTACTTCTCGCAGGTTTTACACATCCTCCCGCATTAGAACTGGCTCACGAACTTTTAGAATTCACTGATTGGAATTTTCGCAAAGTTGTCTATTCAGATAACGGTTCCACTGCACTCGAGATCATGCTGAAGATCGCTCTTCAGTATTTTAGGAACCAAGGTAGAGAAAAGAAAAAGGTATTTATCAACTTCACCTATTCATATCATGGGGACACAATCGGTGCAATGAGTGTAGGGGGGGATTCAGTATTTAATCGAGTCTTCCAAAGCCTTTTATTCCAAACCAAAAGTTTCCCTTCTCCTGCCTGCCATGATTGTCCTGTATCCAAATCCCCACATTCTTGTGCGGAAGATTGTTTAGATGAACTTGAGGCATATTTATCAGCTCACTCCGAAGAAGTAGTGGGAGTGGTGATGGAACCTTTGATCGCAGGAGCAGGTGGAATGTTATTCCATAAACCAAATGTTCTTACAAGGTTAAGAGAGATCACAGAGCGTCATGATGTACTTCTTCTTTTGGACGAGGTATTTACTGGTTTTGGAAGAACAGGTGCAAACTTTGCCTACCAAAAGGCAGGTATCCGCCCTGATATGGTTGCTCTCGCAAAAGGTCTGACTGCAGGAATTCTACCTTTGGCAGTGACCCTGGTCAGGGAAGAAATTTATAAAGAGTTTTTATCCTCGGAACCAATGAAGGCATTCTATCATGGGCATACTATGACTGGATATCCCCCAGGTTGTGCTGCTGCACTTGCTTCATTACGAATTTATAAAGAAGAAAATAGACTCGCAGACGTAAAACAATTGGAGTCTTATTTGGAAGAAGGTTGGGCCAAACTAAGAGCCGAATTTCCAGATAAGATCAAGAATACAAGAGTGCTTGGTTCCGTAGGTGTAGGAGAACTTTTTACAGGAAAGGTCAGGCCCGGTTATGTGAATCCATTTGCGAGAGAATTCCGCAGGATCTGCCAAGAGAAAGGAGTTATACTCCGACCACTTGGGAATGTGATTTATATCACTCCTCCATATAATATTTCTAAGTCTTCTTTGGATAAGGTATTCCAAGCAATACGAGAAGGTCTTGCTGCATACAAAATCCAAGATTGATGAACACCCGTTTTTAAGCTTAATTATAGATTGCCAAGGAAAACACTGCTTCGGAAACTATCGGCAGAATGAAACTTAGTCTAGAAACTCCTCCAGTCACTGAAGAAAAAGTATTTTCAGAGGTGCCAAGCATTATCGATCGGGAGGAAACACATGCAATTCTAAGCGGCCAGATCCCATTGACTGAGGCTTTGGACAAGGCATACAAGGTCCGTGAAAAATACTTTGGTAAAACAGTTCGGATCCATGTTCTAGACAATATTAAGAACGGTCATTGTCCGGAAGACTGCGGTTATTGCGCTCAAAGAAAGAACGCAGGATCCGGAGTCCAAGAATACTCTATGAAATCTCCTGAGGAGATTTTCCAGGATGCAGTCCAGGCCAAGGAGAATGGTGCCTACCGTTTCTGTATGGTCACTGCGGGAACAGGTCCTAATTCCCTCGCCACTGAAAAGTTGGCATTCACCATTGAAAAGATCAGCAAAGAACTAGGGCTAAAAGTTTGTTTGTCCGCTGGTCTATTAGATAGAGAGAAGGCAGAACGTTTAAAGGCTGCCGGTCTAGACCGATATAATCATAACCTCAATACTTCTAAGGCACACTATCCAGAAATCTGTGACACGCATACCTACGAACAACGAGTAGAGACAATTACCCATCTCATGAAAGCAGGAGTAGGAATGTGTTCCGGTGTTATCGTCGGAATGGGAGAGTCACTTTGGGATCTAACGGATGTTATATACGAGATCAAAAATCTAAAAGTGATCTCAATCCCTGTGAACTTCTTCATCCCAGTTGCAGGACACGCGATTAAAAACCCACAAAGTTTAAGCCCTGAATTTTGCCTCAGAACTCTGATTGCATTTCGTTTGGTGAACCCTGACTCAGAGGTCCGTATTGCAGCAGGAAGAGAAGGGCATCTTAGAGGATTGCAAGGAATGGCTTTATACGCCGCGAATTCCTTGTTTGCAAGCGGGTATCTGAATGTAAAAGGTTCTGATGCAGCAGACACGATCAGAATGATCTTAGACTCTGGATTCTATCCTGAATTTTCTTCCGGCATGGGAGAAGAAATAGATTGGGAATCCGCTCTTGGAAAAGACCATCCTTATGCTCCTGAAAATTTCCCGGAACTTTACAAATATCGTAAATTCTTGAAATAGTTTTTTTCCAGTTGAGAACCAAAATCGTATAGCATTTTCCGACCGACTATGGGAAGATTCCCAGGCTCGGTGGTTTTCCAAGATTAATTTCGGAATAGATTGAAACTCTGGTAGGGGTGAAAATCCTGGATATAACGGAGATTGTCGGATGAAATATAAAATAGAGATCAATAAACTAAAAAACGGCTATATAGAAGCCAAATTGATCGATACAGTTTCCAACAACCCAATTGAATTTCGTATATGTGATACAGAAGAATATCTGCAGGCTCAGATCGCTGACTGGCATAAACGATTTCATATGAAAGAATCTGAGAACTGAGAGTTTTTTGAGGGACTTGCCAAATGAAAGTATTAGGGATTTGTTTTTTTCTTATTTCCCTAATCTCTTGTTCCGTTTTCCAACCTAGGACAATATACGATTATTATAATCCGGATTTCAAATGTGTAGACAAGATTGGAGTCCGGAACTCAGATGAATGGGAAAAATACCAGAAATTATATCTGGAAGCTGTTTTACTCTACACTAAAGAGAACGAAAAATTAAAAAAAGCGAATATAGTTTTTGTAGGAAATAGCCTGATAGCTGCTATTCCTCCGGATCTAACCCAAGCGAATTTCCCAGGTTCTGTGAATCGGGGGATTGCAGGGGATATGACGGAACTTCTTCTAAACCGCTTGGACTCCACTGTCCTGAATCTAAAACCTTCTACCATTATCCTCGAAATTGGTGGAAACGATATTAGAGATGGGAAATGTCTGGATTATATAGAAGGCATCCATAGGCTTCTGATCCAAAAGATAAGAACAAGCCTGCCAAATACTAAGGTGCTTATACTTGGGATTCCGCCTGTTTTGAGTAGAAATGTGAATTCTGTATCTCCAATTGTAAATGCTTGGCTTTTACGGATCGCTAATGAGAATCCTAACGTTCAATTTTTGGATATCTGGCCTGAGTTCAGACAGAAAGAGATCCCTTTTATCCGAGAAGAATTGGCTTTTACTTTTGAAGGTAAAAAAGATCCGATCCATATCAATAAAGACGCCTATATCATCTGGCTTCGCAAAATTAAATCTCTCGTTAAATAATCTAAGTGATCTTATTTTTCAGCCCTAAAAACGATTCGGATCCCCAAAGATTATCCGAAGCACTTTCAGCAAGATTCAAACAACCTGTCTTTATCGAAAGAAGGTCAGAAGTTTCCAAAAATTTTGTATGTGATATTTGGAAAACGGACCATTCTCTTCCAAGAGAAGAATTGGTCTATCTTAGACAAGAATTACAAAGATTCCGTAAAATTGATCTAATCCAAATCTCTTCGTTTCTAAACAATGAAGCCTTATTCTGCTTTGATATGGATTCTACTTTGATCCAAGAAGAAGTTATAGACGAACTCGCAAGATATGCTGGTGTTTATGATGAAGTTGCACATGTAACGAAAGAAGCAATGGAAGGAAATCTGAACTTTCAAGAAGCTCTTCAAAAAAGATGCTCTTATCTGAAAGATCTTCCTGTTTCTGTATTCGATGAATTATATTTTAAATTACATCCAAATCATGGTGTTCCTGAATTATTCCAAGGGCTCAAGAAGAAGAATGTAAAAACCGCAGTTTTCAGCGGCGGATTCACAGACATATTAGAAAGATTTAAACAAGAATATTCCATCGACGAGATCCGCGCAAATTATCTAGACAGAGCAGGGGATAAACTTTTAGGAACAGTTTCCGGAACTGTGGTGGATAAAAATATCAAAAGAGAATCTCTTTTGGAGCTTCAATCTCGTTTTAAAATGGAAAGGGAAAACATCGTAGCTGTGGGTGACGGCGCAAATGACCAACTGATGTTAGAAGCTTCCGGGATCGGTATAGGTTTTCATGCGAAAGAAGGTCTTAAGTCCAATATTTCCAACTGGATCGATTTTGCTTCTATGGATGTTCTTTTGTATTTATTTGCAGAATAATTCGCGATGTTGGCGCAGTTAGCCTCGAGAACTAACTCTTTTCTTCCAATCGTCTAATAGTTTTAATGCTTCGATCGGTGTCATAGAATCGATCGGAAGATCGTTGATCTCTTTTTTGAAATCTTGCCAGAATTGACTGTCTCCATTAGATGCACTCATGTCTTGGAACAAAGAAGGTTCTCTAGTTTGGATACGGATTTCCTTTTTCCTAGATTCCATATCTGTTAGAATTTCAGCAGCTCGTTTTACCACTGAATCAGGAACTCCTGCAAGTTGGGCCACATAGATACCGAATGATTTTTTAGCCTTACCAGGTTTTACTTTCCTTAGGAAAATTACCTTATCGTCCTTCTCCACCGTTTCCATATGAAGGTTCCAAACACCAGGCAACCTGGAAAGTTCTGTTAGTTCATGATAGTGGGTGGCAAAAACAGTTTTAGGTCGAGGAAACATTTCGGAAAGAGATTCCAAAATCGCCCAAGCAATACTCATCCCATCATAGGTAGAAGTTCCTCTTCCTACTTCATCAAAAAGTAATAAAGATTGAGAAGTGCAGTTTTTGAGAATATTTGCGGTCTCTTTCATTTCCACGTAGAATGTGGACTCTCCCGCATTCAGATTATCTCCTGCTCCGATACGAGTGAATAGTTTATCCAAGATTGGGAGTTTTGCTGTTTCAGCGGCAACACTCCCACCGATCTGGAATAAGATCTGGTTGATCGCGATTTGCCTCATGAATGTGGACTTACCGGCCATATTCGGACCAGTTAAGATGGCAATTGAGTTTTCTTTCCCATCCAAGCCCACATCATTCGGGGTGAATTTTGCACCTACTGGAAGACTTGCTTCTACCACTGGGTGTCTGGAAGATTTCATTTCTAAATTGGAATCTTCGCTTAGTTCAGGGCGGATCCAGCCGAATTTTTCCTCAGCTTTTAAGAGAGAAATTTGGAAGTCCAGATCTCCGAATTCTTCGGAAACAATTAGAAGTTCAGAAGAATATTCCAAAACGGTTTGGACCATTTTTTCGAATTCTGCCTTCTCTACTTTTTGGATGATCTCATCTGCTTCTAAGATAGTTCTTTCTATCTCTTCTAGTCTTGCAGTGGTAAATCTTTCGGAAGTAACCAGAGTTTGTTTTTTAAGATATTCTTTAGGAGCCTGCTCTGCTTGTACTCGAGAGATCTCTATAAAGTAACCAACAATCTTATTATATTTAATTTTGAGAGTAGAAAGTCCTGTTTTCTTCTTCTCTTCTGTTTCTAGTTCTAAGATCCAATCTGCACCTTTGGACCCAGCTTCTCTGGCTCTATCCAGGTTTTTATCAAAACCATCTTTTAGAAATTTACCGTTTCCTAATATTACAGGAAGTTCTTCTGTATGGATCCTTCCTTCAATATAATCCTTAAGAGTATCCAGTTTATCTGGCTTAGAGATTGGATATCCAAGAGGAGAGAGTAAACTAATCAAAGAATCCAAGGTTTGGATAGAAGAAAGGATTGTTTTAAAATCTCTAGGATAAGCCTTATTTCCTCTAAATCTGCCCAGGATCCTTTCCAAATCTCCCAAATCTTTGAGTGCCTGGGTTAAATGAGCGAGTGGGATCTTTTTGATGATATCCTGTTTTTCCCATCTGGATTTTAGAATGGCTGGATCTGTTTCCGGAAATAAGATCCTTTGTTTTAGAACTCTTTTTCCTTTTGCAGTGCTGCAAAAATTCAAAACTGAAAATAGGGTATGGCCCTTATCTTCTTTTTCGTTTTCGATCAGTTCCAGGTTCAGGATGGTTTCTCTGTCCATCTCCAAATAAGAACCAGTTTGTAAGATACGAGGCTCTCTTAGGGTGAGAGTCCCGTCCCTATAATTTTCTCTAATATAATATTCTAATGTTCTTGTTACTGTTTGGAATGGATCGTTAGAATTTTCAGATCCAACTTTAGTAGCGTCTAAAACGGTTAATTCTCTTTCTCCGAAGTTTTGCCAGGTTCTGATCCTTTCTAGGTCTTGGGAGAATACACAAATCTCGCTCGGCTTAAATTTTACAAATTCGGACTCTAATACTTGGGTTCTGGAAATTGGAACTGCAAAATGTAAAACTTCTCCAGTAGAAACATCTGCCATTCCTACAAAGATCAATGCAGCTTTCGGGACTAATACACATAGATAATTGTTCTGGAAGCCCGAAAGTAAATGTTCTTCGATTACTGTGCCAGGGGTGATGATCCTCACCACATCTCTCGTCATCAGTTTTGTGTTTCCGTCTTCCGGTTTGGATTGTTCGCAGACTGCTATCTTCTTTCCTGCGGAAAGTAACCTGGAAATATATCCATCTTTGCTATGGAATGGGATCCCACACATAGGAACAGAATTCTGTCTTTTAGTAAGTGCGATGTCTAAAATGGCTGAGGCAATTTTTGCATCTTCTAAAAACATCTCATAAAAATCTCCCATTCTAAAGAATAGAATAGAATCAGGGAACTTGGACTTGATTTCCAGATACTGCCTCATCATAGGAGTATCCAGAGCTTCCGTTAGATCAGGAGAATTAGTTTCCGTTGTAAGAGAATTGTTTTGCATTTCTGATAAATTTCCGAATGAGTTCCTGGTCTTTATTTCCTGGCGAAGATTCTACACCGCTTGCCACATCGACTCCGTATGCCTTAGTCTGAGAAAGTGCCTTTGCAACATTCTCCGGTGTCAACCCTCCCGCGAGTAGATAAGGTCTACGAACTTCTGACACCTGGTCCCAAGGAAAACTTTCTCCAGTTCCTCCGCCAGCATCTGATTTATAACTATCTAATATCAATAAATCTGAATTTAGAAAATGAAGAGAGTCATCGTTTACTTTTCCTCGAACACGATAAGAAATGATTCTAGAATCCTTGGTTTGGTAAAGAGGAGAAGTTTCCCCGGGAGCTAATGAGTCGTCGCTAACGTATTGGACATAGTCGTGTTGTAAATTTTTTAAAAGTGTTTCTATATATTGGGTTGAAGATTTATAAAAAAGGAATACGATTTTTGGACGTAAAAATGCAGGAACAGATACATATAAATAGGTGATCAGGATCTCTGCTTCTTTTGGAGAAACAAGTCTTGGACTGGAAGAAACAAAATTGATCCCGATTAGATCGGCTCCTTCTTCCACGCAGATTTTTAGATCGTCTACTTTTCGTATTCCGCAGATTTTTACTTTGGGGGTTTTGGACATGGGATTTTTTTTCCGGGACTGTATTTCGGTTCCGTTTACGGCTCGAAATATTTCCTCTCTTTTCTATACAAGACCAGGACTTCCCCAAGTCAAGTATGATCGATCATAGATTTTTTCTAGAAGATAAAAGAAGCCTTAGGCTTTTGATCCTGGGAAACAAAGAAGCTTCCGGAGATCCGAATGATCCTAATTTTATCCGGGAAAGGGTTGCCCAGGCTTCAGGAGTTGCTGGCGCAGAAGTATTCTTCATAGGCCAGGAACATGGAACTACCGTCATAGAGGCAAATGGTTCGCCTAGTGCCGAAATTCCTACAGGAGATGCTCTATTTACAACAGAACCTAAAAAGATCTTAGTAGTAAAAACTGCTGATTGTATGCCCATCTTCTTTTGGACAGGAAGGCCTGCTCTTGTGGGTGTGATCCATTCAGGTTGGAAAGGAACTCTTGCAGGAATTACAGAAAAAACTCTGGCTCATGTGCAGAAAAGATACGGAGTAGATCCGGAACTCGTTCATTTTTATCTGGGGCCTTATGCGACCGGCAAACATTACGAAGTCGGAGAAGATGTTGCTTCTCTCTTTAGAAAGGAAGTTCCGAATTCTCTAAAAAACTTAGAAGAACCTGGAAAGTTCCTGTTGGAACAAAAAACTTTCTTACTTCATAGGATTAAAGGTCTTGGGATCCAACCTTTTTTGGAAACTGCTGGGGTTTGCACCATGTCTCCCAATTCTAAATTTTTTAGTCATAGAAGGGGAGATACAGGTAGGAACTTAAATTGTATCTGGTTGGAATAAGATCCTAAGTTGAAAAACTCAAGGATCAGATCTTGATGGTCTTGCGAACTGTTGCGTTTGCTTTTTCTAGAACCTTCTCTCTTTTGATCGGTTTTACTAGATAGTCCATGATACCGTCGTCAGTCAGAGATTTGATGACTGCAGGTGTGTTTTCGTCGGTAATCACGATCACTCTGGGAAGAACTCCCATTTCTTTCATTTCGTGAAAGGCAGCAAAACCGTCTATCACAGGGAGGTGAAGGTCTAATGTAATCAGGTCCACCTTTCGGTTGTCCTTATACATGTTTAGGAGCTCTTTGCCCGATTCCGCAAAACCGACCACTTCGTAACCTTCGGATTCCAGGATCTGAGCCAATTGTTTGGCTTGGAATTTAGAATTTTCCGCAATGATTACCTGATAAGGTCTTCCTGATGGAGCTACTCCGCCTTTCATCCAGTCACCGTCCCCGTTAATTCAAGAAATTTCCAGAAAGTTTCATACTTTCAGTATTTATATACGTAAAAATATGAAATTTCCAGGCAAGGAATTCAATTCCAGGCTTTATAAAACCTTCTCAATTTCTATTCCGATTTCTTCCGTTCCCAAAATTTCGGCGCCTTTCTCGGCGATATCTCTGGTACGTTTTCCTGCGGAAATCACTTTACGGACCGCGGTTTCTATCTTTTGTGCTTCTTCTTCCATAGAGAAAGAATAACGTAATAGTAGAGCGGCACTCAAAATCTGGGCGATTGGGTTTGCAATTCCTTTGCCTGCGATATCCGGAGCGGATCCGCCGGAAGGTTCGTATAAACCAAACCCGGACTCTGAAAGGGAAGCGGAAGGAAGCATCCCGATGGAGCCTGTGATGATAGAAGCCTCGTCAGAAAGAATGTCTCCGAACATATTCTCGCAAAGGATCACGTCGAATTGTTTAGGATTTACGATTAGCTGCATCGCTGCATTGTCCACGTAAAGATGGGATAATTGGACGTCAGAAAATTCTCTTTTGTGCAGATCGATCACTACTTCTTTCCAAAAAACAGAAGTGGTTAATACGTTTGCCTTATCAATGCTCGTGACTTTATTATTTCTTTTTCTCGCTGCTTCGAATGCAACTCTTGCTGCTCTTTCGATCTCTCTACGAGAATATCTCATTGTATCGAATGCGAATTCTTCTGCTCCACTTCCTTCTCTACCTTTTGGCTGACCGAAATAGATACCTGAGGTTAATTCTCTTAGGATCAGAATATCCAGACCTTCTCCAATAATTTCAGGTTTGATGGGAGAAGCGTTTCTAAGTTCTGGATAGATGATCGCTGGTCGTAAATTTGCGAATAGATCGAAATGTTTACGTAAAGGAAGAAGCGCTCCTCTTTCCGGTTGTTTTTCTGGAGGAAGAGATTCCCATTTAGGTCCTCCAACAGATCCAAATAGGATAGCATCTGATTCTTCACAAAGTTTTAATGTTTCCGGAGGAAGGGGTCCTCCGGTTTTGTCGATTGCAATTCCTCCTACAAGCGCTTCCGTAAATTGGAAGTCAGAGGCTTTGGAGCCGAGCGCTTTTTTAAGAACGGAGAGGGCCACCTTCATGACCTCGGGGCCGATTCCGTCCCCTGCTAATACGGCTACTTTTTTCATAGAGAATATTGTTTTCCTTTTTATTTCTGTGCGTCTAGGACTGATTCAAGAATATCCAGTCCTTCATTCAAATATTGTGTTGAGATAGTAAGCGGAGGCATGATCCGAATGACTGTGTCTCCAGTTGCATTTACGATCAGTCCTTTTTCCAAACAAAGTTCTGCGATCGATCTAGAGGGAACAGTTAATTCTACTCCAATATGAAGACCTTTTCCTCTGATCTCTTTGATGATCTTGTTCTTTTGTTTCATCTGGTTTAAACGGCTAAACGCGATCTCAGAACAAGAGTTTACGTTTGATAGAACGTCTCTTGTTTGCATAATCCTGATCGTCTCATACGCAATTGCAGCTCCCAAATGATTTCCACCGTAAGTTGTGCCATGAGTACCCTTAGCTAGAACGTCTTGGTATTTTTCAGCAACTACTAAGGCTCCGATTGGAAACCCAGAACCGAGTCCTTTTGCAAGAGCCATTACATCCGGAGAAAACCCGTAAGTTTCGAATGCGAACATTGTACCTGTTCTTCCAAAACCAGTTTGGATCTCATCTAAGATAAGAAGTGCTTCGTTTTCTAAAGTTAACTCTCTTGCTAAATTCATATATCCATGAGAGAGAGGAATAATACCACTTTCTCCCAAGATTGGTTCTGCGATGAATGCTACCACTCTGCCCGCAAATCTTTCGAAAGCTTCTACAAGTTCTTCTTCGTTGTTTGGAGAAACGAATTCGATCCCGTCTAAAAGTTTTCCAAAACCAGTATGTAGTTTTTTCTGTCCTGTTAAACTGATCCCTGAAACAGATCTTCCGTGAAAACTTTTCTGTAAAGAAATGATAATCGGATCATGGATCTGCTTTTGTTCAGCATATGCTCTCGCAAGTTTGAAGGCAGCCTCGATCGCTTCTGTTCCAGAATTACATATAAACACTTTTCCAGGAAATGTATTCAAGATGAGAAGTTCCGCTAAACGAGATGCTTCTTCCGAATAGAACCAATTGGAAGTATGCATCAATTTATCTATCTGGTTACGGATTGCTTCTATAATATCCGGATCACTATGCCCCAGATTTGTAACCGCAACACCCGCCAAAAAGTCGATGTACTGTTTATTGTTTTGATCGAATAATAATTCGTTCACTCCATAACGGAATGCTACAGGGTAACGATTGAATAAGTCTAGAAGATACTTGTCCGTAAGTTCTTTTGTAGTTTGGAAATCTGATGCAGTTTCGTTCATGATAAACCCGCCAATTGTAAAAATAAGGACTCTGTTTCTTTCAATTCTTCTAATAAACTTTCAGTGAGATTTGGAATCTCAGTTTTGGTCTTAGGAGAAGTCCTACTTTTGAAAGAAGAATAAATTTTGATCTTAGGCTCAGTCCCAGAGGGACGGATGGTCAGCTTTGCCTGATCTTCTAACTCTAATTGGATCACATCGGAAGAAGGAAGGCCGGAAAACGCAGATTTAGAAGCGCTTCCTTTTGCGATCTTATTCTTAAAATCTAAAAATCCAGTGACCTTTCTTTTGCCGATTGATTTTCCGATCAGATCATTGTCACGGAGTGATTGTAATGAATCTTGGATTTTCTTTTTACCAGCAAGTCCTTCTAATGTTAAAGACTTTAGACTTTCTTGGTACAATCCATATTTAAGATATACATCATCCATATAAGAAAGAAGGTCTTTTTTTTCTGAAAGAACTTCCATGAGTAGAAGTGCAGAAGATAAACTGTCTTTATCTCTTACAAAATCCACTGGCAAATAACCATAGGATTCTTCTCCCCCAAAAAGGAAATACTGGGTTTTGCTTTTATCCAGTTTTCCCATCACTTCTGCGATAAACTTGAAACCTGTTAGAACATTCTTAAGTGCGATCTTGTTCTTGTTTGCGATCTCAGCTTGCAAATCAGTGGTTACTACTGTTTTTACAAGAACTGGCTTTTTACCTTTTTTAGGTTTAGATCCTACCTTCTCCGCTAAGTAAGCAGCTAAAATAGAACCGATTTGGTTTCCGTTTAGAAGTGCATAACCGCCTTTAGGATTTTTGACTCCAATCCCAAGTCTGTCCGCATCGGGGTCGGTTGCAATAAATGCATCTGCTCCAATTTTTTCGGAAAGTTTTCTGCTCATCTCCAGAGCTTCTGGTTCTTCTGGGTTTGGAAATTTTACCGTCGGAAATTCTCCATCCGGATCTTTTTGTTCCGGAACCAAGGTAACGTTTTTGTATCCGAAGTCTTGTAGTAACTTCTTCATATATTTTCCTCCAGTTCCGTGGAGAGGAGAATATACTAATTTGGTTTGAGATCTTTCTTTAGGAGTAACCTTAGAAGATACAATCCCGGATTTTTTAAGAGCTTTCAAATAAGAAGAGAAACAATCTTCTCCGGCTTTTTGGACCAGCTTCTTGTATTTTGCATCTTTAGAAGAAAGAAATGGGATCTCATTCCAGTCTTGGACTTTATCGATGAGAGTGATGATCTTTTTATCATCAGGAGGAGCGAGTTGTTCTCCTTTAGAAAGATAAGCTTTAAAACCATTGTACTCAGGTGGATTATGAGATGCAGTTAAGACCACTCCACCTGTTGCCTTATAATAACGGACTGCATAAGAGAGTAACGGTGTAGGAGCTACTTCAGAAAATAAGATTACCTTTATTCCGAAAGATGCGGCTACTCCAGCTGTGACCTCTGCAAATTCTCTGGACCTTCTTCTGGAATCGTATGCGATCACCAAGATTGGTTTTTTGGATTTTTGGACCAGATATCTGGAAAAACCTAGGGCAGCTTTTCCCACGGTGAACTCATTCATTCTACCGATCCCATTGCCGATCCTTCCCCTCATTCCTCCGGTTCCGAATTCTAAGGGTACGGTAAATGCCTCGATCTCTAGGCCGGTTTCTCCCTTTTTGTATCTATCCAGGACGGCCTTCGCTTCTTGTTGCACCTGGGTGGAAAACGGGGATTTGGTCCAGGATTCTATGTGGGATTCTGTGCTCATATATTTCTCTAGTTCACCCTATACTTGGAATAAAAAATCTAGTTCTTCCTGGTTCAAGACGTTTTTTCGCCGATTCTATAAGTATGGAATCTAATGAAATTTCAAGGGAACAACATAGGGAACTGGACTCACTTAGAGCGGTATTAAGGAACATTTCCTTCCTTCTATTTTTACTTTCTGGAATTTTAACATTCGGAGCCTTTTTGAAAGAGTCTCCTGGAAAGATTGTAATCCAAGCTGTGTCAGCGGTTTTATTTTTTATCTTGGGGATTTTGGGTTACGGGGCTTCTCTTTCTTTCCGTAAATCCTTGGTCTTGGAGGAGAAGGATCCGGAGCAGATCTTATTCGCTCTTAAGGACCTCCGATTTTTCTTAAGTGGTCTAGGTTGGATATTACTAGGTCTATTTTTACTTTCATTCTTCGGAGCTTTTGCATTGCTTCTTTCCTGAACGATTAAACCATGATCTGGACGTGGGTTTAAGAGAATTTTTCATAGAAGATCGTCTGGAAAAATTTAGGACGGAAGCTCCCTGCAATTTGGGAGAAAGTGGGATCAGAAATCTGGATCTCGGGCAGCTTGCAGAATATCTAAATTTGGATCTGAGGGAACTAGGAAAACTCTCCTTGGCAGATTCTCCTAATTCAGGAAGAAAAGATCTAAGAGAAGAAATTTCAAAACTTTATACTAATGTTTCTCCTGATCAGGTTCTTATGACTACCGGAACTGGAGAAGCACTCTTTATCGCATTTCATTTACTCTTACAAAAAGGGGACACAACTTCCTTATTTTGGCCTGCATTCCAGGCATTGTACGAAGTTCCAAGATCACTCGGCGCCAATCTACAAAAAGTGGACCTTCTTCCCAGATTAGAAAGTAGGGAAGAAGGATTTGGAAAAGAAAATCTAAACAAACTATTTCAAAATTCTCCCAAGCTTGTCATATTCAATCACCCTCATAATCCAACAGGTATCATTGCGGAAGAAGAAGATAAAAAAGAACTCCAAAAACTTTCCGGTAATTTTCCAAATTGGATCCTATTCGATGAACATTATAGATTTCTTTCGGAAGAAGGATTGGATCTGGGTTGGAGCGGCATCGGTATTTCCGAAAACTCTGTCTCTACTGGTTCTATCACAAAATGTTTTGGAGTGATGGGACTTAGGATTGGTTGGTTGATCGGTCCTAAGGATTGGATACAAAAAGCAAGATCCATGAAGGATTATTTAACTCATACAGTTTCTCCAATCTCTGAATTTCTTACTTTGAAACTTTTGCAGAATCGTAAAGTGCTTCAGAGTAAGATTAGGGAAACATTGCGTGGGAATCTGCGAACCTTCGCCCATGCGACTGCCTCGACTGGTAAACTCCCTGGAATCGAAAGTTTTAAAGAACCAAGAGGTGGAGTAGTCGGTTTTGCAAAATTGCAGCCAGGTTTGGACTCTAAAAAATTTGCAGATCTTCTGTATGAAAAGGCAGGAGTGTTTGTTTTACCTTCCGCAGATTTTGAAACGGAAGGTTATATCCGGTTAGGATTTGGAGAAACAGAGGAAAGATTTCGTCTTGGTCTAGAGCGCTGGAGCACTTTAGGATCTGATGTGATTGCTCTTTTGAACAAATAGGCGATCTGCCTGTCTCTCGTAAAAGATTCTGATTCCAGTGTAAAATAGGATTTTCCTAAAAATACATGAGGGCTTTCTAATATACTTTCAAAATGAGAATTTTCTCTGGCTGGTTTCCAGGTCCATTCTAAACCTCTGATCCCTATTTTTAAGTTTTCACCTTGTATTTTCCAGTATGTTTCACCGGTTCTAAAAGGTAATCCTTGTCTGAGCCTAGGTTCTTCTTCTTTTAATAGATCTGGTGAGATCCAAACTCCGAGTGGAAATAGCAAAGGTCTTTCTGGATCTATCTCCTCTTCTTTTGTATGTCCGTAAACCCAGACTTCCGTTCTATAAACTCTGTTTGGACTCGGAAAACTATCCTCGTATAAATTTCCCAATTGGTGAGATAATACTCTCATAGATTGGATCCGAACCTTCCATTTTCCGGGTTCTCCTATAGGAAGAACTGATTCAGGCAAACAATCTTGGAACAGATCCGCAGGAACGGAGGTCTCCCAAATTACAAATGGAGAAAGTGTAAGAGTGCTTATTTGAGGAAACCAAACTTCCCAGAAATATGGTTTGTTTCGTAGGTGGAAATTTTCCTTTTTGCGGACTTTCTTCTTTGGCTCTTCTTGGAATAAATTTTCTCCAGGATGAAATGCTCTGAATGAAGAGGCTGATTCTGGAATTTTAGATTTCCAAGGAAGAAAGAATAATAGGGACCAAAGAGAAACTTTGTGTTTTCGGACTCTATGGAATTTCCTTTTTGCGTTTGGAAAAATTTCCTGTGTTTCGGTTTCAGTAAAGGAGAAGGGCGGCAGGTTCTCAGACCAGTCTTCGGTCGTTGCGGATTCCTTGCCGTTTAAATTGCGAAAATTATCGGAATGAGACTCCGCTGTAACGTAAGGATCCAGTCTTTTTTGGAGTCTGATCTTTCCCGCTTCCCATTTGATGGAAAGGTGGAAAAAGGAGGACCGGATCCGTGAGAAAATTTTTTCTTTTAAACTTCTTAGTCCGATCATTCTTGGAGATAGGTTAATAGACAGAGTTGGGAAAGGCAAGCCTAACTTCCCCTAAAAAAAGGAAAGAAATATGGGAAGAACGTCCTTAGAACATGAAGAGTTTTTAAAATCCATAGATGCGTTCCATCTAAGGGTTCTTGCGGAGATTGATTATCCTCAATCCTTATTTAGAGAAGGAAAGATCCAGGATACAATCTGCATTTTTGGATCCGCTAGGATCTTAAGTCCTGAAGAATGTAGAGAGAGGGAAACTAAAAATCTATCTGAATCGGAAAAGAAATTATTCCTAAAACAAAAAGAGATGTCTGTTTATTATGAGGACGCTCGCAAAACCGCCGCCTTAGTCACTTCTTGGGGAAAGGAAATTTCAAAAGAGACCAGAAGAATGGCGGTCTGCACAGGTGGTGGACCTGGTATTATGGAAGCTGCCAACCGAGGGGCCAAAGAAGCAGGTGGCCCAAGCCTTGGTTTGAATATCAGACTTCCATTCGAACAATTCGTGAATCCTTACGTGGACCCTGAAGTGAGCGTTGAATTTCATTATTTTTTCATGAGAAAACTTTGGTTCCTTAGATTAACCATGGGAGTAGTCGCCTTCCCTGGAGGTTTCGGAACTGTGGATGAATTATTCGAGACCTTGACTCTTATTCAAACAGGTAGGAACAACCGCAAGATCCCGGTCATTTTATATGGGACCAAATTCTGGAATGATATATTCAATTTAGAAACTATGAAAGAATATGGACTCATAGATCCAGATGATCTGAATCTAATCACTTATTGTGATACTCCTGAGGATGTTCTGGAAACATTAAAGAAGAAGGTCCCGCTGGATTCGGATTAAGTCGTCCAAAAGGGGAGAAATTTTAGGATTTTTCCCAAATCTTTTTGGTTTCCTTGACATAAGCAACTTATAGAAAATTATGGTCGCAGTATGGCCAGAAAATGTGTTGTGACAGGGAAAGGAACGATATCCGGAAACAATGTTTCCCACTCTCACCTTAAAACCCGTAGATCCTGGAAAATCAACCTAATCAAAAAACGTATCTTCTTAGAAGATGAGAATCGTTGGGTAACCGTTCGTATCTCTACTCGTGCTTTAAGAACCCTTAAAAAGAAAGGGATCAAAGCTGCGATCAAAGATAACGGCGAATCACTAAAAGCACTTGCTCCCAAAAAATACGTCGGAATCCAAAAAAAGGCGATCTAGTCCTTCTTTTTCCCCGACCCCTGAATATGTTTCTCGAATTTACTTCCTTCTCAGGAAGGAATTCGGGGACGTAAATTCTCCTCTCCAATATTCCAAAGACTACGAATTTGCGATCTCGGTAATTCTTTCCGCTCAGTGTACTGACGAAAGAGTAAACCAGGTTACTCCTTTGCTTTTCGCAGAGTTTCCTACATTGGAATCTATTGCTTCTGCTCCTTTGAAGAAGATAGAAAAGTTAATTTATTCTACCGGTTTCTATAAGAATAAGGCAAAGTCAGTCTCCGGTTTTGCAAACCTTCTTCTAAATGAATACGACGGCAAATTGCCTAAGAGTATCAAAGAACTGACCAAACTTCCAGGTATAGGAAGAAAAACTGCAAACGTTGTATTAAATGAGATACATCATATATCCGAAGGATTCGTGGTGGATACTCATGTTAAAAGAATTTCTAAAAAGTTAGGTCTTACCAAACAATCGGATCCTGTAAAAGTGGAGAAGGATCTGATGCAAAATATTCAGCCTGAATATTGGATGGATCTGTCTTTGTATTTTATATTTTTAGGAAGAAAATATTGTAAGGCGCATAAGACATTCTGTGAGACTTGTATTCTCAGAAAAGAATGTCCTTCTTCCACTTCACCGAAAGATTAGAGAGGCCCACATGAGCGTAGAAGTCTTTTTAGATGAAAAAATCCAAGGGATGGAATTAAGCACCCAACATATAGTCATGTCCAGGGATTTAAACCAGCATGGTTTTCTTTTTGGCGGGCAGATGCTTGCATGGATCGACGAAGGTTGTGCAATGTTCGTTATCGAAAAGATCGGATATTCGAATCTTGTTACAGTAACGATGGATAATGTGATCTTTAAAAGCCCTGGATTACTCGGAGAGATCATTCAAATTTTTTCTAAAATTGAAAAAGTAGGAAAAAGTTCTATCACCATCCGAAGTGCAGCCATCGCAAAAAATCAGAAGAAAAAAGAAATAAGAGAGATCATAGATTGTAGAGTGACCTATGTATGTTTGGATGATTCCGGAAAACCATTCCCTTATTTCAGTCAATTTGATCCGGAAGAATTTCTAAGATAATAAAATGGCCGTTCTATTCCCGGTCTCTCCGGAAAAAGCAAACCTTCTTATTTCCAGAATGCGAAAGCTTGGGATCAAAGAATCCGATCTGGAAGAAACTTTTGTAAGAAGTGGAGGAAAGGGGGGACAGAACGTAAACAAGGTTTCGACTGCTGTCCGATTGTTTTATAAAAAAACCGGCCTCGAAATTAAATGTTCCATTCATCGCACCCAAGGTTTAAACAGATACAAGGCCAGAATTCTTCTATGTGATAAAATAGAGGCCGAAATTTTAGAAGCTTCTAAGATAGAAGATCCTAAACTTGCTAAGATCAGAAAGGCTAAGGCGGATAAGGCCAGAAAAGCCAAAAGAAAGGCCGCTTCTAAAACTTTGGCAGGTCTAAAAAGAAAAACCTCTTCTGAAGATTGGGGCGAAGAATATTAAACCATGCCTGAAGTGATCAATCATACTCTGATTGTAGAAAAACTCAAAAACCTGACTGGTTCTCCTGGATGTTATCTCTGGAAGAATTCAGAAGGAGAGGTAATCTATGTAGGCAAGGCCAAAAATTTAGATAAAAGGATCCGTAATTATCTAAAAGAAAAACAGACAGATCTTAAAACTAGATACCTGCAAAAAGAAATTTTTGATCTGGATTGGTTTGCCACTTCCACAGAAAAAGAAGCTTTAATTTTAGAAGCTACTCTGATCAAAAAACATAATCCGCGTTATAATGTCCGTTTAAAGGATGATAAAAAGTACCCATATATATGTGTTTCGCTTTCTGAACCTTATCCAATGGTGTTTATCACACGTAAAATAAAGGATAATGGTGATAGATATTTTGGTCCTTTTACAGATGTAAGAACCACTCGCGAAATTTTAGATGTGATACTTCGAATTTTCCCGATTCGAAAAGTTAGACAAAAACTTCCTCTTCCTAAACCTAAACGTCCTTGTTTAAATTTTCAAATGGGAAGATGTTTGGGCCCCTGCCAAGGAACAGTCCCGGAAGAGGAATATGCTGTTATTGTAAATCAGATCATCCAATTTTTAGAAGGCAAAAAAGAGATCCTGGCAACCGAACTCACCAAACGTATGGATGAGTATTCTGGAAAGATGGAATTCGAGATCGCTGCCAGATATAGAGATATGTTGGGAAGATTACAGATCTTCCGACAAAAACAAACCGTAGTGAGTATGGATGGCGGTGACGAGGATGTAATCGCATTTGCTCGTAAAGAAGACGAAGGACAAGTTGTACTCATGGAAGTTCGAGGAGGACTTTTAGATAATAAAAAGTCTTTTCCTTTGCAAGGTGTGCAGAATTCCACAGAAGAAGAAATATTATCCTCCTTCTTCCGGGATTATTATATGGGAGCAGGAATGATCCCTGCAAGTATAGTAGTTCCTTTCGGTTTAAAAGAAGAAGGAGAGACTGTTCTAGACTTCCTACAAGAGAAAACAGGATTTAGACCTAAATTAAGATTTCCTAAAGCAGGTGAAAAAAAGTCCCTCTTAAAGATCGCAGAAAAAAACGCAGAACTTGGACTTACAGAAAGACTTCTGGCAACTCATTATAAAGACCAAACTGTAGGCTTAAAAGAAATACAAGATATGTTCCAACTCAAGGAACCTCCTCATATTATAGAATGTTATGATATTTCCCATTTCCAAGGATCTTTTCCTGTAGCAAGTGGTGTGATGTTTGTCGAAGGAAAACCATTCAAACAAGGTTATAGAAAATATAATATCAGAGGTTATGAAGGCATTAATGATCCAGGAATGATGCATGAAGTAATCTCCAGAAGATTACAAAGGATCATAAATGAAGATGGTGTGATGCCTGATCTGATCGTAATTGATGGAGGTCCTACACAGCTTGGAAGAGCATGCGAGGCAGCGGTGGAAGCAGGGGCTGCAAATCTTCCGATGGTTGGACTTGCTAAAAAAAGAGAAGAGATCTATTTTCCTGGAGAAACTTCTCCTTATAGCTTTGATATGAATTCGCCTGGAATGAGATTACTTCGTCATCTTAGAGACGAGGCTCACAGATTCGGAGTGGAACATCATCGTTCTAGACGAAATCGTGAAGCTCTAACTGGTCTTATCAGAGAAGTTCCAGATATTGGCTTAAAAAGAAGTAAACTATTACTTAAATCATTTTCAGGACAGAAAAAAATAGAAGATGCAAATATAGCAGAGCTAATGAAAGTCCCAGGCATTGGAGAAGCATTAGCAGAAAAAATTTATACTTATTTTCATACTTCAGCAAACCAAAACAGTGAGACTGGCGGAACCAATATTCCGGAAAATTCCAACTCTAACTCTTAAAATTCGCAAGTAATAAGTTTTTCCCCAGACAAGTAGCTCTGGAGGGGAAAATGCGAACAATACTATTGGCTTTCTGCCTAATCATCTTTTTCATTTCGGCTTCTTGTAAACAGGACTTAGGGGCGGAGTTACTCTGGGAAGATCTAGAAAAATCTATACAATTCCAATATAATCCTAATTTAGCGAAAGATCCAAAACTCATTTCAGATCTTGTCCATGAAGATGGGCGAGCTTGTTTCATCTCAGGAGAAGATCCAAATTTTAAGATCCGGATTTGTATTAGCGAAGATGGAATTTCAGAATTTGCACAAGTTGTTTCGGCATGGAAAGAAGGTACATTAATTCCTGAATTTAGTTCTACACTTTCAGATGATTCTGAATACAAACTAGGAACCTATCCATTTTCTGGGATTAAGAAAAAGGTAGAAGGTTCTAAATTTGCACTGATCGGGGATAGAAAACTTAAATCTTTGAGCACTGATGCTTTGGTTTGGGATAGAGCAAATATAAATCTCAAAAATCATTTTAAAGTTCTTAGCATATTCATATTTTCGAATGGAACTTGCTATTTAGTTCTTTCCCCTTTAGGAGAATCAGAAATTTATCTTGGATTATTCTTTAAAGCACCAAGTTTAGAAAAAGATATCCAGAATCTAATTCAGAGTAAAAACCAAAATGGATTAGACACCTGTGTCTCATCAATTCCGATCATCACTGAAATATTCGGTGAAACGAATTCAAGTATAGGGAGATGGATAGAGATCTATAATCCAAATACATTCCCGATCTGCGAAGAAGGTTTGGAATTTAATTTATTAGGGAACAAGGTTTCCCTTCCAATAACAACTGGCTTTATCTCTCCTTATGAAACTAGGATCTATGCAGAAGATTCTGCTAGTTTAGAAAGGATCTCACTTTCAGGAATCAAATGGGGGGATCTGAAGAAGGTTGGAAAAATTTTACTGGGCCGATTAGATCAGTATCTAGAGTTCAATCTTCCAGGAACAGGTTATCTATTTGGAGAAACGTATTATTCCTGGAAAGGAAAATCATTCTCTAATTGCGAAGCTGCTTCTAAGTTTTGTATGGATCCGGGAGAAAATCGCGACTCTAATATAGAGAGCGAATCTGCTTGTGATCTAAATGATTTTGAATTAGAAGAGTTAAACCCGAATGGATTATTGCATAAGGGAATTCTTCATTCAGATTGGAAATATTTAGATCTGATCTATAATGGAAGCAAAATTTGCGATCCTTCTTCTTTAAGAATTGCTTGGGGTAAAAACCTCTTTCCGATACATATCTCTAAAAGAATTTCTTCGGATGAAATACTTAATATCGGGAATCTTCCTTTTCTGTTGGGGAATTCTTCTTATTCTCTTTCGAATTTTAAATCAGTCACTGCGAATGATATTGTTTCACTCTCGAATTCTTCAGGAAAGGAGAAGGTGCTTTGGGATGGGATCTTTAGAACTTTTAGAGGAATTCCGAATAGGATCGTACTTCAAAAAACGAATGGTGAAACTGTAAGTATTTGTTTTAAGAATGGCCTGGCCATTCTTCATTCTAATTCAGCTGATCCTGCTTTTTCACAATCAGCGATCTACTCCGAAAATCCTAGGACTTCTCCAGCTAGGAAATTTTGTAAAAGATCTGAGATTGAAAGCAAAGCAATATTTTCAGAAGTTTCATGGATGGGTTCCTATCAGGGACCAGATCCGATTTCTAAAGATAGATTTTTGGAGTTCGTATCTGTTACTGAGAATTCTCCTGACTCCGCTTATTTAGAAATTATCCAGGGGAATGGAACAGCGATTTCTATTCTCTTACCTTTGGAGAAAGAAGGTTTAAGCTTACTCTCTTCTGGAAAATCGACATGTTTTCCCGAGATTGAGTTTTGGAAGGATACAAGTTTCAGCCTACCTTCTTCCGGAACAAACATTCTTAAAATTTACGATCCTTACACTGGAAAACTTTGGGATGAGTTCTCTTATAGTTCTGCTGGCCCAGGGGTTAATGATACCAGGAATAAGATTCGAAAATCTGCATATTCTAAAATTGGACCAGCTACGAGGTTTTGGTCTGTAAGTTCTTATGCGGGTAGGCCTTATCGTGATCCTAGTTGTCCTTTGACAGATGCTCATCCTGGATTTCCAGAATAAGAAGGTGGATTATGAAAAAAATCTTCTTCTTATTTATATTTTTATACTCAGAAATTTTATCTTCAGAGGAAGTTCAAAATCCATCCTTGCAAATTTATTTCCAGTGGATCTTATTTAGAACACAAGGAAGGATCTCAGAAGAAAAAGAAAGTTCTAGAATTTCAGCTTTAGCTTCTCCTGCTATTTTTGGTTTTAAATTTGAGAAGACCACGGAGAAGTTTCGAACAGGTCTAGAATGGAATCTGATTACTACAGCAAATTCAGGAACATTCTTCTTACCTGGTAAAAACTCTTATATTGGAGCCTATTACAAAGGATTTTTATTCGGAGCAGGAAGAAGGTTGGATTCCGAAGAATTTCCTGCCTGGTCCTCTTGGAAAGATGGAGTAGAAGGTTTATTTGCGGAAACTGAATTAGATCGGATCAAGATTAGATTCGATGTTTTGGATCTATATAGGGGATTTCCTTTATTAGAAAATCAATGGCTGAAACTACAAGGTAGAGAATTTTTCCTTCCGAAGGAAGCAAGAGATGAATTAATCTCTGAAAAGGATACAGTATTTTCTTCTCAGTCTAGATATAGAGCAGGGATAAGTCTGACTGGAAACAAGGAAGATCTGTTTGTATATAGATTCAGGGTTCGTTATCTTTCTTTGGGAGATTGGGGAAGGTTCGGCTCTGATACAAAAGAATCAAAAACAGAAACAATAGAAGGAGATAGAGATTATTTAGTAGAATGGAGGCTCGGACTTGGGTTTCTTTGGAAATATTTTTATGTTTCCGGCGACTTCTTTTTTTCGCGTGGGATTGATAAAACAGGATATCATCCTTCTCGACCTGAAAGAGCTATACCAATTAGCGGGGAAGCTCTTAGATTTGATTTAGGATTTTATAATACATACGGAAAAATTTCCATTTTTGGTTTTTTACCTGATAGAGAGAAAAGATCATCTCAGGGCGAAGTTTTAGAAATGGGTTTTATAGGAATGGGCGCTTCTCCCATTTCGAATCCGATTTTACAACAAGTCTGGGGATTTTATCCGTCGGCTTGGATCACGGACCAGGGATTGGAAAGAGAAGAAACTAATCTTCCCGGTAAACGTTCAGCAAATCTATTCGGCTGGAAAGCAGAAGGAAATTTTTTCGGAATATCTCCGAGTGTTCATTTTACCTATATCGGATTTCTGAAGGAAGAGAATTCTTCCTCAGGTATTTGGTCCATTTCTTCCAAGAATATGCAAAATAAATTCCTGAGAGAGGCAGGTGTAAGTGTCGCCTGGTCTCCTTTGGAAGATAATTCTGCAAAAATTGAATTAGATCTAGGAGGTTTTGAATCTGACGAGCAAGAAGGACTTAAACAATGGTACATGCTCTTTCGTATAGGAGGAGTTTGGAGATGAAGAAGTTTTGTTTTTTCATGTTCACCATTCTCTGCTTCTTATACTGCGAAAGAACGGAAGAAGATGTCTCTGTTTTTTGGGAAGATGACTTATATCCCAAGGTTTTCTTCTCTTATCCTGGGCGATTTGTTCCTTCCGGCAAGAAGAGAAATGTAAAAGATGAAATCCTAAGGATCATTCGTGAAACGAATAACTCTATCTATATGCATATTTATTCATTCGATGATCCTGAAATAGAAACAGAACTTATCCAAGCAAACAAACGAGGAGTTCGTTTAGAATTCATGGGAGAATGGGGAAAAACATATCCAAGCTCCATTCTACCGTTTCTAAAATATTGGAAAGGAACTGGTTTACAACATACCAAGGTTCTAGTTTCCGATCGTTCTTTGGTGTTTATGGGGACTGGTAATTTTACCTATTACGGTCTGGAGCAAGATCATAACGGCTATTTAGAATTTAAATTGGATCAAAAAGAATGGGACAACTTTCATTCTTTTTTAAAGGAAAAATATCCTTTTCCTGTTTTGCGAATTGGTGGATTAGAATTTTGGAATTCTCCTCAGGAAGGAAATTTGATCCAGAATCGACTTTTGGACTCTGTCCTTTCTTCTCAGCATTCTATTCAATATCTGATCTTTGATCATTATGATCCTATTTTAAGTTCAGGATTTACTAGAACAAATCATGGATCCATCAATGGGATCTATAATCGTCCGGTGGATCCAGAAGGAAATATTTTATCTGGAATTCCTGGGATCGAGATCTCAGAAGATGGAAATGAAGATATTTTGGATGATCTAACGATCGGTAAAGGCGGGCTTCTTCATCATAAGACTATGATCTTAGATGATCTAGAAATTCTAACTGGATCTTATAATTATTCTTTGAGCGCAAGGGATTCTAATCGAGAGATTCTAATTAGAATAAAGGATTCTCGAATTGCCAAAGAATTCAAAGAAGAGTGGGAGAATATACGGAACAAATCTAAACGTGTAGATGTGTTAGGATCAAATTTGCCGCTAAATATCAATAATACTTATAGTTACGATCCTTGGAACGATCAGATTTGCAGATCTCAAACTCAATCAGAGGATATATTTTTAGAGATTGGATTTGTTTGGTTTCGCTGGAATAATTTCTATAGGTGGAAAGAAGAATCTTGCAAATCCGTTGCAGACTATGAATCAATTAGCTCTCGTTATTTCGCAGGTAAAAGTGAATTTCCAAAGTTGGAAGCAGAAAGCCTTGGGATCCAATCATTTTCTAGATCAGGTAAATTAGAATTTTCACTTCCTAAATCAGATCTGATGGAAGAATTTCATTCTGCGATTTTGAAACCTTCTGTTTTCTTAAGACCTTCTCAATTTTTAGAAATAGAAGGAGCCTGGATTTTTCCAAATGATTCTGAACTTAATAACCTTCTCTCCCAAAATTCTCCTGTGCAAGTTTGGATCTTAGAAAGAGGGAAACTCCCTAAAAAAGTCGGTATAGAATTGGAAGAAGAAGTGTATTATCTTTCAGAGAGCATTCTATCGAATTCTGGCGTTCTGATGCTTGAATATGATAACTTTGGGTTGTATTTTTGTTATAAGTCAGTTAATTATAATCTAAACTGGCCAGATCAGATCTTATTTGCAGCTTACAATTTCAGAGGAAATTCTGGTTTTCCAGATCGATATTCTAAATCCGATCTGGAATTTTTCGCAGAACAAGGACTTCCAAATCAAAGAAGAAAAAACTTATGCGTTATCTCTCTTTGAGATTAGAACTTCTCCTTTTACGAAAAGTCCTAGTAAGATCCAGAATAGGATAACCACTTCGTCATCTTGGAAATAGCATTGGAATAAACCCGAAACAAAAAATCCGATCAACCCATAAAAGAATATTAGCACCTGAAAATCTTGTTTAGATTGAAAAAGGAAAGCTATTAGAATTGCGCCTAAACCTAAATAGATCAAAGCAGCTGGGATCCCAAATACGGAAGCCAGATGGAAATAGTCGTTATGAGCATGTCCTCTTTGTGTGACTTCATAAAAATAGGAGAGTTCAGAATATTCTTCTGAATGAGAAATTCTTACCTTTTCTATCTCTTTATTATAATTTCCGGGACCAACTCCTATGATTGGATGTTCTTGGATGAGTGGAAAACTGGAATCCCATATGAATGTTCTTCCGGAATCAGTATGTTTTTCTTTTCCGAAAAGTGGACCTATAACCTTCTTTCCAGCAGGACTGAAAGCCAGAACAAGTCCTATCAAAAATAAAAGTCCTAAAAAGAGGGAAGCACCCTTAATCAAAAAGGATTTTGAAAATTCTTTTCTGATAAAAAATAAATGCGCACTTGCAAAGAAGATACTTACTCCAGCACCGATCATACTGGATCTTGCCTGATTCAATAAGAACACTAGGCAATATAAAAAGAGAAGAAGTCCTGCGATCAGGATTTTTTTCTTATCTCCTTGGATTAGAGTTCTTAGAAATCCGAAGACTGCAAAAGCAGAGAAAAATTGTAATAAACCTCCAAAGGTTAAATGAGTATTCATCAAACCTATGGAGATATAAAGAGGAATGGAAGAAAGCGAGCCTAATGGATGAGTGAATCTATAACTGCTGGAAGTCTTGTATAGATCGCTTATAAGCCTCGAAAGTCTGACTGGAGTAAAACCGCCTGCGACTCCTGTGAATACAAGGAGTAAAAAAAGCCAAAAGAGTGCTCTGTATACCTTTGGCAAATCCTCCTTTGTAGTAAATCCTACAGACAGAAATCCAAAAAATAGGAAGAAGTCTTTGAGTTCTCCGTTCCAGGCAACCTTTGCATACCCGGGAGAATTATCCGAAACAAGGTGGATTAGAAATACGATCCCGTACCAGAGAAAAAGGGAAAGTGAAATTTTAGAAACTGGATGATTTGGTAGGATCTCCTTCCAATTTCCTGATTTCAGTTGCTCCGCAAGTCCGAAAAAAAAGGAAAGCACCAGAAATCCCTGGCTGAGACTGACCGAAATTCCTATGGAAGGAAGGGTTGCGAGTAAACAGAATAGATATGCCTTTTTTAAAAACTCTTTCATCTGGTTTCTGGAAATAATCTCACTCATCTATTCTTTGTAAATTCGATTATTTTTCGCATAGATTTCTGTAATGGAGTGGCAAAATCTATATTATGGAGGAGATTGGTTCCGCATTAGGAACCTAGATGAAGATTCTTTATTTTTCGGACACCTTTTTACCCAAAATAGACGGGGTCGCTATTTCAATGAGAAATTTTGCGGAAGCCCTCGCCGAAAGAGGACATGAATTTTTGATTTGTTGTCCACGTTATGGAGAAGGTGACTTTGATCGAATGGGAGATCATATTCGTTTAGAAAGATTTAGAAGCGGATATCTACCAAGCTACCCTGATATTAAGGTGGTTTTGCCTTCTCCTTCTAAAATTAAAAAAGCAATCAAGGAATTCCAACCTGATCTAGTACATATTCATACTCCTGGGCTTATGGGAGTCTATGGGATCAACGCAACTGAAAAATACGGGATCCCAAGTATCGGAACTTATCATACTTTGATGTCTGAACAGGACATGTATCTTTCCTTTTACCGACTTCTTAAACTAGACAAACTTTTTATGAGAATTGGAAAGTTGAATAAGAAGATCAAAACTAAAGATCTAGTTAAGTTTGAAAAATTAGACAAGTTCAATATTCGCAAAAAGATCATTTTGAAAATTACGAATAATTTATACGATCGTTGCGATCTGATCATTTCTCCTTCTCATTTGATCAAAAAGCAATTAGAAGAGTTTGGATTAAAAAAACCTGTAGCTGTTATCTCCAATGGTCTGGATCTTTCCCAGTTTAAAGGAAGTCCTAAAACTCTTTCTGAAAGTCCTAAACTTTTGCATGTTGGCAGGATCTCCTACGAGAAAAATTGTGATGTGATCATTAATTCTTTCAAATTGATCGTTGAAAAGGTCCCATCAGCAACTTTGACAATTATCGGAGATGGACCTGCTTTGGCTTCTCTTAAGGTTCAGGCCCAGAAACTTGGAATAGACCAAGCGATAACTTTTACAGGTTTTATAGATAGGGCCGAACTTCCGAACCATTATCCGAATTACGATCTATTCTTGACTGCTTCTACTATGGAAACACAGGGACTTGTAATTTTAGAATCTGTGGCTTGTGGACTTCCTGCGGTAGGTGTGGATTCATTTGCGATCCCGGAACTCGTTCATGATGGTGTGAATGGATTTATCGCAAAACCATTTGATGTAAAAGATATTGCAGAGAAAACAGTTCGGATTCTAGAAGATCCAACAATGTATGCTGAGTTCTCCAAGGAATCCTTAAAAATTTCCCAAAACCACGAGATGAAAGCTTGTGTGGATAGAATGGAAGAAGTATATAAATCTGTTGCGGATCAAAAGAATAAGAAGAAGAAAAGATCTATATTAAATACGATCTTTTCATTGGATCCTTTCGGGATCTTAGGCTGATCAGAAAAGTGTATTAATATTCTTGATGACGTTGATCCGTTTGATTACGTCTTCCGGAGTAATTCTTTCCATACAGGCAAAGTCTTTTCGATAACATGTGGTATTTCCGTAAATACTACATGGCCTACAAGGTAGATCGTCTATTTGTAAAACTCCAGTATCTTCCTGACCGAAAGGTGCGAATCCAGAAAGTGGGTGAGTGGTCCCGAATAGTGCTATGACAGGGCGTTTAAGAAGTGCTGCGATATGGATATTGGAAGAATCCATTCCGATGATCACATCCATTCTTTCCATGATACCCAATTCACCTCGTATTCCAAGTTTACCACCGGAAACGATTGTCATGGATTGGTCCCCATTTCTCCATTCTTCCATTTGAACTGCTTCTTGGGAGGAACCAAATAAGAAAATTCTAATATTAGGAAATTCTTCTTTGAGTAGTTTGAGTAATTCTAGGCTTTTTTCTAAAGGCCATTCTTTCAGCTTATGGCCAGCAAAAGGTGCATAACCTACCCAGAGTCCTTCTTTTTTATCTATTTTTCTAGCGAGGAGGAAGTCTTTTGCATAAATTTTGGAGTCAGGATCCACATTGATCCAAGGACCTTTGCGAACTGTTGCAGGAAATCCTGCTTTTTCAAAAACTTTAAGATATCGATCTACAGTATGAGGAAGTTTGCGCAAAACCTTTCTGGTCTTACGTATCTGGCGCATTTTTTCTCTTCTTCCTTTGATGATCCGAAAGGCCGAAATCCCTCTGATCCAAAAGAAAAAACTGATAAAGCGAGATCTAACGCTAGAGTGCAGGTCTACGATCTTTTCGTAAGGACCTAGTTTATTCAATTCCTTGAATAAACGATATAAGCCAGAGAGCCCTTTGTACTTTTTAAGATTGATCCCGATTACATGAACGTTCGGGATATTATAAAAGAAGGGAGCATAGTTCCCTCTTGTAACAACAGTGAGTTGTATATTCGGATACTTGGCGGCTACGGCGATCAATGCCGGAGCCATCAAGGCGACATCTCCCATCGCTGAGAATCTTAGCACCAAAAGATTCATGCTTGTTTTGTATATAAGGATGGGTTCAGATTTTTGTCGTTATACATTTTCATCTGCCTATACACCTTATAGAATTTATCTCCTTTAGATAAATCGTCCAGAAGTTCATCTAGACATTTAGAAAGATCTGTCCTCTGCTCAAGCAAAACATTCAGTTTGTTTTGGCAGGTTTGGATATGTTCCGGGCTCACGTCCTTTCTTTCCGTTTGCTCTTTCATATGATAAATTTTGAGTTCCAGGATGCTCATCCTGTCAATCAGCCAAGCAGGGGTTTCAGAGTTCATTCTGGCGTTTGGCTTTCTTTCCACAGACTTGTACATCGCAGAGACCTGGTCGTCAATCTGCTCAACAAGGTCTGTCCTTTCCTGGTTCAAAGCGTCTATTTTTCTTTTAAACTGGACAAGTTCCTTATCAGGGAGGTCAGGCCTTCTGATCTCGTCTTCCACATGCCATTGGATAGTATCTATCTGGTTTTTTTGGTAAAATAGGAATTCAAGGGAGGACCCGGGGAATGGATTCGGGGAAAGAGCTTCCTCTTTATGCCAGTCCGTGACAGAATTTTTGAATATCTCAACCACTTTGGCCGATTCTAACTTCATCGGAGCTAGAATTTACGCGATAGACCAAAAATCAAGAGGATTTCCGTTTGTCGGTCCGTCGGCTAATACCAGAGTAAGATCTAGTTCCGCTTTACAAAATAAATTTCCCCGATTAGGATTTTGCCCGCATGAAAAAAATAGTACCTCCGGAAGCGTTGCAATTTTTAGCGTCCATCCCCTTGTTCAAGGGTCTCCCGAGAAAATTACTAGTCTTACTCTATGGCCATATAGAAGAGCGGAACGTTCACAATCATACAGTCATTTATTATAAGGGGGAGATCTCCAAGGAACTTTACATAATCCGACATGGAGAAGTAATGATGACCTTGGGAGAGGCTGGCAAAACAGTTCGTTATTTGGGAGAAGGTGACGTATTCGCTGAAAATAGCGTTCTTACAAGAACAGCTCACACTGGTTCTGCAACTGCAATTCTGGATACATTATTATATGTTTTAGATGGAGAATATTTCCTCAAACTAGCCGCCAAAGAAAGGGTTCTTTCTCAAAACCTAATGAGACTGATGGGAATGAGAATGAGAGAGGTGATGGAAGATTCTTCTAGCCAAATACATTCTCCAAGAAGGCTTGTATGCCATATACCTATTGAAGAAGTAGAGGATTTTAAAGTCCATCTAGAGTCCATCGTAGATAACGGTAGGAAGTCCCACGAAGGCCATGTTTCTCTCTTAAGAATGGATACATTCAAAGGAAAATCAGTTTCTGAGATGATCAGAACAATCGCTCAATTGAGAAAGAAGTCTTCTATACTACATCTCTATTTTAAAAATCCAGAAATCCAACCTGAGCTGGATAAACTTGTACAACAATGTGATCAGATCGTTTTCTGGGAAGAAAAACCGGAAAGAAATTTAAAACAGAAAAATGAGATCTTAGGCTATTGGGAACCAAGGATACGAAATTTTTCAGGAAGGACTTCCCGCATTATTGTTTCTGAAAACGGATTAAGAAAACATGAAGAATCCGCGAACCAAAAGATATTTTATAAGGGAGAAACATTCGCCAGATATTTGGTTTCAAGAACCAGAGGACTTGCACTTGGTGGAGGAGGAGCAAGAGCACTTGCCCATGTAGGCCTTTTAAAAGTTTTAGAAAGGGAAGGGATCCGTTTTGATTTTGTAAGCGGTTCTTCCTTCGGTGCAGTGATCGGAGCTTTATATGCAAGAGGAGAAAGCACTGATTCCATCTTCAAAATGATCGGTAAGTTTTTTGGAGGAATAGAAAAACCATTCGATCCTACTATTCCGCTCATCTCATTCTTTAAAGGAAAAAGAATGCTTCGAATGTTAAAAGATGCATTTGGGACCCAATTAATAGAAGATCTAAAAATCCCATTCGCAACTTCTGCAGTGGATCTTCACAGCGGACAAGAATATGTAATGGACCAAGGACCTGTCTGGGAAGCACTTGCTGCAGCAATGAGTTTACCTGGTATGTTTCCTCCTGTTTTCAAAGGTGATCATCTTTTGATAGATGGGGGAGTGATCAATAATGTTCCAGAAAACTTGATCAGAAGAAAAGGTGCGGATGTGATCTTATCCGTAAACGTTTCCCCTTTGAGAGATGAGGGGATCGTCAGGCTTTTAGAAGATAGAAAGGTAACTGGGAAATCATTTTTCAAAAATCTTTGGGAAGATATTACTTATCCTCCAATTCTGAAGATCATGGCAAGAGCGATCACATTAGAGGGAAGAGAGATCACAAAACTGAGAAAAGAAAAAATGGATCTTTTTATCAATTTGCATATTGAAGAATTCGCATTTACTGATTTCGGAAAATACAAAGAAATCATTAAGAAGGGAGAATTAGAAACGGAAGCCGCAATCGGTGATATCCGTAAATTATTCTTCCCCGCGGAAAAATAGTCAGAGATAACTTAGGATCTTTTCCTGGAGTCTATCTGAATGTTTTCTCCAGGAAAGTTTCCATTCTTCACTTCCTTTTGGTCCTACTTTGTTCGTAAGAGCGAATATTGTCCCGAAAGGAATATTAAATAGATGGCATACTTTTGCGAGACCGAAGGCTTCCATATTTTCGAAAGCCAAACCTTCTCCCTTAATCCTTTCTAATGCGCGTGGGCTTAAATCTTCAAGGGTGACTGAGCCAGTTCCATTAGTTGCGGATTCTACAAAATCGTTCCCTTCGAATGGAAATTGTAAATCTGGGAATTCTAACTTAAAAGTCATACTTTCTGGAAGTCTGATCTTTTTGTCTAAAAATGCGATTTGGTAATTTGCGAATACTTTTGAAATTCCGAATTTACCTTCCCAATCTTTTCGAGGTATCCAGTTATAAACGCCTGCGGAGCCTATCCCCAGAATCGCTTTGGGTTTCCAGTTAGAAGGATCTGATAGATATTTTTGGAGATTGATTGCGGCTTCCAATTCTCCAATACCTGCTTCGAAGGTATGGATACTCGGATTCGATTTGAGTTTGTCGATTTCTCCCGCGAAAGCCGAGCAGAAAAGGATATCCTGGATTTTAAGGTCGCTCATCTGATTAAAGAAAGATCGTTTTTATCAGATCGGCATAGAGTTCTGCAACCTTATTTCTTTTCACTTTCATGGTTTCGGTGAGTTCTTTTCCTTTTTCGAATTCCTTGTCTAAAAGGCGAAACTCACTGATTTTTTCGAAATTTTTAAATCCGTTCTTTTCTGAGATCGTGTTCTTGATCAGATCCTTGTAAAACTTCAGTACTTTTGGGTCTTTGGCCAGGGTGGAATTGTCATTAGAGAGACTAATCCCTTGGGAGGAAAAATGATCTCTGATTTTGCCAAAGTCCGGAACGATCAATACTGCTAAAAACTTTTGATCCTGGCCTATAACTACCGCTGTTAGCACCCAGCCAGTTTCTAAAATTTTTCCTTCGATTGGTTCTGGCTCCACATTCTCTCCGGAAGAAAGAACGATCGTATCCTTTGCTCTACCCGCAAATTTTAATTCGCCTGTTTTGGTCCAAACGAATAAGTCACCTGAGTTAAACCATCCATCTGAAAAATTTACTTGAGTGAGTTCAGCATTTTTATAATAGCCTGCAGTTACATGTGGCCCCTTATGCCATGCGATGCCTTTGTCTCCAGGTTTGGAAACTACAACATTCTGCTCATTGACTAATTTGATATGTGCTCCAGGAAACACAGGTCCTATAGATCCTGTTTTTGGGATCGGAAAACTTCCTAATGCTCCCATTCCAGTAGTCTCAGTCATTCCGTAAGTTTCTATAATAGGAACTCCCATAGAACGAAAGAAAAATTGGATCTTAGGAGGCATTGCTCCAGCACCACAAAATGCAAACTTAAGTTGTCCACCGAATAGAGCTCTAACAGGTGCGAGCACTTTCTGAGCCACAATATTTAAAGAATAGAATACAGGAAGAAGAAGGGTAGCCACGAATGTGTCAGTCAATTTCTCTTCTTTATTTGATTCTTCTGTTTCTGAATAATTTCCAGTGACAGTATCTAACAAAGAATTGTAAGTTTCTGCAATCCGAACTGCAGTTTTGAAAATAGCAAGTTTTGCAGGAGAAGATTTAGAAACCTTATCCCAGATCCTACGATACAATGCTTCCCAAACTCTGGGGACAGAAACAAGAACTGTAGGTTTGATGATCTCAAAGTCACGCGTAAGTTGAGAAACATTAGAGCAGGCGAGTGAGGCTCCCCAGGAAAGAAGTGCAGTTTCTAAAATCCTTTCTGCAATATGCCAAGGAGGTAGGAAAACTACCACTCTATCAGAATAATTTGCAGGCACAAATTGTTGTAACTGATCAATCGTCCAGGTAAAGGATCTATGTTTTAAAACTACACCTTTAGGAACTCCAGTGGTCCCGGAAGTATAGATAATTGTTGCAATATCGTTTTCAGTTAAAGATTCACCGATAGAATGTAAAAGATTTTTTCCTTTTTTTTCGACCCAGGCTCTTCCGTGAGCGATCGCAGTTTCCAGATCTATAAATTCAATTTTAGGATAAGCAGCTTTCAATTTTGCCAAAGATGCAAAATTCTCTTCCGACTCTATGAGTATTACAGTTTCTAGATGTTTTAATCTGTTTAGAATATTTCCTAATTTAACTAGGACCTGTTCTTTTTCAATAAATGTGATCTTGGATTCAGTGTGATCTAAAATATAAAAAATCTCTTCTTCACTTGCGTCACATCCTCTTGGAACATCCGCTCCACCCGAACACATTACTGAGAAGGAGCATAATGCCCATTCTGTTCTATTATCACAGAATAAGCCTACCTTATCACCTTTGTTTACATTTTTCTGCCTGAAAAATCCGGAGAGATTTTCCAGATTTAAAAACCATTCAGAATAGGAGATCCCTGAGAATGATTTTAATTTTTCATCCCAGATCCATTGGAAAGGCCTGTCTTTGTAATGAATACAAGAGTCCCTGACTAGATGATAGATGCTTCTTTTTTCCATAGGGAATTAAGAGAGTAAACCCAGAGTTTCTGACTCGTTCAACATTAAATTTATATTTTGTAACGCCTGGCTAGCTGCTCCCTTCATGAGATTGTCCAAAGCAGAAACGATTGTGATATTTTTTCCTCTCTGTCTGAGGCTTATATCCAAGAAGTTTGTATGTTGCACTTTCGCCAGATCAATCTCTTCTGGAGTTTTTCTGATCCGAATAAATGGTTCTAATTTAGAATTTTCGATCAGTGTATCTAAGAAAGGTAGATTTTCTGAATTTGCTTCCAGATAGATCGTAGATAGAATTCCTCTATATACTGGAAGTAAATGAGGTACAAATAAAATTTCAGGTTCGGAAAGTCCTGATCCAGCAAAACAATATTCTTGGATTTCTGGTTCATGTTGGTGGCTTAAAATTTTATAAGCTCTGAAGTTTTCGTACACACCATTGAAGGAATATCCACCGTCTTCTACTCTTCCGCCAGCGCCGCTAATCCCTGATTTACAATCTGCTATAATCCTCGGTTTAATTTCCTTTCTGAGATTTCCCAAAAGATACAGAGCCAATATCACTGAAGTGGAGAAGCAGCCGGGATTGGAAACAAAGTCAGCGCCCTTCAATTGATTTCTGAAAATTTCCGGAATACCGAATACAGCTTTTGCAGTTAAATGAAAGCTAGTATGTTTTAATTTATAATTCGTTTCGAATTTTTCTTGGTTATGAAGACGATATACTCCGGAAAGATCGATTACCTTATGACCTTTGTCTAAAAATTTAGGAGCTAACTCTAAGGCAGCATCGTTTGGAACTGCAAGAACCACGAGTGAACCTTTTGGAAGTTCCTCTTCGTGTTTTTTAAAGATTAGATCTTTGGGAGAAACTAAATCCGGAAAAACTTCTGAAAGAGATTTGCCTGCAAGTTTATCGCTAGTAACATGCACAGCCTTGTATTTTGGATGGCGGGCGAGTAATCCTAATAATTCTTTTCCTGTAAATCCGCCTGCTCCGATGATGCTGATCTCTGACATGTATCTTCCTTATGACTAGCGTTTGAAACAATTCTAAAAATCGGGATTAGGCTTGGAATAAAAAAACGCCGGATGAGTTCTCATCCGGCGGTCAATGGTTTCTAAAAAGAAAGCCAGTAGTAATTAGCCTGCTGCTTTTTGGACTTCTTCAGACGGCGGAGCAGGTGGTAGTTTACCGTCAGGTGCTAAAGGGGGTAATCCATTTAGATCTCTTACCATATTTTCTACTTGGAAGGCGATCTCTGGATTTGATTTCAGAAATTCTTTAGCGGCTTCTTTTCCTTGGCCTATCTTTTCCGTGTTATAGGAATACCAGGCCCCGGATTTGCTAATAATGTCGTGTTTTACCCCTAAGTCAACGAGAGAACTTTCTCGGCTGATTCCGGTGTTAAAGATTATGTCGAATTCCGCCTGACGGAAAGGTGGTGCCATTTTGTTTTTTACAACTTTTACACGTACCCTGTTACCGGTGGCTTCTTCCTTCTCTTTAAGTGTTTCAATCTTACGGATGTCTAAACGAACCGTACTATAAAACTTTAATGCGTTTCCACCAGTGGTAGTTTCAGGAGAACCGAACATAACACCGATCTTCATACGGATCTGGTTGATGAAGATAACGACAGTTTTTGACTTAGAAATGGTTCCAGTCAGTTTGCGAAGTGCTTGGGACATAAGTCTCGCTTGCAGACCCATATGAGAATCTCCCATATCTCCTTCGATCTCCGCCTTAGGAACTAATGCAGCAACTGAGTCTAAGACCACGATATCAATTGCGTTACTTCGGACTAAAGATTCACAAATTTCTAATGCTTCTTCTCCGTTGTCTGGTTGAGAAACGAGTAGTTCCTCTAAGTTTACTCCTAACTTTTTAGCATAAGCGGGATCCAGTGCGTGCTCTGCGTCTATAAACGCTGCAACTCCGCCTCTTTTCTGGCATTCTGCGATTGCTGAAAGTGTAAGAGTGGTCTTACCGGAAGATTCCGGACCGTAGATCTCTACAATCCTTCCTAATGGATAACCGCCAATTCCAAGTGCGATATCCAGATCTAAGGATCCTGTAGGAATAACAGGGGCAACTACGCTTGCAGATGCTGATCCTAAGCGCATAATGGAGCCCTTACCGAATTGTTTTTCGATTTGGGTCATTGCCTGGTCTATGGCCTGGCGCTTGGAATCATCCAAACCCTGTGCTTCTTCTTTTTGCTTTTTCATGGACTCTTTAGCTCCTTCTCTTGCCAAGACCCGGTTCCCCCTCAGATAAAACTGCGTGTACTTTTTTAATGGGAATCAATCTTTTCTAATACGAAGGATACTCTTAGTCCCGGACAAATTCCAGGTCAGATCTAAAAAACCTTCAGATTCCCTTTAGAAAAGTTTCTAATGAAATCACTCTTATGTCACCCAAAAAATTGGATCAAGGGCGAAAAAAGTGCAAATATTTGTATAGTAAATATGATTGTAGTAAAATGGACCCGGAAAAACAAGGCCTAATCGGACAAAAGTCCCTTCTCGGCCTTCTCTTTATCCTCTAAAAACGAGACTTCTGCCTTTTGGCTTCTACGAGTTTGTTCTATAAGGAATCTCCAGAACCTTCCAGCATATAATATAAATATAATGAATGAGGAGAATACTAAAAGTATTTTAGAGAGAAGTAATATATAAAATGGAGCCAGGTTTTGATTTGGAAAATAAAACAGCTCTGTTTTGTTTTCGGAGAAGTTTTTCGCGTGTCCTCCATTCTTTTTATTTTCATCAAAGAGTGTCCTGACTTCCCTGATGTCCAGATCCTTGATAGGAAACTCTTGTGCTGTTTTGTGTAATAAAAGTGCTCCTGATTCAGAGAAGAGTAGAAAGCTTCCTTGTAGTTTCAATTCTCCCCATTTAGGTAAAGGGCGATAGGGAAGATTACGGAATATGTATCTAATTGAAACGGGACCAGTCTCGAATTCGTAATAAGAATCTGGGAAATTCCCCTTATTATAGAATAGGGTCTCCCATTCTTTTCCTGTAAATTTGATCTGAACTCCTTCAAACCTTTCCAAACTTTGCAGGTCTTTTCTTAGTTTATCAAGTCCTGGCTTTTGGTTTTGTCTTCTGTCAGGTTTTAGATCGTTTTTTAGGAACAATTCTAAACTTTGTTCAGAATCCTTTTTCAACTCTGTAATATATTCAGAACTTATATTACGGACTATCCTTTCTTCCTCTAAAATCGGATGTCCGGACCATTCTAAAAACGAGTTTAATAACTCTTCCGAGGATTTTTCGGAAGCTATAAGGCTTAAGGGATAGGAGAGAAAGAAAAGCAAAAAGAAGAATCGGAAAACCTTTGACATAGGCGGCTTTTATCCTGTAATACTCAAACCATAATCGAAAACCCAAAACTGAAAAGCTTTAAAAAATATATGAGCCTGTTAGAACTACATAAAATACAAACCACCAAATCTTCCTGGCAAGACTTTGTGGAATATAGCATCCAAACTCCTTTTTATACCGAAACAAAGGCCAAAACCCAGTCTTTGGTAGAGGCGATACAACTCACTTTATTCCATGATTATCTCTCCACTTTTTCAGCGGAAGAGAAGTCTGAATTCCTATCTTCTCCGGATGCATTCCAAGCATCTGCCGAAAAGTTCGTGAATATATTAGAAGGTGTGCGTTATTCCCAAGACGGTTATAATCAAAAGGAAAGATCCCTATTTTTAGGAATGTTAAAGTCTCTCTTAAAAGAGTATAAGGTAGATGAAAACGGAGAAAGAAAGGATCTGGAAAGATACCATTTCTATAGATGTATTATCCGTTTTTGTTCTGATAAGGATTATATTTTTAGGGTGTACGAAAAATATAAATCTTATCTTTCTCAGGGCAGCGGGGTGTAATGGCCCAAAAAACATTAGTAGTATCTCCAGATTGTCCCATTTGCGCAGTGTTGCGTGGGGCAAAGATACCAGGTTTAATTCACCAAAATTCTTCTTTTATCATTCGTCATGCACCTGAAGATAAAAAAATCCCAGGTTATCTGTATATAGAACCAATTTCCCATAGAGAAAAATATTCTGACTGGGACCCTAAAGAGTTCAAGGATTTAGGAGAGACACTTAAATTCGCAACTAATTGGATAGAGAAAAAATATTCTCCGCCTAAAATTTATACAGTCTTAGTTGCAGAAAAAGTAGCTCATATGCATTTTCATTTGGTTCCTAGATACGAAGAGATCAAAGGACCTGAGTATATTCGATTAGCATTAGAAGGTTTGGCCTCGGCTCCGGTCGGGATACCATTCCCAAAATTCGAATGATCCTTTTTCCTTCCATTATTATCAAAAAATTTCTGTCTAAAGTAAAAGGTTATGAATCAATCTAATATAGAAACCCTGATCGACGCAGGTAAAAAAAGAAAAGCGGACTTTGTAGAAATTTATGAAGAAGAATCCAGAAATTCTTCTATCTCTCTCAGAGACCAAAAAATAGAACAATCACTTGCAGCAACTGATTATGGGATCGGGATTCGATTGGTATATGGGACCGATGTTTTGTATGCTTATACAAGTAACGATGACCAACAACATTTACTTTCTTTAATACAATTACTCGCCGATTCTCGCGGAGAAGTGGCAAATGGTTCTGGGACATTCACTCTTCCGGGAGATGTAGCTAAATATTCTTTTTCTAAAAATATTCATGATCCTAGAAAAGTTCCCCCATTTAGAAGGTTGGAACTTCTACAAACGGCAGATACAATCGCTCGAAAAGTTTCTTCTAAGATCATACAAGTAGGTGTAAGCGCTTCTGATATAGTAACAAATGTATTGATCGCAAACTCAGAAGGACTATGGGTAGAAGATCTTCGGGTCAGAAGTAGATTTTTTCTCTCTGTAACTGCGGAGAATAAAGGAGAAAGATTCGTAGCAAGTGAATCTCCAGGCGCTCTAAAAGGATTCGAATTTTTCGAAGGACTCGCTGTAGAAGATATAGCACGAAAAGCTGGCGAAAGAGCTCTCTTCATGTTGGACGCAGGTTATATAGAAGGCAAAAAAATGCCTGTGGTCATGGGCAATGGTTTCGGCGGAGTAATTTTCCATGAAGCATGTGGTCATCCTTTGGAAACTGAGGCTATTCGCAAAAAGTCTTCTCCATTTGTAGGAAAACTAGGAGAGTCAATCGCACAATCCTGCCTTACAGCATATGATGATGGCACTATTGAAGAACAATATGGTTCTTTGAAGGTGGACGATGAGGGAATGCCTACTCAAAAAACTCTTCTGATAGAAAACGGAATTTTAAAAGCATATTTAGCTGATAGGATCGGATCTATGGAAACAGGATCCGCTAGAACCGGAAGCGGAAGAAGAGAATCCTACCAATATGCACCAGTTTCCAGAATGAGAAACACTTATATTGAAGCTGGAAAAGATTCTTTGGATGAGATGTTTGCATCCGTAGATTTTGGACTTTATGCAAAAAGAATGGGTGGTGGTTCGGTAAACCCAGCCACTGGAGAATTTAATTTTGCGGTAGAAGAAGGATATGTTATCCGAAATGGAAAGATCTCAGAACCTGTAAGAGGAGCCACTCTGATTGGCAAAGGTCATGAAATTCTTCCTAAAATTTCAATGGTTGGAAAAGACTTAGAATTGGCTGCAGGAACCTGCGGTGCTTCTTCCGGATCTATCCCAGTAACTGTAGGACAACCATCGCTTAAAGTGGATGAGATCCTAGTGGGAGGAAGATAATGGATTTGGAACAAGCTGCCGGATTCGTACTCGAAGAAGGAAAACGTTATGGAATCGATTCCTTTGACCTGATCGCCACTGACTCAGAAGATATCGGAATAGAAGTATTTAAAGGAAGAATTGTTTCCACAGAAACTTCTCGCTCTAGAGGAGTTGGCATCCGAGTTCTGAATAATTCCCGCCCAGGATATTCTTATAGCGAACGTTTTAGCAAAGAAGCTCTTTCCCAAATGGTAAGAGATGCAATGGACCAAACAGAGATCACTGATCCTTTGGACATGGAACTTCCTGAGCCAAAACCATTGGCAGAAGTGGATCTAAAACATTATAATCCTGCATTAGAAAAATTGGATTTTGCATGGATGAGAGAGCAGGGACTTGCACTAGACCATGCTTCTTGGGAATCAGATAAAAGAGTAGAGAATGTTCCTCATGTAGGTGTAGGAAAAAGTTCCACCCAAAGTTTGATCGCAAATTCAAAAGGTGTATTTGTTAAAAAAGAATCCAATGTTGCTTACCTTGGAACAGGTCTTGTCGTCGCCGAAGGTGATATCAAGAAGATGGGAAGTTATTACCGCTCCGGCAGGGATATTTCCCAATTCGATCCATCTTATATCGCAAAGGAAGCTGCTTATCGAGGAACTGAACTTTTAGGAGCGAAACCTCTTCCGAGCGGTGTGTATACGATCGTTTTAGGAAATCGTATCAGTCCTCAGATATTCGGAATGTTCTCTTCTCCTTATTTTGCAGATGCAGTTCAAAAAGGATCTTCTCGTTTAGTTGGAAAATTAGGCAACGAGGTGGCTTCTACTGCATTAAGTATTTATTGTGAAGCTCATACTCCTGATTATCCAGGTTCTCGTTTGGTAGACGCAGAAGGAATTCCAACATCTGCACGTACCATGGTTTTGGAAAATGGTATTCTTAAATCTTATTTGTATAATTTAGAATCTGCCAAAAAGGATAATGTTTTGCCTACGGGTCACGGAGTACGTTCTTATTCAGGAAGAGCGGGAACTTCTTTTTCTAATATGATCGTTCCTCTGGGAAATAAGACAAGAGATGAATTATTAGCGTCCGATTCTCATTGTATTTTGGTAACTAAGTTGGAAGGTGGGGCAGGTTGTAGTGCAGTTTCCGGAGAAATTTCCATCGGGGTCCAAGGGATCTATTATAAAAATGGAAAACCGGAACACGCAGTGGATCGTATCACGATGAATACAAACTATTTCGATCTACTCCATAAGATCCAAGGGATTTCCAACGAATATTCTGACAGTTATTCTTCTATCAAGGTCCCTGATATTTTGATCTCAGAAATTCATATAGCAGGTTGATCATGTCGGAAGAAAGGAACAAGCCCGAAACATACTTACTCTCCAAAGAATTAGAAGAAGCAGTCCAAGTGGCTGAGATAACTGCAAGACCTTTATTACTAAAAGGAGAACCAGGAACTGGAAAATCACTTTTAGCAGATTATCTTTCCTTCAAGACCAAAAAAACACTTTATTCCTGGCATGTAAAATCCACCTCTCTTGCAAAGGAAGGTTTATATTTTTATGATGCAGTTTCCAGGTTAAACGATTCCAGATTTACGGAAGATAAGGAGAAGGTCCGCAATATCGAAAATTATATCCGATTGGGCGCTCTTGGGGAAGCATTCTCTGCCACTGAACCTTCTGTAGTATTAATTGACGAGATAGACAAAGCGGATATAGAATTCCCGAATGATCTACTTTTAGAATTAGACAGAATGGAATTTGTGATCCAGGAAACTGGTCGTAAGATCAAGGCTGTTAATCGGCCTTTGACTCTCATTACGTCAAATAATGAAAAGGAACTTCCTGCAGCTTTTTTAAGAAGATGTATCTTTCATTATATTGATTTTCCTGAACCGGCCTTTATGGCGGATATAGTATCTTCTCATTTTCCAAAGATTGAATCTTCTCTTTTGAAAAGGGCCCTCGAGTCCTTCTATGTGATCCGAACCATGGATGATATGAAAAAAAAGCCTGGTACAAGCGAACTACTGGATTGGATCCAAATTCTAATCCATATGGGGGCAACACTTCCTGAAGACGGAAGAACTCCATATATAGGCGCTCTTGTAAAGAATGAAGAGGATCTGAAATTGTTCAGATAAAAATATTTTGTTTTTCCCTTTTTTCTACAGGCTGAAATCATCTGGAGTTCCAATCTCCACTGTGGAACTTTTGGATTTTCTAAAAGCAACGGATACACTTACCAGAGATAAAACATTTCTTTCCTTAAATGAATTCTATAGAGTTTCCAGGCTCTGCTTAGTTAAAGACGTAAAATATTACGACGCTTTTGATCTTGTATTCACTGAACTCTTCGGCGAAAGAGGAGTGCTGAAAGAATCTTTTCGTAAAGAAATGATGGATTGGCTTTCTACAATATTCGAAAATCCGAATAAACTTCCCCCAGGCATGATTCCTCCGGAAGAACTCTGGAAAGAGTTTTTGGACAGACTCCAAAATCAAAAGGGAGAACATCATGGTGGGAATAAATGGATCGGCACTGGAGGAAGTTCTCCTTTCGGACATTCTGGAGTAAATCCAGGTGGAGTCCGAATCGGCGGGGAAGGTGGCGGTAAGTCAGCTGTCTTCCAGGCGATGGAAAGAAAGTATAAGGACTACAGAACTGACGAACAATTGGATGTTCGACAAATTAAGATCGCACTTAAAAAACTCAGGAATTTAAGAAAGGAAGGGATCCCAGAATTTCATCTTCCTAAAACTGTGGACGCAACTTGCAAAAATGCGGGAGACCCTGAGCTTGTATTTGATCGAACCAGAAAGAATGGGATCAAAGTGTTACTTTTAATGGACACTGGTGGGAGTATGACTCCTTATGCAGAAAGAGTGAGTAAACTTTTTTCGGCAGCCCACCAGATGAATCATTTTAAGGAGTTCGGACATTATTATTTTCATAACTCAGTTTACGATTCAGTATATCCTAAGGGAGATCTTAGATATCCTGTTCCTCTAAAAAATCTTTTTAAAAAACATAAAGACGATACAAAGGTAATTATTGTGGGAGATGCCTATATGGCTCCTTATGAACTTTTGGATCCTTCTTATGGATTTTATCATTCCAGGTTTAGGCAGGAATCAAAACTTCCAGAACATCCCGAATCAGGACTGGATAGTTTTAAACGGATCAAATCTCATTGGACCGACACGATCTGGATGAATCCTGAACCAAAAAGATATTGGGATGCCCCTACCATCTACGAACTCAAAAAAGTATTTCCAATGTTTTTTCTAAGTGTAGATGGATTAGAAGACGGGATACGTGAACTTTTAGGAAAAAGATAATTAAGGTTTTAGAATAAACCTATAATCAATACTTACCTCATCCTTTGCAGTCGCAAATAACAAGCTAGGTCTTTCCACATCAAAATCGCTCATCAAAACCTGGAATTTTCCAGAAAGAATGGTTTCCTGTCCTTCTTTTTGGATAGTCGCCACTGATTTAACCGTTTTGGTCTTACCTTTAACCGTTAGGTTTCCGGTAATAGTCCATTCATTCTCTTTTGCTATAATAGATGTGCTCATAAAAACTATATTGGTAATTGTAGGATATCCTAGAGATTCTATGATATGCTCATCTCTATTTTCGTCTCCGGATTTGATTTGTGAGATTGGGATCTCTATTTTTACAAGTTTAGGGATTTGTAAACCACCGGTTGTCTGAGTCAATATTGTAGGACTTACAACCGTTCCTGAACATTTTCCATTCACCGTTTTGAACGGATGGATTGCTATAAAATTGATCGTAGATTCTTGCAGTTTTAATTCTTCTGAAAAAATCGAAGAAACACTTAATAAGAACAAAATCAGAAAACGTAAAAGATAAGACACAAAATACTCCTTAAAAATAAAAAACTGCGATAGAAACACTAAATGCACCAAAACCAGCCCAACCGACCGCTCTCATTTCATTTGCAGCACTTGGGCCCTCTTTAGAAATTCTTTCTCCAATAAGAGGAAGAGCAAGCATTGCAGGCAAATGGATCCAGATCATTGCCTTATGGGTGAATATTGTGCTAAGTCCTGGTTCTCTTTCTAAACTTTTGGAAGGGGAGAAGAATGCGAGGCCTGCAGTGATTGCATATAAAGTAAATGTTGTGCCTGCGAGTGCTGCATGGGAACTACCTGAAGATTCTGAATCCCATGGAGATGCTTTCATGAGTGCAGTATATAAAAGAAGATTTTTTTGGGGATCAGAGATAAGCAAATAATTTGCGTAAGGCTCGTATTCTTTTTTAAGATTAGAGAGTGCTTGTTCTCCTACTAAGTTTGTGGTGAGCCAGAACGCCCAGGTTGCAAGTCCTAAAACTTGGTGCCAATCCAACATAGAACGACGTAATTCCACACGTTCCTTTTCTTTTTGCAAATCCTTAGTTTCAGCAGTATTTACGGGAGAAGATTCCTGGTTATAAAATTTGGGAGAATATTTAGAATAATCTGGCGTTAAGGGACTCGTCTCCGACCATCCAGAAAAATCATTATAAACGTATGGAGAAGAATACAGCATCGAACTTGTGCAGAAAAGAAAATAGGAAATCGCGAATACTTTCTTTGCGAAAGACATATCCGATCTATAAAACAAATTTTAGAAAAGAAAATCATTATTTGGGCTGGATGACAAAAAGCAATGAGCAGCAGAAAATTTGGAATAAACGAAAGATCCAAAATCCGGGAACTTAGTTCTTAGGATTTTGAGAATGCGTATCTGTATTATCTTTTGGTTTGCACTTTTCTAAGTACTTCAGTAACTGCCTGGGTATATCCATCATAAACACCCTTATCGTAATCGGATAATGATTTATAATTTAACCCAGTAAACTCTTTTAAAAGTTTGGAAAGTTCTTCTTCAATTATGTTTTTGCGAATATATACTGTTTCGAAATGGTTCGGATGCATGAAGTTTATCTGTAAAATTCTGATCTCAGCCTAAGGCCAATTTCTCTCTGGTGTTTTATTAGAAACTTAGGATATTCCATTTTCAACCAATTTATGGCCTCTCTGTATCTAACGTATTCTTTTTCCTTACGTTTGAATTCAGGGCTATGGATCGAGTTTTGGCCGTTTTTAACTCTACTCGGAAGAATATGATGTAGAATTTCGTGATGTACTACATGTTCTATAACATAAAGTGGGACCTCTTTATGGTCCAGGATGGGGCTAATACGTATATTCATATTCCGTTTTTCGTAACTACCCAATCGTCTCTTTCCCAAACGATCTGCCCAGCCGATAGAAAGAAGTTTTGCATCCATTTTAGGAAAATAGAAAGAAGAAATTTTTTCCAGAATGACCTTTAGATCGTAAGCAACTCCGGTTTCCTTCAATTTTTTGAAATTTATAGGTCCAGATTCAGGAAGAGAATTTAGGAATTCGGCAACTTCTTCTTTCCAGGATGGTTTTGGTTTGAGTCCCAACAATTTAGAAATGAGTAATGAAACAAAGGATAATATTGTCTCTTCTCTTGCTTCCAATAAGGAAGTATGAAATTTCGCGGTTAAGAGGCCGTTATGATAAGATACAGAATGATTTCCGTTTCTATAGGGATAAAATTTGAGTTCTACAGTACGTACCTGGCTTTCCTTGAAACGTCTGGATTTGATTTTCAAAGAATCCCAAATAGAAACTAGAAGTTCTTCCCAGTTTCGATCTGAACTCGGATCAGGAACCGAAAAACTCTCTAATTCTTTTTCTGGCATCTGAATCACTGATTTGCTGAGGATTTTGGGAAGAAGAAGGACCGGAAGTTTCTTCTTTTTTATTGATAAAACTTTTATCTATTACTTTTTCGGGGTCTTTAATTTCATCGATGAATCTGGAAACTCGATTGAAATATTGTGAATTTTTTTGCTGGGAGATTTGAGGGTAGGTGAGCACCAGTTTTTTCTTGGCTCTTGTTATTCCCACATAGAATAATCTTCTTTCTTCTTCTAAGTTTTTTTCGCCTCTGCCGGAAGGAAAAGAACCTTCTGAAACATTTAAAAGAACTACAGTATCAAATTCTAATCCTTTGGAAGAATGGACCGTGGATAGAACTAATCTTTCATCTTCCTCTTCTGGGGAAATTTTGTCCAGGCTGGGGCTTGGCCCCTCTAAACTCATATCCACTAAAAATTCGTGTAAAGTTTCGTATTTTTGGGAAAGAGTTAAAAATGCATTCAGATCTTCTAATCTTCTTTTGAAATCATCATATTTCTTTTCGAGTAAAGGAGAATAATAATCTATGAATTTCCCTAAAAGGTTTTTTAAGTCTTTTTCAGACTCGTTGATTAAATGATTTAATTCTTTTAAATGAGAAGCAGTGGTACCCTTGGATTCGGAAACGATTCTTTCCAAATTTCCGCCTGACTTTTCTAGGTCAGTTAAGATGGATCTTGCTTTTGCAGCTCCAATTCCAGGAAGAAGTAACAAAACTCTTAGCCAAGAAACCGAGTCAGTCTTATTCTCCCTTATTTTTAGAAGAGAAAGATAATCTTTAGCATGAGCGCTTTCTACGAATTTTTTTCCACCGAATTTTAAGAATGGAATATTTCTCTGAGAAAGAACAAGTTCCAACTGGTTCGAATTCCAGCCGGATCTAAATAGAACTGCAATATCTTTTAAAGGAACACCATCTTCTCTTCTTTCCAAGATCAGATCTGCGATTCCTTCTGCTTCTTCTAATTCGTCTGCATAACCGATCAAGGTAGGCTTTTGGAAGTCTTCATTTTTGGTATATAGATACTTCTCATATTTTTCCCTAAAATTAGCCAGGACCACATTTGCAAGATTTAGAATAGACGGAGTGCTCCTGTAATTTCTTTCTAAATAGATCGTTTTTGTTTTAGGAAATAGTTTCGGAAAATTGAATATTCCATTTACGTCGGCTCCTCGAAAGGAATATACACTTTGTGCATCATCACCAACGACTAAAATATTTTCATGATCTAACGCGAGTAAACATGTGATATGAGCTTGGATCTGATTTGTATCCTGAAATTCATCTACCATGATATATTTGTATTGTTCCGAGACTTTTTTTCGAACTGTTTCATTCTTGTTCAGAAGGTCTCTTGTATAGGTCAATAGATCATCATAATCTAAAAGAGATCTTTGTTTTTTATAATTCGCATACTCTTGGAAAATTTTACGAATAGCAGATTTTTGGTCTAAGAACTTAGGATTTTCTGCTTCTAATAATTCTTCTAATGATTTGCCACGATTGATAATAGAAGAGTGGAGGGAGATCAATGTATCATTAGAAGGAAACCTAGACTTCTGCTTTGCATATTCTCCTTCTGTTCTTAAAAGTTGGAATATATCAGAAGTATCCGATTCATCCAAAACTGAAAACTGAGAGGAGAATCCAAGAACAGGTGCATATTTTCTGAGAATATGACTTCCGAAGGAATGGAATGTTCCTCCGTGGACTCGAGCACATCGTTTGTCCAATAGAGATACGGCTCTCGAAAGCATTTCTCGAGAAGCTTTGCGAGTGAATGTAAGAAGTAGGATATTTTCGGCAGGAATGCCTGATTCGACTAATTTGGAAAGTCTGTGGACGATTGTTTTTGTTTTTCCAGTTCCGGCACCGGCGATCACTAAAACCGGGCCGTTTAGGGTCTCGATAGCTTCCTTTTGTTTTTCGTTAAGTGACTCTAAGGAGGCAGTCATTTGAGATCAGTGGTGGTGATGTCCCCCCTCACCGTGAACATGTCCGTGACTCACTTCTTCGTCGGTTGCTGTTCTGATATTTACGATCTGAACATCGAAAATCAGATCCACCCCAGCTAGAGGATGGTTTCCGTCCACGATCACAGATTCTCCCTTGATATCAGTAATCGTATAAACAGTATCCGGCTCGTCAGTTTGGAACATCATTCCTACACTCAATTCTTCCCCTTCTGGGAATTGGCTTTTAGGCACATCAAAAACTAATTCTGGATTTTTTTGGCCATAAGCCTTGTCAGCATTAACGGAGATTACTTTTTTATCTCCTGCATTCATACCTTTGATTTCATCTTCAAGACCGGCAATAATCTGTCCGGTTCCTTCCAGATAAGAAAGGGGATGGCTTCCTTGAGAAGAATCGATTTCGTTTCCTTCTTTATCTGTTAATTTATAGTGAAAAGTCACTACTCTTGGGTTCATTTATTGCTCCAACCGGGAAAGGCCCTTTGACGGGTTAGGGAGGGAAGTTCCGGCACGTGATTTAAGTTAGTATATTCTTGGAAGATCCTAGGACAATCAGATTTTTGAGGCTAAGTCAAAAGTCGTAGGAAATTTCGACTCCGAAATTCTCTACATCTTTAATGAACTGTTCAACTCGATTGGCCAGGAAGAACCAAGAATCTCTGTGAACAATATCACTTAAAAAATTCAGGAAACGATTTGTATTCCTAAGAGCGAATTCTCTGTCTTGGGTATAGTTTAGAAGAACTGTATATGCCAAAGACTTTAGAATTTTATCATTTTCAGCTAATTCGAAATACCCAGGGAGATCAGGCTCGAATAAACTAAGCCTGGTCTTGGCGCTCCCTTCGGTTACGTATAAATTATAATCTGCTGAGTTCGGCACTCTGTCTGCTGAGTATACTTTCATTATGGATAACTCCTCTAGAAACCAGAGGAAAATGTGGTTTCCATTAAGAAACATACCCGCAAAAAGTCAACGGGAAAGAATAGTTTTGGCATTTCTGCGTCACAAAACGGACCTTAGTTTAGAGAATGTTTTAGGAAACCTTTCTAAAATTATCTGTTGGACGGAACAATCTTTGCACGTCCAATCCGGTACCCTCCAGTAAGCCTAGAAGTATAACATCCTTAATCCCTAATTGAAAATAAATTTTTGCTAATAGTACAAGATTCTGATGGTTTTTAGGATCTCTATACAACAGTTTTTCGGAATATGTTTTAGCCTTTTCTAATTCTCCACATTTCCAATAAGCCCAAGCAGTGATATAAGCCAGATCTTTGTCTGTCGGATCTTCATTGCTTAGTTTGGAGAAGAAGGAGCATGCAATTTTTTTATCACCTTTCTTCCAAAGTAGAATTCCTTTTTGAAGACTTTTTGTTTTAGAAGTTTCTCTCCAGATATCTCTGGATCTTTTTTGAGAATTTTCATTTCTAAAAATTCTTACCAAACTTAGATCATCTATATAATCCCCATATTCTTCCATTTTATTTTTGAGAAGAATAAGATCTGCATTCGTATTCGAAACTTCCGATAAGAATGTATCAGAAAGAGAATCTACCTCTCTATTTTTTGTTCTTAATCTCAGATCTTCTCTTCCATCCGAACCAAAAATGAGTGAATCATTTTCCTTTAAAGAAATACAATATACTTTGGGAATTTCTTTTAAGATTGGAATTCCCATCTTGTAAGAAGTTTCATTTTCTATATATCCCGAGATATTATTTCTAAGAAGAATAGAAGGTGGATGTTGAGAATTCAAGAAGAAGACAGAAGAATTTTCAGGATCTAAAATCGCCAATATCCCAGTAGCAAATAGGTTTCCATCAAAACTCTGGAATAGTCCATGGATCTTTCTATATAAGGAAACAATCCAGGTTTCAGGAGTATAAAATCCGGATGTAGATGAATCGATATGAGACTTAAACATGGAGGAGGCGAGTAATGCGCCTGTGGCTCCTTGCAGAGATTTTCCCATTGCGTCTGCGTTCAGAATTGCCAGGAATTTTCTGGTTCCGATCCGGATTTCTTCCATACAAACCAGGTCTCCTCCAATCTCTCCTGGCTTAGATTTGAATTCGAATGTCTTAAATTGAGAAACCAAGGTTTCAATTTTAAAATCACCAAAAGTTCTAATCTTATTTTGAAAAGAGGATTGTAAGACACTGATTAAGAAATAATCTCCATCCTGCTTTTCCTTTAAGCTGCGGACATTTGCTAAACATTCTCTCAATTCTTTTGTTTTTATAGATACTTCTTCTTGGAGTTTTTCATTCCAGTATTTTAGCAGATTTTTCATTTCTACAAATCTACCTGAAATCCTGAAAGAGCAGAATAATATAAATCCCAGGATAGAATATTCTGAACATCTTGGAAATATGATCCATGCCCGGGCCGATGCGATATCTAAAAGAATCGAAAATACTAAAAAACATATCGATCCCCAGAACCCGGCACAATCTTCTTCAGATAATCTGGACTTAAGGCATATAATTAGGATCCAAAGATATACAATCCAAGAAGGTTGCAGAAGAGTTCGATTTAGTTTATCTAATTCTAATGGACTGGAAGAATAAACAAATAAGAAGGATACAAATCCTGCCCATAAAAATAGAGGAAATTCAAAAGGATGATATTTATCCCTACAAAACTTAGAAAAGAAAAAAGTGAAAAATGGAAATAGAAAGCTTAGAGAAATATACTCTGCTTTTTTACAGAGTAAAAAATTCCAATCTAATTCATATTTCCATTCAGAGCTAAAAAGGGAAAACAGAAAGAATAAGATCAAAAATATTCCAAAATGAAAATGAGATTCTATCTTTCTCTCTTGTATTGTTAGGAAAATCAAATAGATCCCGAGTAATAGAAATGTAGAAATTAGAATTAAATAATAAATCTGAAATTTATAATGTTTTTGTAGAATATCTTTCGAATTTCCAAGTGTGACAATCCCTTCTGAAATCCCGATTTCATTTTCGAAATATTCAGAGACTAAAATTTCAATCTTGTTTTCTGTTAGGATGGGAAGTGAATTGTAAATCTTCTTCTTATCATAGCTAAGATCAAATCGTCCATTCGATTCTGATCTTTCGGAAAGAAGTATTCCATTCCAAAATACTTTTGTTCCTTCTGAAGTTTTTCCAAGAAGAAGAGAAAGTTCGCAATTAGGAAGTTCTGAAAAGGAAATAGATTTAGAAATTAGAAGAGTAGGATGAGCTAAATCTGAAAAATTTCTTGGTAAAAAAAAGGTCCCGATCTTCTTCCCGGATAGTTCCGAAACTTCCCAACCATTTTCCAAGAAGAGTGAAGATTTACATGGATCGTTTTGTTTTGGCTGTAAAAATAATTTTGAATAAATCCATTCTCCATATTCCAGAGAATGAAAAAATGTATTCGTTCCAATACTGAGTAGAACGGAAAATATGCAGATCCCTAATTTTGATTTCATACCTGCCTCCGAGAAAGCGGGTATGAAATCTATCTAACCGATTGTACTTTTTTAGTTTTGTTCTGTTCCTATCTTGGACGCTGCTAAATAACCTTCTAACATAGCACGTTTAGCATCTATGCCAGAAGCGTCCTTTGCTCCACCTATCAGATAAGAAGGAATATTACTTCTTTCTTTGCTGAATGTTTCATATAAAGAAGCATCACTTGTTTGTCCGGCGCAAAGAATGATAGAATCACATTCTAAAACTTTTGCTCCTTCCTTTTTGGTTTCTATTACAAGACCTTTATCAGTTACTTCTTTATAGGTAAGAGAAGAAAGGAAATCTACACCCTTGGATTGTAATTCTTGTAGAAGTGCCCAAGAGGTTGTAGCACCAAGACCTGCTCCTACTTTTCCATTTCTTCTGAGAATGGAAACTTTTCTGTGAGCGGTTTCTGGTTGGATCACAGCTTGTGTATAAGAGTTCACATTATACTTTTCGAAATAGGTAGGAATATCCGGGTCCTTCTCTTCGGTAAGCTTATGAGCCACGTCCACGCCGATCCCTCCGCCGCCGATGATAGCAACTTTGGAACCTGCCTTGAATGTCCCATTTAGGAACTCAACATAACTTGCATGCGGCTTTTTTTCTAAACCAGGAAGGTTCAGGTTTCTAGGAAGAACTCCAGTTGCAAATATCACTGCATCCGGTTTCAGATCATCCAATAGTTTCAGATCTGCTTTTGTATTCAGACGAATATCTACTTTTAAACGAGGAAGTTCGTTTTTGAAATAGCGGATCGTTTCAAAAAATTCGAATTTACCTGGAATAGCTGCAGCCAAATTTAATTGGCCTCCTAATTTTCCAGAAGCTTCTAAAAGAATTACTTCGTGGCCACGTAAAGCGGCAACTCTTGCAGATTCCATTCCTCCAGGACCGGAACCAACTACTACAACTCTTTGTCTTTTTGCCTGAGGAAGAGATTTCCAGTCCAGCTCTCTATTTGCAGAAGGGTTTACCAAACAAGAAACCATTTCTTCTTTGAAAGTATGATCCAAACAGGCCTGGTTACATGCCACACATGTATTGACTCTTTCAGTTTGGTTTTCTTTGATCTTATTTACGATTTCTGCGTCTGCTAAGAATGGTCTTGCCATACTCACGATGTCCGCTTCTCCAGCATTCAATACTTGGATGATTGTTTCCGGCATATTGATCCTATTAGAAGCAATGATTGGAATTCCTGGAACGGATGTTTTTATTTTACCTGCGATCTTTGCCCAAGCTCCTCTTGGGACTAATTGAGAAATAGTAGGAATTCTAGATTCATGCCAACCGATCCCGATATTCAATGCATCTGCTCCTGCTTCTTTTAATTCTTTAGCAAGAGAAATTACTTCTTCGAAGGTTGGGTTGCCTGGGATCAAATCAATCCCTGACATTCTTACGATAACAGGAAATCCTGGCCCTACTTGTTTGCGGACTTCTTTCATCGTCTCGATTGCAAATCTTCTGCGGTTTTCAGGAGAACCACCGAATTCATCGGATCTTTTGTTTGTTACTTCGGAGAAGAATTGGTTTACCAAATATCCTTCTGAGGCCATAACTTCTACTGCTCTAAAACCCACTTGTTTAGCACGTAATGCGGAAGATCCAAAATCACGAATGGTTCTCCAAGCATCTTCTGTAGAAAGTTCTTTTGGTATGAATCGATTGATAGGTGCGCGTAGCGCAGAAGGTCCTACAAGTTCTCTGTGGTAGGCATATCTTCCTGCATGGAATAATTGTGCGCAGAAAATTCCCATCGGCTTGAGAACGGATGCGACTTTTTCAAGTTCTTGGCAGTCTTCTTCCTTTTGGAAATCGAAAAATATATTGGAACCTTTTCCTTCTGCATTCACCGAAATTCCTCCGGTGGTAATGAGCCCAACTCCACCTTCGAATCTTTTGCCATAGAATGCAGCCATTCTATCTGCAGTTTTGGGCATTCCTTCCAAACCCAAGTGCATGGATCCCATGATAATACGATTAGGAATAGTTTCGGCTCCGATCTCTATCGGGCGAAAGATTGGGGAAATATCTAAAGAAGACATTCGCAGTTCACCTTTCTTTTTATTTGAGTAGAACAGTCGTTCTACTGAGAAAGGATTTTACCGGAATTTGGAAAAGGCAACGGTTTTTCTAGGAAATTTGAAAATAGATACCGAACATGATTCGGCAAAAATTTCAATTCATAGAAAAACGATTTAATGCAGAGATATATGCTTGAGAACAAGCCTCAATAATATCAGTGGAGCTTGCTTTTCCTACGACTCTTTCTCCATGTTTTTCTAAAGTAACGGAAGCTTCTGCCAAAGCGTCTTGTCCTTCTGTTACCGGAGAGATTACGAGCTTAATGAGTTCTACGTCGGAGATAGTTGCTTTCTGGATTGCTTTGAAGATAGAATCTACTGGACCGTCACCAGTTGCGGATTCTTCTTTTAGATTTCCCTCGATAGAAAGTCGGATACTTGCAGTAGGTGTGCTCTTAGTTCCTGTAGTTACATGAAAACTTTCTAATACAAATTTATCTTTGGAAGATTTTCTGGATTCATCTGCAAATAGTGCGCGAATATCCTCATCGAAAATTTCTTTTTTACGATCTGCGATCTCTAAAAATCTTTGGTATGCGGCTTCTAATTCTTCTGCGTGAGGGCTGAATCCTAAACGAACGATCCGATCTTTGAAACCAGCTCTTCCGCTATGTCTTCCGAGTACCATTCTGTTGGATTGGATCCCAACACTTTCTGGAGTCATGATCTCATAGGTTTCTCTATTTTTCAAAACACCGTCTTGGTGGATTCCTGATTCATGAGCAAATGCGTTTGCACCTACAACCGCTTTATTAGGTTGTACCACCATTCCAGTGATTGTTTTTACTAGATAAGAAGCCTTTGCAATTTCTTCCGTTTGGATCCTGGTTTGTAATCCGAATTTGTCCTTACGTGTACGAAGCGCCATTACCACTTCTTCCATTGCGGTATTGCCAGCTCTTTCTCCGATACCGTTTACAGTACATTCAATCTGTCTTGCTCCGTTTAAAATTGCAGCAAGGCTATTGGAAGTTGCAAGTCCTAGATCATTATGGCAATGCGCGGAGAAGATTGCTTTCTCACTTCCTTTCACATTTTGGATCAAAAATTTGAATAATTCTCCATACTCGTACGGTGTTGTATATCCTACAGTGTCCGGGATATTGATTGTGGTAGCACCAGCTTCGATCACTGCTTCACAAAGTTCTCTTAGGAACTCTGGCTCTGAACGAGTTGCATCTTCTGGAGAAAATTCCACATCGTCTACATGGTCTCTGCAGATCTTGACAGCTTCCACAGCCATTTTCAAAACTTCAGCAGGATCTTTGCCTAGTTTGAATTTCATATGAATGGGGGAAGATGCGATAAAAGTATGAATTCTTCTTTTTTTAGCGGGGATGATTGCTTTTGCTGCAGCTTCTAAGTCTGGACGAACTGCTCTTGCGAGTGCCGCGATAATTGGGCCTTCTATCTCTCTGGAAATTCTTTGGACTGCTTGGAATTGGACTGGAGAAGAAACCGGGAAACCTGCTTCGATCACATCCACATTCATTTTAGCGAGTTGGAGTGCGATCTCTATCTTCTCATTCTCGCTCATTGCAGCACCCGGGCATTGTTCTCCGTCGCGGAGAGTGGTATCGAAAATCCGAACAAAATCCAAATTTGAGTTCATATGCTTGGAAAACTTCCCTAACTCCAAAATTATAGTCTGAATCGGGCCGTAAACCTAATAAATACCGGGTTTAAAGCTTTCGGAGGTTAGACTTAGATTATGCAGAAAGACTCTCTCAGTTTCTATGGAGCCAGTTTAAAATCAGAAGATTGTTCTAAGTCTGCCAAACTTTACTCAGATCTTTTCGGTGGAGAAGTCCAGGTCGCGAGTCCCGGTCATGCGGAACTTCTATTTTCCGATAATCAAAGAGTTATCTTTAGCAAAGAAACAGAAGAATGCCCTGTAACTCCAGGAACTTTGGTTTGGAAGATCGAAAGGGCCAAGGTCGAATCTTTCGAAACGCAACTTTTGAGCGCCGGTTTCGAGAAGGAATCCGGGACCGAAAAGTATTCTTCTTATCTAGACACTTGGAAAAACCGGATTTGGCTATATTGGTATTAGTATCCTTAGCGGTCTTAGCGCCTTTGCGTAATCCCAAAATATCTTCCTTATTGTTATTTTCACGCGAAGCCGCAAAGGGAAGAAGATATTTAATATTATTCTCGAAATCTTTGTGTGCTCCGTGATCTCTGTGTGAACCATTAACCTGGATATGGCTGAACTTCTTCTTTTCCTTCTTTGAGAGCCGCCTCTGCCATTTTGTGGGCATCTTCTCCTAAATACTTTTCAATCCAGTAATGAGCTAGATAGATCAAAGGAGTGATCCCGATCGCAATAAAGATCTTATAGAAGAAGTTTGTATAAGAGATAGAATTGAGAGTTTGGAATTCGTAAGTTCCCCAGTAAGCCACAAAGATAACGACATAAGAATCCAAAAGCTGGGAGAAGATTGTAGAACCTGTAGCTCTCAACCAAAGGAGTTTGTTTTTGGTCTTTTTGCGGATCAAATGAAAGACTTGGATGTCCACAAGCTGCCCGATCAGGTAGGCTACGATAGAACCAGTGATTACTTGTCCTGTATTAAAGAATACCACCTGAAAGGAATGGTCATCCACGGGAGAATTTCCTGCTGCGGGAATAGCCATGTCCAATTGAAGAAGAAAGAATGCCAAAACGATCATAACCATTCCAACTAGGGTTAGGTATCGAACACCTCTTCTTCCATAATACTCATTCAAAAGGTCCGTTACGATAAATGTGATCGGGAAAGGGATCACACCCAAGGTCATGGTCAGCGCGTTACTTCCTATCGTAACTTGGAACCATTTAGAGCCAGTCACCTCTGCCATCAAAAGGAAGGTTATGAAGATAGAACCTAAAACGAAAAATAGTTTGAAAGGCCGGTGAAATTGCATCTGAGGAAAAATCTTGCGAATTAAGTCTCTGTCAATCAAAGAACAGACAGAATCCCACAAACGTTTGACAGGTAGACTACCTATAAATCACTGGAAGACAGTCGGTGCTTTACTTTTGGCCTCCGCGATTCGATAAATATATAGAGCTCAAATGAATCCAAACGATGAACCTTACACCCCAGAGGACTTGATCCGCCCAGTCCCTTACCAACCTAAAAAGCAGCCTCTATGGCAAACAAGCCTAGTGAGCCTGACTTGGGTTTTACTTTCCGGAATTTCTTTTTATCTAGGACTCCAAGCCTTAAAGGCAGATCCTAAAACTGCTTCTGTCCAAACAGGAACAGAGCAGGTAGCATTCCAAAATACTACTCTCAAATCAGACCTGGCTCCTACAGAAGGAGCATGGGAATCTTGGAAGAAATGGTGGAATTCCAACAGTCCTTCTTCCGAATCTGATGGGACTTCAGGCACAGTAAGTTCTTCTGAGTCTGAAATCGAAGATGATCCTGCTTTTAGAGCTTCTACCTGGTTCTCAGACTATGAAGCGATGAAACATACTGTTCATCTTTATAATGAGATCCATCCATTTATCTATGGATTCAAAGGAAGAGAGACAAATAACGGAGATCTTTATTCTCTTTGGGGATCTGCTCAAAAACACGCTCGTGTTGCAGAACTTAAATCTTTAAATCCAAAAGTTAAGATCATTCCTACTATCTTCCGTTGGGAAAATAAGAATGAGAAAATTTCTGAAAACATTGGTCTGAACGGACGTAATGATATCAGAGACAAACATATCCAGAACATTCTATATGAAGTAGATACTTACAATTTCGATGGTATTGATATTGATTACGAAGGAATGAGCTGCGAGAAAAAAGAGAAGTTTGAAGAGTTCATCGTTATTCTCTCCAAAGAGATCCACAAACGTGGAAAACTTCTTTCTGTAGCTGTTCACCCTAAAACTGCGGCTAAAAAATCCGGTCTAAAAGCATGTAAGGGTCTAAAAGAAAAAATTAATATGGATTTTGCTGAGAATTGGAGAGGTCCAATGACCCACGATTACGCTTTCTTAGCAAAACATGCAGACCGTGTAAAGGTGATGGCTTACGAACTTCATCCTCGTAAGTATAGAAACCCAGGACCTGGACCTCAGGCTCCAAACGTTTGGATCAGAAATATTATCACTTACGCAAAAGAAAGAGTTCCTGCTAAAAAATTATATATGGCAATCCCGACTTACGGATATGATTGGGCTCTAAATTGTAATGCAAAGATCAAGGCAGTATATTGGTCAGACGCATTAAAACGCCAACAACTTGGTGTGACCAAACAGCCTACGAATATCACACAAGTTTTAGCAGATAATAAGAACTCTGATTCTTGGACAAATCTTTCCAAGTTCAGTTGGGTTCACCAAGGTAAAACTTACGAAGATCCTAGTATCTGGTATAAGTCAGAAGGTTGTGACCGTGTTGCATTCTTCATGAACAGAAAAGCTTTCGAAGAAAAAATGACTTTATTAAGATCTTATGATATTGGTGGATTCTCTTTCTGGCAATTATTAAAGGATAACGATCCAGGGATCAATGATTACCTAGAATTGCTTGTAACGAATAAACTTCCACCAGTTCCAAAAGCGAAAGAGCCTGTAACTCCAACTCCGGATGTAAAACAAGCTCCTCCGGAAGAAGGTCAGGAAGAAGCCAAGAATACTCAGGATCTTGTCAAAAAATAAAATTACAATCATCACAGAAGATCCTTCTCTCGCAGCAAAAGTGCTGAAAGAGGGAGGGATCGTTTTATTTCCTACCGAGACTGTTTATGGTATTGGTGCGGATTCCAGAAATCTTTCCTCTTGTTTAGAAATTTATAAAATCAAAAACCGCCCTGCGGATAATCCTCTCATTGTTCATTTGGGGAATCCTGCTCTCATTCCTGATATTGGAGAAGTTCCTGAAAGCGCTAGGATATTGATCAGGCAATTTATGCCTGGAGCCTTGAGTTTGGTCTTAAAGAAGAAGGATAAGTCTGTTTTTTCTACTGGACTGACTACGATTGCAGTAAGAGTTCCTTCTCATCCCAAAACTTTAGAAATGCTTTCTTATTTTGGAGGACCAGTTTCTGCTCCTTCTGCAAATCTTTCAGGACAGCCTTCTATCACAAGATTGGATGATGCAATCTCTGAGTTTGATGGACTCGTGGATCTCATCTTAAAAGGTCCAGATCCTGAAATTGGTTTAGAATCTACCGTTGTGGATTTTTCAATTTCTCCACCTAAACTTCTCCGTCCTGGATATTTTGGATGGGAAGAGTTACAAAAATATGTTCCTGATCTAGAAGATTATACTGAGTTAAAAGAAGGCGATACTCCATCGAGTCCTGGAGTGAAATATAAACATTATGCTCCTAAAGCAAAGGTGATCTTTGCAGAAAGCCAAACTCCAGACAGAGAATCGGCTGCGATTGGCATAAGTCTTACCAGAGGTTGGAAATTCGCTTTAGACCTTCGTAATAACTCAGAGTATATGAAAAATTTATACTCATTCTTTAGAGATTGTGATCGTTTAGGAATTTCTAAAATTTATTGTTTTCCACCTGCAAACGCCTCCGGCAAAGAAGCTCTTCTAAATCGTATTTTAAAAGCCCAAGAATAGAGTAGGGTTCGCACCGAGATCGCAGAGTTCACGGAGGGAATATCAAAAACTTTTAAACTCTGTGTCCTTCGCGGTCTCTGCGCGCCAAATGCAGCTATATTTTCGATAGTTCACCTGCGATTTCTGAGAAGTGTAAAACTTCCATTGGATTCCGCTTCTTCTCCGCATGTAACTTAGAAAAGAAGGAAAACCTAGAGAGTTGCATTCCAGGTTTTAGATCCTGGACTAAGTCTTTCCAGCTATAGGTTCCAGGAAGATAACGCACATCTATCTTCTTGGATTTGAGCTCTGTTTTTAGATCTTGCAATATATCTAAAAATGAACCGCAGGAATCTAAAAATCCTGATTTGCGGAAAGTTTCTCCGGAGAAGATACGGCCTTCTCCATAATGTTTTTCTAATTCTTGGAAACTGGTCTTTCTAGATTCTATTACTCGGCTATAGAATAAATCCCTGGATCTCAAAACTTCTTTTCTTAGGAATTGTTCCGACTTAGGAGAAAGTTTTCCGTATTCTGATAGAATATCTCTATGAGGATAAAATCCGATCCTTTCTTTTTGGACTCCAAATTTATCGTACAATTTCTTCAATTCGAATCTCATCATGACTGCACCAATGGAACCAACGATTGAATAGGGAGTTCCATGGATTTTTTGGGTACCACAAGCTAAATAATAACCACCGGAAGCAGCTACATTCAATACGTATGTGATTACAGGTTTTTTCTCTGCGAGTTTTTTGATCTCTCTATAAAGAAGCTCAGATACAAGTGCGCTTCCTCCAGGAGAGTTCATTTCTAAAATGACCGCCGCTACCTTTGGATCTTCTTTTAGATCTTTGAAAATTTCTTGGTAGTACCTGAAAGAAACTTGTCTGGATCTAAAATCTTCTTCTCTTCCTAAATCGGGAAGAATATTCCCTTGGACTGGTAGAACTGCAACGATCGGAACGGATTTAGAGATAATAGTAAAATTAGATTTTTTATGATATAGTCTGAAACCTTTAGCGCTTAATTTTTTAAATTTAGGTTTATCTGTTTCTTTCTCTTTTTTATAATTTTCGAATAGATAGTTTTCTTCGAATTCGTCTTCTTCTACAAACTCAGTGATAAATCCGATTTTCTTTAATTTTTCAGAATTGATGATTGGTTCTTCTAAAACTTTCAGATCCAAATTCGAGGACTTCTTAAATCCTGAAAAAAGTAGTTCTTTATAATCTGTTAATAATGCTTCTAAATTTTTACGAGCAGGAGCGGAAAAAGATGTTCTTTGGAAAGTTTCTCCGAATGATTTGAATGCGCCACTTGCATAAGCTTCTACACCTATACCGAACTTTTTAGCGGCTCCTCCAAAAAAATAAGGTTCAGCAGAAGGGAGTATCGGGAAAAATTCAGCCGCAGAAGAAGTATATCTATACTTGCATTGAGAAAGTAATAATAATGCTTTAGTTCCTCCTCCTAAACAAAAACCGGAAGTCTCAATTCCTTTTTCGTTCAATGTCTGGATTGTTTCGCAAATATTCCAAACTTCTCCAAATCCGTATTCAGGATTAGAAATATGGAAAGAAACTTTTTTCAAACCTGGGACTTTAGTTAAAGCCTTCAATCCCAATAAAAAATCCACCAAGAAGGGAGCTTCTTCTTTAGGAACCAATAGTTTGACGAAAAAAGATTTTCTATCAAAGGAGAATGAAGAAGGAATTTCTAAATAGAAATGATCTCCCTTGCGGATGATCCAGGATAATATCCGAAATCCTTGGAACAAAATCCGGATCGGTAAAAAGACAATAGAGAACAGAATTCTAAACATTGAAAATTCCTTTTGGCGACCAAAGTAAAACGGACATTTATTCCGGAAAACGTAAAATTACGGAAGGAAAACCGCTTTTCAGCCTGGCTTTCCAGAAATTATCTGAAACCTAAGAGAGGGTTATTCGTTTGGATCATATCCGCATCCGAGGAGCTCGGGAGCATAATCTTAAAAACATCAATGTGGATATTCCACGGGATAAACTCGTGGTGATTACTGGACTTTCCGGTTCCGGTAAATCTTCTCTTGCTTTCGATACAATCTATGCAGAAGGACAGAGAAGATATGTAGAAAGTCTCTCCGCATACGCTCGACAATTTTTAGGTCAAATGGAAAAACCTGATCTGGATCTGATCGAAGGACTTTCTCCTGCAATTTCTATAGAGCAGAAGACCACACATCGTAACCCTAGATCCACCGTAGGAACTGTGACAGAGATTTATGATTATCTCCGTCTTCTTTATGCAAGAGTAGGAAAACCTCATTGTCCAATTTGTGGAACTCCAATCCAATCTCTCTCCATTGACCAAATCACAGAAAGAATTCTAAATTTTCCGGAAGGAACTAAGATCCAAATTTTAGCTCCTATTGTTTCTGGGAAGAAGGGAGAGCATAAAGATGTTCTGGAGAAGATCAGAAAAGACGGATTTAATAGAATTCGTTTGAACGGTGAGATCAAAACTTTAGACGAAGAGATCGTTCTTAAAAAAAGTTTTAAGGCAACGATTGAGATCGTTGTAGATCGTCTTGTGATCAAAGACGGGATCCGTTCTCGTTTGACTGACTCGGTCGAGACTGCACTCAAACAATCAGAGGGAATTCTTTTAATGGATGATGGGAAGAAGGACCATACATTCTCCCAAAAACTTTCCTGCCCGAATCACCCGGAAGAATCTTTACCTGAACTTTCTCCTAGATTATTTTCATTTAACTCTCCATTCGGAGCCTGCGAGACCTGCGACGGACTCGGAAGCCTTTTAGAATTCGACGAAGATCTTTTAATCACAGATTCGGAACTTTCTCTAGTCGAAGGTTGTATAGAAGCATGGGCAGGAGCAAAGAGTAATAGTTATTGGTTTTTAACAACAGTTCACTCTTTAGCTAAAAAATTAAAATTCGATTATAATATTCCTTGGAAGGACCTTCCTAAAAAAGTCAGAGATACGATTCTTTACGGAGATAAAAATCTCAAAATAGATTACGATTTCAGAAATGAAAAATCCCACTATGAGTTCAGTAGAGAATTCGAAGGTGTAATCCCTAACTTAAAAAGAAGATATAAAGAAGGCTCAGAAGCAAGACGCCAGCAGTTAGAAGGATATATGACCAACCATCATTGTCCTGCCTGCGAAGGAAAACGTCTGAAACCAGTCAGTCTTCATGTAGAAGTAAACGGTCTGACCATAGACAAATTCTCAGCTTTTAGTGTGGAGAAGGGCCTGGACTTCGTAAAATCAATGAAGCCTAAAGGAAGCGAAGAAATAATCGCAAGGCCTATCTTGAAGGAAATCCAACAAAGGCTCACTTTCTTGAATGATGTTGGTGTTGGTTATTTAAGTTTAGAACGTGCTGCCGGAACACTTTCCGGTGGAGAAGCTCAAAGGATCAGACTTGCTACTCAGATCGGATCTAGACTCCAAGGTGTATTATATATTTTAGATGAACCTTCTATCGGGCTTCACCAAAGAGATAATACTAAATTAGTAAATACTCTTAAGGATTTGCGAGATCTTGGGAACACAGTTTTAGTAGTAGAACATGACCAAGAAACCATGGAAGAAGCTGACTGGCTCATCGATATGGGGCCTGGTGCTGGTGTGCATGGTGGAACAATTGTATGTTCTGGAACTCCTGAAGAAGTTTCTAAAAATAAAAATTCACTTACTGGTAAGTTTTTATCCGGCAAAGAATTTATTCCAGTTCCTAAAACTGTACGACCAGGAAATGGAAAAAAGCTTAAGATCGTAAACGCAAAAGAGAATAATCTTAAAAATGTAAGTGTAGAGATCCCACTTGGAAAACTGATCGTGGTGACAGGCGTTTCCGGTTCCGGCAAGTCTACATTGATCAATGATATCTTATACAATGCCGCAGCTCATAAAGTAATGAAGATGAGAACCGTCTGGGGAAAACATGAGAAGATCACTGGTCTAGAAGAAATAGATAAAATCATTAATATAGACCAATCTCCTATCGGTAGAACTCCTAGATCCAACCCTGCGACATACACCGGACTTTTCACAGTGGTCCGTGATATGTTCGCCCAATTAGAAGAATCCAAACTCAGAGGTTATTCTCCCGGAAGATTCAGCTTTAACGTAAGCGGTGGTAGATGTGAAACCTGCGAGGGAGATGGTATCCTTAAAATTGAGATGCACTTCCTTCCGGATGTATATGTGACTTGCGATGTTTGTAAGGGAAAACGTTATAACCAAGAAACATTAGAAGTTCGTTATAAAGGCAAAAATATTTATGAAATCTTGGAGATGACTGTAGAGGATTCTGTTCCATTCTTCGAGAATATTCCTGCATTAAAAAGAAAACTGGAAACCTTGGGTGAAGTAGGTCTCGGCTATATTAAATTAGGGCAGCCCGCTACAACATTCTCAGGTGGAGAAGCACAAAGGATCAAACTCGCTACTGAATTATCCAAAAGGCCTACAGGAAAAACTTTATACATCTTGGATGAGCCGACTACCGGACTTCATTTTGAAGATGTTCGTCATTTGATGACTGTTTTACATACACTTGTAGACCGCGGAAATTCAATGATAGTGATCGAACATAACCTGGATGTGATCAAACAAGCGGATTGGATCATAGATTTAGGGCCGGAAGGAGGAGAAGGAGGCGGAAAAATTATCGCCGAAGGAACTCCTACAGAGATTGCAAAGGTCAAAGAATCTTTCACAGGTCAATATCTGAAAAAAGTTTTAGGAAATCCAGGGAAGAAGGCGGGTTAAATTTTCCGAAGATGATGAAAGAATTAAGAGAAAAACTTTCTTCCTTTCCTCCGGGAGAATTCAGATCCGTTTACAAATCCTCTTTGCCAGATATCGCAAAGGCAGGATTACTGAACGCTCTAAAAGATGGCGGGTTCAGATCATTTCATGAAAAGTTAATATTAATTCCTTCCTTCCCCCATGGTATAGGTGTGGGAGTAGGATTGATGGCCCAAACAAATGTGGCCGGAAAGATCCTGAAATTAGTGATTGGTTCTGAAGAAGGTGCTTCTAATAACTCAGAATCCAAAAAATTAGCATTAGAACTACAAGACAGATTAGTAAGTGGTCTTGGGATTTTGGGACTGGGAGTGAGTGAGCCTGGTTGGATGGGAAAACTTACCAATTTAAAATCGACTGCAAAAGTCCTTCCAAGTGGTGAAATCGAAATAAATTTCCATAAAGGATTTGTAACCAACGGAGCAGATGCAGAAGGTTACTTGGTCGTAGCCAAAGAAGAAGAGCAAAATCGTTTTGGAGTATTTTTTATCCCGAGAGATTTCCCAGGTTTAAAGATCGAAGAAGTATATCTGGATGTTGCCAGAGAAGCCACTCATTGTAAGATTACTGGTGAAAATTTTAAATTACCTTCTCATTATCACTTTATAGAAGATTATACAAAATTAGGTGCAGATATCCATCTTTCCGAAATGTTATCAGCCGCTGTTTTATTCTGCGGAGCTATCCGTAAAATTGTATCTGACCTAAGCCAAGGAACTGAATCCAGAGAAAGATTTTCTGTTTTAGGAAAACTCTGGGACTTAAGCGGACTTCTCTACGGGAAATGTTTAGATATCTCTGATAAAAAAGACAAGGATCCAAATTACAAAATAGAAGAAGATCATCCTTATGGATACGAAGCAATTCTGGATGAATGTATATCTATCTTAGAATCTATTCCGAACTTCGACTATAAAAAAGAATATCCTGATCTAGGATTATTCTGCACAATCCATCCTGCCAGAAGTCCTGTTTATATCAAAAACAGACTGAAACAATCCAAAAGCTGGAGAAAATTCGGAAATCTTTAATGATGGTGATGTGCAGGATGATCGTGAGTATGGTGATGGTGTCCCCATTCTTCAGAATCAATATCGTGTAGAGTTTTGGCGATAATCCCATCAATTACATGTGTGGTAGAAGGATCTTCTAATTGCAGATAGATTTGCTCGAATTTCCATTCTCCTCTTAAAAGCCTATAAGCTTCTTTTAATATCTTTTTAGGATCAGATTCTTTAGTGATCTGGACTCTAAATGCACATGCGTGTATCCCTTTTGTTAGAGTCCAAGTATGTGCAGAAAGAAGGGAATCCACTCCTTTGATCTGTAATAGATCTTTTTTTAAATGATCCCATTCATCAAAAGTGGGAGAGGATTCTAGAAGGATCAAAAGGCTTTCCTTCAATATCACAGCAGCTGCTCTTAATATAAAAACAGAAAGAATTAAACTGAGTAATGGATCAATCCAGGTCCAAGCAAAAAGACGTATTAGAATTGCTCCTATCAAAACTGCAATTGTTCCGAATAGATCATTCAAAACATGAAGGTAAGCAGTTCTAAGATTAATATTGTCCGCAGAAATCCTTTTTAAAAGCCAAACAGAGATTAGATTTAGTCCGATCGTTCCCAAACTGAAAACTAACATGGATTCAGTAACAATTTCTTCCTGATGCCGGAATCTTTGGACTGCTTCGTATATGATAAAGATTGAAATCCCTGAGATCAGAATGGAATTTAAAAATGCTGCAAAAACTTCTACCCTGAAAAATCCAAAGTTCATTTTTGCATTTGGTTTTTTATCTGATACTAAAACTGCAAATATACTTAGTAAAAACGCAAATGAATCTGAGATCACATGTCCTGCATCTGCAAGAAGTGCGAGACTTTTACTTTGTGTAGATCCGAATATCTCCCAGGAAAAGATCCCGATAGAAAGAAAGAATGCAAAAAGTAAACTGCGTAATGTATCCTTCCTTTTGGGACGAAGAATAGCCTGTCTAGCAAAAGGTTCTAAATTAGAAGATGAGTGAGGATCTTTTTCCAAAGTTGAAAGAAGCCTTAGTGACCCTTACCACTTTGTGGTTCTAAAACGATATCCACACGTCTATTCAAAGAACGATTTTCAGGGGTTTCATTAGAAACGATAGGTTGGTGTTCCCCGTAACCTGCCACGGAGAAGTTCCTCGCATCCAGATTTTTGCTCTCCAATAAAAAACGAACTACTGAAAGAGCTCTCTCTGTAGATAATTGCCAGTTATCGTTAAATTTTTTAGTACGTATTGGGATATTATCCGTATGACCTTCTACAATGATGAGGTTGCCAGGATATTTGACCAAAATCTCTTTGATCTTATCAAGTGCCGGAAAGATCTGTTTTTTCAATTCTGCAGAGCCAGAATCGAAAGATATCTGATCATCTATATTGATGACTAGTCTATTATGAAAACGTTTTACTCGGATCTGACCTTTCGCGATCTCACCTGAAAGTTTAGATTCCAGTTCATTTGCTTGTTCTGCTAAACGATTTAATTCTCTTTTTTGATCATCGTTCAAATTTTTGAGTTTAGATAGATTATCTTCTAACTCTTTGATCCTTGCTTCCAGACCTGCAATTTTGGACTCATATTCTCTTTTGAGCTCGTCCATTTTACGGATGCAGTTTAGTCTTTCTTTTTCAAGTTCTGACTTTAATTCAGAGATCAGATCCTGGTATTTTTTGGACTGTCTCTCATTTTCTTCGATCAGCTCTTTTTCTTTATTTCCACTTTTGGTTTTTAGAAGTGCGATCTGATTTTCTAGTGCACGAATCAGCTCCGCTGCAAGTTCCCTGTCCTTTTCTCGGAAGGATTTTTCGCCTGCGAGCTGTTCTTCTAGGTTCTGGATCCTGGCATCCAGGCTGAGTTTTTCTTTTTTAGCGTTTTCGGTCTCGTTTCTGTAACGAAGTCTGAGAGAATCTAACTCAATTCTAAGAGTTGCATTCTCATTATAGAGTTTATTGTATTCCCAAGGGAAATAAAATGCGTCCGAAAATATCGGCAAAGAAAATAGGATTAGAAGAACGGGAGTAAGTCGGAAAAAAAAAGGTTTCATAGTCTGATAATGGGAACTAGGTTCTATTCTAAGGCTGAGAGCCCCCAGTCAAATGAAAAACTCTTGTACCAAAAATCAGTAAATTCATTGAACCGATAAATTCCATCAGGATTCTGTCATAGGGGGAGGGACGCCAAATGGACGAAACAAATAGCACTAAGGAAACTTCTTCCCTGAAGGCGAATCCGCAATCTGCAGATTGGATGGATTCCTTCCTCGAAAAGGTAGAAAATAAGGATAATAAGTTCCTGCTCAGTTTCACTTCTTCCAATCACCCGGCGGATATTGCCGAGGTTCTGGAAAAGCTGGATATTGACGAAGCATTCTACGTATTTAAACTTTGCGATTCTGAACAGCAGTCTGAGATTTTAGTCGAGTTTGATGAGGATTTGCAGGCGGAATTGATCTCCCGTCTGAATATGAAGGAGATTTCTCCTATCGTCGAAAATCTGGAACCAGACGACGTTACAAATCTGATCTCCGAGATCCCTAAGGCAAAAGCCGAGGAAATTCTAAATTCCTTGGATAGAGAAGATTCTTCTCAGATCAGAAAACAGCTAAATTTTAGAGAATACACTGCGGGTCGTTTGATGACGACTGAGTTCGCCTCTGCGTACGAGACTGACACTGTCAGAAAAGCGATCATCAAATTGAGAAGGGTCGCTAAAGAGACGGACGATATTTATCTTCTCTATGTAACTGACTCAGAGAATCATCTAAAAGGATTTATCAAACTAAAAGATCTATTCCTTGCACCTCTTAACCAAAAGGCGAGTAGACTCGTAAAAGAAGAAGTATTCTCCATTCATTATGATACGGACCAGGAAGAAGTAGCCCGAATTTTTAGAAAATATGACTTAGTTTCAGCCGCGGTAGTAGATGATCTGGACCGGATCATCGGCAGGATCACGGTAGACGATATCTTGGATATCGTTCAGGAAGAAGCTTCAGAGGACATCTTAAGGATGGGGGGAGTTTCAGAAGAGGAAAGATTGAATACTTCTATCTGGGACTCTATTCGCAGAAGATTGACATGGCTTGTGATCAATCTAGGAACAGCAGTAGTAGCTGCTTCTACAGTTGCTCTTTTCCAAGATACGATCCAGTCTTTTGTATTACTCGCGAGTCTTATGCCAATCGTAGCTGGGATGGGGGGAAATGCAGGAACCCAATCCATCACAGTGGTAGTAAGAAATATTGCCACTGGAGATCTGAGCCAATCAAATTGGACTGTAGGTTTTAGAAAGGAAAGTATAATCGGGCTGATCAATGGGCTCACGATCGGGGCGATTACAGGTCTCGTAGTATTTTTTTATACGGGAAAACTTGCACTTGCGATTGTTATCTTCTTTGCGATGCTTGCGAACCTAATTGTAGCAGCCATCGTCGGGGCATGTATCCCTATGTTACTAAAAGTAGTTGGGATTGATCCTGCAATTGCGTCTTCCATATTTGTAACAACTACCACAGACGTGTTTGGCTTCTTCTGTTTCTTGGGGCTTGCCACACTGTTCTTGCAATATTTGGTATAGTTGGAATACTTCGCATATATAATTTCCTTGGATAGGAGAGGCCAATGTTTCGCGTTTCGGTTTTCCGAACTTTTTTAGCATGTTTTGCAGTTCTATATTGTTTATCATTTATTTCTTGTATTAGCTCAGGCGGACCTTCCCACACTCCTGAAACTCCGAAAGGTGAGATCCTTCCAAATCCCGCAGGAGATAGCGAGGTCATCGTAGACGAAGAAGGTAGAGAAGTAAAGATCACCACTACTGATCCTATTTCCTTCCAAAGCCAGTCCAAAGATACTTCCGAATATTTCAGGGTCCATATTACAAGTGAATCCTACCAAGTTCGCCAGATCAGAGGTTCCAAGTTCATTCGAAGAAAAGTAGATAAGGGTGGAGACGCACTCATCAGCGAAGAATTATTAAAATATAATAGAATTAATTTTAACGACGATGGGATCATTTTAGTGATCCTAAACGGAAACACCGGTGCTGTTGAAACGATTCGTTTTAATACTAGAGTTCCTCGAATCAATAATTTGGCTAAAATTATACAGAATGACGTAACCCGCTGGTCTATGGAACATTCAGAAGAAAAGCCTGTGGTTACTAAATACCAAATTCACTATACTATCAAATTGGAAAACAAATCCAATACGACTAGAGATACAGTGAAAGAAGAACTTAAGGGCGAAGTGAAGAAGAGGTAATTTCTTTTTCGCTCCTTTATTTCTTGACCATTGGTTCTAAATTTTTAGAACCAATGGTTTACTAATGAAAGCAATCGTATACGAGAAGTACGGATCTTCTGATGTACTTCAATATAAAGATATTCAAAAACCTGTTCCTAAGGATAATGAGATCCTTGTAAAAGTAAGAGCCTCTTCTGTGAATGCCGCTGATTGGCGCATGATGAAAGCAGATCCATTTCTGGTCCGATTTTACGCAGGTCTTTTTAAGCCAAAAAAGATTTCAATCTTAGGTGCAGATGTTGCTGGAATTGTAGAATCTATTGGACCGAATGTTACAAAATTCCGTCCAGGCGATGAAGTGTTCGGAGATGTTTTTGCAAGCGGCTTTGGAGCATTTGCGGAATACAAATGTGGTAAAGAAAATGAGTTTGTTTTAAAACCATCTAATGTATCTTTCGAAGATGCTGCTGCTTTACCTTTGGCCGGAATGACCGCTTTACATTCTTTGAGAGATTTTGGTAAGATAGAAGCAGGACAAAAAGTTCTGATAAATGGATCATCGGGAGGCGTAGGAACATTTGCGATACAACTCGCAAAATATTTCGGAGCCGATGTGACCGCTGTTTGTAGCACTTCTAAAATTAACCAATCGATATCTCTTGGAGCCGATCAAGTGATCGACTATACCAAAGAAGACTTTACTAAAAATGGAAAAAAATACGATCTGATCGTTGGTGTAAATGGATATCGTACTCTTTCAGAATACAAGAGTTCCTTATATCCAAAAGGTCGATATGTAATGGCTGGAGGAGGCACAGCCCAGTTATTCCAAGCTTTACTTTTAGGACCTTTCATTTCCCGAGCGGGCAGCCAAAAGATTGTCGCAGCATCTTCTGAACCAAATCAAAAGGATCTTCTGTTTTTATCAGATTTATTAAAATCAGGAAAAATCAAATCCGTAATTGATAGACGATATAAATTGGAAGAAGTTCCACAAGCAATCCAGTACGTTGAAGAAGGCCACGCAAGTGCCAAAGTAATTATTACAGTAAAGCCATGATCTTTGCTGATTGATTAGAAAAATATAAAGGAACTGTGAATGAAAAAAATACTGAAGTTTATTGGAGCATTAATCATCCTATTGCCTGTATCCGGCATCGGATTTTTGTATTTTAAATTTCCTAATGCCGAACCTGCTCTCGAAATTTCCGCAGGAAATAGTGCAGAACGTATACAAAGAGGAAAGTATCTCGCAAACCACGTATCTGCATGTATGGATTGCCATTCTATCCGTGAATGGTCAAAATTTTCTGGTCCATTACTTCCTAAAACATTAGGAGAAGGTGGAGAAGTTTTTGATCAAAAACTAGGATTCCCTGGCTCTTTTGTGGCTCCGAATATTACTCCAAGTGCATTAGGTAAATGGACAGACGGAGAAATTTTAAGAGCAATTTCCAGTGGGATCAATAAAGAAGGAAACGCATTATTTCCAGTTATGCCTCACCCAGCTTACGGACAGATGGACAAAGAAGATCTAATTTCTATTATTTCTTACTTAAGAAGTTTAGAACCCATAGAAAAGAAAAATCCTAGTTCAAACCCTGATTTCCCATTTAACTTGATCTTAAGAACAATTCCTAGTCCTGCAAAATTTGGAAAACTTCCAGATAAAGCTGATAAGGTTTCTTATGGAAAATATCTGTTTGTTGCGGCTGCTTGCACAGAATGTCATACAAAACAGGATAAAGGAAAACCGATTGAAGGTATGGAACTAGCCGGAGGATTCGAATTTCCTCTAGGAAATGGAACCAAAATCACTTCTGCAAATCTTACTCCAGATAAAGAAACAGGATTGGGGAATTGGACAGAGGCTCAGTTTGTGAAAAGATTTAAGAGTATGGAACTCTCTAAATACAAACCTCATTCAGTGAAAGAGGGAGACTTCCAAACGATTATGCCTTGGACAATGTATGCAGGAATGACAGAGGGAGATCTTGCCGCTATGTTTGCTTATTTGCAAACTGTTCCTTCTATTAAAAATAAAATTACCAACTAAGTGTCGTTAAGAAGAAGGGAGAAATTCTCCCTTCTTAAATTGATCGTTACCTTTGAGATATTTCAAAAATACCTCTTTCAATCGAGATCCCAAGTCTTTGCAGCATTCCTGGCATATCAAAACCTTCTCTTTGATATGATATTTGCACTTCCTTTTTAGCGTTATTAATTGCTTCTTCATTTTCCCAGATTGCTACAGTTACGAATTGAAAGTCGTCTTTGCTTTTTTCCCTAATATAGGTGTAGTCTTGCACGAAACCTGGAAGTCCTTTTATCAAGTTGCGATTCACTTTAACTCGATTGAAAAATTCATTCTCTGCTATTTTAGGGACGATGAATGTATCTATTAGAACTTTCTGCATATTATTGTTCTCCTTTTAGGAACAGAATACCAGATTTAGGCGGGCGAAAATTGTAAAAATTCAGGATTTTACCAATAGGGGGTGGAAAGTTTAAAAAACTGTTTTGGGGTTTCTCCTGTAAACGTTTTGAAGTCTTTTATAAAATGAGCCTGGTCAAAGTAACCGGCATTTTGAGCAATTTCTGTTAAATTGATCTTGGAAGAATAGGAATCTATAATATTTCTCATTCTCACTAGGTTAGCAAATTGTTTAGGACTAGTTCCTATTATTTCTCTAAATCGTTTTTCGTAAGAATCTCTGCTGATTGGCATTCCTTTCAGTAAGTCTGTGATTTTTAGATTTCCTTTAAACTTTCTGATTTTTCGAATTGAATCGATAATTAAATTGTCCTGTTTGTTCTCTATCCATTCCTTAATTAGGAATTTTTCTATTATTGATATCTTTTCTGGATTTGTTTTTGTCTGAAAAAGTTTCTCCTCTGTTTCCGAGACTTTTTTGGGCGAAATTATATGATCCAAAGAAAGATTCATTTCGAATAGATTATGGACTGGCTCTTTGATAAAACTGGCAGCTCCTCCTTCTTTAAATATGACTAGTAGGGTAGACGCATTTTCGGAATATTCGATTAGCCTGGGAATTCGTCTTAGTCCTGTGATTCCGGACATTGGAAGAATACTTTCCTGAACTTCTTCCTTATTTTCCTTATGAGTAATCTTTCCGCTGATCCTGAATGAAAGCACTAAGGAAGATCCTGGTAGAATTTTATTCTGCATCCCATATTCACTACCTATGATCAGGAATTGGCGAATATAAGGTCGTAAATTTTTACTAGGTAAAAATGCCTCAATATCCATGAGATGATTCTTACATATAGAATGTTTATTCTTGTAAAACTCTCAAGCAAAAAAACGTATCTTTCTCACTTCCCAAACAAGACCTGAAATAAGTCCTAATCCAATCGAGAAAAATACCCACTCTATCGGAATTCTCTGAAATCCGAATAACCTGAGACTAAATTCGAATTGGAAACTTGTGATCAGTGCAGAAGCAGCTAAGAAGAAAATCCAGAACACACTGTAATGTAATGATTTGAGTATGGAAACAAACCCTCCTTTATGAGTTAAGTTTGTAAGCATCAAACTAAAATTAGATACAACGAGAAAAATAAAACCAAAAGATCTGATTTGATTCTCGTTAATACCTTCTTCTTTCATCCAAAAATATAAAGTCAGCAGCATGATTAGTGCGATAGCTCCTTGAGACAAGGAGAGAAAAAATTTTGAGAAGGTTAGTAAGTTCGAATTCTTCTTTCTTGGGCTGGAATAACGATCTCCTTTTTCTAAATCGAGTGATTCAAAAACGATAGAACATGTTGGATCTATAATTAGTTCCAAAAGTAGAATATGTGCAGGAAAGAAGAATATTGGATCACCTGTAAATGCCGGAAGCAGAGACATTCCTATGATCGGAATATGGACCGATAGAATATAAGAAATACTCTTTTGTATATTTTCATAGATCCTTCTTCCTAAAAATACAGACTTCACTATGGAGGAAAAATTATCATCAAGTAGTACAAGATCCGAAGCCTCTCTTGCAACGTCTGTTCCTCTTTTTCCCATAGAGATCCCGATATGGGCTGCTTGTAGAGCAAGAGCATCATTCACTCCATCTCCAGTCATTGCGACTATCTCTCCTTTTTTCTGAAAGGCAGTGACTATCTTTAATTTTTGTGCTGGTTTGATCCTGGAAAAAATGCCTACTGAATCTAATTTAGAATTTAACTCTTCTTCATTAAGTTTTTCTAACTCGTCTCCTGTTATACTTTCTGTCTGGATCCCTAATCCTATTTTAGAAGCTACTGCTTTTGCAGTTCCTGCATGATCTCCTGTGATAATAATGACCCTGATCCCTGCTTGGATACATTCGGAAACGGAAGAAGGGACCGTGTCTCGAATCGGATCTTCTAATAAGACCAAACCTAAAAATTCGAATGTAAGATCATGTTGGTTATCAGGCAGAGAAGAATTAGTGATTTTTGACCTTGCGACTCCAATTGCTCTATATCCTTGTAAAGAATAGGTTTCAGTGATCTTCTCCCAATGGGTGCTTCTTTCTTCTGAAAAATGGCAAAGATCAAATATCGCTTCTGGAGCGCCTTTGGTCCCGACCACAAATGTTCCAGGTTCTTCTGAATTCCAAGCGTAACTAAGCGCAAGTAGCTTGGGAGAAAGTGGATATTCTTTTTCTAATGTCCAGTCAGCATGAAGATGTTCCGTATCGTATAAAAGATTGATCCCTAATTCTCTGATTGCTTTTTCCATGGGATCAAAAGGATCTTTTTTAGAAGCAAGAATTGAGAACTCCAGTAATAGATGGAATTCTTCTTCAACCTCAGGAGTTTGAAATTCGAATAAACTATTTTCAAAAGAAGAAACCAAACCTTTAACTTTCATTTGGTTTTCGGTTAAGGTCCCAGTTTTATCCACGCATAATACTGTTGCCGCTCCAAGCGACTCAATAGAGTTTAGATTTCTTGTCAAAACTCCACTTTTAGAAATTCTCCAAGCTCCTAAGGAAAAGAAAATACTAAGCACAACTGGTATTTCTTCTGGTAATACTGCCATTAAGAATGTAAGCGCTGCCAAAACCGCTTGCATCCAATTTCCATTTCGTATCCCAAGTCCATAGATTAGAAAAACAGAAATTACTAAAGCTCCTAAAAAGAAGAATGTTGTGAATCTTTTGGCTTCCCTTTGGAGAGGGCTTTCCGATTCCGAAATTTCTCCCATTTCTTTTCCGATGGAACCGATGGAAGTGGAGTCTCCGGTGAACAGTACTTTGAAAATACCTTCTCCTGAAACTATCTTTGTTCCGGAATATACTTTTTGGGATTCGGAATATGGTCCCGGGTTGTTTAGTTCCACTTCTTCTTTTAAAACCGGGACGGATTCTCCGGTTAATAAAGATTCGTCCGAGTGAAGATTTAATCCATCTACCAGATAACCATCCGCAGGAACTCTGTCTCCTTCTGATAAAAATACAAGATCACCTGGCACGATGAACGCGGAATCTATCTCTATTTTCTTTCCTGATCGGATTACTTTTGCTCTCAAAGGGGAAAGTTTTCTGAGAGATTCTAAAGCTTTTTCAGATTTGTTCTTTTGATAGATAGTGAGAGAAATCACTGCAATTACTGCGATAGAAAGTGTGATTGCTTCCTCTAAATCTCCTAGTAACGCATAGATAAATCCGCAAGCCAATAGCAGTGAAAGCATCGGCTCGGAAAGTATAGAAAGACTGGTCTTCCAAAAAGACGTCTTTTTTAGCTTAGATTCATTTGGTCCGAACTTTTGAAGAAGTTCGGATGCTTGCTGAAAACTTAAACCTTCCAAATATTAAGATTTTTTAGAATGGGTCCGAGTATTCAAACCAAATAATGTATAAATTGGACACCAACCAACGATTCCAGTTGCGAGTATCACAAAGCCGACCGCGAAAATTCCAATTTTATATAGATCTTCTATATAAAATGCCCAAATAATTAAGGAAGTTCCTAATACAACTCTGAATGCTCTGTCCCAAAAATTTGAATTTATAAATTTCATATTGAACACCTATTGACTATATCTCTTTAAAAAATATTCTTCTATTTTAGTCTTTGTCAATAATTGGACGGATGTTGACCTGTTCTAACGTAATGATAAATATCATAGGAATCTAAATTTGGAATTATCATGAAAATCGATCGTTATATCATCACGACTATATTTAAAACATCTATAGAATATATATTCATTCTTTCTTTAGGAATACTTCTGATCTTTTTGGATGAAATCGAATTTGCTGGCTTGGAGATAAAATATCTTATATTAATATTGGCATGTTTCAAATCCTGTTATTTCTTTATAAAAGGATTTAGAAGGATCTCTGAATTTTCAGGATTAGATCTGAAGTATTACGAATTTCTGGTGTTTATTGCATTCAATATTAGTGTAATTGTTTTATCTTTTGGATTTGATTATCTATGTATTTATAAAACAGATTTGAGTTCATTTTCCGGGATTCCAAGGGACTTGGGTTATTCTTCTTTATTTTTTAAATTTGTATATTTTAGCCTAATGATCTTCACGAATATTGGGATTATTAAAATTGTTCCGGAAAGTACTGAAGCAGAGATCTTGGTAATTTTTGAAGCTATTCTGTCTTTTATTACAATCATCTTTATTCTCTCTGATTTTATCAGTCTGAAAGAATCCTTAACTAGCTCTTCTTATAAGAAGGAAGATGATACTTAATAAGCCCCAAATTCCCTTTTACAATTTCGATCCTTCTGAAATACATGTAAAAGCTTTATGAAAAAAATTCTGATCACCGGTGGAGCCGGATATATAGGCTCCCATATGAATAAATATCTCCATAAATTAGGTGTAGAAACTGTAGTATTCGACAATCTTTCCAATGGCCATGAGAAAGCAGTCAAGTGGGGAAAGTTTTTCAAAGGAGATCTATTAAATAAGGCGGACCTGGATCGTGTATTTTCTGAACACGAATTCGAGGCAGTTATCCATTTTGCTGCATTAGCATACGTGGGAGAATCAGTTACTGATCCTCAAAAATATTATATTAATAATGTGATGGGAACTCTCCAACTTTTAGAAGCTATGAGAAATCATGGAGTTAAATATTTCATCTTTTCTTCTACCTGTGCTACGTATGGTGCTGTTACAGAAGTTCCAATCTTAGAAACCACTCTCCAAGATCCAATCAATCCTTATGGGCAATCCAAACTAATGATCGAAAAAATTTTAGCGGACTATTCACATGCATACGATTTAAAATTTGTGGCACTTCGTTATTTTAATGCTTCCGGTTCCGATCTAGATATAGGGGAAGAGCATGATCCGGAGACACATCTTCTTCCTATCGTGATTGAAAAAGCATTGGGAAAAAGAGATTCACTTACTGTGAACGGAAATGATTACGCTACCCAAGACGGTACTGCAGTTCGAGATTATATTCATGTAATGGATTTGGCTCAGGCTCATCATCTAGGATTAGAGTATCTGAAAAAAGGTGGGAGCTCGGACTTCTTCAATTTGGGAACAGGACAAGGATTTTCCATTTTGGAAATTATCAAAACAGTGGAGAAGGTCTCAGGTGTCCAGATCCCTTACAAGATTGGTCCCAGAAGAGAAGGGGATCCTGCAAAATTGATCGCAGATAATACAAAAGCCAAAAAGGTATTAGGTTGGGATCCTAAATTTGCAAAGATAGAAGATATAGTAAATAGTGCCTGGGAATTTCACAAAAACCATTCTCATTAAAAGAAAAGGCTCCTTCCCCGGTTAGAGAAGAAGCCCGAAAGATCGGCAATAGTGATTACATTTCTGCTGTTTCGTTCTCTTCTATAATGGACCAAGCACCAGTAATCTTATTCAGTTTGTATTTATAAGTTAACTGCTTTCCGCAGGTGCTTATACTTCTGTTTAGGCTACGTGTCCTTAATACAGTTCCATTCAGCTTTAGATCTATATCCAAAGCAGTTCCGAAACAATTCGAGTTATACAATTCCACTGTGAATTCATGCTCTGAACCAACACTCATTGCATTATTCAAATTGATCTCAGGTCCTGTATAAACATCTGCTTCTGGATTTGTAGAAAAGAACTCTTGTCCATCCATTAGGAAACGGACCTTATCATCCACTTTTCCAAGTTTCGCAGTGAATACTTGAGGATTTTCTGAATAAGTTGCTTCACAATCTCTTTGGTCATACACTGTAGTGTAACTCATTTTAGCCACAGATCTGTCTTTCAGATAGTTCAATGTATAAGCGATAGGAACTCCAGGATTTGCAGCAGAATAGTTTGCTGCTTCCGGATTTGCTAAAAAATTACGAATAGCTTGGTACATACTTCCAGGTGTAGCAGAGTCCGCAGCGCTGATTGGAGCTAAAGCCAAACCTGCATTTCCACCTCTCACGAAATAAGCAATTCTAGTTCTGTCCAAAACCTGCTCATGAGTAACGGATACTTCTCCGCCTATTGGAGGAACTGGAGAAACCGCAGAAAGAATTCCTGGATCCCAAGCAACTTCTAATGCTGTTTTAACTTGGAGAGCTGTGTATTCAGATTCCAAAAGGAAATAAACTGCTCTTCCATAAGATACTTTAGAAACATATAATGGAGGATTATTCGCAGAAATTTGTCCTTCTGGATCTTGGAAATTAGCTCCATCTCTAAATACAGAAGTAGAAAGAGTAGGATCTTCGAAGTTTACGTCGTAGAATTTCTGGGTGAACTTCATTAGGATGTAATTCTTTTTGCCAAGATTGTCTATCCCTAGGCTAACCTTCAGACCAACATCAGAAAAACGAGCATCCAATCCAAGATTGAATAAGAGATGATTTTCGTTATAAACTTGCTCTACGCTAAAAGAAGCGTCTGCCGCGGTTCCTACAACATCTGTTGATAGAATATCTTGGATCCCTTGTTGGATATTAGATGCGCTAACCTGAGGTAATTCCTTGGAGTAGATCGCATTAGGAGAAAGTTTCAAACCGGTTAGGAAAATTTTACCGCCTGATCTTGGAATAGTAACTGGAGTATAACCTCCTGCTTCCAAAAACTTACCTTGTAATACTGCACCAGGATAAAGAACCTCTGAGCCTTGGTTCAGGATCGCTCTGTCCACAAGACTTCTTACTTCGGAAGCTCCCCACTTTGTAGTGGTACATGCATAATGACCGGTCTTAGAGTCCGGGACTGGGATACCTGCTGGAAAAGGAGTAATTGCTTCCTTACTGGAAGAAGAGAGGGCCTGTCCGTAGGACGGTTCTGTGTATAAGGAACCAGCATCCGCAATTTTAACTGCTCCAGGGCCTGTTTCTTCTACATGTTTAGATGAGTCTGAGCCTCCTAAAAGACCCAATAACCCGCTTAAGTTGGATTTATTTGGGGAACAACTCATTAAGTATCCTGCAGTTAAAACCACAGCTACGGAAGGTTTGATCCAATTTTTCACTATCTTCATTTCTTTCAAAATACCTTGTTTCTACTTCGAACACCCACAGATTTATCTGCCCAAATTATTGTAGCAAGCGCTAAAATAATTTCATGATATTTTTGTTTATTATTAAAACATAATATATAAGAAGAATGCAAAATGAGATGTAAGTCTTCTTTATGTAAAGTAAGAGAAGGTAAAAAATATAAGTAAAAATTAAGCGCTTATTTTTGGAGTGATTTTGAGAGGAAGTTTGAAAGAGAAGGGGAGCAAGAAGAGCAGAAGGCTTATTGATAGCGGACCTTCTGCCTGCGAAGCAGATAAAGAAGATCCGCGAAGGTATATTATTATTTTATAAAGGTTAAGAAATGCTCCACTTCTTTTTTGGAACCAACTACAAATGTAGTTCTTTCATGTAGCTCTTCTGGTTCAAGATCCAAAATTCTTTTACCTTCTACAGTAACTGCCATTCCACCTGCTTGTTCCGCAATGAGAGCCATTGGTGCAACTTCATATAAAAGTCTGAGTTTTCCTTTTGGATATTTAGAAGATTTAGTATCGTTTGGATATAAGAAGATCCCACCTTTTAATAGGTTTCTATGGAAATCCGCAACAAGGGAACCAATATAACGAAGAGATTGAGGTTTACGTCCGCCTTCGATTGACTTGATGTTTCGGATATAGTTTTTCACCTCATCCGACCAATAATCATAATTACCTTCGTTGATAGAATAGATCCCGCCAGACTCAGGCATTTTCATTTCTGGGTGAGAAAGAATAAATTCTCCGCAAGATGGATCTAATGTAAAACCAGAGACTCCCTTTCCAACGCATAGAACAAGCATTGTAGAAGATCCGTAAACGATATATCCTGCAGCTCTTTGTTTAGATCCTTTTTGCAAAAGATCTTCCTTAGTTCCAGGAGTTCCTTGCGGAGAAGTTCTTAAATGAACTGAAAAAATAGTACCGATAGAAACGTTTGCATCAATATTCGAAGAACCGTCCAAAGGATCTATAGCGATCGTATATTTTCCGATCTTATAACCTGTTGGGATTGTAATAACATCTTCTTGTTCCTCGCTTCCCATTACACATAAGTGTCCGCAGCGGGTAAGTGTATGAGTGAAAATTTTATCCGCGTATTCATCCAGTTTCATGACTGTTTCGCCCTGGACATTCGTTTGGTCTGTTGCACCTAAGATATTTTCTAAAAGACCAGCTTTTCTAACTTCTCTAGAAACAACTTTTGCGGCGTATACGAGATGGCTCATGAGTGCCGTAAAATCCCCGGTAGCTTGCGGAAGTTTGAGTTGTTCCTCGATCAAATATTGGGAAAGACTCATTAATTGTGTAGGGTGGGCGCTCACGACTTGTTCTCCTTTTAGCTTTTAGGCTATACCGGATATAAAATCGCTCCTGGGCAGGTTGACAAGTCTGATTTCTCGGAACTTTCAGGCCACATTTTGTAACGTTTTATATAATGAGCAGGTTTCCTTCTTTCGAAAAAGTTAGACTTTTGCCACCTTTCTATGTCGATATTTCAATAAGAGATGGAAACAACGAATCAGAAAGAGCCTATCCCGGATGTGTTCGAAGAATTTACGAACCAGTTCTTACGTGATGTTAAAAATTCACTCAGCACTGAAATGGTACTGACCCATTTTTATTTCCAGGATCTTTCCCAGTATTTCAAACTACTTGGAGAACAAAAATCAGGCGAAATTGTAGAAGAATTAAAATCAGTTATCCAGGCCCATCTTCGTCCGTACGATAAACTTTACGTTTTGAATTCCAGATCCTTCTTAACTTTTTGCCCTGATTGTAGATTGGATATTGTTAAAAGCAGATTCGACGAAGTGATATTTCAAGTGAATCATCTGATTATTGATTACGAGATCCGCTTTTTAGAGATCACAGAACCTCTGGATTCCTTCCAACCAGTCTATGATAAACTGCTCAAAGCACATTTCTAATTACATTAATAACTCTCTGCGGCTCGGCGCCTCTGCGTGCCAATTCTATTAATTTTTTTCTCACGCAGAGCCGCTAAGACGCAGAGGAAGTACTACTTGTTTGTGTATCTTCTTCCTTTTTTTATCCGCATTCTCTGCGAGCTCCGTGCGAAAATAAATTAGATCTCTACTAAAAAACCCTCTCGTGAAAATGAACAGTTGTACCGTAAATTAAAACGTATTGGGGGAGAAGATGAAAGACAAGGCAAAACAATTTAAAGCCACCTTGGAACGTTATATCAGCTATCGAGGTATAGATATCATTCTCACCCTAAAAGACGGAACCGTGATAGAGCTAGATAAAAATAGAAAAATGAACGGTGACGTAGTGATCAAAAACGGCGATTTCGGAATAGAAGCGGAAATAGAAATTTCTACCATCCAAAAAGCAGATTTTTTTGCTGCTTAAACCAATCTTTAGTTCTTGTCCGACTTAATTTTCTAGACTACAATTTTCTCCCGCGAGCGGAGGAATTATGGAAGCAATAGGATTGATCTTCGTGGCCGGTTTTGTCGGAACCATTTGTATGTCCCTTTCCATGTGGTCCATTCATTACGCAGGATCTGTAAATGCAGATATGATCCGAGCCGTAGGAAGTTTTTTCACAAAGGATATGAGTAAAGCCTTAGTCCCTGGGATAATCACTCATATTGTCATTGGGATTATATTTGCATTTCCATATGCAATCCTGATCAGTCTGGCTCCCCATATATTGATCGCTTCTATTGTAACTGGAGGGGCAGTTGGATTCTTCCATGGATATTTGGTAGGATTCCTTTTAGTAGTACTAGTAGCCAGAAATCACCCCTTAGAACAGTTTAGAGAAGCAGGGATCAGTGTTGCGGCGGCTCACGTATTCGGACATTTGATTTACGGGGTTGGGATTGGGGTCATACTCGGTTTATACGGGTATAACTGGACCTCCATTTTGACCATATAAGGTCATTTTGGGGTTTTCTAAGTTTCGGGCCAGAAAATTGGCCAAATGACCTTGACTTCCAACCCAGTCAACAGAAATTAGTAAATACGGGGTACTTTGTCCCCAGACTCCGGACCTTTGCTATTTGCAATGGTCGGTATCGTTTTTTTGCGATATTGTTTATCCGGTCCTAAAACAATCCAAACAGGAGAAATCCACCGAATGGTAGGAATCATTGTAAAGGAAGGCGAGTCCATCGAATCCGCTCTCAAACGTTTTAAGAGAGATTGCGCTAACGCCGGAATCATGAGCGAGATCAAAAGACGTGAATTCTACGAAAAGCCTAGCATCAAAAAGAAAAAGGCTTTAGAATCCGCAAAACGCAAGTTAGAAAAGAAAAAACGTCTCTTCTCCCGTAAAGACCGCGGTTAATCCCCGGTCTTAGGTTCCTAAGAGAATAGGGGAACGGGCATGTCCCTGCAATTAAAAATTAATACCGACCTGAAAGAGGCCATGAAAGCAAAACAGGAGCCTCTTCTCTCCACCTTACGCCTACTCAAGGCTGATATCCAATACGAGCTTACGAAAAACGGAGCCCAGGAATTGAACGATGAGCAAGTCATCGTATTGATCAAACGAAGCTACGTGAAACGTACTGATGCAATCCAGATGTACGAAAAAGCAAATCGTAATGATCTCGCGGATAAAGAAAAGGGTGAAGCCGAAGTTTTAAAATCATATCTTCCACCTGATGTGCCTGAAGATCAAATCATCGCCGCTGTAGAAAAATTCGTCATAGAACTCGGAGCTTCCGGACCCAAAGACATAGGAAAGGTTATGGGAAAAGTTATGGCTGAGTTTAAGGGCGCGAACATAGACGGATCAAAGGTTTCTGCGATCGTAAAATCTAAACTTTCCTAAGCGGGTTACCTTGCAGTTCCAAAGGGAATTTATCGACCGTATTCGTAGGGAAGTTCCCATCGAAAGTTTCATTAGTCGATTTGTACCCTTACAAAAAAGAGGGAGAAATATGGTGGGCCTATGTCCATTCCACCAAGAGAAATCTCCTTCTTTTAATGTTTCAGTAGATAAACAATTCTATCATTGTTTTGGATGTAAAGCATCTGGAGATCTATTCCAATTCGTAATGAGTTACGAAAGAGTGGATTTCCAAAGAGCGAAAGAAATTCTTTCTGAGTATTCAGGAATTCCAATCCAAGAAAAAGCAAAAGAAGAAGTAGAAAGAACTGAACTTCTATACAAAGTAAATAAGAAGGCTCTAATTTTCTTCCAAGAAAATCTGCGAGGACCACAGGGTCTTGCTGCAAGAGAATATTTGAATTCAAGAGATCTTGGAGATGAGATCCAAAAATCTTTCCAACTTGGTTATGCTCCGGGCGGATTTAATCATTTAACCGGAAAAGTTTTTAACACTAAAGAAGAAATCAAGGCCGCTCTAGAAGTGGGCCTTATCCGTGAATCCGAAAAGGGAAAAGAACCTTATGATTTTTTCAGAGATCGGATCATGTTCCCTGTTTTCGATCTTTCTGGCAGAGTAATCGCATTTTCAGGAAGAATTTTAGGCCCAGGAAAAGAGTCTAAATATGTGAACAGTCCAGCTTCTTCCATTTTTGATAAAGGAAGAACATTTTATCATCTTCACCAGGCAAAAGAATCCATCCAGAAATCCAGAACCTCAATTTTAGTGGAGGGATATTTGGATGTGATCGGTCTCGTAGATAAGGGCTTGGAAAATACAGTTGCATGTATGGGAACCGCAGTAACTGAAAATCATATCCGGACCATGAAGAAGTTCTCCGACAAATTCCTTTTGGTTTTGGACGGGGACTCCGCGGGTAGAAAGGGCGCACTTCACGCAGCGGAACTTTGCCTGAAAGAAGGCTTAGATTGTTTTGTTATATTATTGCCGGAAGGAAAGGATCCTTTCGATCTTTCTAAAGAATTGAACCGCCAAGAATTGCATAAACTTTTGGAGAACCAAATCCCAGCTTCTTCCTTTGTTGTGGAAGAACTTTTGGATAAGGCGGATTCTCGAGCTCTTCCTGAAAAGAAAAGAAGGGCATTGGATAATTTATACCAATTCCTGAAAGGGTTCAATCGGGACTCCGACAAGGAGTTTTTTCTAGGTCTCGGAGCAAGAAGGCTTGGGATCAGTATGGATGCAGTTTTACGAGATTATAAGGGTGGAGGAGCCAAGTTTGCCTCTCCAGGGTCCGATAATAATAAGGATAAATCCGCCAAACGTGTATCAGGCCCGAATCCTGCGGAAAAATGCGAAAGAGAGATCATTGCCTTACTCGTGAAGGCTAATCATTTATTCCGTTTTTCCGAAGAATTATCCGGGTTGGAATTCTTGGACTCTAAAAGTGCGTTTTTATGGGACTTTATATATACGAGATACGCAAGCGAGGAAGAAGTTTCTCCTGCTTCCGTTATTTCTTCAGAGATCCCAAACGAATTTAAGGAATCCATAGCTCCTTTTCTGATCTCAGAAGCGGATATGAGTCCTGAAGATTCTGTGAAGGTATTTAAAGGATTATTAAATCAACAGAAACTTTTCGTGATCGATAAGAGAATGGAAGAGTTGGATTCGGGTTCACCAATGGATGATCCCGAACATTTTACTAAACTGGCATATTATAAGACCGAGAAATCAAAATTATTGGAATTTATCCGTAATGAAAACTCGGGCGTAAGATAGATAGGGGACCGCAGAATGGAAAATCTACAAAGCATGCCGGAAGTGCAGAAGATCATCGCGATAGGAAAAGCAAATAGCGAAATTTCCTACGACGAGATCAATGAGATACTTCCGGATAAGATCTTAAACTCAGAGAAGATCGATGATGTATTCACTCTTCTTCATGAGATGGGAATAGAGATCGTAGAAGAATATACTAGAAAATCTTTGGAGCCGGCTACTTCTATCCTGCCTAAAGATGATCCGGCTCTTCCGGTAAAACCTGCACGCAAAAAGAAAGAAACAGCTTCTTCTGCAGGCGGTTCAGAAGACCCAATCCGTCTTTACTTAAAAGAGATCGGAAAGGTAAATTTGATCTCCGGAGAAACGGAAGTATTCCTCGCTAAAAAAATAGAGAAGGGCGAGAAAATCATAGAAGAAACCATCTTAGGTTCTTCTATCCTTAGAGCGAACTTCATCAAACTTCTTCCTAAGATCCGTAGTAAAAAGACTAAGGTGTATGATCTTGTTAGAGTAGACAAGATGTACGCGATGAACGCGGAAGAGGCAAAGAAGTTAGAAGAACTTTTCTTCAAAAACATCTCTGTCATCCAAGAACAAGAAAAAGTTTTACAAGAAGCTCAATCCAGGATCCGCAAATATTCTGAGAACTCTAAAAAGTTCAAAGAGTTCAAAGAGAAAATTGATATTTCTAAAGGTATCATTGATACCGCAGTAAGGGAACTAGGAGTTTCTCAAAAAGAGATCCAAAAAATTTCCCAAAAAATCAAATCCATGGTCTTCAGGATCAAGGAGATCGATCGTCATTTCTTAAAGATCAAAGCTCAATACGGTTATGACGTTAAGGATATCAAAGCGTTCAACCGTTTCATCGAAAAGAATGAAAAGTTAGAAGATATCGAAAAGATGATGGGAGTCTCTATAGACGAGGTTCGCGAGGTCATCAAAGATATTCGTAATAATGAGCGTAAACTTCGCCGTATGGAACAGGAAGCTGGTTCTTCTGTCCAAGAGATCAAGGATTGGGGCGAAAAGATCATCAAAGGAGAGAGAGAGATCGCTCAAGCCAAAAAGGAACTTGTAAAAGCAAACTTAAGACTTGTGGTTTCCATCGCGAAACGTTATGCGAACCGAGGAATGCATTTTTTCGATTTGATCCAAGAAGGAAATATTGGTCTAATCAAGGCTGTAGACAAATTCGAGTATAAGAAAGGATATAAATTCTCCACTTATGCTACTTGGTGGATCCGCCAGGCAATCACCCGTGCGATTTCAGACCAAGCAAGAACGATCCGTGTTCCAGTTCACATGATCGAACAAGTGAATAAGGTGATCCGTGAGACTCGTTTGTTTGTTCAAGAATTTGGGCGTGATCCTTCCAATGAAGAAATTGCAGAACGTTTAGGCTGGCCTGTTCAAAAAGTAAAAGCGGTTAAAAACGTTGCAAGAGAACCAATCTCTCTCGAGATCCCAGTTGGATCTGAAGAAGATTCTGAACTTGGTGATTTTATCGAAGACAAGGATGTGGAATCTCCAGTAAACTCTGCAGCTTCTAGCATTCTTGCAGAACAGATCAGACAGGTGCTTCACACTCTTCCTGCAAGGGAACAGAAAGTAATTCGTATGCGTTTCGGTCTGGATGATGGTTATCCTCAAACCTTAGAAGAGGTTGGTTATCAGTTCAAAGTGACTCGAGAAAGGATCCGTCAGATCGAAGCAAAAGCACTTCGAAGACTACGTCACCCATCTCGTTCTAAAAAATTGAGAGATTATATCGATTAAGAGACGAGAGAGAGTTTTGCACGCGAAGCCGCAAAGTTCAGAAGGTTATTTCAGAAATTTCGAAACAATATCTTCTTATCTTTGCGCCTTTGCGAGAGACTTTATTTATTAGCTTTTCCGTTGTAGGTAGATCTCAGAGATTCTATTAGTTCTAATGCCTCTGATTCTTTTTCCTTTCGAATCGTTTCCTTCCAGCCAAGTTGTTTAGCTAAGATTTTTGAAACTGGTGTTGCTAGTTTTGCTGAAAGTTTTAGATCTAAGAATTGTATCCTGAATCTTCTGGAAAGAACATCAGTGACAGTGAGTGCGAATTCTTCTTTTGCAAACCATTCCACTTCTTCTTGGAAATATTCTATTCCCTTTAAGAGAGGAGTTGGCTTTTTGCCAAGGATGATGAAAACTTCTCCGCCATAAAAGTTTTGGAGACGTTTTGCAGAAGCTTCGCTTACCTTATACATTTTCTGGATTTCTTTGTATAAGTTTTCTGAATATCCAACTTTTCCTGGGAATGCATATTTTGCAGTTCTGCTCGGGCCGAATTCTTCGAATCCACCTTCTTTCGAAACTCTATCGATCAGGTCTTCCGACATTTTTCTATAAGTAGACCATTTTCCTCCTCCCATAGTAATTAGCCCGGAGGAAGAAACTAAGATCACTTCTTCTCTGGAGATACTTTTTGTGTCTTGGTTTCCTTCTGGTGAGATAAGAGGTCTGATCCCTGAGAATACGGAGATGATTTCTTTTCTTTGAAGCGGTTTCGCTAAATATTCTGAACCTGTTTGTAGTAGGAACTCCACTTCTGATTCTAATGGAAGTGGATCTTGGCTTACTTCGTGGATAGGAGTGTCTGTGGTTCCTAAGATCACATGATCTTCCCAAGGAATGATAAATACTACTCGTCCATCTTTTGTTTTAGGAATGATGAGTGCTGTATTACAAGGAATGGTTTCTTTTTTGAAAACTAAATGAATTCCTTGGCTTGGAGAGAGTACACGGTAAGTTCTTGGATCATCTTTTAAACGAATATCGTCCACCCAAGGCCCAGTCGCGTTCACTACAACTTTTGCTTTTACATTATAGGTTTCGCCACTTAAGAGATCCTTTACTTTTCCACCTGTAATTTTGCCGTCCTTCTTCTGGAAAGATAGAAGTTCAGTTTGGTTCAGTACTAGAGCACCTTCTTTGGAGGCAGCACGAGCCAGGTTCACATTCAATCTTGCATCGTTGAATTGAGAATCGTAATATAAGATCCCGCCAGTCAGTCCCTTAGTTTGGAGAGCAGGAAAATCTTTTTCAACTTCTTCCTTGGAAACTCTTTTATGGGAAGGCAGATTTCCTTTCCAAGCTAGGATATCATACATCGTCATTCCGATACTGTAATATGGTTTTTCGTACAATTTGTATGTGGGAAGAATGAATGGAAGCGGTTTGACCAGGTGAGGCGCATTGTCCAGAAGTCTTTGTCTTTCTGTGAGCGCCTCGTGAATCAGTTTGAAATGGAATTGGGCGAGGTAGCGAACCCCTCCGTGGATGAGTTTTGTGGAACGAGAAGAAGTTCCAGAAGCAAAATCTGATTTTTCTAAAAGTGCAACTTTGAGTCCGCGTAGGCTCGCGTCCAGGGCAGCCCCGGCTCCTGTGGCTCCACCCCCCAAAATCAAGAGGTCGAATTGTTCTTCTTTTAATTTTTCAAACCGGCTTTTGCGATCGTGTTTTTGCATGTACAAGGTCTTCCTGCTTTACAGGCTGATTTCGGTGGGTGAAATTGCAATAAAAGAGCCAAATGGAACCTAAAAAACAAATCGAATTGATACGACGCGGGACAGTCGACCTGATCAGCGAAGAGGAACTTACCTCCAAACTTACCAAAAAAAAGTCCTTAAAAATCAAAGCCGGTTTCGACCCGACAGCTCCAGACCTTCACTTGGGGCATTTCGTTTTACTCAGAAAATTGAGACATTTCCAGGATCTGGGTCATGAAGTGAATTTCCTTCTAGGAGATTTTACCGCGATGATCGGAGATCCTACGGGCAAATCTGAAACCAGAAAAAGACTCTCTAAAGAAGAAGTTCTCAAAAATTCAGAAACCTACCAAAGCCAAGTTTTTAAGGTTTTGGATAAGGAGAAGACCAAGATTGTATATAATTCCCGTTGGTGTTCCGGGATGAATTTTGAAGATGTTTTGGTGCTCACTTCTAAATACAGCGTGGCCCAAATTTTAGAAAGAGACGATTTCAGCAAAAGATACAAAAGCGGACAATCCATCTCTCTGATTGAGTTCCTCTATCCACTTGTGCAAGGTTACGACTCCGTAGAAATGGAAGCGGATGTGGAACTTGGTGGAACGGACCAAAAATTCAATCTTCTAGTGGGCAGAGAATTACAGAGAGAATACGGAAAAGAGGCACAATGTGTGATCACTCTTCCTCTTTTGGTTGGTTTGGATGGGGTCAAAAAAATGTCCAAGTCCCTCGGAAATTACGTGGGGATTACAGAAGAGCCAATCGACATGTTCGGAAAACTAATGTCCATCTCCGACGAACTGATGTGGAATTATTTCGAATTACTTACCGATCTTCCTATGGAATCTGTTTCTGAGCGTAAAAAAGGTATCGAGTCAGGGGAATTACATCCTAAAGAAGTCAAAACCGAACTTGCAAAATTAATAATGGATCAGTTTTCCTCTTCGGACGCAAACTCAGAAGCAATTGGAGAATGGAATAAGGTCCATAATCCAAAAGCAAGAGCCATTCCTGAGAATATTCCGGAAACAAAATTAGGTCCCGAATTTTTCCAAGAATCCGAAACTCCTCAGCTGATCTGGGTTCTCGCCAAACTGGGATTTGTTCCTTCTACCTCCGAGGCGAGAAGGCTTGTCAAGTCTGGGGGGATTTATGTCGACGAAGAGAAACTTTCGGATGAAAAATTTACTGTAACTAAAAACGCAGAATACTTGATTCGCCAAGGCAAAAAAGGAAAATTCATCCGTCTGGTCAGTTGACCGAAATCAGAACATGCTCAGCGAAGAAGAATCTACAGTACTTTCTAAGACGATCAAGGAAATCCAGGACAACGAAGTCGAATCCGAAGTCCTGGAAAAAAAATTTCGTCAGATCCGGATCGGTTCCTCCGTATTCTTCTTCCTGATCTTGAGCATTACCACTGTTTTTGCTTTAGCAAGAAGGTTGGATTCCCTCCAAAACACTGTCCAAAAGCAGAATGAAGTCATCTCCGTTCTTTCAGAAGATATCACAAGTTTAAGATTAGAAGAACAGCAAAGAGAAGAAGAAGTACTTCGTTTCAAATCTTCCATCTTAGATGACGTTCCTGATGGAGACCTAACTGAAGAAGTGAATAAAAACTTAAACTCCCTGCAAACGATCATTCCTAAACCCGGTACAGGCAAAAACATAAGCAGAGGAAATCCGAATTTTAAGGAAATATCTCTTACATTCGATTTAGGAACCGGAGAAGATCTGCAAATACTTTATGAATTTATGATGAGGTTCCCGATCAAGGTGACCTTATTCGTTTCCAATGAAAATCCTGCTAAAAAAGGCGGATCGTTATTTTCCAAAACCAATTTGGTTTATCTCAAAAAATTAGCAGCATTAGATGGAAGAGTAGTTTTCGGGAATCATACATGGAGCCATTTTAATTTACCTAGAAGTTTGAAAGAATCCTCTCTCAGAAAAAGAGCACTACTAAGTTATGTGGCTGACGAGATCCCAGATTTTAATGTTCTTTTGGAAGAATTAACATCAGTAGAGGATAAATTTAAGACGATTACAGGGCTTACTCTTACCAAGTATTATAGATTGCCATATGGCGCAGTGGACCCGATCATTTTGGATGTATATGCTACACAAGGTTATGAAAATCATATTTTCTGGAGCAATAATACTGTAGGTTCTTTGGATGTACCTGACTTCGTATATAAGAAGTACATCACCAAAAAAGATCCTTCTACAGGAAAAACAAAGCTAGTACAAAATCCACATTATAAAACTAAAGAAGAGATGTTGGATTTTTTATATCGTTGGGAAGCTGCTGACAAAAATGGAATGAATGGTGCAATTATCTTGATGCATTTAGGTTCGCCTAGACAATCCGAAAAACTGATCTATATTCTTCCTGATTTTATTCAGGCGATGTTAAACAAAGGTTATAAATTCACAACCGTTCCTGAAGTATTAAACGAAAAGCAGGATTGATGCCCGCTTTTCGTTTTGATTATCTTACTTCTTCTTTCTGCCCTTATTAATCGTTGAAATCGGTTCAGGATCGCTTGAAAATTCTGGGCTTGGGAAATATACAGCGCTTGGTCTTACAACCTGCTTTTTACCGAAAACATTTTCCACCCTTCCGTAAAACCAGCTCTGGAAATTGTAAAGATGAAGATAGAATACAGGCACCATGATGAGAGTGATGATACTTGCAAATGCAAGTCCCCAACCAAAAGCTAGTGCCATTGGAACTAAGAATGGGTCGTAACCACCGATACCGTATGCAGTTGGTAAAAGTCCCAAAACTGTAGTCACAGTAGTTAAGGTCACAGCTCTAAGTCTTAAGTTTCCTGTATCTATTAAGATTTCCTTAATATTCTTATTCGGATTTTCTTTGCGCAGAGTGTTTGCAAAGTCTACGAGTACGATTGAGTCGTTTACTACAACTCCCGCAAGACCAACAATTCCAAGCATAGCTAAGAATCCGAAAGATTCTCCATGAGTCACGAATGCCAAGATCACTCCAATAAAGGAGAAGGGGATAGCACTTCCGATCACAAGAGGCTGCATCAAAGATCCAAATTGAGAAGCGATGATGATATACATGATTAGAAGAGCCAATCCGAATTTTCCACCTAGGGAACCCATTGATTCTTCCGTATCCTTATTTTCCCCGCCAAAACGAACGATATAACCAGGATATTTATCTATGATCTTTTCTTTCTCTGCCAATACTTTAGCGGAAGCATTGGCCTCCCTCGAATTTGCTTGTTTTCCTCCCGCTAAGTTCGCAGTGACAGTAACTAAACGTTTTCCATCCAAGTGATTGATATTAGAAACACCTGGAAGTTTTTGCACAGTAACCAAACGAGATACTGGGATCATTTTGCCGATAGAATTCGAAACATAAACATGGTTCAAACTATCTACAGATTTTCTGTAAGATTCAGGAAAGCGGACTTTTACTTCTACTTCTTCGTCTGTTCTTTTGATCTTTGTCGCAACGGTTCCTTGGAATGCTGTATTAATTGCTTGAGCAACCCTAAATACGGAAACTCCTGCGGTAGAAGCTAGCGATTCGCTAACTCTAATTCGAACTTCGTCCTTACCTTCATTGAAGTCGTCTGCGATATCCGTGACTCCCTTTACTTTTCCAAGTACCGCTTTGTATTCAGATGCAATTTTGAGAAGAGTATCATAATTATCTCCTCTGATCTCGATCGCAACAGGTTTACCTACAGGAGGTCCCCCGGAAACTTTTTCATATTCTAAAGCAATAAGTTTTCCTCTAAGAGATTCGAATTCTTCTGGGATGACAACAGGTTCAGGAATATCACAAGGATTTTTGGTTTCTTCTGCTTCTTTTTGGATCTTCTCTTCTTCTATCTTGCGAGAAGTTTCATTGAGCAGCCAGAGAGTTCTTCTTCTAAGTTTTTGGATGATATCATCTGTTTTATGGCATTTTTTACGGTTCTCTTCCGCAGTTAAATAAGCCATTGCCATTCCGTAATGTTTTCCCCTTTTAGTAAAAGGATCATTCGGATTTGCTTGGATGATTCCCACACGAGTCGCATAATTCTCCATATCTTCCGGAGGCACTTTCGCGAGCTCTTTTTCTATTACCTCTAGATAACGATAGGTTTCATTCAAACTTGCTCCGGTTTTAGCAGTTACCTTTACGTAGAACTGGTCTACAGAACCAGGGAATAACTTAAACTTAGAGAATAAAAATTGGATGATAAAACTTGCGATCAATAAGGCAACGATACCTCCAGTCATCTTCCAAGGATTGTTTAAAGCGAATCGAAGCGCAGGAACATATTTAGTGTTCCTAAATTTAGCAAACCATCCCGATTCTTCTTTGATCTCTCCGGCTTTTACTCCACCTTTATTGATATCATATAAGTGATTTGGAAGAATGAAGAATGCTTCCGCAAGAGAAGCGCAAAGTGCAATGATCACCACAAGTGGAATACTGAATACGAACTTACCAAAAATACCTGGCATGAATAGAAGAGGGGCAAATGCAGCAATTGTTGTAGTAACAGTAGCAGTCACAGGAGAAACCACTTCTAAGGTTCCCTTTAATGTAGCCTCATAAGGAGGAAGTCCTTCTTCTATATATCGATATACGTTCTCACATATAATAATCGCATCATCTACAAGGATACCTACGACCAAGACGAGTCCAAACATGGAGATCAGATTTAAGGTCATACCAAATTGGTTCATGAGAATAAATGTAGCACCGAAGGAAACAGGGATCCCGAGAGCAGTCATAAGTGCCACTCTCCATCCTAAAAAGAAGAAGAGAGATCCAGTAACTAAGATCATCCCGAATGCAGCATTTGAGATTAAAACGTTTAACCTACGTCGAATATACTTAGAAAGATCGTTTACGAATGCATATTGGAATTCTGGAGAACTCTTGCGAAATTTTTCAACGGTGGATTTTACATTGTCTACGATCTTAATAGCGTCTGCACTTTGACGTTTTAGAACAGTAAGCGCTACGGTTTTAGTACCGTTTACATTCTCGATATAATCCGCTTCTCTTAAACCTTCGGTGACTCTGGCGACATCCTGGATACGGATCGCATTCCCGATCTCATTTCCTCTGACATGCACCTTAGAAATTTCTTCAGGAGTATCAAATTCTCCGATCGTTCTAAGAATGATCTCCTTATCAAGACCGGTGACATTTCCGCCTGGAACGTTTACGTTACGATTTCTTAATGCGCCTATTACATCTTGGCCGGTGAGATAAAAACCAAACAAACTATTCGGAAGAATATCTACTTGCATTTCAGTTTCTCTCCAGCCTCTGCGAGAGACCTTTGCAACTCCTGAAATGTCTAAAAGTGCTTGTTCAACGATCTTTGCTTGAGCGCGTAATCTCTTTTCCGCCTCAACCGATCCATCATCATCCTTTAAAGTAATGGAAACTTCAATTACTGGAGTTCTTGCAGTTGTAATCTCTGTTACGATTGGATCCTCTGCTTCTTCCGGAAGATCTTCCACTCGGTCTATGGCGGATTTGATATCATCTACTACTTTTTGAGTATCCTTTGTATCAGGATCCAAAGTGATCACGATACCGGATCTTCCTTCGATAGAAGCGGATCTATATTCTTTGATCCCATCCACTTCTTTAATCGCTTTTTCTAAAGGATTAGTGACTAACTTCTCCACTTCTTGGGGAGAAGCGCCTAGGTATATAGTAGAAACGGATACAATATCAAAATTAATATTTGGGAAAGCTTCGCGATTCATTTCAACCGCTTTGCAGCCTCCCCAGATAATGATAATGGCTGTAAGTAGGTTTACGAAGATACTTTTCGAGAGGAAATATTCGATGATACTTTTCATATAGGCTTCCGCTTAGATTGTTTAGGGGAGAAGTTTTTTAGTCCAGGATAGGACCGTTTAGTTCCATGGAGTCATTGAATCCGAACATTTTTGTACTCTTTAATCTATCTACGTACAAAACCCCGTTTAGGTGGTCGCATTCATGTTGGTATACGATTGCAGAATATCCCTCGATTGTTTCTTCGTGAGAATTTCCTTTTTCATCCATCCATTTCATTTGGATCTTATTGGGTCTTTCTACGTACCCCCTCATACCCGGAACGGAGAGGCATCCTTCCCAATTTCCATCTACTGAATCAGTAATCGGTTTGATCTCTGGATTGATAAGTATCCTTTCCGGAACTCTAGATGGACTATCATCCTCAGGATCTGAACCTACTACCACGATCTTTTTCATGATACCGATCTGAGGAGCAGCAAGACCCACACCGTCCGCATGTCTCATTGTATCAAACATGTCGCGGATCATTTTTTTGAATTCTTTGGTTCCCAGTTCGTCTGGATGAACAGTTTCGCTGCTCTTTCTTAGAAGTGGATCGCCAATTTTGAGAATTTTACGTACTGACATTTTTCAGAACCTTGTCCTAGAGCTATCCTTCACCGGTTTTTGCCCACCAGATTTTAAGAATGGTTCTAGGATTTTAGACAGCATTCCAGTGGTCGGTTCTGAAAATCTTGGATTTTGAGCTTCCCATCTAAACACAGAAGTTCCTACAGAAATGTTCTGTAATATTTCTGCCTGGGTTTCCAATGGGCCGACAGTTCTAGGAAGAAGGATACCAATCGGACATTTTGCCTTTTGGGAATATAGATCTTCCTTTTCCAATCCGTTCCAAAGCTTTTCTAAACCGAATGGATCCAAAAAGAACTTAGGGATCTGGGTTAAATTCCTAAGAAACCAATCCGTTTTTTCTAAAATGGAAGTGGAGTATCCTGATACTGGCAGAGGGTTTGGGAAAATCAGAAATGCAGAAAGTATTTTATCGTTAGGTTGGGTGAGAAGTGGCCATATCAATCTCGCGGAAAATCCTTCTGCAATTAGAATTTGTTTCTTCTTTCTTTTCAGAAGAAAATCCAAAATGTCTTCATTCGAAAATCCGGAAAATTTCTCAGGACCTTCTGCCACAGTAAGATAATATTCTGAAGGAAGTTCCGGGCTAAAGGACCTGTCAAAAGAATGTAAGGGGTCCCGAAGCCAAAGCACTTCGTCTTTTTTGGGATTTCCCCGGCTGGTAAAAGTCCAATGATTCTCTCGCATTAGTCTTGACAGTGATTAGGAAAGGAAACTATCTATTAGGTTCGGCGCTGGTGTGTGGAGACGAGGGGAATCGAACCCCCGACCTTTTGAATGCCATTCAAATGCTCTCCCAACTGAGCTACATCCCCTCTGATTCCAAAATGGTCTCCTTGGGCGCACTGTCAATATATATTATTTTAGGAGCAATCGGATGAGCGATTCCGTCGAGGAACTACAGAAAAAAATAAAAATCCAAAACGATATTATCAAAGGTTATGAAAAAGTTTTGAGATTGAACGAGCAAGAGTTGGAAAACGCGGATGAGATCATTCGTATGTACGAAACTATCATTCAGTATTCCGGACAAGAATTAAAAGATGTTAAAGAAGCTTTCGATGCAACTTCAGTAGTGACTAACTTATCTAGAGACGAATTAATTTCTGCAATGAATCGTATCAAAGAACTTGAACACGCTAATAGAAGACTAAGGGAAGAATCCCTTAAATTCCAATCTTAATTTTTAGACCTTGACCCAGATAAAAAAACAGGAGACCCTACTCAGAAGTCGAAGTGACGGTTCCTTCTTTCTAGAAGAAGGTTTAGGGGTCTCCTCTATCTTTGATAGTTTTTTGAGAGAGGCGATCGCACTCACTCATGCTGACTTAGGTGGAATATTTTCTACAACAGAGTCTTCGAATATACGACAAATCTCCGGTCGTAACGAAAGAGAACTCATCGAAGCTGCACATTGGGCATTCTCACAATCCGGAAAAGATCTACTTTTAGAAAGAGGTAAAACTCCTCCTTGGGCCAAATCACCAAGCAGTTATCCGCTTTTAGTGGTTCGATTAAAAGTAGATGATCTGGATTCAAGTCTCAAGGCGAATCGTGCAAGTTACGCCGTTTTAGTTTTACAAGGTAAAACAACCGCGGATCGCTTTTCTAAAACTGATTTTGAACTTCTTCGTACTACATGTAAAACAGTAGGAAGATTATTAAAAGAATCTCATGTATCCGGAGATGCCTCCTTAGTCACTCTTTCTTTACTCGCAACCACTCAATTAGTATTAGAAGCAGCACAGGCAAAAAGACAATCAGAACGTTTCGACTTCTTACTTACAGAAGTAATTCGTGTTTCCGGATTAATTAATTCCTCTTTAGATCTTTCTCAACTTTTAGAAGCGATCATGCTTTCCTCCAAAACTGTATTTAGAACAGAGGCATGTAGTGTTCTCCTTTTAGATGAATCCAAAGAATATCTCTATTTCCACACAGTTCTTGGTGAAAAAAGTGAAGCGGTCACTAAAATGCAAGTTCCTGTTGGAAAAGGTGTGGCTGGGCTCGTAGTTAGAGAACGGAAGCCAATGATCATCAATGATGCACAAAATGATGATCGTGTTTATAAGGAAGTGGACAAGGCTTCTCAATTTACTACTCGAAATATTATGGCTGCCCCTCTCGTTGCAAACGACGAAGTAATCGGCGTAATTGAAGCGATCAACACCGTGGACAGAGAAAAGTTTACTGGAGAGGATCTAGAACTTTTCTTAAGCTTTTCGGGAACTTCTGCATTAGCAATCCAGAAGACTGGACTTCTTCAGAACTTAGAGAATGCGAACAAAGATCTTCGCAAAAAAGTCTCCGAGTTAGAGTCCTTATTTGATCTGTCACAGGCGGTAAGTCTTTCTACAAATAGACTAGGCTTAGTGCGAAAATCCATCCGACTTATCATCAGAGAATTAGATGCAAGTGTTGCAGGTATTTTCTTATACAGTCTCTCTAAAGAGAATTTTATCAACTGTGCATACTACGACGGAAAATCAGAAAAGATAGATAGAGTTTTAGAAGAAGAAATTATAGGAACCCAAGTTTTGTCCAGCATCAAGGAAGGTCTTCCTGTATTAAAAAGGGATATTTTGGACCAACCATTCCCTCATATGTTGGACAGAAGATATTTAAAAGGTTCTTATATTATCGTTCCATTATTCTTATCTAGCGGAGAACCTTACGGTGCCTTGACTGTTGCCGATAGAAAGGATAAACTTTCTTATCAGGATTCTGATTTCAGATTATTGCAGACAATGGCTTCACAGTTTACAAAAGGATTCGAAGCTTTCCGTTTAAGGAACGAGATGTTGGAGAAAAAAGCGATCCAACAGGAGATGGAAATTACTCGGAAGATCCAACAGAATATTCTTCCTTCCGAAAAAGTGTTTCATTCTAATTTTGATCTGGGAATTCTTTCTGTTCCGGCTAAGGATGTGTCCGGAGATTTTTATGATTATTACCAGTACAGCGATGGTCAATACTCATTTTTGATCGCGGATGTTTCCGGAAAAAGTCTGCCTGCGGCTCTATTTATGGCGATGAGCTCTTCTATCATTCGAACTCTTGCTAGAAATCATGATCTAAGCCCCGAAGAAATTTTAAAACAAGGGAATGAGTTAATTTTCGAAGATTCTCATTTTGGAATGTTTGTAACTGCATTCTTCATTCATTATAATCCTTCTTTGTTCACAATTGAATATGCGTCCGCTGGCCATAATGACCAGGTTTGGATCAAAGAAGATGGCTCTTACGAATTATTAAAAGGCCAGGGGCCTCCTCTAGGTGTGATCCCAACTGCAAAATACAAGGGCGGAAATTTTACAGTAAAGCCGGGAGATATTTTTGTTCTCTATACTGACGGCGCGGTAGAAGAAAAAGACGCCCAAGGAAATGAATTCGGTCTGGAAAGAATGATCGAAGAGATCAAGTCCAGAAGACATCTTCCTGCACAAAAAATTGTAGAAGAATTATACGCAACCATTCGTTCTTTCTCCTCTGGAAAAGAACCTTTCGACGATTTCACTGTGCTTTTATTGAAGTACAATAATGATTTCCAATTTTTCAGGACTTTCGACGCGAGTACCGGTCAAATTCCAATCTTCCGAGAGTTTATATACGATGCGATCAAGGTCAGAAATCTGCCCGATTTTTTAAGAGATGATATTCTTTTGGCGGGGGACGAGGCAGCTACAAATATTGTAATGCACGGTTATAAAGATACTCTGCTCAGAAATCCGAAATTCGATTGTAAAATTCGGTTCACTGAAGATTCTATCACGATCGTGCTGACTGATTCCGGAAAAGGTTTCGACAGGACGAATGTGAAAGACCCGTCCATAGAGGAAAATCTCACCGGAAAAAGAAAAGGCGGATTCGGTGTGTATCTAATTGAGACATTAATGGACGTGGTAGATTATAAAATGGAAGAGGGAAGAAACATACTCACCCTCCAGAAATTTTTTCGCTGAACTACGAGGGCAAAATGGAACTGACGGTAGAAATAAAAGGGAACTCTAGAGTGATCCATCTTATAGGGAATATGGACGTTCATAATACCCATAGGGTCGAACAGGCGTTCATGGATCATATCCGAAAAGCTACAGAGCCCAATATCGTCTTAGATATGTCCAACGTGGAGTTCGTTTCTTCCGCAGGTTTAAGAGTCATCGTTGGTTCCCTAAGAGTTTGTAAGGAAAGAGAGATCCAACTCAAACTTGCAGCTTTACGCCCAGCAGTTCGTAAGGTTTTCGAGATCATAGATATGGATTCCCTTTTTAAGATCTATGATACCGTAGATTCTAGCCTCCAATAAATCCTTTTACTTAAACCGCGGTTTTTAGCTTTCCTCCCTGGCCTTTCTCTAAAAACTGTGTACCGTATGTCGGAACAAGCGTACTCTATAAATAATCCGTTTCAATCTTCTGATCCATCGGAATCCCAACCCGTTTCCAGTATTTACGACGATGCCAATGCAATGGGCAAAGAGTTATTGGAGAAACCTCTACAAGGTGGAGGAACGGATAGGATCCTAGTACAACATTCTAAAGGAAGAATGACTGTTTGGGAAAGGATCAAAGTCCTTACCAATTCAGAGCCTAATATTCTCTACCAAAACTGGGGAAAAAATTTAGATGGGGCTTCCTTAATCACAGGTATTTTAAATATTAACGGAAGGGACGTAGCAATCTACGGACATGACTTCACTCTTAGAGCGGGGTCCATGGATGCTACTAACGGAAACAAACTTGCAAGATTGATCTATATGGCAGGGGAACATGGTATTCCTCTGATCGGTATGAACGATTCTGCAGGTGCATATGTTCCTGCAGGGGTTGGTGGTCTGGACGGATACTCCGAAGCATTCACCGCACTTAGAAAGATCAGCGGTGTAGTTCCAAGCTTAATGTTAATGTTTGGATTTAACGCGGGTGGTGGAGCTTATCTTCCGAGACAAGGTTCCTTCATGATCCAACCGGAGAATACATTCTTCGGTTTGACGGGACCCGGAGTTGTTAAATCAGTTTTAGGCGAGGACATCAGCGCGGACGATCTGGGAGGACCAAAAGTCCACGGACAAAGCGGTGTTGTTGACTTAGTAACTAATGATGAGTTAGGAGCTTTAAGAACAGCACTCAGACTTCTATCTTATCTTCCTGATAATAGTTCAAGTGCAGCACCTTTCCATCCAACTTCAGATCCTACTGATAGATTTATCTACGAAGAAGAGATCTTATTCAAAAAGACATTCAATTCTCCTACTGGGATGAATACTCCATTTGATATCACATTATATATCCAGAATATTTGTGATCATGGTCAGTATTTCGAGATCCAACCTCAAAGATCCAGAAACCTAGTCACCGCATTCGGTAGATTGGGCGGGCATGTGGTTGGCTTTGTAGCGAATAACTCTGCAGTTTCTTCCGGTCAGATTGATATTGGTGCCGCAAGAAAAGGTACAAGATTTATCCGTTTCTGTAACGTATATAATATTCCTTTAGTATTCTTAGAAGATACTACCGGTTTCTTACCAGGAAAAGAGCAGGAACAAAACGGTATCGTTTTAGAAGGAAGAAAACTTCTGGATTCGATCATCGATATCCGCACTCCAAGATTAACTCTTATCATCAGAAACGCATTTGGTGGAGCTTACGCAAGTTTCAACTCTTACCATACGGGTGCGGATATGGTATTTGCACTTCCAACTGCAAGGATTGCGGTAATGGGACCTGCAGGTAAGGATTACGTTTACAAAGACGAGATCACTGCTATCCAAAAAGAATATAAGGAAAATCTAAAGAATGGTGCATCTGAAAAAGATGCAGCTGCGACTAGAGACAAAAAACTTCAAGTTCTATCTCAGAAATATGAGAAGGACCTAATGAACCCTAAAGAAGCATTATCATTGGGTTCTGTTTCCAGGATCGTTCTTCCGGGAACTACTAGAAACATCTTATTCAAAAATTTAGATTATTTAATCCGACACTACAAACCTGGACCAATGTCCGGACCTCAAAGGGAATTCGAGTAAACACAGATGATCGACTACCAAAATCGGCGCATTACATTTCGCGAATCTACTACTCCTTGGATCCATTCTTTTTCCTTAGAAACTATCAAATGTTTGATCGTTTGCCGAGGCCCAGTTCGAAAAGAGGCTATGGAAATTTTCGATCAGATTGGGATCAGAGAATACGGTATCTTACTTTCAGAAAAAGATTCAGTTGTTTATCCGATGGCACTCGCTCCGGAACTTAGAGATTTTAGATTCCCTTCTAATATTCACAGAGTTCCTGATTATATGGGAGCAGGTGCAGAAGAAAAAGCTGCAAGGATCAAACAGATCATCCAAATCGCAAAAGATAACGGATACACTCATATCTTTGCCGGTTACGGATTTATGGCAGAAGATTCTGAATTCATCGAGGCAATCGAAGAGAGCGGAATTACCTTCATGGGACCTTCTTCTCATGTGGCTCACCAAGCAGGTTCTAAAGACGAAGCAAAAAAGCTCGCACGTAAACTGAATGTTTCCGTAACTCCTGGTGTAGATACAATCTCTGCAACTTGTCTTCTCAAAAAAGCAAAAGACGAAAAAGCATTAGTTGCTCTTGCAAAAGAAAAAGGATTAAACTACACTTATAATTCTTCTATTTCTATAGAGGAAAATGCGGAAAGCTTATTATATGCTGGTTACGAAAAAATCGTAGAACTCGTAACTATTCCTGAATTGCAAGCTCAGGCAGAAATTGAAACTGCAGAGATCTGGAAAAAATACCCAAGTAATCGTATTCGTTTTAAATACGTGGGCGGTGGTGGTGGAAAAGGCCAAAGGGTAGTTTCCAAACCGGAAGAAGTAAAAACTGCAGTACAAGAAATATTATCAGAATCTAAAGTAACCGCTCCAGGTTCTAACAGAAACTTTTTGATAGAATTAAATATCGAAAAAACCAGACATAATGAGATCCAGTTGATCGGTAACGGAGAATGGTGTTTGGCTTTAGGTGGAAGGGACTGTTCCGTTCAAATGCACGAACAGAAACTCCTTGAGATCTCTCTTACTCAGGAACTTTTACAAAACGAGATCGCTGTTCTTGAAAAAACATCTCCTAAAAAAGCAGAGATCATGAAGGCAGACCTTCAAGTCCTCAAAGAAATGGAAGAGCAATCCGAAAGATTCGGAGAAGCAGTCGCTTTAAATAGTGTTTCCACCTTCGAGTTGATTGTAGAAGGGACCAACCACTTCTTCATGGAGATGAACACCAGGATCCAGGTAGAACATAGAGTGACTGAAATGGTTTACTCTTTGAAATTCACAAATCCTGATAACAAATCCGAATTCTTTATCGTAGACAGCTTGATCGAGGCTATGGCACTTCTTGCTCTTCATGGAAAAAGACTGCCTAAACCAGAACGAGTCGTTAGAAATATTTCCGGTGCAGAAGTTCGTATCAACGCTACCAATAAGGCGATCCAACCTCACGCAGGTGGTGTTATCTTAAATTGGTCCAAACCTCTACCAGAAGAGATCAGAGATGACCAAGGAATTTCAGTTAGAAATCCTGATACCGGTCTATTCGTACATTATAAAGTAGCTGGTGCTTACGATTCAAACATCGCACTTTTGATCACTTACGGAACCAGTAGAGAAGATAACCTTCGTAAACTTGGAAATATTCTCAGAAAGACTGAGCTTAGAGGCCAGGATTTACAGACTAATTTACTTGTTCATTATGGTTTGATCCATTGGATCTTAGGAAAGGATCCTTTATTCAAACCTTCTACAGCATTTATGATCTCTTATCTTGCTGCAGTGGGTGCTTTAGAAAGCCTAGGCAAGGATATCGATCTGGAAGTCGCTTGGACAAAAATTCTTTCTAATGCTCCAGCAGAAGGAAAGAAGGTTCTTTCCCGTAAACTTACTCTGATAACAAGACCTCTTGGCGAACTACTCGCAGACGCTCATGTTTTAGCTGGTTTCTTAGGTTATCATGAAAATGTTTCCTGGAAGATCGAAAAGGATCAGGTGGTTTGGGCCCGAAATCCAATCCATATTCTTTCCGACCTTTACTATTATCTGCATATGGAAGGTGAATTACACCAATCTCCTTCTGAACAGATCTGGGATCATGACCAACAAGTTTTACAATCTGCATTAGCATTTTATAAAGAACTGGAAAAACTAACCGGCAAAAAAGCTGATTCTGCTGACTGGGATTCTGTATTTGCAGGAAAAGCTCCTGCAGGTGTAGATGCTGCTGTTTGGGCAAATGCAATCTCTTCTCATAAAGGATTTCAAATCGGATTAGAATTGCTTAAAATCATTCCAAATCTTGGAAATAAATCAGGTTTCTATAAATTGGGAGTGGATGAGAACCTAGAGCCGGTAATCCCTGAAGAATTTAAGAAGTCGGATACAAGAGACGCATTTATTAAATTTTTGGCACCTGCTCCTAAGGCAAGTTCAGACGAGATCGTTTCTCCAATGGGCGGAATGTTCTACTCTAAAGAGGCTCCTGATCTTCCTGCAATGGTACAAGAAGGTGAGCATTTCAAAGCAGGCCAGCCTTTGTTTATCGTAGAAGTAATGAAAATGTTCAATAAGATCACTGCTCCATTCTCTGGAACTATCAAAACTGTAGTTCTAAATGATAGCGATGGAAAGATCATCCAAAAAGGACAAACTATCTTTAAGATCGTTCCGGACGAGGTCGTTAAGATCGAAACTCCGGAAGAGATCCAAGATAGAAAGAACAAGGTAACTTTTTCACTTCTATAAAGTTTAAAACCTCTAAGATTCTCGCCCTGATCAACCGGCGAGAATCTCGGAAGGAACATCTCCTAAGGAAAGTATTTTTTCCGCAGCTCCTCTTTCTATCGCTTCTCTTGGCATTCCAAATACAACAGAACTTGCCTCATCCTGTGCAATTGTTCTTCCGCCTGCTTGCCTGATTTCTAAAAGTCCTGCGGCACCATCTGCTCCCATACCTGTAAGTAAAAATGCTTTTGCGTTACGTCCTACATGTTTTGCAACTGATTTGAATAATACATCCACAGAAGGTCTATGACGATTTACGAGCGGTCCGTCTGTGATCCTTACAATAAATTGAGCTCCACTTCCTACAACTTCCATATGTTTATTCCCTGGGGCAATAAGTGCGATCCCTTCTTGGATACGATCTCCGTCTTTTGCTTCTCTTACAGTAATTTTGCAGATCTTATCTAAACGATTTGCAAATGCTTCTGTGAATTTTTCAGGCATATGTTGCACGATCACTATACCTGGGCTATTTGCGGGAAGAGAAGTAAGAATATCCTCTAACGCTATTGTTCCACCTGTGGATGTTCCAATCGCAATGATCCTATCAGTAGTTGCAATTTTTGTAAAATCAAGTCCGTTCGTTTTGGGAGAAGGAGCCGAAATTTGATGTTTCAATTTAGAAATGGAAGCAGAACGAATACATTCTCCCAAATAAATAGCTGAATCTTCTAAAAAGTCTTTTAGCCCGATTTTAGGTTTGGTTACAATTCCTACTGCACCTTCTTTTAAAGCAACCCAAGCTGTTTCAGAAGATTCTTCTGCAAGAGAAGAGCAGATTAAAACCGGAGTAGGGTGTGTATGCATGATCTTTTTTAAAAAACTGATCCCATCCATTCTAGGCATTTCAATATCCAAAACGATCACATCAGGCCATCTTTCGGATTTTCCGAGTTTCTCCAATGCAAACACGGGATCGGGAGAAGATCCAATTACCTTTATGTCAGAATTCATTTCTAAAACTTGTTTGAGTACGGATCGGACTACAGCGGAATCATCTATAATATATACGTATATCATGTTTTGTTAATTTTGAGGATTTTCCATATAGACTTCTCCGTCCCAAAGAGAGAAATATATTTTTCGGTGAGATTTTCCGCCTGTATTGGAAGCAGTTAGATCTATATTTGCTTTACGAACCAAGTCCAGAACTGACTCCACATTTTTTTCACCTATTTCTACGATCTTTTTTACTTCTTCCATTTTGTCTTCTTCAGGAGAAAACATAGAAGCTCCTCCGAAAATTTTGCATACAAATCTGCCCGGTCTTTCTCCCAGTTTCTGAAATTGTTTTAAGAAACTTTCCAAAGCATCATCTGCGTATTTTGGATGAGGTTCCGGAACATGTGAAGGTCTTTTAGGGAGCATGATATGAGCCATTCCTCCCACCTTAGAATAAGGATGCCAAAAACATAATGCAACACAGGAGCCCAAGAGTGTTCTGATCCTTGTTCCATTTTCTCCCCAATAAAAACCTCCTGGCTGGAGAAAAATATCTTTAACAATCTCGGGTTCCATTTTCAACTCGCGGAGACTACGCTCGCCGCTTCTTCTTTGGTTTCCTCGAGTGCAGTCAATTCTTCTACAGTTAATAAGCGAAGAAGGTTGAGTAATAGAATGAATCCACTTGCTTGTCTCGCCATACCCGCTAAAAAATCCACGCGTATCCTGGAACCGAATGTAGGAGGGGGTTCAATTTCGGAAGAAGGTATACTCAAAACTTCGTATACAGCTTCTACGATCAGACCTATATCCATCCTTGCTCCGTTTACTGATTCAGGAACTTCCACGATCACGATACATGTTCTTTTATCAGGAGAATGTTTTTTTCTGAAAAACTTATCACATACATCCAAAACTGGGACTACATTTCCTCTTAGATTGATTACCCCCGGAATAAACGAGGGCATCATTGGAACAGTGGTCACATGAGTGTATTCTAAGATCTCTTTTACATTCAAAAGCCCAATTCCGAAAGTTTCCTCTCCGATCTTGAAGGTCAAATACTGGTTGTCTTCGAAAGTGCTCACGACTACACCTCAGTATTTTTCAAACTTAGGTTTATCAGGAACGCTTACAGTTCTCACAGCAGCTAAACTTTTGGACCCATTGCCTGAACTTTCTCTTCCCTGAGATTCTTTACTTAATCTAAAGAATAATACGGATTCTCTCAAAGATTCCGCTTGGCTATTCATCTCTTCTGCGATCGCTGCTAACTCTTCAGAAGCGGAAGCATTTTGCTGGGAAACCTGATCCAGTTGTCCCATTGCCTTATTGATCTCTATTACACCGGAAGCCTGTTCCTCACTAGAAGCTGTGATCTCTTGTACCAAATCTGCAGTTTTTCTAATATTCGGAACAATCTCACTGATTAGTTTTCCTGCTTTTTCAGCAATTGCTACGGACGACACAGCAAGACTTGAGATCTCATTAGCAGACTTCTGGCTTCTTTCTGCTAATTTTCTGACTTCAGAAGCTACTACTGCGAATCCTCTTCCATGTTCTCCTGCTCTTGCTGCTTCAATGGCCGCGTTTAGAGCGAGTAAATTTGTTTGGTAAGCAATATCCTCAATGATCGAGATTTTTTCGGCTATCTGTTTCATCGCAGTTACAGTTTCAGTTACAGACTTACCTCCATCTTCTGCGTCTTTAGAAGATTGGCTTGCGATTTGTTCAGTTTGTTTTGAATTGCTCGCATTTTGGTCAATAGAAGCAGTCATTTCTTCCAAGGAAGAAGTAGTCTGTTCTACAGAAGCAGCTTGTTCAGATGCACCTTGGCTAAGTGAATTCGCTGTAGAAGAAACTTCCCCAGCAGAACCAACAAGGCTTCCTGCTTTCATCACGATATCACCCATGATCTCGTTCAATTTATCTACTGTAGTATTTCCATACTCCTTCAATTTACCGAATGTTCCGAAGTATTCGTTCTCGATTTTAGAAGTTAGATCTCCATTTGCTAATCTTTCCAGAGCATCTACTACTTCGGTCAGTCCGGTTTCACTTACTTGTAAGAATGAATTGATACCTTCTCCTAAACTTCTAAAGAAACCATCTTTTCCTTCTAATCGGACTCTAGTTCTAAAATCTCCTTTTGCTGCAGCGCCTACTATCTCTTCGATCTCTTTTTGGACAGCAAGTTCTCCTGTGATATCGGACCATTCTACTACTGCCCCTAATCTTTGGCCTTCAGTGCTTAAGATTGGATTTGCAATCAGTGTAAATGTTCTTCCTCCAATTACAATGGTAGATTCATATGTCGTACTCAAATTACCCACAAGATTTCTCTGGTGAGCAGGGTTCTTGTGGAAAGTATCAATATTTGTTCCAAGTAAACTTTGCAAATTGAAAGAAGCTAACTGTTTTCTGATATCTCCTTCACTGTTTTGGAACATCTTGTATACTGCCTTATTCATATACTTGATATTAAAATCATTATCAGCGATCATCACGTTTGTAGAAGCATTGTCCAATGCTACTTTAATGCGAGTTAACTCGTCATTTTCCAATTTACGAGCCGCTGCGACTTTTTTCTGCTCAGTTACATCGGACCATTCTACAACCGCTCCTAATCTGTCTCCATTATCTGTGAGAATTGGGTTTGCGATCAGATCGAATGTTCTTCCTCCGATCTCAATACTAGATTTGAAAGTATCTGTAAAGGACCCGAGTATTCCTCTTTGGTGAGCAGGGTTTTTATGATAAGAGTCTATATTAGAACCTAATAATTTGTTTAAATGGAAATTGGTAAGTTGTTTTCTAATATCTGATTCACCTATCTCGAACATCTTTACTATCGCTTTGTTCATATATTTGATATTCAAATGAGTATCAGCGATCATGATGTTGGTGCTAGTATTGTCTAAAGCAACTTTGATACGAGTTAGTTCTTCGTTCTCTTGTCGTCGGACCTCCAACATTTTCTTCTGTTCAGTAACATCTGCCCATTCTACCACAGCCCCTAGTCTGTCTCCTGATTCTGTAAGAATTGGATTTGCAATTAGATCAAAACTTCTGCCGCCAATCTCAATATTGGAACGGAATGTTTGGTTCAGTTCCTTTAAGATACCTCTTTGATGTGCAGGGTTTTTATGATAACTATCAATAATCGAACCCATCAAAGATTCCACTCTGAATTGGCTAAGCTGCTTTTTAATATCTTCTTCTGCATTTCCAAACATCTTTCGGATAGACTTGTTCATGTAAGTGACCTTCAAGTTCTGGTCCGCCATCATGATATTTGTAGTTACATTGTCTAAAGCAGTTTTGATCCGAATGAATTCTTCCGAATCAAAATTACCTGTGCTCGTAGTAATACTTCCTGAAGAGAAAGGTTTTAGATAAATCACCAAAGCTGGCAAGAGAAGGGTCCCGAAAATTGCGAACAGGAAATGATAATATGCCGGGCCTTCTTTCTGGACAGGAACAGAATATGAAGATTTGGATTTATCCCAATCGGATTTTAACTTTTCTAATTTAGGTACTGAATTTTCTGAAATTTGATTTAGGAAATTTTCTCGAGTGTCCTTTGCTTGGATCCCCAAAATCCCTTTGGCAGCAAGGATACTTTCTTCGAGAGAATCCAAATCCTTGAGGAATTTTTGTAGGTCTTCGGGATCCTTTGGCATCGAAGAAGATACTTTTAGATCGGATGAGATCTTAGTTTGGATCGTTTTTAGATTTTCTAGTTTAGAAGAAAGGGATTCTTTACTTTGCCCTGGAAGAAATAAAGAATACAAACCTGATTCGTAATCTTTTAGCTCTGAATGTATCGTTTCGGGAGAGACCGAAATTTTATCAGTGGATCCAGTTCCAAATCCATGATCATACAAATAACTCCAACCGGCTGATCCAAATGTAAGAATGATTCCTAACAACAAAGACCAAACAAGTACGCTTAATTTTAATTTACCCTGTCTCATATGATTTACCTATACTATAAATTAATTATTTCCTTTATTATTAAAATTCGCTTAACGAGCGAATGTTCTATCTCTCAAATTAGTTCTTTGGATTTTTAATAGTGAATGAAGGCCAGGCACGTCCAGAATGAACGCTATCTTACCAGTTCCTAAAACTGAAGTTCCGCTAATACATTGGATCCCTTTGAATATTTCATTCAAAGGTTTAATTACCGATTGGATCTCACCTAGTAGATCGTTTACAAGGATCCCGAAGTTTCTACCGTCATGTTCTAAAACGAGTACGTTCTTTCTTCCTTCATCAGGATCAGGAAGACCCAAAAATCTTCCTAGATGTAGAATTGGAAGGACTTCTCCTCTTAAATTGATAGAACCTGAAATCTCTTCTGGTAGAAGTTGGAGTCCCGACTCCATTGTTTCTCTCACCCAATCCATAGGTACTACGAAATAAGAATCACAGGATCTAACTAAGAATCCATCTATGATCGCAAGTGTAAGAGGAAGTCTAATTGAGAATACACAACCTTTTCCGAATTCTGATTGTACATTCACTGATCCTCTTAAGGATTCAATATTACGGAGTACGACATCCATTCCAACACCTCGACCTGAAAGGCTAGTAACAGATTCAGCTGTGGAAAATCCAGGTTGGAAAATTAGATTAAATATTTCTTGTTCGTTTAATACTTGCGCAGGATCAATAAGGCCTTTTTCAATCGCCTTTTGTCTAATCCGTTCGTGATTAATCCCTTTTCCATCATCAGAGATCTCGATTGAGATACTTCCTGTAGAATGAGAAGCCTGGATCTTTAATTTACCCCTTTGTGGTTTTCCAAGATTTGTCCTTTCTTGGCTGGGTTCTATTCCATGATCTAAAGCATTTCGTAATATATGAACGATAGGATCGTTTATCTTTTCAATGACTGAACGATCTAATTCTGTTTCTCCACCTAAAATTTCTAGATCCACTTCCTTTCCAAGTTCCAAGGAAATATCTCTCACAGTTCTTCTGTATTTCTCGAAAAGTTCCCCGATAGGCACCATTCTAAGTGCCATTGCCGTTTCGCGTATTTCTCCTACGAGTCTGGACAATAATTCTGCGGATTCGTTTAAGTCAGAATCTTCTTTATCTATAAGTAAACGACCGAGGCTAGCTTCTGAGATGATCAACTCTCCTACAAGATTCACTAATTGGTCTACTTTAGCTGAGTCTATACGTATAAGTTTGGGAACGATCTGAGTGGTTTGTGTTTTCTCACTTTCAGCCTTTTTAGAAGAACTTTGTTCTTTAATACTTTCTGAAGAATGTACTGTAACGGGGATCTGAAATAGAAGACCCTGTAGTTCTAATGCCTTGAAATATTCTTCCTTTTCACAAGGTATCTCGCTCGCGATTTTATGGAAAACTTCCTCTGGAGAATTAGGAGGAGTAATTCTTAAAAAGGAAGAATCTTTTACGAAAGAAAAAACAGATTCAAGATCCTTCCTTTCAGAGGCTGACTTGAGCCGAACCTCATAGCCTAAATAACAATTTTCTGAATCCCAACTATTCCAATCAGGGATTTTAGTTTTATAAACGTATAAGTATTGGATCTCTCCGATTGTTCTCAGGTATTTTAAAAAGGAGAATGGATCCATTCCATCCTTAAAAATATTTTCTCCTGGAAAGAATGTGATCTGCCAATCAGAATTAACAGTCCCTTGTTTTTCAGTCTTATCTTTGCTTAGGCCAGGATCACTCGCAGAATTTTTAATTTCCTTTTTCTCAGAAATTTTGCCTGTAAATCCTTGGGCTTCTTTTATGATTTTTAACTGTTCAGTTTGTAATTCGGTGTTTAACTCTTTGCCTGGGATTGGATCTTCTACAATTCGTTTTAAATGGTCGATCGCTCTTAATAAAAAGTCTATTTTAGCAGGATCTAATTCTGTTTTTCCGGATCTCGCCAGATCGAGTAGGGTTTCCAACTCATGAGAACATTCTTCTATGGATTCATAGCCAAACATTCCTGCAGTTCCTTTCACTGTGTGAACAGAACGGAACATAGAATGAATTGCTTCTTCGTCAAATTCTCCCTTTTCCATACGTAACAGATGTGATTCTGCTCCGGATAATAATTCCAGAGATTCTTGTATGAATGCTTCTTTAATCTCAGAAAGATCCATTACACCTTCTCCAATCCATATGAAAATTTAAAGGCAGATGAATCTTTTTTAGAAATTCGGATACGGTCTTGGAAAAATCCGATCAGACCATATAGATCGTAAAATTCTAATAAACAATTTGGATGATTTAAGATAGCAAGATCCCAGGATTTATAGAGTGAATCTTTTTTAAGTAAAATTAAGGATTGAACGAAACTGGAATCCACCTTTTCCAAAGAGGATGTATCAATCTCTATTCGGATCGGATTCTTGTCCAAAAGAGATTGAAGCTTTGACTTCCAATCAGAAGCATAATAAATAGAAGCTTCTCCAGAGAGATCTAAATGAAAGATCGGTCTGGAATTCTTTTGCCCGAGTTCAGATACTTTAATTTCCAAAGACATAAAATTGCCGATTAAACGAGTAAAACCTGAATCGTTTTTAAAAGTTCTTCCGGAGAAAAAGGTTTAGTCAGCCATGCTTTCGCACCTGCTTTTAAACCTTCGCTCTTCAACTCATCTTGGGATTCAGTAGTAAGCATGATGATTGGAACAAATTTATGGTTCGAATCTTCTTTGATTGCCTTGACGAAAGATATACCATTCATGTTAGGCATATTCATATCGCTTACTACCAAATCCACTTTGCCTTCTTTCAATTTTTCCAAACCTTGCAGTCCGTCTTCTGCCTCGATTACGGAAAAAGAAGCCTGGGAAAGATGAAGGGTAAGTATCTTTCGAAATACGGCTGAATCATCCACGATTAAGATTTTTTTCATATTCTCCTTCTTTTCATTCTCACTGAATGGGTAATAATAATTCGCTCATCACACAAAGCCTGACCTGTTCGCCAGTGTGATCCTTTGCATTATGAATAAAGAATAGACCGTTATGTTTTCTGAGTATCTGGTCCACAGCTGTGAGCCCTAGACCAAGACCAAATCTTTCTAAATGGGAGACACTTTCTACAGGAGGGTGGATACGGAAGAATGGTTGAAGAACAAGATTTTCATGTTTCTCATCCACACCTCCGTAAGGTTTTTCATCTACAATGTTTTTTACCACAACGCAGAAATAGCCCTGATTAATACTAGTGAATATTTCTAAGGAAGTTTTAGGTGCGCAGTACTTGTATGCGTTTAAGATCACCTCTTCCAAAGCGAGAAGGAATAGATCCGGTTCTATATCTAATTCTACTTCCTTTTTCAAAATAGGTAGAGCAAGTCTGAGTCCCTTCTTTTCCAGATATGGTAGAATAAACTCACTGGAATGTTTGATCTTCTCTACGATTTCTGACGCTTTGACTTTTTTCTTTTCCAGATTCCGATTGATAATCTCTAATAGCTGGGTAAGACCTTTTAATAGGTTTTTAGTGATTTCCTGGTTCTCAATTACCAGGTTCATCATACTTTTATTAATTAAATAATTATCACCATCTTCCTTCATTTCGATCTTTATCATGTCCAAAAGACTGATGATCGCTCCGATGCCTGATCCTTGAGATAGAGAAGTTTGTAAGGAATGTATGGAAGATTTTTCCCAGGATTCATCTCCTGCTTTCCTTCTGGTTTCCTTATAGGTTAGCCATTCTAATTGGTTTCTTAATTTTAAACTTTCTGCTTCTAAAATAGCAGTTTCACTTGCCTTTAAAAAACGATAATCGACTGCCTTGTTTAGAGCCTTATGAAATTGGTCAGGAAGAATTGGTTTAATTATATAATCGAATACGCCTAGTTTCATTACTTCGATCACAGTGTCAGTGGAATCTAGTGCAGTTTGAACTAGAACAGTTGCGTCTGGTTGGAATTCCTTCAATCTCTGAATGAAAGTAGGACCATCCATCACAGGCATCATAAGATCTACAATATAGAAAGAATATTTATTGGCTTTGGCCATCTCCAATGCCTCTTCTCCATTGGAAGCGGATTGGTACTGGATCCCGAACTCATCACAAAGTGCTTCGAGCATTAGAGTATTTTCTAATTTATCCTCGACTATAAGTATAGGATCTCGGACTACACTCTTTCTCTCCTGTTTATTTTTGATTACAGAACTTGTAGAGTTAGTCATTGATTTGATCCGCCAATTCTTCTAATACTAATTTCAGTTCATCCAAGGAGATTGGTTGAGAAAGAACGAAGTCAAAATTCTCCCTGGAATATATCTTCTCGAAATCTTGAGTTTCTTCTGGAAGGATCAGGACTGTTTTCCAAATTTCTGATATTCTATCTTTCAAAAGAGAATTAGAATCTTGGAATAAAACGATTTTTCTATCCTTTCTTAGTTCTTTGAATAATAGAGGTTGATTTTGTTTTTTAAAAAAATGAGTGAGAAGATCTGCGTTTTTTTGGTTGGATAATTCTAATTGTATAAAACAGAAATTTTTTAGTTTATCAGGATAAGCTCCTGCAAAGTTTTTTCTAGGTTTGAATTGTTTGGGAGTTTGTTCTAGTATAGGAAGATTTAAATAAAAAGTAGTTCCAATCCCTTGTTGGCTTTTTACACGGATATTTCCCCCATGTGCCTCTACTAATTTTTGAACGATAGATAGTCCAAGCCCTGTTCCTTCTGTGTCTCTGGATCTGGAATTTCTGACCTGATAGAATGCATCGAAAATCTTTTTCTGTTCGGCTTCCGGGATACCAATGCCAGTGTCTGTGATCTCGATAATCCAATTTTTTCCATCTCTTTTGGCAGAAAGATAGATGGACCCTTGCTCAGCAGTGAATTTAACTGCGTTTCCAACCAGATTCAAGAAGATCTGTCGAATTCGTTTTGGATCTCCCCAGATCATAGATATAAGTTCTTCAGGATCATCCCAAACAAGATGGATATGTTTTCTGATAAGCTCTGGTTCTAAAAATTCTACTACCTGTTCCAATTCCTTTCTTAAATCCATTTCTGAAAAATAGAAGGAAGATTTTCCAGCATTCAGTTTAGAAAGTTCTAATATATCATTAATTAGACCTAATAAATGTAAGCCTGATTTATGGATCAGGTCTAAATATCTTTTATCGTTAGAAGTTTCGTCTTCTATCTTGATTAATTTAGAAAGTCCAATGATCGCATTCAAAGGAGTGCGAAGTTCATGGCTCATATTGGCGAGGAAATCACTTTTAGCAGTGCTTGCAGCTTCTGCCTTTTCCTTTTGGACAGAAAGTTCCTTTGTCCTTTTAACTACAGTTTCTTCTAGGTTTTCTTTGTGGATCTTTAGTTCTTCCAAAATGGACATTCTTTCTAAATAAAATCCGATTAGATCAACGAAAGTGCGGAAAGTGAACTGCTCCTCTGGACTGGATTCACGTTCAAAAAATTCCATTCCTAAAAATCCAAACCAATCTCCTGACATTCGGATTGGAAATAGAAAAAATGTATCTGTTCTTCTGCCTTGGTAAAATGACTTCTCAGAATCCAAAAGATCTGAGGCATGAAATTCAATTATATCATTTCGAAGTAGGTAAGGTTTCCATCTGGCAAACTTAGAAGAGAGTGAAATTTCGGGATGTGTCTCTGCGAGAGTAGCACTTGAATAAGGACTCTTGATCTCTGCTTGTAATGCTAATACATCAGGGTTTGCGGTTTTTTTATATAGATAGATCCTTTCAGCTTCTACCAAAGCCAAAAAATGTTCTATCGCTCTTTCTATTGTAAAACTTTCATGAGTTGTATTTAATAAGATCTGAGAAGCAGCAGTAAGGCCCATTTCAGATCTGAGTCTTTTTGCGGTTAGTTCTTCTCTTAGGATCTTTTCACTTACATCTCTTTGGATAGATAATAAATTCGTAATATTTCCATCTTGGTCTTTGACCGGAGAGACTTTCCATTCTGAATGATATTTTGTTCCGTCTTTTTTATAGTTAATTGTAGAGGAAGAGTAAGAGTCTCCTCTCAATAGGCAATTTTTAAGGTTTTGTAATATTCTTCTGTCGGTTTCTTTACCGAACAAAACTTTGGGAGAGCCTCCGATCAACTCCTCGGCTCTATATCCGGTCAGCTCACAAAATGCAGGATTAACGAAAACAATAGAAGGTCCGTTCTCATTTAGAACAGCGTCTGTAACGAGAATTGCGTCCGAAGTTTGGGAAACGATAATTTGAAAAAGTCCGATTTCTGTGTCGAACTGCAGATCTTCCCCGACCATATAGGCCAGAAAATTTACGTGAAAATAAACTTAATTCAACCATTTTAGAGGAAAATTCCACAAAAATGACTTATTCTTATGCAAATTACTCAAATCTGTCAGATCTGAGACATAACCGGATGTCGAAGTGACTACAACAGCAGATTCGCAGGCAATTTGAAGCTCATAGAGTCTTCCCTTGAACCTGGAAAAAGATCCAATGTTGCTTTCGGGTAAAATTGCATCAGTTTAGAAATGATCTCGTCCACCAATATCTGTGGAGTAGAAGCTCCTGCAGTTATTCCTAGGATCTTGATCTCAGAATTCGCTATATAATCTTTATTTAATTCTTCTAGAGAACTGACTTTGAATGAGGATGGTTTGGACTTTTGGGCCAATTGTAGAAGCCTAAGTGAATTAGAACTATTGTCCGCTCCAATCACCATCATCGCATCTATTTCTTCCATCATGGAAGAGACCGCTTCCTGTCTTTCTGTAGTTGCGTAACAAATATCATCCTTGGCTGGATGTTCTACGCTTGGGAATAATTCAGCGATCTTCTCCACCACTAGCTTAGTGTCAGCAACCGACAAGGTTGTCTGCATAAGATAGGTGATCGGTTTGTCTATATCGATTCTTCCCAGCAGTTTTTGGACATCTTCAGGTGATTCTACGAGGAACATCTGGGCTTCTCCCATGGTTCCGATTGCTTCGTCATGTCCTTGGTGGCCAATATAGATAATTTGGTGAGAGTCTTTATATCTACGTGCTTTTCTGTGAACTCGAGTTACCAGAGGGCAGGTTGCATCACCAATTTTCATTCCCCTACGTTTTGCTTCTTCTACCACCTCGGGAGAAACTCCATGAGCGGAGAAAACAACTGTAGAACCGTCTGGTGCTTCGCCCAGTTCGTTAATGAACTTGATGCCTCTTTTTTTCATATCTTCCACGACTCTACGGTTATGGACGATCTCTTTGCGGACATAGATCTGTTCTTCAGAATTGGATTGGACCTGTTCCACATAGGAAATTGCGTATTTGACTCCGGCACAGAAACCGCGGGGATTCGCTAGATAAATTTTTTCAAGCATCTGCTTTCAGACTCTGGCGCCTCCTGAAAGAGGCAAGCATTTTCGCGCCAGAGATGCGAAGGGCGTCAGTCCCGACGAAGTCGGGATGAGGGCGAAGCCCGAACCCAAAGCAGCTCGTTTTTTGCGTGTTTACGCAAAAAGGCGCCCGAACCCTTTCCAAGTGACATATACATATTCAGAAGGAAGGGATCTTTTATCTGTTTTTGGGAGAAAAAAGTATCTCTTCCAATTTCAGGATCTTCCCGATTTTCAAGGGGAAGAGGTCAAGGAAGACCTCTAGGAAAATCAAATTCTCTCTTCGGAGAGATTCGGATTCAAGGAGGAACCGAATGATTATTAACCACAATATCAGTGCCATCTTCGCTCACAGAACTTTGAAGTTCAATAGCGAAAGCATGAACAAAGACATCGAAAAGTTGTCTTCCGGTATGAGAATCAACCGTGCAGGTGATGATGCATCCGGTTTGGCCGTGTCTGAAAAAATGAGGACACAGGTCGGAGGTTTGCGCAGGGCGGAACAAAACACTGAAGACGGTATGTCTTTGATCCAAACAGCGGAAGGGTATCTGCAAGAAACCCATGAAGTTGTTCAAAGGATCCGCGTGCTTGCTGTGCAAGCTGCGAACGGTATTTATACCGAAGAAGACCGTCAACAAATACAAGTAGAAGTATCTCAGTTGGTCGACGAGATCGACAGGATTGCTTCTCAAGCCGAGTTCAACAAAATGAAACTCCTTACTGGAGCTTTCGCTCGTTTGAACCCGACTGCAAGTATGTGGTTCCATATGGGTGCTAACATGCACCAAAGAGAAAGAGTGTATATCGAAACGATGAACACTGCGGCTTTGGGATTAAGAAACCCGACCGTTCTGACTTTCATCTCTCTTTCTACGGCGGGAAAAGCGAACTCCGTAATTGGTCTTGCTGACGATGCTCTTAGATTAATTTCTAAACAAAGAGCAGACTTGGGAGCTTATTACAACCGTCTGGAACATGCTGCTAAGGGACTCATGAACGCTTATGAGAACATCCAAGCGGCTGAATCAAGAATTCGTGATACTGATATGGCTGAGCAAATGACCAGCTTTACCAGATATCAAATTCTGACTCAAGCTGCTACTGCGATGCTCGCTCAGGCGAACATGAAACCTCAAACCGTGCTCCAGCTATTGAAGTAATTCAATAGCTAACCTGCCGGTTTGACTTAGGTAGTATTCCGGCAGGGGAGCTGGCTTTAAGCTAATGTTGGTTCTTTCGACGGGACCACGGATTTATATTTATTATAAATCGCCGTACGACTCTGAAGCCTAACTTCTCGTAAGCGAAAGTTAGGCTTTTTTTTATCTTCTTAGTTTTAGAAGAAATGACCCGCAAGTTTCGTTCCAAGCATAAATCGACGCTGCACTTGAATCCACATCTGAATACCGCAAGTTTTATACCTTCTGTAAAATTTTATCCGATTTGTAATCGAATTCGAATCTTAGAGATAAGTTTTAGAATGCGAAAGCTGCTGCTCCTGCTTTTTTGGAAGGGGAGAAGTATGATTCTTCTCTAAAAGGAAACTTCTGCATCGATGCGAAAACTACATTTACCGATTACACTTTTGGTTTATCTTTCATTATTAATCTTTGGACTGGGAAGTTTCGCTTTAATCGATTGGGACGAGAATATTTATGGTGCAGCTTCTAAATCAATGCTTGAAACCGGAGAATATTTTAGGATCCAAGTAAATGGGCAGGCATTTAGCGAAAAACCTCCATTCTTCTTTTGGTTTGCGAATCTATTTTATAAAGTCTTAGGGGTTTCCGAATTTTCCACCAGGCTTCCTTCTGTATTCAGCGGGATTTTTTCCTTTTTGATCTTAGTCAGATTCGGAACACTCTTACATTCTAAAAAGTTTGGATATGTTTGGGCATTTTTATATTCTGCTTCTCTTTTGCCTCTTCTACTTGCAAGAACCGCTTATATAGATCATCTATTTAATACATTCATTTTAGCGTCTGTTCTTTCTTTATATCTTTATGAAACAAAGGAGAAGGAGGATTTTCGTTCTAGGGCGATCTGGATCTTGTCTGCGGCATTTTTTGGTGGAATTGCGGTTTTGACAAAGGGGCCATTAGGTCTCGCTATCCCACTTTTTATATTTGGAGCAAACAGACTCTTAGATAGAAATTTTAGGATCCGGATCTCCGATTTTATGTTGTTTGGGATAGCAGCGGTTGTGGTATTAAGTTTTTATTATCTCGCAAATTTTATATTGTACGGAAATGGATTCTTAGTTCAATTCTTTGATTTCCAGAAGAAGCTTCTAACCAAGTCTTTAGAATCTCATACTGGACCTTGGTTTTATCATTTTATTGTAATGTTTATTGGATTTTTCCCTTGGACTGCGCTTTTGTTTCCAAGCGCGAAGAATTGGAAAATATTTACTGATCCTAAAATTTCCAGGATCTCCAAGTATTTTATAGTTTGGCTAGGAGTTGTTTTACTTATCTTCTCGATCGTGCAAACCAAACTGCCTCATTATTCTTCTTCTATCTATTTTCCTTTATCTTTTTTCGCAGCATATATGATCTTAGAAAGACCTGAAATTTTGAAATCGGCTGCGTTCACATTTTCCTTTTTAGGAATAGGATTTGTTGTAGGTTTGATCTTCTTACTTCTACCGCAAATCTCAGAATATTCCAGTTCATCAATGGGAGTCGGGAAGGAATTATTACCATCCTTTGATTTCTGGGATTCTTCTTCCGGTTTGGTTTTACTTTTAGGAATTCTAATTGGATTTATAGGATTACAATTATTCAAGAAAGGAAATGAAGAAGGAAAAGATCTTTTTCTGGCTTCTACCTGGATTTCCATGCTGATCTTTGTGGGAGTTCTATCATCTACGATCACTCCTAAGATCATTTCCTTTTTGCAAGATGGGAATCTTAGACTTTATGACAAAGCGGAGAAGTCGGGAAATCAAATAGTATATTATAAATATCTTTCCTTCTATCCTATGTTTTATAGGGAAAAGAAAATCCATATGATTGGAAGTTACAAATTTAAAGACGAAACATTTCTCTTGGATTCCAAGGAGAAACTTTCCATTATCTGTAATCGAAACAGCGTGCTGGAATTGGTATTAACTTATCCTCATAGAAATTTTCAGGAAGTTTCAGCTGAAAGCGGGATTTTGCTTTTGGATTCTTCTCCGAAGTAGCTGCGAGAGATTGTGTGGAAGTAAGTGGTGGAATGAGGAATCCACGTTCCAAATTTTTGGGTGCGGGATTTGACTTGTGAGAAAGGGGATTCTGTGATATAGGGAAGGCGGCTCCCACGAGCCACTCCCCACCACCCAAGATTCAGGGCGGGGGCGCCCCCGATTCCGACTGTAGGAACTCCTACAAAGTATTAAGTCGCTCCGCTCACAATCGTCTTCTCGCTTTCTGAGGATCGTTGTAGGGCAATTGGTATTTTCATTTGGCTAATAATTGGAGCTTCCATCTCAAATCGGATCAGTCTTAATTCAAAATTAGTCCGTTGGATTTTTGAGACAGTATGTAAAACGAGTCCGATCGCAATTTGGATCCAGGAAAACAACATCAGTCCTGTAGCAAGCACAGCCAAAGGAACATGATACACATACCTATATTCTATATAATCTATAACTGGAGGAGTACCTGCAACTAAGGATAAAATTCCTGAAATCACAGAAAAGAATCCGAAAAAATGCATCGGTTTATAATCTTTAAAGATCCATAATATGTTCTTCACTACCTTATACCCATCTTTGATGGTATTCAATTTAGAAAAACTTCCAGCTGGTCTGTCTTTATAAGGAACCGATATCTCTTCTAATCTAAACCTTTTGTCCAAGGCATGTAAGGTCATCTCTATCTCTATCTCAAAACCGGAAGATAAAATCGGATAATTTTTTACGAACCTACGAGAGAATACTCTATAGCCACTCATTGGATCTTTGAGTTTGGTTCCGAATAAAAAGTTAATCAATGTAAGAACAAGTTTGTTCCCAGTAGAATGAAATCTTCTTTTATTCTCTCTTCCGTAATCTCCCTCACTCAGACGGTCTCCCACTAGCATATCCAAATCTTTTTCACGTAAAGTTTGGATCATAGAATGGATCTTAGAAGCGGGGTAGGTCAGATCCGCATCACACATGATATAAATTTCTGCATCAATCTTTGTGAAGGCTGCTCTAACCGCATTTGCCTTTCCCTGTCTAGGCTCAAAGATCACTTCACCCGAAATAGAATGCTCCGCTAAAACATTCTTGGAAATCTCAGAGGTTCGATCCTTTGAATTATTATCTACAATTACAAAATATGCGTTCGGGATCTCTTTATAAAATTCCAGGACTGTTTTTTCAATAGTAAGCTCTTCGTTATATGCAGGAAGAACTAATACAAGAGGAAAGGATTTCATTCTAAAATAGAATTCCTCCAAGCATAAGAGAAGAATCATCCAGAATTCGATTCTTCTTTGTTACAGATCCATGAATCCGAACCATTCCATCTTTGAAATCGTATGCAAGTTGTAACATTCTGAATATGGAATTCTAGTTTTCGGCTAGAGCCTTAGTTTTGTACTAGTGATAGAATGAAAAGAAGTAGGATAATCCTCTTAATTTCTATCTTTCTCGGGACATTATTACTCGGAAATCTACTCACTTGGTCGATTTTCAGAGCGGATACATTTAGGTCCTCGGTGGATTGGGAAAAATATTCCAATCCTTATAAAAGAAATACTAATCTCAAACTGCAAAAAGCAGGAATTCATTTACATACCAACCGCACTTGGTTTACCCCTGGTCGAAATACTCCAGAAGAGATTGAGACTGTCTATGCAGCAAATGGTTATAAAATTATTGGCTTCACTGATTATGAAAGGGTAACCAGTCCAGATTCTCCCAAACTTGCCCAGATCAAAGGTTACGAATGGGGAACTAATCTTAGAAAAAGACATTTTAGTGTTTTAGGTATAGAAGATGCAAGTTATGATCTATTTCCTCTTTACGCAGATCCAGAAAACCTGCAATGGGTAATTGATAAAATCGAATCCAAAAACGGATTCGTGGTAATTAACCATCCTCTTCTGAATGATTCCTTCCCATTAAAACTTCTATCTCAATTAAAAGAATATGATGCATTGGAAGTGATGAGCCCTTTTGGAGATATTCCTAAATTTTGGGATAAGTTATTAAGTGAGAAACATCCATCTTTCTGCATGGCCTCGGATGATTTGCATTATCTTCCGAGAGATGAATATTTAAGAGTCCGAACTTCTGGTATCCCTAACTGGAGAGATTTAAGTTCTGAAATTTATAAACAAGAAGGAGAATCATTAATGAGATACCTTCTTGTAAATACGGATAGTCTAGACGAAAAAGAAATTCTTCGTTCTTTAAAAGAAGGAAATTATCTTTGTGTTCGCAAAATGGAAAGAAGTTTAGAAGAACCTAAACTGGGATCTGTAGGACTAAATTCAGAAAATGAAATATATTTTGATTTCGAGGATACTCCGATCAGTGTAGATTTCATTGGCCAAAATTCAGAAATTCTATCTCACACTTCTTACCAAAATAAAGGCTCTTATAGATTGAAACCTACAGATCTATATGTGAGAGTCCAAGTGATTTATCCGACAGCAATTATTTTGAGTAATCCATTCTTCCAGAAATTGTAAATATACATTGTCGGAACTCCAACACTTGAATACAGTGAATATCAGTAGGTGTAAAGGCGTTTGTTCGCCCATGCAGGCAATCAGCCAGTTCCTTCTTTCTTTTTTTCTTGACTTTTATAGAAATTATAGAGTCAGATAGAGAAAGGTCATGCGCACAGCATCTAAAAAGACAATAGGTTCCGTATTAGCGATCGGGTTTCTTCTGCAAATCGCTTGCGTTTCCGTTTATAACCTGACTGGAAATTGTCCAGTCAGCATGTCCTATCTCGAAAAACAAACGGAAGCTTCAAAAGTTCCTCCCTGCCATAAATCTGAAAAATCAGAACAAAAGAACGAATCCTCTTCAAACGAATGTTGCCCTAAAGAGAATAGCGTTGCTTCTTTGGATCTTTCTAAACTTTTGGATTGGGAAAAATTAGGATTACATAAAGTCCTGATCTTTTTGTTTATCTCAGAACTGAATTCACCACAGATCGTATTAGAAAACGTCATCCTAGATGATTCTTATATTCCAATTCCGTCCTCACATTCTCTTAGCTTAAGCACTCTCCAAGTTTTCCTAATTTAATCCATATTTTCTCTCTTTAATCTTTAGGAGGAAATATGAACGCAAGACTTATTGTCTTAATATCAATTTATACATTATTTTCATCCGCAGTATATGCGGAAAAGAAGAGCCTAGAAGAAATATTGGATGTATTAGTAAAAGAACATCCTGAATCCAAATCATTAGCTGGACTTTCTCAGGCTCATAAATCTCATTCTGACGCGACTGGTATATTGCCAGATCCTAAAATTGGAGTGGCTTTCAGAAATTATCCAACTCGTGGAGGGTATTCCACTTCTGATCGAGCATTGGATACACCTACTATGACAGGGGTAGAATTATCCGTATCTCAAGAATTTCCATTTCCTGGAAAATTGAGTACAGAAAAAAAGATCTCTAAACTAATGCAGATAGAATCAAACTTTGCTTATATAGCGGGAGTAAATCGGATTTTAGGAGATTTTTTCAGTCGATTGAATAAATACAAATATTCTGAAAAGAAAAAGGCAATCAACGAAAGAATATTAACTATTCTTGGAGCCCAAAAGTCTATTAGCGAAAACTCATATTCTTATGGAGAAAATACTCTATCAGGAATTTTAAAGGCAACAGTTGCCAAAACAGAAGCAATTGAAAAAGAAACAGAATATAATACTCAATTAAAAGATCTAAAGTCACAAATAGAGTATTATCAGATTTCGGATAAAATTAGCTTCTCCGATCTATATTCCATCGATTTGGATTCTTTTTTAGAAAATAAAAATGAAGAATTAGAGGCTCTGATTCTTGCACAATCCTCGTTGATTGAAGATTCTCCAGAATATAAGATCCAAGCAGAAGAAGAAAAACGTTTAAAGGAACAGGCGAAACTCACCAAGTATAGTCTTGCTCCTCAAACAGAAGTTTTTTTCTCCTATATGAAACGTAGATCCCAGACTTTCGCATTGGACCAAGGTCCCTTAAATTATGGGGTGATGGATACCACTGAATATAGAGGAGATCTTTTTAGTTTTGGAATGAATATGAGAGTCCCAGTTTGGTCTGCTCTCAAATGGAATTCTATTACTGGAGAAACTGAACATCTTGCGGAAGTAGGTAAGGACTCTGTTGAAAAAACAAGAGTTCAAATGCTTTCCGAACTAAATAGAAACCTGGCCTATATCAAAGGTGTTTCCAATCAAATTCGTTTGGTAGAAAAAAGACTGATCCCTGAATTAGAAAAATCAGCCAGAGCAGGTTCCTTCCAATATGCTTCTGGAAAAGTAAATGTCCAGGATACACTTCTCGCTCAAACTGAGATCTTAAACACTAAAATCCGTTTAGAAGATCTGAAAGAACGTAAAAACGAATCTATTTTAAATACATTAAAATTACTAAGTTTTATCTATAAAAACAATAAAACTCCGGAACATGATAAACATAACTGAGGATAAACCAATGAAGAAATTACATTATCTATTTTTAATTTTCATCTTAAGTACAGGAAATCTATTTTCTCATGAAGGAAAAGAAACATTCGTTCTGAGAGAAGTTGCCAAGATCCACTCTTCTATCTACTCGGAAACTCCTGGAAATCTGGATGTTCAAAAATTAGTCCAACTCTTGAAGGAAACTGCAGATCACAAGAAAGATACTGAAAAATTTAAAAAAGCACTTCCGATCGCAGAAGAGTTAGGTAAAGCTACCGACCTTTCTAAAAAGAGAGAATTATTCGAACGTCTATCCAAAGAGTTGGAATCGATTGTTGGTCATCATGATAAATCAGGAGTTTCCGTCTTCTATTGCCCAATGCTCAAGAAAAAATGGTTAGCTTCCGGTAAAGAGATCAAAAATCCATACGATTCCAAAATGAAAAACTGCGGAGAGATCATACATGAAGCCAAATGACCTTTCTACTTCTTCATTTATTGGCTGGATCGGAAAACTTTCAGCCCTTCTGATAGTTTTGGCGTTTATTGCAAACTGTTCTTCTAAGAAAGATATCTACTATTGCCCGATGCATCCTCATTATACTTCGGATCGCCCTGGAAACTGTCCGATCTGTAATATGGATTTGGTCAAAAAGGAAGACTCTTCCGAACATAAGGATCATACAAGCGCAAGCAATTCTTTGCAGGCTGCGGAATCCACATCCAAAGAAGATCTTTCTTCCGAAAAAAACTCCAAGGAGCTAATCCTTTCTTTCGAAAAACAACAATCCATTGGGATCAAAACGGAACTCGTGAGTAAAAGAAACCTGGTCAAAAAAATCAGTGCTTATTCCAGCGTTGCTTATGATCCTGAATTGTATTCTGCATTAAGCGAATATAAAGAAGCAGTTCGCTCTTCTGAATTTCTTTCACCAGATATCATTCGTAATCTTCAGTTAAGACTCAGGCAATTGGGCTTAAGTCCAGACCAAATTAAAATTTGGACTTCAGGAGCAAGAGATCCGTCCGAATTGATTTTAGGAGGAAAATCAGGTAGGGCTCATATCTATTCCCAGATCTATGAATCAGATTTTACTTCGGCTAAAGTAGGACTTCCCATAAAATTTAAAACGGATGTTTATCCTGAGAAAGAATTTATAGGAAAGATCAAAAGTATAGATGTGATCTTGGATAAGAATAATCGTACGCTTAGATTAAGAAGCGAGGTTTCAGATCCTGGCCACCTCCTAAAACCTCAGATGTTTGGAGATACTGTAATAGAAGTTTCTCTTTCGAAAGTTCTATCCGTTCCAATATCTGCAATTTTAGATACTGGAAAACAAAAGATTGCTTATGTGCAAACTGCTCCAGATAGATTTCAGGCGGTTTCTGTCCAAACAGGAAAGAATATAGATCCTTGGATTGAAATTTTGTCCGGTTTGAAAGAAGAACAAAGAGTAGTAACTGAGTCCACATTTTTGATCGATTCGGAAGCAAAGATCAGATTCGGCTCTGACTCTCATACACATTAAGGAAACGAAATATGATTCAGTCGATTATTCGTTTTTCCGCAGAAAACAAGTTTTTAGTTCTTATAGTCACTTTAGCAATACTCGTCGCTTCTTATGTGTCCATGAAAACTATTCCGCTAGATGCAATCCCAGATCTTTCGGATACTCAGGTGATTGTATATTCTCGTTGGGACAGAAGTCCAGATATCATGGAAGACCAGGTCACTTATCCAATCATCACTTCTCTTTTAGGTGCGCCTAAGATCAAGGTGGTCAGAGGATTTTCAGATTTCGGTTTTTCTTATGTATATGTGATCTTCCAAGATGGAACAGATATCTATTGGGCCAGATCCAGGGTGTTAGAATATCTTTCGAGAATTCAACCTCTTCTTCCAGCAGGTGTAAAAACAGAATTGGGCCCAGATGCGAGTGCTGTTGGATGGGTATACCAATATGCATTGATCGATCAAACAGGGAATAATTCACTCGTAGATTTGAGAACATACCAAGATTTTCATCTAAGATATTTATTAAATTCAGTTCCTGGAGTCTCTGAAGTAGCAGGAATCGGTGGATTCAAAAAACAATACCAAATCACAATTCATCCAAATGCATTAAGATCCTATAATGTAGATTTTGAAACTGTTATCCAGAAGGTTCGAGAAAGTAACCAAGAAACTGGAGGCAGACTACTGGAAATTTCCGGTGCAGAATATATGGTGAGAGGAAGAGGATACCTTTCTTCTTTAACCGATATAGAAAATATACCCCTTTCCACGGATGCGAACGGAACTCCAGTGCTTCTGAAAAACGTCGCTTCTGTCCAATTCGGACCGGATATTCGAAGAGGGATCGCTGATTTAGATGGAGAAGGGGACGTGGTCGCAGGCACAATCGTAATGCGGCATGGAGAAAATGCACTCTCTGTAATCGAAAGAGTAAAAACCAAATTGGAAGAGATTAAAAAGAATCTTCCAAAAGGTGCAGAACTAATCACTACCTATGATAGATCTGAACTGATTGAACATGCGATCAGCAATTTGAAATTCAAATTGATAGAAGAGATGATCATTGTTTCGATCGTGATACTCATCTTTTTATGGCATTTTCCTTCTGCCATTATTCCAATTCTTACGATCCCAATTTCAGTGATCATAGCATTCATTCCAATGAATCTTTTGGATATTAATGCAAATATCATGTCCTTGGCGGGGATGGCAATCTCTATCGGAGTGCTCGTAGATGGAGCAATCGTAGAAGTAGAGAACGCTTATAAAAAATTAGAAGAATGGGAAGCAGGAGGAAGGATTGGAGACTATCATTCAGTTCGATTAGAAGCATTACTCGAAGTGGGGCCTTCCGTATTTTTCTCTTTGCTTGTGATCGCTGTGGCCTTCTTCCCGATATTCACACTTGTAGATCAAGAGGGAAGGTTATTCCGTCCATTAGCATATTCTAAAAATATCGCGATGGCGGTGGCTGCATTTTTAGCCATCACTTTGGATCCTGCAGTTAGAATGTTATTCACAAGAATGGAGCCATTCAATTTTAAAAATGCACTTCTTTCTAAGATAGCAACTACCATGTTCGTTGGGAAATATTATCCCGAAGAGAAACATCCAGTCAGTAAAATTCTATTCAGATTTTATGAACCTGCTTGTCGTTATGTTCTTCATAGACCAAAAACGATTATAGTTTCTGCATTTACATTGGTAGTTTTGACGATCCCTGTGTATTTCAGTTTAGGTTCTGAATTTATGCCTCAACTATATGAGGAATCTTTTCTATATATGCCTACCACCTTGCCTGGGATCTCAGTTGCCGAAGCAGAAAAACTAATGATCTCGATGGATAAAAAACTCAAAAGTTTTCCAGAAGTAAAACGAGTTTTTGGAAAAGCGGGACGATCAGATACAGCCACAGATCCAGCACCATTCTCCATGATGGAAACAGTGATACTTCTCAAACCCCAGGACGAATGGAGAAAGGCGGACAGATTTTATTCTAATTTTCCAAGGATTTTCCAATATCCATTCCTTCCTTTTGTGCCTGAAAGACTGACTAAAGACGAGTTAGTGGAAAAGATGAACCAGGAAATGCAATTTCCTGGAGCCACAAATGCCTGGACCATGCCGATCAAAACTCGTATCGATATGTTGAGCACAGGTATGAGAACTCCAATCGGAATTAAGATCTTGGGTTCTTCTTTGGAAGAAATAGAATCTATAGGAATTAAAATTGAAACACTTCTTAAAACAGATAAAAATATAAGAAGTGTATTTGCAGAAAGAACAGCAGGTGGTTATTTCCTAGATCTAAATCTAAGAAGGGAAAAATTAGCAAGATATAATATATCTGTAGAGACCGCACAACAGATCATAGTTGCAGCCATCGGAGGAGAACCAATCACCCAAACCATAGAAGGTAGAGAACGATTTTCAGTCAATGTGCGGTATCCTCGCGAATTGCGAGATTCTTTGGACAAGATCAAAACTATCTTGGTCCCTACGAAAGAATTCGGTCATATTCCTATTTCAGAAATTGCAAGTATAGGAGCAAAAACCGGTCCTTCTATGATCCGAGATGAGAATGGATTTTTAGCGGGTTATGTGTATGTAGATCCTTCTACCTCAGATATTGGAGGATTCGTAGATAAGGCTAAGAAGAAGGTCTCAGAATCCATTCTTCTTCCTCCTGGATATTCCCTAGTTTGGAGCGGCCAATATGAGAATATGATAAGAGTCAGAGAAAGAATGATGTACATTCTGCCTTTGACAATCTTCATTATATTTTTATTATTATACTTCAATACCAAATCTTATATCAAAACATTAATTGTACTTTTGGCAGTGCCATTCTCATTGATTGGAGCAGTTGGACTTCTTTATATTCTAGACTACCAAATCTCAGTTGCTGTCTGGGTAGGAATGATCGCACTCATGGGACTAGATGCAGAGACAGGAGTATTTATGCTCTTATATCTGGATCTTTCTTACGAGGACGCCAAGAAAAAGGGGAGATTAAGAACCAGAGAAGATCTGATAGATGCGATCATCCACGGTGCAGTGCATAGGATCCGACCTAAGATCATGACTGTCCTTGCTGCTATGATGGGACTTCTGCCGATTATGTGGTCCGCAAGCACAGGTTCAGACGTGATGAAAAGGATCGCTGCCCCCATGGTAGGAGGACTTGTGACCAGTTTTATTCTGGAACTTTTAGTATATCCTCCAATATACATGCTTTGGAAGGAGGGAAAACTGGGGGATATTCTGCCCGCCCTTCCTTTAACTAAGAAAAAAAGAACTAAATCCATTTAAATAAGAGGGAACAAAATGAACAATACTACTAAAAAACTGATCATCGGAGCGGCGCTCTCCGGGCTATTTTTATCGGGAGAAGTTTATTCCGAAAAACAAGAAGCTGGCGCAGATAACGCAAAAGGAGAATGTCATGGGGTCAATTCCTGTAAGGGAAAAAGCGACTGCCATACAAACGCAAATTCCTGCTCTGGCCAAAACTCCTGCAAAGGGAAGGGTTGGATCTCCTTAACGAAAAAGGAATGTGATACTAAAAAAGGAACTTTCAAAAAGTCTTAGATTTAGCGATATAAATCAATTCGCATTTCATTAAATGTTAATATAAATTCTATCAATTTAATATTGACTATTGGATACGGTGCCCGCAAACTTAGCGGGCGCATATTAGGAGTTCTTATGAAAAAGACCATAGCAACCATTCTATTTTCCATGATCCTGGCAGGTAATATTTCTGCATTTACCGAGTTGGATAACCTTCTCATCGCGGAAGCTACTACCCCGGATCTGAAAAAGATCGCAAAAGAATACTTTAACAAAAAAGCAAAAGACCATAAGGAATTGGCTGATAAATACAAATCTTTATCAAGTCAGTCCCATGGCGGAAAAGCTACTGCTGATGTTGCGGACAAGGAAAAGTATAAAAAATTAGCCGACCACGCAGATAAAGAAGCAGCTGCTTACAAAGCACAGGCTGATAAATTCTAAACCTCAAAAACTATTCACTAATAAAAAAACCCGTCCTTTTGGACGGGTCTCTTCGAATTTTCAGAAAATCTGTTTCTTTTATCCGAATCTTTCACTCAGAAGTTTAACTACTTGTTCCGGTCTCATGTTTGCTTGCGCAAGCATTGCGACCCCACTTTTGGTTAAAATCTGATTCTTAGTATAGTCCACGATATGTTCAGCCATATCCGCGTCCCTTACTCGGCTTTCTGCGGAAACCATATTGATATAGTTTGCCTGCAGACCTTCTGCTGTAATTTCCAAACGGTTATAATAAGCTCCTAGATCGGATCTTTGTTTATTCACCCTTTGGATCGCATTATCAAGAATACCGATCATCGCATTAGATGAAGCGGGAGTAGACAAAGTCTGCTTTTTCCCGTTGTTCTCCAACTGAAGCGCGCCTGCATTCATTGCATCCACGAAAATTTCCAGCTTCTCGTTTTGATTCGGTCCAACATGCAACTGGATCGGATTTTTAGAATCCTTGGAGTAGGCTCCACTCAATGGGCGAATTTTGTTGAACTCGGCAGATTTACCTAACCTGTCCACTTCGTCTATGAGTTGGTCTACTTCTAGTTGAACGAGTTTACGATCATCATCCGAGTAAATCCCGTTGGAAGTTTGGATGGATAATTCTCTCAATCTTTGGAGAATATTATTCACTTGCTCCAAGTTACCTTCGGTAACCTGAATGAATGAAACTCCATCCATTACGTTTCTTTCAGCTTGGGCAAGACCTCGAATTTGGGTGCGCATCCTTTCGGAAACCGCAAATCCCAATGCATCATCACCGGCACGATTGATCCTCATACCGGTAGATAATTTTTCTGTAGTCTTATCCAGCTCGTGATTGGTCGTCTTCAGTACGTTATTCGCACGAAGAGCGCTGATGTTGTGATTGATAATCATCAACAACCTCCCTGTAGCTAGAGTTCGGATCCGTCCGAACCATGAGGCCGGGCTTTTAGGAGGGGAGAACCTCCCGGGCAACCCGGATATCCACTGCGAATTTCACTCCCTTATATATGTTGGGGAGATTTTTTTAGATTTTTTCCTAAAGACTAAAGCCACAATCGACGATAATCCAAAAGAGGGAAAATCTACTCTCATTCTACCATCGACTTTAGCAATTTCGCAACTTTTTTTCCGTTAAAACTGCTTTTCTTGCGGGAATTTTCAGAAGTTTTTCGCATTCTGTCCCCTAAATTCAGGCCGAATCATGAAAATTTATACCAAAAAGGGAGATTCCGGAACCACATCCTTGGCTTCTGGGACCAGGGTCTCCAAATCAGATCCAAGGGTAGAATTGTACGGAACTGCAGATGAACTCAACTCTGCAATCGGAGTCGCAATTTCTTTCCTAACAAAAGATTCCAAATTGAAAGAGCCGTTGGAAAGAATCCAAAATTTACTTTTTGAATTAGGATCGGAGCTTGCAGGATATAAGAAGAAGGATGATTCTTCCTGTATCCTTGAAGAAGATATCTCTGAATTGGAAAAGGAAATAGATCTTTGGCAAGATTCACTTCTTCCTTTGAAAAATTTTATACTACCTGGCGGATCGTCCTCTTCTTCTTTTTTACATGTTGCTAGAACCCTAGCCAGAAGATTAGAAAGAGACCTAGTACATTATAAAGAAGAAGGTCACGAGATTTTTCCAGAAAATCTTAGATTCCTGAACAGACTTTCTGATCACCTATTCGTAGCCGCAAGATACGCAAATTTTGAATCTAAAATCCCGGAACCAGAATGGAAATCCAGAGCCAAAGGCAAATAACCCATCCTAGAGGTTTATATGTTCTCTTCTTCGTAGAAATGTGGGAGAGATTTTCTTTTTATGGAATGAGAGCACTTCTTGTTCTATTTCTGACCAAAGAACTTTTGATGCAAGACGCTCAGGCTGGACGAATATACGGATTTTATAATGGATTCGTATATCTGACACCTATCTTGGGTGGTTTACTCGCTGATAGATTTTTAGGATATAAACGTTCCATCTTTTTAGGTGGAATTCTAATGATGTTTGGTCATCTTTCCTTAGCATTTAACGGACTCTGGACTTTTTATTTGGGTCTTGGACTTTTGATCGCTGGAAATGGTTTTTTCAAACCTTGTATCTCCACTGTTGTAGGAAGAATTTATGAATTAGAAGGTAAACCTGAGCTCAAAGATTCCGGTTTTACTATATTCTATTTTGGGATCAACTTAGGTGCGATCTTAGGAACCTGGGCATGCGCAAATCTTGCTGAATATAAAGGTTGGCATTACGGATTCGGGATCGCAGCTGTCGGAATGTTAATTGGTCTTATTATTTTTGGATTTTTAGGAAGAAGAGTAAATCCAGATGCATTCTTAGCAAATGTAAGCAGATCCGATGCAGATTCGGAAACAGAGGATCCTAAACAAAACAGAGAAAGAATTTTTGCGATTATGGTTTTCTCTGCAGTTACAATCACTTTCTGGGCTTCTTATGAACAGATTGGTTCTTCCTTAAGCCTGATCATTGATCGGTATGTGGACAGAAATATTGGTAGATTGGAAATTCCTGCTGCGAATTACCAATCTTTAAATCCGCTTTTTGTAGTGAGTTTAGCACTCGTTGTTTCATGGATGTGGAAAAAATTCGAAGAATCAGGCAGGCATATTTCCACGGTGACTAAGTTTTGTTTAGGACTGATCGTTTTGGGACTCGGATACCTTCTTCTCTCCGTAGTAACTTTTGGATCTACTGAAAAATTTTCCTCTATTTGGATCATTCTTTCTATTCTACTTTTAACGATCGGAGAATTGTTTTTATCTCCAGTTGGTTTGTCTTTAGTTACTAAACTCGCACCAGTAAAAGTCGCTTCCATGATGATGGGATTTTGGTTTTTAGCAAACTTCTTCGCTCATGTTCTCGCCGGTGAATTAACTAGATTTATGGGCGGAAGGGAATCCTTGTCAGGGTTTTTCCTGATCTTCTTCTTTTTACCTACAATCACTGCGATGGGTCTATTTCTTTTCCGCAAAAAACTAGAATCTTGGATGCATGGTGTAAAATGAAAATTCGGATCTTAGTACCTAGCCTTCTTCTTTTATTCTCCTTTTCTATATTTGCAGATCCTTTCGAGGACTTGCTTAAATCTGATTGGGACAAATCCCAAACACTTCTAATCAAAAACTCTGTATTCCAAAAATTAGGACAAAGAGCTGGAAGTAAAGAAGTGTTAAAGATCACTAAAAATGTGATCCCATGGGCAATTTTAGAAGGTGTAAGCCCAGAAAAAACAGCAGAGCTCATAGTAAATCTGGACTTTGCAGTCAAAGAAGGTCTTACATTTGAAGAAGCAGAAGATGCAATCCCTGTAGTTTCTAAAAGAGAAATTTCAAAAGAAGATTTCAGCTATATAGGTTTATATTTTAAAGAAACCAAAAAGGCAGGTATCAGAGAAGAAGTCAGAAACCGTTTTGTAGAAGCCGCCATGGAAAAAAAATGGGATGGATTTTCAGTACTCGCAGGTGGAAGAACTCTTATCGCTGGTAAACTTGTAGATTTTCCTGAAAACAGATTGGCTTCTAAAATCCTGAACCAATTCCCATCAAAAGGTAGAAGTATCCCATTTGCAAAAACAGAAAGTACCTTTAAATCTGTGCTCGATTCTAAATTGGATGGAGCTTCTTATATTCTTCTTTCTAATTTAAAAAAATTGCATGAAGGAGAGAAGGTAACATCCGCTCAAAAATATGCTTCTGCCCGCGCAGTCGAAACTTCTCTAGAAGAAGTTGGCGGGATTGTAATTGGAGACAGGCCAAGAATTGAACCTCTTCCTGATCCACCTTTAGTTCCAAATTTACCTGAACCTGGAGAACCAACCGAACCAGATAAACCTGCAAAAGAAAGTTGGGAAACTTTATCTGCACCAATCTTACAGAAAGTTGCAAAAGAATGGGTAGGAACTCCCTATAAATGGGCGAATGCTGCAAAAACTGGAACGGATTGTTCAGGATTTACTTTTAGAGTTTTGACTGACGGTCGTATAGGCGTTCCAGAAAAAATGGTGTCTCGTGCTTCCAGTGCCCAAACCAAAATGGGAACTGGAGTTTCTCATAATGAAATGAGATCTGGAGATTTGATCTTCTTCTCTGCTTCTCCTAACCAATCTAAAGTAACACATGTAGGAATGGTTTTAAGCGGAGAAGAGTTTGCTCATGCTTCTTCTACGCGAGGTGTCGTAATCGATAAGATCAGAATGAAATGGTGGATAGATCGTTTTGTTATGTCCAGGCGAGTATTTAAGAAAGTTGTGAATTAGTTTTTATTTCGCACAGAGTTCACAGAGAACACTGAGGGGAAGAAAGGGCTCACGCGAAGCCGCGAAGTTCAGAAGGGCATTGCGGGATTTCGAAAACTATATCTTTTTTCTTTGCGCCTTTGCGTGAAAAAACTCCGTGTCCTCAGTGAAATCTATGTGAACTATTCTCCTAGATTCATCTCTTCCACAATTCCGACGAGTAACTGGGCTTTCAGGATTTGGTCTGTGCTTGCGAGGATTTCCTGCTTCTTCTTAAAATTGAAATTTAGGATAGAAGAAATAAAATCCACAGGAAATGGATGAGACCAAAGATCGTTCATTCTTAGGATCAATTCTTCTTTGGCACCTTCTGAAAGTAGAATTCGTTTGGTGAGATATAAGATCCGATCGAAAATCTCTACGAAGATTTTATCTTCTATATATTTGGAATCAGGCTCTATTTTTTCTATAATTCCAATCCGGAAAGGTTCCATAGTATCGTAAGATTCTAATTTTGCGATACCTTTCCCTTCGAGTAGAATATTGGATCGTCCGTCAGGAAGTGGATCTTTCCGAACGATTGTACCCCAACCAAAAATAGTTTCGATCTCAGGCTGAGGACTTTTTAAATTGCCCGGCTCCATTTTGATAGGTGCGATCGCCATTTCATCTCCGGACTCGGAACAATAATCCAACATCATCCTATATCTAGGCTCGAAAATATGGAGAGGAAGAAATGTGCCTGGAAATAAGATGACTTCGGGAAGAGGAAAGATCGGAATTGTAGTTCTTGACACCTAGGATTTATCCTAACCTGTTGAAGTGAAAACGCAAATCAAATTGTAAGACCGGTTTAAAATTGTACTACTTAGATAAAAAGCGATATTTGGAAGCCGCTTCTAAATTAAAAACCACTAAAATTATAGTCATCGGAGATCTCATCCTGGACGAGTATCTGATCGGAGAAGTAAACAGAATTTCTCCGGAAGCTCCTGTTCCTGTGGTCTGGGTACGGAACGAAAAAACAACTTTGGGTGGTGCAGGGAATGTTGTAAAAAATCTTTCCCGTCTTGGAGTTCAATCTTTTGTTTTAGGTAGAGCAGGAAACGATCCTGCTGCCAAAACTCTGGATGATCTTCTTTCTACAGAAAATACAAGCTCTTCTAAAAACACAATTATACGTTCTGAAAAAGTTCCAACGATCCTAAAAACAAGAGTGATCGCAGGCCACCAACAAGTTTGCCGCATAGATAGAGAAGAAACATTTCCTCTAACCGATTCGGAAGAAAAACAATTACTGGAAAGTTTTTCTAAGATCATCCAAGAAGCGGATGCAGTTGTTCTTTCCGATTATGATAAAGGAACTTTGACTGCAAGTCTTATCCGCAAATCAATCGATATCGCAGTACAACATAAAAAGATCGTAACTGTAGATCCGCAAGTATCCCATTTTTTCCAATATGAAAAAGCTACAGTCATGACTCCCAATCATCATGAAGCCGGAAAGGCTCTTGGTAAAAAATTAGAAACAAATGCAGAGGTAGAAGAAGCAGCTAAGAAGATTGCAGAAAATCTAAATTCTCCTTCTATGATGATCACTCGTGGAGAAAAAGGAATGAGCCTTTATATTTCTTCCGAATCCAAAACGTATCATATTCCTACTGTAGCCAAAGAAGTATTCGATGTGACAGGAGCCGGGGACACTGTGATCTCAGTGTATACTTCTTTCCTCGCGGCTGGTTTAGGAGAATTAGAAGCAGCAATTGTTTCCAATGCTGCGGCAGGTGTGGTAGTAGGAAAACTAGGTGCCGAAACTGTTTCTTTGGAAGAACTTTTAGAAGCTCTCGAGAAAAGAGGAAGTTTTCAGTGAAGTCTTCTTTCTCTTCTTGTATAGAGAAAATTATTCCTTTTCACGAAGTTAAGAATGTTTCGGAGAAGGTCCGCGCCAAACAAAAGATCGTTTTCACGAATGGTGTATTTGATCTAGTTCATAAAGGACATCTTACTTATCTTTCCCAGGCAAGAGATTTGGGAGATGTTCTTTGGATCGGGATCAATTCTGATTCTTCTGTCAAAAGACTAAAAGGACCAGAACGTCCTGTAAATCCGGAAGAAGATCGAGCACTTCTTCTTTCCTGCCTTTCCTTCGTAGATTATATTAGCGTTTTTCCGGAAGACACTCCTTTGGAACTCATTTCCCAGGTAGCACCTCATATTCACGTAAAAGGGGGAGATTATGATCTGGAAGCTCTTCCTGAGACTCCACTTGTTCGCAAATTAGGCGGAGAAGTACAAATTCTACCCTTTGTTCCTGGATTTTCCAGCACTGATCTCATCCGACGTATTCGGCAAAAACCCTAGATTTACTTCTCAATTCTGCGAAATTCCGAGTTGGATTTTCCGAGACTGAAGAAAACTCTGTTCAGCAGGTAGGAGATCGGTTTGTCCAAAACTAAATTTATTTTCGTGACCGGAGGTGTTTGTTCCTCCCTTGGAAAGGGTGTATCCGCTGCAGCCCTTGGATGCCTTTTGGAAAGTAGGGGTTATTCCGTTTCTCTCCAAAAAATGGACCCTTATATCAATATTGATCCGGGAACAATGAGTCCGTACCAGCATGGTGAAGTGTATGTGACCGAAGACGGCGCAGAAACTGATTTGGATCTAGGTTATTACGAAAGATTTACCAAATCCAAGTTCACTCGTAAGAACTCTATATCTACAGGACAAATTTATAATACTGTAATCCAAAGAGAAAGAAAAGGGGATTATCTGGGAAGAACTGTCCAGGTCGTTCCTCATATCACCAATGAGATCCGAAATAGGATCTACACTCTTGCAAGAGAAAATGCAACTGACTTTGTGATCGTAGAGATTGGTGGAACAGTAGGTGACATTGAATCCATTCCATTCTTAGAAGCAATCCGTCAGATGAGATATGAACACGGACCTACTCAAGTTTTATTCATCCATGTTACTTTAGTTCCTACCATCACAGTAGCAGGTGAAGCAAAAACAAAACCTACCCAACACTCTGTAAAAGAACTTTTGGCACTCGGGATCCAACCTGATATTTTGATCTGCCGTGTGAACCAACCAATGCCAAAAGAAATGAAGGGAAAAATTTCCTCCTTCTGTAACGTAAAAGAAGAGAATGTGATCTCCGCTTCCGATATCAGCACTTCCATTTATGAAATCCCTAAAATGTACAAAGAAGAAAAATTGGATCAAGTGGTTCTGAAAACATTAGGATTAGAATTAGGGAAATCTAATTTTACGGAATGGGAGAAGATCATAAAAAGTCTCCAATCCGCAAAACATACGGTTCAGATCGCGGTGGTCGGAAAGTATATTTCTCTTCACGATGCATATCGTTCCGTTTATGAAAGTTTATCTCATGGTGGAATTGCAAACGAAGCAAACGTAGAATTTATCAAAGTAGATCCTGAAAAACTGGATAAAACAAATGTGAAGGATGTTTTAAAATCAGCACATGGAGTTTTAGTTCCAGGTGGATTCGGAGATAGAGGAATAGAAGGTAAGATCGCAGCAATCCAATACGCAAGAACCAAAGGAATTCCATTCTTCGGGATCTGTTTAGGAATGCAATGTGCAGTGATCGAATACGCAAGAAACGTATTGGGAATGAAAGATGCGAATTCCACTGAGTTCAGACCAGATTCTCCAGATCCAGTCATCTCTCTTATCGAAGAACAAATGGACATAGATCAAATGGGCGGAACAATGCGTTTAGGTTCTTATCCATGTAAGATCAAAAAGAACACATTAGCGTTCAATGAATACAAACAAGAACTGATCTATGAGAGACATAGACATAGATTCGAGTTTACCAACAAATACAAACAAAGATTTGAAGAGAAAGGAATGATCCTTTCAGGTATTTCTCCAGATGAAAACCTGATTGAAATTGTAGAAATTCCAGAACATCCTTGGTTTATAGGAGTTCAGTTCCATCCTGAATTCACTGGAAAACCTACAAAACCGCATCCATTATTTGCCGGATTCATCCGTGCTGCGGTCAAATTTGCAAGGAAGGCATAATGAGCGATAAAACTGCCCAAGAAAGGGATTTTTTAAGCGGCAAAAAGATAGGAGGAAAGAATCCATTCTTCCTAATCGCAGGTCCTTGTGTGATGGAAAACAGAGACTTACTCGAAAAAGTCTGTGCAGAAATGTTAGAGATCACCACAGAACTTGGTATCCCTTATGTTTTTAAGAGTAGTTTCGACAAAGCAAATCGTTCTTCAGTTTCTTCTTATAGAGGTCCTGGACTTTCTGAAGGAATTAAACATCTAGAACATATTAAGAAAAAATTTAATGTTCCCGTTCTAACCGATATTCATGAAACTTCTCAAGTTGGTCCTCTTAAAGATGTGATCGATATGTACCAAATCCCAGCTTTCTTGAGCAGACAAACTGATTTAATCGCAGAATCTGCTAAAACAGGAAAATGGGTGAACGTCAAAAAAGGACAATTTTTAGCTCCTTCTGACTGTAGACATATCAAAACAAAAATCCAAGAATCAGGTTCCGAAAAGTATATGGTAACCGAAAGAGGTACCACATTCGGTTATGGAAATCTTGTATTCGACGGAAGAACTGTTCCTATATTACATAGTTATGATATTCCGGTGGTTTTCGATGCCACTCACTCCGCACAATTGCCTGGAGCAGCAGGAAATATCACTGGAGGACAAAGAGAATATATCCCGAGTATGACAAGAAGTGCAGTTGCACTTGGGATAGAAGGTATCTTTATGGAAGTGCACCCTGATCCTGCAAAGGCTCTTTCAGATGCTACTACTCAATATCCTCTTTCTGAAATTAAATCCTTATTAAAGGAATTGGTCGGTTTAGATCGTTACGTAAAACAGGAAATCCTAAACCGCTAATCGATAAGAGCCTTGTATTCCCGTATACTCACTCTACTCAAAATAGACCCGGAAACCGCTAGGAAATACGGTCCGGGCCTAGGAGTAGGAATAGCAATTTTATTCCTGGTTCTTTTTTTCTATTCCGGTGGAAAATCGGATGCTAAATACACTCGTGTAGAAGAAGAAAAAGAAAAGGGTTCCACTGTTTCTTTTAGGAATTTTGCAAAAGACCAGTATGATGGAAATGGAACTATATTATGGAAATTGAAAGCAGAAGAGGCATATCTTTATGCTGACGAAAAAAGATATGTAATGTACGGGATCAATTTTGACCAATATGAAAATGGAAAGTTCAAGTCCAGACTCACTGGTGAAAAGGGAGAGATCAATCAGGTCAAAAAACTAATGAAGCTCACAGGAAATATTCTTCTAAAAACGGAAGAACATAGAACACTTAGAGCAAAATCATTGGATTATAATGACGAAACTAAAGAACTAACCTCGAATGAAGAAGTTGTGATAGATGCAAACGGAACTCATATCAGAGGAGTTGGCCTTAGAGCGGACAAAGACCTGAACAAGTTCACAATTTTAAGACCAAGTGCGATTACCCAAGGTGGAGCAAATCCACTTTCTTCTTCCCCTAAAGAAAAATGAAACGTATCCTAGCATTATTCTTTTTATTATTTTTGCTGCCTGGGCATTTGGGATCTCATTCTAGACCCCCACTTTTATTTTCTGCGGAGACTTTAGATCCCAAAACTTTCCAAGGAATTGGAGAAGTAGATCCAAAACGTAAAGAAAGTTTTCCTACTTTTTGGGGAGCAAACGCACTTACCCAGGAAGACAGAGAAGTCCAAGGACTCAAAGTTACCATATTCAGCTTAGAAGGTGGAGCCTGGATCCAACATAAAAAAGTAAAATTAGGCGCAAACAGGATCGAGGTTTTTGGAAAAGAAGCATATAAGGCTTTTTTAAAGAACGGAGTACATATAGAAGACCAGGAAAATGGAACTGTGATGAGAGCGGGAGTAGGAGAATATGATAAATACTCCGAAATGGTCTATATCAAAGAAAGGCCTAGGCTTAGTTTCAGGGACAAAACTGGCAAAACCACGGTCATTTCTGCAAAACAAATAGATAGAGAATTAAGCACTAAAATTACGAAACTACATGGTGGAGTGATCGTAAATCATCCTGAAGTTACTATCTTCTGCGCAGAAGCAGTTTTTAAAGAATCAGAACATCTAATCACTACTGACCCGGATCCCATCTTAATCTCCAAGAATAGATACCTAAGCGGTAAAAAGTTATCCTTCTACACAAATGAAAGCAGAATAATTTTAGAAGAAAACACAGTATTATTCCAATCTTCTGAAGAAACTAAAAAAGATCCGGAAGGAAATGAGAAAAAACAAACTGTTCTCACAATCCTAAAAGGGGATAAGATAGAAAGCCGCCCGAATGAAGAAAATGATCGCACAGTTTTGATCAGCGGCAATGCAACAGTTCTGAGAAAGGATATGAAGATCACTTCTGAGAATATTGAATCAGTAGGAAAAGATTCTCGTATCATCAAGGCAAGAAAGAATATCAAAGTCCACGATAGAGAGAATAATCTTATTCTTTCGGGTAACGTATTCGATTATTTTAGAAATGAAAATTATCTTCACCTGACTGACGAAGGTAAAATGGAATTTTTAGACAAAAATTCTAATCAGGTAACAAGCACCATCACTGCTCAAGAATTCGAACGTTTCTTAGATCAAAAAGAAACAGTGATCCGAGGAAATATTTGGATCAAATCCAAGTCCACAGAGGCGCAAGGTGAGTACGCCACTTATTTTGAAAACGACGAATCTGTACTTTTAGAAGGAAATCCTAGGATTAATCGAAGTGGTAAGATCCTTCGAGCAGGAAAAATCGTCTTTTATCCAAGAGAAGGAAGATCAATTCTGACAGAAGGAGTCCATTTAGGAAATTAGGCTTACAGAATGGGACAAAGGATCCGGTGCCAAAACTTAATCAAAATATACAATAAGCGTAAGGTTGTAGATGGAGTCAGTTTCGATGTTCGCAAAGGAGAAGTAGTAGGTCTACTAGGTCCGAACGGTGCCGGCAAAACTACTTCCTTCTATATGTCTGTCGGTTTCGTAAAACCAGATTCAGGGCATGTATTCATAGATGACCAAGATGTAACAGAAGCTCCAATGCATACTAGAGCAAAACTTGGAGTAGGTTATCTTGCGCAAGAAGCTTCTATCTTTAGAAAATTAACAGTAGCAGAAAACTTAGAAGCTATCTTAGAAACTCTGAACATTCCTAGATCAGAAATCATTCGCAGAAGAGACGAACTACTGTTAGAATTACAAATTATGCGAGTCGCTAACCAAAAAGGTTTTACTCTTTCAGGCGGGGAAAGAAGAAGATGTGAAATCGCCAGAGCCCTAGTGACAAATCCAGATTTTATCCTTCTTGACGAACCTTTTGCAGGGGTTGACCCTATAGCTGTTAAAGATATTCAAACTGTTATAAATAGTTTAAAGAAGAAGGGACTGGGCATCTTAATCACCGACCATAATGTTCGAGAAACATTAAAGATCACGGATAGAGCATATATCATGCATAGTGGTCGGATCTTAATTGCGGGATCACCTAAAGAACTCGTAAACGATAAAGAAGCAAAGAGAATGTATCTAGGAGAGGACTTCAAGCTGTGAATCTGAACCATCAGTTAGTACAGAAGCAGACACAGAAGCTTGTCATGACGCAGGATTTGCGTCAGTCGATAGAGCTTTTGCCCTTGTCTACTCTGGAACTCGCTGATAGGATCAGTGCCGAACTGGTTGAAAATCCAATGCTGGAAGAGGAACCAGGTTCAGAAAGAAGCAAAAGTCCTGAACTTTATTCGGTAGATGATCTAAAAAGAAAAGAGAAGAATGATTTTCTAAAAAATTCCGACCAAGGCTGGCAGGACTCTTTTAGTTTAGATAAACCTCAATACAGAGGCACCGACGCTTCTGACAGAAACCAAAAATACATAGAATCATCTCCTAACGCACAATCGCTTTCAGATCATTTACTTTGGCAACTTAGGATCTCTTCCTTAAAAGGAAAAGAAATGGAGATCGCAGAAATTTTGATCTCTATGCTGGACGATAGAGGATTTATTTCTCAAACCCAAGCAGAACTTGCTACTGAAATAGGGGTTTCTGCTAAAACGATTAAGAAAGTTTTAGAACAGATCCATCAATTAGATCCTCTTGGAATTGGTGCAGGAAGCATTCAAGAAACATTATATGTCCAAGCAAAGATCCTAAGACCTGAAGATAAAAACCTTCATGACCTTATCCAAAACTATTTAAAAGACCTGGAAAAACTGGATTATAAGGGAATTTCCAAAAAAATGGGTCTCCCTGTAGAAGCGATCGAAGCAATGGCAGCTGAGATCAAGAAGCTTGAGCCATTCCCCGCAACATTATACACTCCTCAAAAACCAGATTATATAGTTCCAGATGTTATTATTCGAGAAATAGAAGGTGAGTTCAGTATATTGCTGAATGATGAATGGCTTCCTAAATTAAAAATAAATAAAGAATACAAGGGAATGCTCAAAAAAGGAGCGGGGGCTAAAGATTCGGATAAGGAATATATTTCTGCAAAATTAAACTCAGCAGAATGGCTAATCCGTTCCGTAAACCAAAGAAGACAAACTTTGTATAGAGTAGTCTCCGCAATTATAGAACTCCAAACTGAATTTTTCCGCAAGGGTGTTCGATTTCTAAAACCTCTCACTTTAAAAGATATCGCAGAAAGATTAGATCTTCACGAATCCACAGTTTCTCGTATCACTTCCAATAAGTATGTCCAAACTTCTTGGGGAATTTTAGAATTAAAATGGTTCTTCTCCTCTGGATTAAAATCCAAAAGTTCAGAAGGTGGAATGGAATCTTCTAAGACCATTCATGATATTATACGTAATCTAGTAAAAGAAGAAGATCCCGAAAACCCTCTCTCCGATCAGGACATAGTGGAAAAAATAGAAAGTAAAGGGATAGAGATTGCCAGAAGAACTGTGGCGAAGTATCGTAAGATCCTAAAAATTTTACCATCCAACCAAAGAAAAAAAGTAAAATCTCTGGAAGCAAGGTAACTCATGTCCGTTCCAGGAATCAATGTATCTAATATTCTAAAAGACCATCCTGAATTAGGCTTAAAAATGATCGCAGGCGAGAATGGACTCCAAAATCGGATCCATAGCTCTGAGATCAATAGACCTGGTCTTTCACTCACAGGCTTCTACGAAAGTTTTGCTCATGATCGTATCCAAATTTTTGGAAAAGGAGAATGGGCTTATATTACTTCGAAAGAAGGCGAGGATATGGAAAAACTCGCAGCAGATTTTTTCCATTTTCATTTGAATTGTATTATATTCACACATGGAAATGTTCCTCCTCCTATCTTTGTAGAATATTGCGATCGTCTAAATATTCCACTTTTGGGTTCGGATGTTTCTACACATAAATTCATTACTTTGATCTCTCAAATTTTGGACAGAAGTCTTGCACCTAGAACTATGAGACACGGGGTTCTAATCGAAGTATTTGGAATAGGAATACTTCTTTCTGGTAAAAGTGGTGTGGGTAAAAGTGAAACAGCCCTGGAACTCATAGAAAGAGGACACCGTCTAGTCGCAGACGATATGGTGGAGATCAGAAGACTTTCAGAAAGTTATCTGATTGGGACATGTTCGGACCTTCTTCGACACCATATGGAAATCAGAGGATTAGGAATTCTGAATATAAAAGATATATTCGGGATTGGGTCCGTAAGAGATCATAAACTTATAGAACTCATCATCCATTTGGAAGAATGGACAGAAGAAAAAGAATTCGATCGTACTGGACTCGAAAACAGAACAGAAGAAGTATTAGGAGTGAATATTCCTTTGATCAAACTTCCAGTTCGACCAGGAAGAAATATTCCAATTATCGTAGAAACCGCTGCAATGAACCAAAGATTAAAAAAACTAGGAAAGAATGCAGCGGCGGAATTCAGCCAAAAATTAAACATTTATCTACAGCAAGGAAAAGTTGAAAGAAATCCACCTCAAAATTAACGAAAACGGCGCAGGGATGCATGCTCGTCCCGCCTCAGTCTTTGTGAATTGCGCGGCAAAATACTCCTGCGAAGTTCTGGTCTCCAAAGACGGAGTGGAAGTGAACGGCAAAAGTATCATGGGACTCATGATGTTAGCTTTAGCACCCGGTCAGGAATTTTCCATCAAAACAGAAGGCGCTCAGGAAGAAGAAGCATCGGACGCTTTGGCTAAATTAGTGGAAGGCGATTTTGCGATATGAAATGGTTTCCATTCCGGATAGAAGAGGAGAATCGATATTATCTCCGAGATCTTCTGATTTTATCCGGAGTGATCTCTCTTTCAATACTCGCCGCTGAACTAATCCATTTTAGAAATTCTGAAAATATAGATATAGTAGATCGTATACTGATCTATGTATACTATACTGTCCCTTTAGTTGTATTATTCCTAGTCATTTCTTATTTTTATAGAAATCGCAGGAATTTAGAAACTGGAAGGCTCAAAAGTTCCATCCGATATAGACTTTCTCTTTCTTTTTTGTTTATCGCAATGCTTCCTTCTTTTCCTGTATTTTTACTCACTTCTAATGTGATAGGAAGAGTATTCGAAGGATTTTACGGCTTAGACATCGCCCAGGCTTTAGAAGCTGGAGATCATTTTGTCCGAAAGGAATTGGATCTTGAAAAAAATAATCTATTAGAAAAAGCTAAATTATTTAGGAATTTAGTCCAAAGACAAAATCCAAATCCGAATCTGCTCACAAACCGAGCGAATGAATTAGATCTAATCTCTAATCCAAATTATTATGTGGGATGGTATGAGAATAATCTTCCAATCCTTGAAAATAGATCTTTAAAATTGGCAATTTCACCTGAAGAATTTACCAATCTTGGAACAGAAGAAGGAATTTCCGAAAAACTGGCCTTAAGCCAAAATTTGGGATTTTATCTACTTAAAATCGAATCTTCAAATCCTGCAAAATTTCTCATATTAGGAAAACGTGTTTTCCAAGGAGAAGAATCCAGAGCTTATTCTTTCATTAATACTAGAAAGAACTATATCACTGCTGATTTAGCAAAAGAAAAACTTCCTTATGAGGTTCGACTTACCATTACATTGCTGACTGTATTTGCATTTTTACTTTCTATCTTCTTCTCACTTGTATTTGCTCGAAAGATTTCAAGACCGATCATAGATCTTGCAAACGCCACACAAAAAGTTTCCTTAGGAGATACTGATATCAATCTTCCGCTCACAGAAGGAGGAGAGATAGGTGCACTAGTAGAATCTTTTAACCAAATGGTAAAAGATCTAAAATCCAAAAACGAAGAGCTGATGCATACACAAAGGATTGCAGCTTGGAAAGAAGTAGCCCAGAGAATGGCTCATGAGATCAAAAATCCGCTCACTCCAATCCAACTTTCTGCAGAAAGAATACGTAGAAAATTAAACTCAGAAGTTCCGGAAGAATTCCAAGAGATCGTAACAAAGGGAAGCGAAACCATAGTCGGTCAGGTAAAAATTTTGGAACATCTGGTAAATGAATTCTCTGAGTTTGCAAGAATGCCTGCACCTAGACTGATCAACCAACATTTAGAGCCTGTCGTTTTAGAAAGTGCAAAACTTTTCGAACATACACCTGGAATCCAAATAGAACTTAACTTCACTAAAAATTTGCCAGAAATCTTTTTGGACAAAAAACTGTTTTTAGGGATCATGAACAATCTTTTCAAAAATGCAGTGGAAGCTATAGAAAAGAGAAGGCAAAGAGGAGACTCTGGTTTCTCTCAAGGAAAAGTTCGTATTTCCGCAGTGCTCGAAAAAAGGATCATGAGACGTTCAGTGGTTTTACTTGTAGAAGATAATGGGATCGGCGTTTCCTCCGAATACAGATCCAAGGTTTTTGAACCTTATTATTCTACCAAGGACGAACATGTTTCTGGGATAGGACTTGCAATCGTCCAAAAAACAGTGATCGATCATAACGGCCATATTTCTGTAGATTCTTCCGAATTAGGCGGATGTAAATTCAGGATAGAACTTCCGGTAGCTTAGATGAGAATATTCATAGTAGATGACGAACCGGAAATACGCAAATCACTCCAAGATATTTTGGAAGATGAGAATTATGAAGCGGAACAATTTTCATCCGGCAAAAACTTCTTAAAACATCTCAAGATAGAAAGGCCAAGTTTAGTTTTGCTAGATGTTTGGCTCGGAAAAGAAGATGGACTTATTGTTTTAGATGAGATCAAAAAAATTTATCCAACTGTCCCGGTAGTAATGATCTCAGGCCATGGCACTATAGAACTTGCAGTTCAAGCCACCAAAAAAGGTGCTCTCAACTTTTTAGAAAAACCATTATCTATCGCAAAAGTTCTAGAGGCGGTAGAAGAAGCATTAGTGTATTCAGAAAAATGGGAATCTCCCGAAATCAAACTGGAATCGGATGAAATTTTAGGAAATTCTCCCGCAATCCAAAAAGTAAAATTCTCGATAGCTCAGGCTGCCGCAACAAATGCAAGAGTGTTTATTTATGGGGAAAACGGAACAGGAAAGGAATTAGTTGCTAAAACTATATTCAAAAATTCAAAAAGAAAGGACCAACCTTTCGTAGAGCTGAATTGCGCCGCCCTTCCTGAAGAATTAATAGAATCTGAACTATTCGGTTATGTAAAAGGTGCATTTACAGGAGCTACAGACACAAGGATCGGAAAGTTTGAAGCCGCCAACGGAGGCACTCTCTTCTTAGATGAGATCTGCGATATGTCCTTATCTACTCAGGCAAAAGTTCTTCGTATTCTACAGGAACAAAGATTTGAAAAGCTGGGAAGCACAGAACAAGTTTCTGTAGATGTTAGAATTATTGCCGCTACAAATATCCCGGTAGAAGAAGCAATCAAAGAAGGGAAGTTTAGAGAAGATCTTTATTATAGATTGAATGTAATCCCGATCGTAATTCCTCCATTAAGAGATCGTAAATCAGATATTCCATTACTTGTAGATCATTACGTAAGACAAACAATCGCAGAAAATAATCTTACTCCTAAAATTATAGAAAAGGAAGCGGTTTCTATCTTAGAAAGCCATTTCTGGCCAGGGAATATTAGAGAATTAAAAAATGTGATCGAAAGACTTTGTATTATGACTGTAAGCGATATTATCCGTGCCCAAGATGTGAAGGACTCCATGACAGGTTTCGTAAAAGCAAACGATCTGGTAGAAAAAGGAGATTTCAAAAAAGCAAAAGAAGAATTCGAGAAACAGTATATTCTGAAAACATTACAGACAAACGAAGGAAATGTTTCCAAAACTTCCAAGGCACTCGGAATAGAAAGATCTCATTTATACAGAAAAATGAAATCATTAGGGATACAGGCGGAGGACATCCATGACTAAGCCTGGGATATTTCAGGAACTAAAAGGAATTCTACAGGACTTTAAATTTTTAGTCCAAAATGGAGAATTCCCGATCGTACGAAGACAGGGAGAGAAAGATCCCGGGGATCTGGACTTAGAATGGAAAGATACTTGGGCTTGGTCTTCTATCGGATCCAAAAAAGAAACAACTGTTCCTGGGATACAAATGAGGATCCCTCCTAAAAAAGAGGACAGAAACTTCTCCTGCAAACTTTGTTCAGATAGACTTAGCGCTGTACGCCATTTTATTATCAGAGGCAGAAAGAAAATATTAGTACTTCATTATACTGGCGAAACAATCTCTGGAAAAGAATCTTATGTAAAAACTTCTCCTTTAAAAATTTTCCGAACAACTGAAGCAGAGGATTTATTCGATAGAATGATCCAGAAAGTATTTGGGTTCACAATGAAGGAGTTCTATTTCCAAGAATTTCCAGGATGTTTATTTTCCCAAGATAGATCAAATGAAGAAGATTGGAAAAGAAGGACCCAAAACTGCAAGGTCCAAGTGCAGGAAACCATCCAGGAAGAAGGCATCCAAGGAATTATACTATTAGGCGCTGCAGCCACTTTATATTTCGGAAAAGAGGAAGCTCTCAAACAAATGGGAAAAACTTTAGAGTTCCAACCTGGGACTCCAATGGTAGTACTTCGTTCTCCTGAAGCTATCTTAGCAGCAGAACAAAAAAGAAAATCAAGTAAGGCAGATTCTCCAGAATTCCAAGAAGCCAAGAAGAAGGAAATAGAAGTCAAAGAAAGTATCCTCTCCCAGCTCGGGATCTTTCATCAGGAGATTAAAGAAAAAATTTGATCCAATACGCAGAACTAGCCTTTGATCTTCCAATCTTAGAAGATACATTCACTTACGAGGTGCCTCCAGGCACCCAAGTCGGAATGAGGGTAGAAGCCAAACTTCGAGGAAGAAAAGAAGAAGGGATCATATTATCCTTACATCATAATGAACCTAGCTACGAAGTTCTACAAGTAGATCGGGTCATAGATAAAACTCCAGTCATCAATGAAGAACAGATTGGGCTCGCTTATTGGGTAAAAGAGCAATACCTCGCATCTCTTGGGGAATGTATCCACAAGATGATCCCTTCCGGAAGAAGACATTCTAAAGTAAAACTGAACGAGAATGTCATTGCCTCCGAACCATTCAAATTAAACGAAGAGCAAGAAAAAGCTTACCAAAACATCAAATCAGATTTTGGAAAAGATTCTATCCATCTTCTATTCGGGATCACAGGAAGTGGAAAAACAGAAGTATATCTGCATTTGATCCGGGACATTCTACAAAACTCAAACAAAGGAGTTTTACTTTTAGTTCCTGAGATAGGTTTGACCTATCATATTATACGTAAATTAGAAGCAGTCTTTCCCGGACAAATTGCATTATTACATTCTGCTTTGAAAGTATCAGAAAGATTCAAAGCGTATACGGACCTTCTACAAGGCAAAAAAAGGATCGCTGTTGGAACAAGATCCGCGGTATTCGCACCTATCTCAAACTTGGGACTCGTCATCATAGACGAAGAGCATGATGGATCTTTTAAAGAACATTCTACTCCAAGATACCATGCAAGACAGGTTGCTCTACAAAGATGCAGGCAGAATAAAGCGGTATTAGTTTTAGGATCAGCAACTCCTTCTGTAGAAGTATATCATCTTGCTAAAACGGGAAAAATTGGTCTGCAAGTTCTTACCAAAAGACCTGGAACCGCAAAACCACCAACAGTTCGGATAGAGGAAAATAAAAAAGATGCAAGACTACTCGGCTCTGAACTTACATTTGCGATCAAACAAAGATTGGATAAAAAAGAACAGGTCATTCTACTTTTAAATAGAAGAGGATACAGTCCTCTTATCTATTCTGAAAAAGAAAAAACATATATCCCTTGTCCAAATTGCACATCCCATCTATGTTATCATAAAAAAGGTACCGTTATCTGTCACCTCTGTGGATTCTCGGATTCTCTCCAAAGATTGGAAACGAAACTAGGAGAAAAACTGGTCATGATGGGAACAGGTACCCAAAAGTTAGAAGAATTCCTTCTAGAAACTTTTCCAGGTGCAAAAGTAGAACGTTTAGACCAAGATTCTATCCAAGACAAAAGTGTTCTTACAGATGTGATCGGAAGACTCGTAGATGGAGAGATAGATATTCTCACCGGAACACAAATGATCTCCAAAGGTTTAGATGCTGCTCGAGTTACTCTAGTAGGCGTTTTAAACGCAGGTATTGGTTTAGGACTTCCCGATTTTAGAGCGGGAGAAAGAGTATTTTCTCTTTTAACTCAAGTAGCGGGAAGAGCAGGGCGATCCGATCTAGCAGGAGAAGTTTTGATCGAAACAAATACTGTGGATCATCCGATTATTCGAATGGCATTGGACCAAGACTATGTTCGATTTTATGATTCAGAGATCAAAACAAGAGAAGAACTTTTTTATCCACCATTCTCTCGATTGATCCGTATCTTATCCAGATCCAAGGATGAAATTCTTTCTCTCAAAACGATTGAAGAAGTGCATCAAGTATTAAAAAAACATCTGCCTGAACCAAACACAGTTGTCTTAGGTCCAGCTCCTTGTCCTTTTTATAAAATAGATGCAAACTTCAGAAATCATATACTCATTAAAACAACAGTTCAAAACAAATGGAGAGAGATCCTAAAAAAAGAGATCAGGCCTCTTAAAATTTCTAAAAACGTTTACCTGGAATTGGATTTTGATCCATTGGATCTTGTCTGATGAAAATTGCATTTTTTGGAACCCCGGAACCTTCTGCCAAACTTTTGCAGGCGTTACTACAAGAGCCTGATATCCAAGTACAATTCGTGGTCACAAATCCGGATCGTCCCAAAGGAAGAAGTAAAACGCTCGTTCCGAGTCCTGTTAAAGAAATCGCACTCGCAACAAATCTTCCTATCTTTCAATACGAATCCATAAAGAAGGAAAAAGAAGAAGCACTCCAAAACTTATCTAAGTTTGATGCGGAACTCTATGTTGTATTCGCTTATGGCTCTATTCTACCTAAGGAAATTTTTTCTTATCCTAAATTCGGTTCTATCAATCTACATGGCTCCATTCTTCCTGATCTAAGAGGTGCTTCTCCAGTCCAAACTTCTCTTTGGAAAGGTTATACTAAGTCTGGGATCAGCATCCAATACCTGGGAGAAAAGATGGATGAGGGAGATATTATCCGCATCCAGGAAGTGGATGTAGATCTGGAAGATGATACTGGATCTCTTATGGAAAAGATAACCCAAGCAGGGATCCAAAGTCTCATTCCACTTTTAAAAGGCCCGAGAACTTCTCCTTTTGAGGCAACTCCTCAAGATCATTCCAAGGCAACGTATTGTACTAAAATTCAGGCAGAAGATAGGGTCCTGGATCTAAAACTTTCTGCCATTGAAATTCATAATCGTATTCGTGCTTTAAGTCCAGATCTAGGCGGGTATTGCCGTTTTAAAGAGAAACGTATGGTTTTATGGAAAACAAGACCCGTAGATTTTTCTGAAACGCCAATCCAGCCAGGTAAATTGAAACGAATGGACAAAAAGGCCCTTATTTTACAGTGTGGAGATGGCCATTTCTTAGAGATCCTTTCCGTACAACCGGAAAATAAAAACAGAATGACTGTTGCAGATTTCATGAATGGTTTCCGAATTTCGGACGAGGATCGTTTCGAGTGACCAAGGAAGAACTCCGCTCTAAATATCTCCCTATCGGGGGTTACTTTTTTTTCATCGCATTCGGCTTAGTAGTCTTTTTCATAGCCGCCTTCTTAGTTGTATTTGTTCGTACTAAAAGCTCCACTATGGTAGTCATGCCTGATGTGGTAGGCAAACCGTACAACGAAGTCCATAACGAATTAATGCGTCTCCAGCTCAAAGTCAGATTGGAGTCCAAACGTTATCCAGACAAAACAGATGGAATTATAATTTATCAATCCATTCGCCCAGGAAGAGAAGTGGAAGCTGGTTCCAAAGTTTCTCTTACAGTCAATATCGGTTTAGATCGGATCGACATGCCTAATCTAAAAGGGCAAAGTTTGGTCTCTGCTAAAAACTCCATGGAAAAAGTTCTCTCTGGCGAAACTTACGTTTCTTTAACTCTGGGTGGGATCACCTATGTGGAAGTGAAAGAAGGAGAACAACCTGATACTGTAGTGGATCAAATCCCGGAAGCTGGTAAAAACATCACCGCCGGCGAAAAAGTATTCTTACTAGTTACTAAACCTTCTACCAAGAAAAAAGAAGGGGAGCCACAAGCAGGATTAGAATTTAAACCAGGTGATTCTTACGCATTCGCCCAAAGAGCACTTGTAAGAGCAAAAATTTCTTCCAAAGCAGAAGTGGTTATTACCAAATTTCGTCCTGATAATGGAAAAATTGAATCCGTCCAGAAAGTGGGAAATGAATACAAGTTTAAGGTATTTTATTTCGAGCCGGAAGATAGGGTAGAAAGCGGATACGAAAGTTTCGTATATGAAGCTCGTAAAAACGGGACTTATTCTATAATCGTAAAAGACCAAAACGACGAAACCAAACAAACCGAAATCAGTGCTCCTACTTCTTACCAAGAAGGAGAAAAAATCCAGACAGTCTTTTATAGAACAGGAGACGTGACGCTGGTTCTTTTGGACGATCAAGGTTCGAAAGTAAAATCCAAAGACTACGAGAACGAATTTTGAAAATCTCCGCTTCTATTTTAGCCACCCAACTTACAGCACTTGCAAATACAGTTCCTAATTTTAAAAAAGAAGGAATCGACCTAGTCCATATGGATGTGATGGACGGAAACTTTGTGCCTCAGATCAGCTTCGGAGAAGCGGTCAATAAAGAGATCAAAGCAATGACCCAGATCCCACTGGACGTTCACCTAATGGTGGAAAAACCAGAGAATCATGTTCCGAAATACTATGAGCTGAATCCTTATTGTATTACTTTTCATGCGGAGACTACTCGTTTCCCAATTCGTTTAGCTCAGGAAATAAAGAAGAATGGACCGAAAGTGGGAGTTTCTCTCAATCCGGGTACTCCGGTTTCTGCATTAGAAACTCTTCTACCTTATATTGATCTAGTACTCATAATGACTGTGGAACCAGGATTTTACGGACAGAAATTCGTAGATGGTGGAATGGATAAGATCAGAAAGGTCAAGTCACTCATTTCTAATTACCCGATCGAACTGGAAGTAGATGGAGGAGTCAATGATACAAATATCAAAGAACTCTCTCAAGCTGGCGTGGATATCTGCGTGGTGGGTGCCGGTTTATTCAAATCCGGAGACCCGAGCGAGAATGGTATTCGTTTAAAAGGCCTAACAAAGTAAGTCTTTTATTAAATATTGACAGCCCCGCTTTCCGGGAAATTATGGCGTATTAGGGCGAACCATACGGTGAGCCATCCTTATTTATTCGAAGGAATTTTACTTTGGTTAAGATCAGACTACAAAGAACCGGAGCCAAAAACAACCCTCACTACCGGGTAGTGGCTGCAGATAGCCGTTCCCCTAGAGACGGTAAATTTATCGATATCCTTGGACACTATCACCCAGCAGAAGTGAAAAGTGGAACCGTTCTGGATAAAGAGAAAATTTTAGGCTGGCTCACTAAAGGTGCTCAACCTACCGGAACCGTTCTGAACCTCATTAAACATGAGGGCATCTGGGCGGAATACAAACAATCTCTGAAGAAGTAATGGAAGAGCTTATCCGCTATATCGTTACTTCTCTAGTAGATCATCCGGAGGAGATTTCAGTACGTGAAATCGAGGGCGACGAACAAACCGTCCTAGAACTCCGGGTTTCCCCGAAGGATGTGGGGAAAGTGATCGGCAAAAATGGTAGGATCGCCAAGTCCTTAAGAGCGATCTTAACCGCAGCCTCCATCAAAGCCGGAAGAAATTTCTCCTTAGAAATTATTGACTGAGACTCGAATCCTAACTGGACATTTAGGAAAGCCCTTCGGACTGAAGGGTTTTATCCGATTGGTTGCAGAGGATAGTTCTGTCCCGGAACTTAAATTTCCCCTCCAGGCCGTATTAGAATTTCCTTCTAGACAACCTGTTCCCATTAAAATCCTTAAATCCTCGATACAGTCGGGAAAGATACTTTTACAGTTAGAAGGTATTAATTCTCCGGAAGAAGCTTCTTCCTTAACTGGTGGCAAACTGTATATCGATCGTTCTCATTTTCCAAAATCCAAAAACGAAGAATATTATCTATTCGAGTTAAAAGGCTTAAAAGCTATCTCTGAAGATGGGAAAGAACTTGGTTGGGAATTGGTAGACATTTTAGAAAATCCTGCACATTCTATTCTAGTCTTTCAAACAGAAGATTCTGAGGTTTTAGTTCCATATGTGAAAAAACATGTAGGAAAAGTACTCTTAGAAGAAGGTAAGATCGTTTTAATAAGTCCTGAGGATTGGAATGAAATTTAATTTTATTACCTTATTCCCCACAAAAGTAGAGGCTTACTTTTCAGAAGGACTACAGGAGAAGGCCATCCAAAAGGGAGTGTTCTCCGTTAATATAATACATCTTAGAGACTTCTCCAATAATAAACATCTAAAGGTAGACGATACACCTTATGGTGGAGGTCCTGGAATGCTTTTAAAAGTAGAGCCTATAGACCTAGCATTAAAGTCACTGGGAGAAGATAGAGGACTTGTAATTCTTACAACTCCATCCGGAATTCCATTCGATCAGAACGTTGCGGAGAAACTTTCCAAGCTCGAAAAACCAATCACTCTTATATCAGGATATTATGAAGGAGTGGATCACAGGGTAACAGAGCATCTTGTTGACATAGAACTGTCCCTTGGAAATTATGTAATTTCAGCCGGAGATTTGGCTAGCCTCTGTATTACGGATGCTGTGTCCAGGCTTTTGCCCGGCTTTTTAGGCGACCGAGAGAGCCTGGAAGAAGAATCTCATAACGAACGGGATGTTTTAGAATATCCACAATATACGAAACCTTCCGAGTACAATGGCTGGAAGGTTCCTGAAACTCTCTTGGGCGGAAACCACGCGGCGATCGAATCTTGGCGCAACGCCAATCGAAAGAAAGTCGACCCTGATATTACGAGGAATTTATGAAAGAACTTTTAAAAGGCGGACTTCCTACAGAAGCAAATCGTACCCTAAACTTCAATGTTGGGGATACTGTAAAGGTCCATTATAAAATCCAAGAGTCCGGTAAGGAAAGGGTCCAGGTTTACGAAGGAGTTGTGATCTCCATCTCTAACGGCGGAAACGGAAAATCTTTTACTGTTCGTAGGATCTCTTACGATGTAGGTGTTGAGAGAGTATTCCCGCTATATTCTCCTCGTATTGCTAAAATTGAACTAGTCCGTAAAGGTAAGGTTCGTCGTTCTAAACTATTCTTCTTAAGAGAACGTTCCGGAAAATCTGCTCGTATTCGCGAGTTGAAAGGCGGAAAAATCTTAGTAGCAGAAGATAGAAAACGCCAAACTGCAGAAGAAGCAAAAGCTTCTGCTGCGACTGCGGAAACTACTGCCGCAGAATAAGAACCTTCTTTAGTTGCGGCGGATCTGCCGCAACTTTCATTCCTTCCTTCTTAACTTCTCCTTTTACCTTCTCCCTTAAAATCAAATGCCTCTTGCAAATTTTGAACCGGAAGAATTAAAATTTTTTCCTGATCATCTTCCTTGCGGGATAGACGAAGCAGGAAGAGGTCCTTATGCAGGTCCTTTATCTGTAGGATTTGTTTCCTTCACACCAGAAGTTTTAGAAAGGATCTATGCGGGTCAGATCTTAAAAGGGCTGAACGATTCCAAAAAACTATCTGAATCAAAACGTGAATCTTTGTTTCAAGAAATACAGGAAACTGCCCACAGAGTCGCCCACGCATTCTTATCCCATACCTATATAGATCGTTACGGGATCAACAGAGCAGTATTAGAAGGTATACTGAAATGTTATAGAAAGGCCTCCCAAGCTCCGATAGAAAGTAACGGAAGAAAACTTCTGCTCTTAATAGACGGAAACTATAATTTTTCCAAATACAAGGAATCGGAAGAGGTAAAACGCCAGTCTTACTATTATAAAAAAGGGGATTCCAGGATCGCAAGTATCGCGGCCGCATCCATTATCGCAAAAGTAAAACGAGATCGTTTTATGAAAGCGATTGCTCCTAAGTTTCCTGGTTATGGATTCGAAGGGCATAAAGGATACGGAAGCGCGGGACATGAAGAAGCAATCCGGAATCTGGGACTAGCAAGAATCCACAGAAGATCTTTTACTAAAAAATTCCATGCTTCCGATCCCTCCTCCCAATCCGATTGATAAAAACCAAAATCCTCAGGTCCGAAAAACGGATAGAGTCCCTGAATCTCATCAAATTTCATTCTTAGTCGGATCTTCTACCAAACTCCAAAATCCTGAATTATTTGATGGTGAATCCAAAGAGGCTCCTTTTTTCAGGGTCTGGGTGAAAGAAGGTACAAAAGACGGAAAGGCAATACTTCTCTGGAAAGGAGAAACATTAGAAGCCGAAACTAAAACAAGTCTTCTCACCGGAGAACAATTGCTTTTATCCCGAACTTTAAACGGTAATAACTCTGAATGGAAAATTCAGGAAAGAAAACTAACGTTAGAAGAGGACGAATCCAAAATATTTTCTCCCCTGGAAAAAGGACTCACAGGAGTTTTAGAGAAGGTACTACATAAAGAAGAAGGCCCCATTTCCGAAGATAGTATTTTGGCCTTCCTCAAAAGCTATTTTCCTCATTTCGAATGGAAATCGGAGACTCCCTATTTCGAGTGGGAATGGGAAGGTGGAAATGCAGAAGGGTATTTGGGTGGAACCGATCCGGGTCGTATATTTGTGCTTTTTATGGAGACCAAAGAGGACGGTCCGAGTCTGTACAGATTCCACTGGAAAAAAGAAGATGCATCGGACCTGATTCTAACTGCTATTTATACTAGTTCTAAATTGTACTTGCATATAGGTCGGAATCGTAAAAAATTTATGCAGTTCTTGGAAGAATCGGGAGTTAGATTCCAGGAACTCAGGATACAATATAAGCCCTCTTTACAGAGAAGGGAATGGACTGCGTGAAATTCGGAATCGCCCTAAAGTTTACACCGGACGAGAATAAAGGCCCCAAAATCCTAGCTAAGGGAGAAGGTCTATTAGGTGAAAAGATCAAGGGTGTGGCTAAGAGACACGGAGTTCCTATAGTGGAGGATGCTCCTTTGGCCGAGGCACTTTCTCCGATACCGGTAGGACAAGAAATTCCGGAAAATTTATACAGAGCGGTTGCGGGTGTTTTTGCTTTCGTACTCAGCCAAAAAGCGGAAGCAACAAGGGAATTTGAAAAATGAAAAAATTGAACGTGTCCGAATTGAAGCCGGGTATGAGATTTACAAAGCCCGTATATCTGGACAAAGAAAATCTGTTCATCACTTCCAATACTCCAATCACTGATTCGGATCTGGAACGTTTGAAAAGATTCGGTATCACCGAGGTATTAACCCACGGAGATATCTTAGTTATAGATGTGGATCCTGAAAGATTGGAAACTCAATTAGAGGATTTTATCATCTCTACAATCGTGGATGAGGACCTACTTCCTCTGAAGGGGATCTACGATAACCTGAACCGTATTAAGGTACAATTTTCCAATCTATACAAAAATACTTTCGCACTCGTACAAGACGTTTATAGAAAAGTTGCGGATGATAAGATATTTGATTTTGGCCCGGTGAGAGAGCAAGGAGAGGCGCTCTCTGACTTTGTAAGAACTCACAATAATCTTTCTTATCTGATCCTTGGAATGAATAACCCAGGGTATTATCTATATAATCAGATCACTACTTCTACATTCTATGCTTTGATCATTGGAAAACTTTTGGACTTCTCGCGTCCTAAAATGGTAGATCTTGCGATCTCCTGTTTAGTTGCAGATGTGGGGATGACAAAGGTTCCTGCAACCATTTCCGAAAAAACGGACCAACTCACCGACGAAGAATACAAATCTATCCTAAAGCACACGATCATAGGCTATCAGGTTTTGACCCAAAGAGTCAAAATTAAGAATAGTTTGGCGGTTGTAGCTTTACAACACCATGAACGTTTTGATGGAAAGGGTTATCCTCAGAAGATCGCAGCAACTGCAATCGAAGAGAATGCTCGTATTTACGCAATCGCAGATAATTTTTCTGCATTAATTACAAACAGACCTCATAGACAAAGAGTTCTTCCTCACGAAGCAATCAAATCCATGATCAGTATGGATGTGGGTAAGTTCGACCTAAAGATAGTAAGAACTTTCTTAAACCAAGTTTCCTTGTATCCTGTAGGTTCTTGTGTGGAACTTTCAGATAAAAGAGTGGGGATCGTTCTCGCTGCAAATGCGGATAAACCTTTAAGACCTTCTATTCGTATTATAAAAGACGAATATGGGACTTTTGTGAGAAACTTGGTACTAGTGGATCTGGTAAAAGAAAATCATTTATTCATCGTCAAGGCTCTCGATCTACAAGAAGCTACTGTAAACTCTTAAAATTTTTTCGGATTTCTTAATTTAAGTCCGAAATATTCTCCCCATTCTTCTTTTTCGAAACAGGTCTTCTATATGAGACCTGGATCTAAACGAAATATTCTAAAAGGAAAAGAAGGAGAAAATATTGCGGTAGAGCTTCTTTGTGAGCAAGGTCATAAGATCTTAGAAAGAAACTTCCGGATCCAAAAGGGAGAAATCGACATAATCAGTGAGAAAGAAAACGTCCTTTATTTTACGGAAGTGAAGTACTGGGCCAAAACTTCTCCGCTTCACCCCTTAGAAATATTCACGAAAGTCAAGATCCGCAGGATGAAGACGGCAGCTCAGTATTATTTGAGCAGAAACGTTTCCTTTAGAGATCATTTTGTCTCCTTCTCCCTGGCTTTAATAACTGAAAAAAGGGAACTGAAATATTATCTTAATCTATTCTAAAACAATCGTTAAGCGATTTGAAAAACGAGTCGATTTTCGAATTGTCTGCGGGTTCTCAAGGATGAGGACCTTAAATCGTTACAAGGAAGTAACTATGAAAAGCATCCAAATTCTCGGCAACTTGGCCGGGTCCGATCCGTTCGGGCCAGACCCAGTGATTCTGAGAAAACGAGGAGTTCCAATCAAGAAGCGGAAATTCGAGGACTATAAGAAGAAGATCGAGGACGAAAACTACATTGATTTCGCAATCGATAAGATCGCTATGGAACTCTCGCATTTCCTGTCAAAGTAACCACAAAAATAAAACCGTCGAAAGAACAAATTAGGTTACGGCCCTGTTTTCCGGAGACCATCCGGAATTCAGGAAAACAAGGGCCTCCTCCAAATTTCTCAAAAGCACATCCTCCAAACCTTCCAAATCTGCAATCGTTCTCGCTACCTTTCTAAAATGAGCCACCTTACGAATGCTGAACTTTTGATCATTAGCAGCCTTCCAAAAATATGTTTCACATTCCTTAGAAAGAGGGATCATTCTTTCTACTTCTTCTCCTCTTAATCTTCCGTTGTATAGTTTTCCTGTTTCTTTAAATAATCTTCGATACTGCATATCTGCTGCGGATTGGATAGAATCTTGGATGGATTTTAGATTTATAGAAATTTTTTCTCCATCCGTATTTCTCGAAAAACCCATATGATAGAATATTTCGATCCTATCTAAGAAAGGCCCGTTAAAAGGAGATTGGTAATTTCGAATGCTTGCAATGCTGCAGTTACATTCTCTTATTAAGGTTTGGTAATATCCGCAAGGACAGGGATTGGTAGCTCCTATAAACAAAAAAGAAGCAGGGTAGGTGATAGAACCTTTGATCCTGGAAAGTGTGATTTTACCTTCTTCCATTGGTTCTCTTAATGCTTGTAAATTTCTAGAATGAAATTCTGCAAGTTCATCTAAGAATAATATTCCATTTCCGGCCAAGGAAACTTCTCCCATTTTTAGGCTGCTTGAACCCCCAACGAGTGAAATGTCGGATAAGGTATGGTGGGGACTTCTAAAAGGTCTTTCTACATATGTGTCTGAAAGTATCTCCTGTAACGAACGAATTCCTAATAATTCTATTCCTTCTTTCTCTTGGATCTTTGGAAGAAATCCGTAAGCCAATTTAGAAAGCATTGTTTTTCCTGCTCCAGGAGGACCTGATAATAAACAATGATGAGATCCTGCACTTGCGATTTGAACTGCTCGTATTGCAGGCAATTGGCTTTTATGAAACTCAGATTTCAAAGGAAGAACTTCTGATCTGATCTTTATCTCACCTTTTGGCTCAGGGCTCAATTCTCCTTTGGCTAAAGAGACTAAATCTTTTAGGTGAGAGATTACATAGATCGGAAATTTTCCGAGTATGGAAGCTTCCTTTCGATTTTCAAAAGGGACAACAGCAGCAGTAAAGTTCGTGCTATCAAGTCCGGAAAGTATAGGAAGAATTCCCTTTAGTGGTTTTACGGAACCATCCAATCCCAATTCCCCTAAGAAAAGAAATCGTTCTAATTTTCGAGAAGGAGGTAATTGTTCCGTTAAGTATAAAATCCCTGCGGCAATTGGAAGATCTAAGTATGTCCCTTCTTTTTTTCTGCCAGCAGGAGCAAGATGGACCAAAATATTCTGCAGAGAATATTCAAATCCACTGTTTTCAATCGCAATCCTGATCCTATCTGCTGATTCCCTGATAGAAGTGCTAGGAAGTCCTGTGATTTGGAATCTTGGGATCCCTCTTTTAATATTGATCTCGACGGATACAGGAAAGGGAAGTATTCCCTCCAGGGACGCCCCCAGAAATTTGGTCAGTTTGAATGTCTCCATAACCAGGACAGGTGCGGAAAAATTCAGGCCTCTCGCTTTTTTTCTAAAAACTAGTTTATCACATCCGGACCTTCAGTAAGTTATGCATGAAATGGTGCGATTCCTCGCTTTTTTATTGGCTCTATTTACCATACAGTGCGGGGCCAGACTGATTAAAAAAGAGAAGTTATTCGAGATCAACGAACACTACCAAGATAAGATATACAGCCTTAAAAAAGACACAAAAGTCTCCATGACCGAAACTTATAAGAAGGGAATGTTGGTCCGAATCTATGTCGAATCGACTCCTTCCCTGATTAAAGTAAAATGTTTCCCTGCGGACCAGAAAAGGGAACATGCTATCGGCAGGCTGATCGCCTATCAGGTGAACGAAGATATAGAGAAAAAGACCATCAGTATAGAGGATTTGGATAAGATCGTTGCAAATGAGCTCACGGAATATAAAAAGAAAAAGTAGCCGTCGTTCCCCCATAGGTTCAAGAAGGCATCCTGATGCGGCCGATATTAAATATGTGAAACGGACGATTCTTTGCCTTCCCATTATAACCGCCATGGTGGCTTCGGCTTTATCGGCCGATCCTCTTAAAAATTACGAAAACGCGATCAGCGATTACGCGAATAAAGATTCTTCTTTCTTCACAGATAAAGAAGAACGTAAAATCAAACAATTATTCTCCCAATCCCCGGAAGAGTGGGAAGAAGATAAATATTCTTCTCTAAGCTATCATAAGGATAAATCCAATCTGGAACTTCCTTCTTTTATTAGCATCAATCCAATTGTTTCCTCAAAGATCGTTAGCCAAAGCGGCTTCATTATAAAATCCTATATCGTAAAACCTAAGGACACTTTATTCAGGATCGCTAAATCCTTGAAGACCACTGCTGCTAAAATTTCAGAAGCAAATGGTTTAAATAAAGGTTCAGTTCTAAAAGTAGGACAAAGCTTAAGTGTTCCTGTAAAAGTAGGGAATGCTTCTCGCCAAAAGATAGAATACAAAAGAGTATTCATCACTCCAGTTTTAGGTGCTAGATTTTCTTCCAGATACGGTAAAAGAAAAGATCCATTCCACACGGGTGGAGGTGGTTACCATACAGGTATTGATATGGCTGGCCCTCAAGGAGCACCAATACTCGCTTCCGCAGATGGTGTTGTAAGTTTTGCCGGAGTGAATGGCGGTTATGGAAACTCAGTCATCGTAGATCATCCAAACGGTTATAGAACCATGTATGCGCATTGCGCTAAAATTACAGTGGAAGAGGGAACGAAAGTGAAAGCTGGCACGGTCATAGGTGCCGTAGGTCGTACAGGCTCCGCCACAGGTTCCCATCTCCATTTCGAGGTGTTCTATAACGGAAAAAGGATAAACCCTGAGGTGGCGCTTAGGAAGACCTTAAAAATTGTTACTAACCTGGACCCAGGCAAAGTAGCAAAACTTTAATAACCGATCATCTTTCAAAAAGCCGAGGCCATAGTTTAAGGTCCGGCTTTTTTAGAATGATTCCTTGAGAATATCCGAAGGGCGCAATGAACGCAATTTTTATCGAATTCAGAAAACATACATTCTATGTTCTGATCCCTGTCGTGATATTTTTTTCCTTCTCTCTGGCATATCTTTGTAGAGGGATACTTCTACTTTTTCTGACCCCGAATGTGCAAACAGGTTCCTCCACTTCAGCACCCAGAAGACCTGTTTCAGAAAATCCTATCACGATCGAAATGTCCAAGGAGATGGTGACCGGTTCTTTATTTAGAGGAAGTTTAGCTCCTCCTCCTGGGGAAACTCCTGCAGGTGTAGACGGAACTCCTGGAGCTCCTCCAGATACTGGAGAAGGTGAAGAAATGAGAGTCACCGGAACCTTAAGCGGTCACTGGAGTTTTGCCAGAGTTACTATTTTAGAAAAAGGGAAACAAAACGCGGAAGAATTCGCAATGGGAGAAGCTGTCGGCGGATACAAGGTAAAGTCCATTCTTCTCAACCATGTTGTTTTAGAAAAAGGGGGCCAATCTCTCAAAGTGGAGATAGGCCAAACACCAGGAGAAGCCAGGGCTAAATTAGGAGCCCAGGCCGATTCTCCTAGTGGACCACCTGCAGCAGATACAGTTCGTAAAATTCTGTCCAGACAGGACGTGAATAGGAAATTAGCGAACGTAGCTGAACTTTATAAGGGAAAATTCGGTCCTTATTTGGAAAATAATACGATCGCCGGTTACAAAATATACAGTATTGGCAGCGATCATATTTTTTACTCTTTGGGAGCTAGGACCGGAGACGTGGTGCGACGGGTAAACGGAATGCCCTTAAACGATACGGTGAAAATGATGGAAATATGGAATTCCTTGAAAACGGCCGATAAAGTATCCGTAGACATAGAGAGAATGGGCAAGGTACTGTCCTATGAATTCATCATCCGGAATTAGAGATTAAATGCGCAAAACAGATTTACGATCCAGATATTTGAGAAACGCAACATTTGCGTTTTTACTTCTTCTTTCGGTGAACGAAGGGTTACTCTCCCAGGCTTTCAAAAAGGGAAGTAAAAGAAGTACGACCCCAACTGCAGAAGATACAAAGGAAAAAACCTTTTATGCTAACTGGAGAGATACAGAACTTAATGATTTTCTAAAAGGGATGAGCGCGATCCTAAAGAAAAATATTCTTTTGGATGAAAGTTTAAAAGGTAAGAAGATCACAATCATCTCCCAAAAAGAGATTCCGATCAAAAACGCATTTCCATTCATGAAGGCTGTTTTGGAATCCATGGGATTCGCGATCGTAGAAGAAGTAGATCTGATCACTATCGTTAAACTAAAGGATGCACTTGCTAGATCTCCTTATGTGAGAGTAGGTAAGGAACCTATCCCTGAAACGGAAGCTTTAGATAATCGTATTATCACACAGATCATTCCGGTAGAAAACGTAAAACCGGAAGAATTAGAGCCTATCTTAAAAAGATTAACTTCTCCAAATACAGATATTATCGTTTATAGAAACACGAATACAATCGTACTTTCTGGTTCTACTGCAGACATTAATAAACTTCTCACTTTAGTAAATGAATTAGATGTAAGACCGGATGAATCCACACCTGGAGCAGTATCTTCTGCGGGTGATGTTCATATTTATACTTTAGAATTTAATGAAGCGGAGAAGATCGCGGCTACTCTCATCAAATTGGATAATCCAGTTGTTGGAGACCAGCCTATTCCAAGTGGGCAACCTGGTGCACCGCCTCCTCCTGCTCCTAAAGTAGAAAAGATCAAGGCAGTTGCACATAAAGAATCCAACTCTGTGATCGTAACTGCAACTGAAGCAGAATGGAATGAGATCCGTAAGATCATCAGAGTTTTAGATTCTGCAAGAAAGCAAGTTTTGTTAGAAGTATTGATCGTGGAACTTTCTTCTACTGATACAAATGATTTTGGTATTGATTGGAGATTCCAAGGCCAAGGTCCTTATAGCCAGTTCAACTCAGGACTTGCAAAAGAAGGAAATATCATCAACTCAAGCGGTAGGATCAATCCGAACTTGAATACTTTATCTGGATTCTCTCTTGGATTCGTTCAAGCTGGTGCTCAACAGATCTTAGGGATCTTGAGTGCAAACCAAGGAAATGAGAACTTCAACGTATTATCTGCTCCACAAGTTCTCACCTTGGATAACCAGGAAGCAGAGATCAACGTAGGACAGGACGTTCCAGTTAGGACCCAAAGCCGTAACGCTGGTCTTGGTGGCGCTAACGCAGTAACAGTGGATAACTATGAGTATCGTCCGACTGGTATTAAATTAAAATTCACTCCTCACGTGAATAAGAATAACCGGATCACTTTAGATCTTTTACAAGAGATCAAAAACATTGCCTCCATCGCACTTGCGGGAGGAAACCCGACCTTCAACAGAAGGGAAGTGAAAACTACTATCACTATTGATAATAGACAAACGATTGTGATCGGGGGTTTGATCTCCAACGATAAACAAAAACGTCTGATCAAGATTCCTCTACTCGGAGATATTCCTTATCTGGGTTGGATCTTCCGTAGAACTACTGAGCAGTTAAAAAAGACCAATTTGATGGTATTTATCACTCCACATATCTTGGATAATCGTGAACTTGCTGATAAGATGACTGTTAAGAAGAAGTTACAGCAAGAAAGATACGAAATCGAAAGGGAAAGGGTCCTTAACAAGGAAGCCACCATCAAGGAACGCGGAGAATAATACAGTGAAAACTCTAGGTGATATTCTCGTAGAAGACGGGGTCATATCCTCCAAGGATCTAGAAGACTCTCTCAAACTACAAAAAAAGAATCATTTACCCCTAGGACATATTCTTCAGAAAAAAGGGATCGCAGGAGAAGTAGACGTTCTCAAGGCGATGGCCCGCCTATACAAAATGGAATTCAGGGAAAAACTGGATTTCAAGGGAATGGAAGAAGTTTACGACCGTATCCCTCTTAAACTTATCCAAAAAAGTAAAATAGTCCCATTCGAACTTAATAAGAAGAACGTTAAAATTGCAGTGTCAGATCCAACGGATCTTCACCCGATGGACGACGTTCGTTCCGCATTAAAAGAATTTAAAATAGAATTTATACTCGCGCCCGAGCCTGAAGTAATGAGGCTCATCCATTCCCAGTTCGACAATACTTCCGCCGCAGCGAAAGATATGTTGAATGAAATGGAAGGTAGTTTTTCGGAACTTGCAGAAGGTTTCGATAATGAAACAATAGATCTCTCTGACGACGCTCCAATCATCAAAATGGTGAACGTGATCCTTTCTCAGGCAGTAAATGAAAGAGCTTCGGATATTCACGTAGAACCATACGAAAAAAGCCTAGTGGTCCGATACAGGATAGATGGTATTCTTCATAATGTATTAACTCCTCCTAAGTCTTATCATGCGGGAATTACTTCTCGTATTAAGATCATGTCCAATCTGAACATCGCAGAGAACAGATTACCTCAAGACGGTAGGATCAAACTCAGGCTTGCAGGAAAGGATGTGGATATCCGGGTTTCTACAATTCCTTGTCAGTTCGGAGAACGTATCGTTATGCGTCTCTTGAATAAAACCGACCAGAAATATTCTTTGGAAACAATGGGGTTCTATCCTGATCTTGTTAAAACACTTAGAACTCTTATCTATGAACCTCATGGTATCATCTTAGTAACTGGTCCTACTGGATCCGGTAAATCCACCACATTATATTCTGCTCTCACAGAATTGAATACGGAAGAAAGAAATATCATCACCTGTGAAGACCCAGTGGAATACCAGATAGATGGTGTTTCTCAAATGCAAATGCAGGAGAAGATCGGGCTCACATTTGCTACCGGCCTACGTGCTATTCTTCGTCAAGACCCGGACGTGATCATGGTGGGGGAGATCCGGGATGAGGAAACAGCAAGGATCGCGATCCAAGCTTCCTTAACGGGTCACTTAGTGTTCTCCACTTTGCACACGAATGATGCCGCTTCCGCTGCCACAAGACTTGTGGATATGGGAATTGAACCTTATCTTATCACTTCTACGGTGTTAGGATTTATGGCCCAACGACTTGTAAGAACTATATGCAAAGAATGTAAAATTTCTTATAAACCTACACCTCAGGAATTAGAGTCCTTAGGTATTTCCAAAAAAGATCTAAAAGGAGGAGTTTTATACAAAGGAAAAGGATGTTCTCATTGTATGAACACTGGGTTTAAAGGAAGAACAGGAGTTTATGAACTTCTGATCATAAGTACTCCGATCAAAAATGCAATACTTGCAGGGTCGGATACAAATACGATCAATGATATCGCCTTAGAAAATGGATTTGCCACAATGAGAGATTACGGTATCCGAAAAGTATTGGATGGAATCACCACCCCGGACGAAGTTCTAAGGGTTACTTAAGTTTTCCTTCCATGGCACTCTATACTTACATTGCATTTAACAAAAAAGGAAAGGAAGAGAAGGGGATTATAGATGCCCCTAATATCCAATCCGCAAGAGCAAAACTTAAAGGAAAAGGTTTATACGTTCGCCAGATTTCCGAAGACGCGGAAAGAAAGGACAGAGAACTTTTTCCATTCTTAGCTAAACTTTTTTATAGAGTTCCGAAAAAGATCATTGGTCTTTTTTCCAGACAACTTGGAACTCTTTTAGGCGCTGGAATTCCTTTAGATAAATCTCTTTCTAGTATCATTGAACAGACTGATCATGAAGTTTTTAGAAAAGTAGTGATCGCAATGCAGGCAGACATTACTGAAGGGACTTCCTTATCTGATTCGATGAGGAAGCATCCAGACATTTTTCCGAATCAGTATCCTTCTCTTGTTTCCGTAGGAGAAAGAACAGGTGATTATGAAACTGCACTCATGCGTTTAGCTGAGATGGAAGAAAAAAACATGCAGTTAAAAAGTAAGGTCACCACCGCACTTGTTTATCCTGGAATTATTTTTTGTCTTTTGCAGATCGTGATCATATTCCTACTTACAACAGTAGTTCCTCAGATTGAGCATCTATTCATAGAATTTAATGCTACACTTCCTATGATCACTCAGATCGTGATCGGAAGTTCCAGACTTCTGACAGGATATTGGTTCTTGATCTTCCCATTGATAGCTAGCGGAGTTTTGGGCTTCTTCTTTTATAAATCCACTCCGGAAGGTAAGGAAAAATGGGAAAAGTTCGTTTTGAATATTCCAATCATTCGAACTCTCAATAAAAAAGTACTTATATCCAATTTTGCAAGGAACCTAGGAATACTTCTCACAAATAGAGTACCTCTGATTATTTCTCTCCAAATTGTAGAACAGATCGTAGATCATACAGTTTTTGGACAAGAAATCAGAAATGCATGCGATAGAATTCGAGAAGGAGAGAAACTTTCTGCATCATTCACTGGGTCAGAGATATTGCCCCAACTCGTCTTAGGTATGATGTCTGCCGGAGAAGTTTCGGATAGGGTTCCTGAGATGTTGAACAAACTAGCAGAAATCTACGACCAAGAAGTGGATTCATCTCTTAAAAATGCGACCCAGGCAATCGAGCCGTTAATGCTCGTTTTTATGGGTTTTGCGATTGGTATCATTATGGCGGCGATCATCGTTCCGATGTTCAGCTTGACCCAAAACTTACAAGGTATATAACAATAGAAATAGGAGAACCGACTTTGAAAACGGGAAACAAACGGAGAAAAGGATTCACTCTTATAGAATTAGCGATCGTCGTTGCTATTTTGGGAGCGCTTATGGCGATCATCCTTGTTAACGTAGATTTCGGAACTGTAACCAACGAAACTGCGAAGATGAAGATCAAAAAAGACAGACAGGAACTTAGAATGCATTTGGAAAGATATGCTTCTAAATTTGGAACTTATCCTAGTGAAGAGCAAGGCTTAGACGCATTAGTAGAAAAACCAACTACTGGAGATATCCCTGAGACCTGGACTCCAATGATGAATAGTAAAGATGCTATTAATGATCCTTGGAAAAATCCATACAAACTTAGATATGATGGCGCAGGCGAGATCCAGATCATCACTTTTGGTCAGGATAAAGTAGAAGGTGGAGAAGGTTTGAATTCAGACTTCGATATTACTAAAGAAGAACAGTATCCTGCCCAATTCACTTCTGCCGGCACTAAAAAGTAAATCCAATGAGCCCGAGAGCGAAAGGCCGGATCCGTTCTGGCTTCACATTGATCGAATTGGGAGTCGCAGTATTCCTGATTGGAGTGATGTTCGCTCTTGTGCTTCCTTCCTTAGCTAGTTTATTCACACCAGGCGCCCAAGAAGAAGCAATGTTATTACATGACGTTGTGAACTTCTGTTTCAGAAGGGCAAAGATCAATCAAAGAACAGTCTATCTTCAGCTAAACGTAGATACTGAAACTTATACAGTCATAGATATGGAAAGAGACGAGACTGGTCTAAAGGAAGTTCCAGTATTCAAAGACAGGGAACTTCCGAGCTCTTCTTCCATTATAGATGTGATGGACGGAAGAGGTTATAGATATAATACAGGAAAGATCCGAATTCCGTTTTCTCCGATGGCTGTGGCCGAAGATTTTTATATTCACTTAGGTCCAGATCCTGAAATTAAAAGAACACTAATTATCAAACGTTATGGTGGAAAATCTGATATAGAAGACGGGGAAGTGACCGTTTCCAAGGAACAATTGGAAGAATACAAACGTAGCGAGCAATATGGTACGAGTAAGTTTTAAAAGAAAAAACCCTCTTAAAAAGAGACAGGGTTTTACTATTTTGGAAATGACCTTGGCTTTCGCACTCGCCGCAGGTTGGCTTCTCTATGTACTCATGGTGGTTTCAGAAGGAATACGACTCAAAAAAGTTGCAGCACTCCAAATGGAAGCTACTCATTTAGCAAAAATTAAAATGGCTCAGATAGACTCTGCCACTATTCTGCAAGCAGATACTAGTTCCGGGGATATCCCAGGTTACCAAGACTGGAGATTTACTACAATCATCAAAGAAGAGAATTTGGATCTTCTTAAAATGGCAGGAAAAGAAAGCGGTAAAAAACCTGAAGATTTGCTTGGAGGAACGAACTCCAGTATGAATCAACTCATTGCAAAAAGAACCGGTAATAACCAAGGTTCTGCAACGGGCGGACTTATCGCAGTATTTCACATTTATGTAACTATAGAATATCCAACGGGCGGAAGAGATAACCAAGGAATTCCAGTAAAGGAACAATACACTATAGAGACCTATAAGGCAAGGATGAATTAATATGAGAACCTCTTCTCAACATTCAATTTCCCTTATATATCTTCGCAAAAGAAGAAGGTCCGGATTTACACTCATAGAATTAACGATCGTAGCAGCATTACTTGGAGTTTTACTCGGAATGGTATTCGGGACTTATGCTACCATCTTAAAAGTAACTCGTCCTACTTCAGGCTCAGATGGTGTAGATAGAGAAAAAGCGATCTCAGTCATCGAAAATATTCGAAGTACTTTGACCATGGCTTACTATTTTCAAACAGAAAAAAATCTGGTCTTCGTAAGTAGAAAATCACGCAAATCAGAAGATGGACCGAGACATCCCGGAGAAAGTACTAAAGATCATTTTATAGTATTTGCAGCAGTCCATCCTAACTCGGAAGAAGTTGCACTTCCAGAAGTAAGAGAAGTAGAATATTACTTAAAACAAAAAGACGGCACTGATTATTATAAATTAATGAGAAGAGAAGATGAGATAGTAGATCGTTATCCATTCGTTGGAGGACAAGAATACGAGCTATTAGATAACGTAAAATCTCTCTCTTTTAAATTTTCCAAAACAGGAAAAGAATGGGAAGAAGAATGGGATTCCTTCCAAAGGAAAAGTATTCCTCGTCTTATCCGAATAGAGATCATCGCAAATATGGGAAACAAGGAAAGACGTTTTGAAACTCTTGCATTCCCAGGGATTCTTCTGAAATGAATTCAGGTCTTGGTCTAAAAGGCAGAAGATTCTCCAGAAGAAGAGGAGCAATTGTAATGCTCCTAGTCGGAGGCATTGGTGTAGCCGCTCTAACTACCACCTTGGATTTTGCAGAAAGATCCATGGCAGAATATAAAATTTCACAAGGAGAAATGTCTGGATTCAAGGCTTCTCTTTTAGCAAAGGCAGGATTCCAAGGAGCCTTGGCAGCACTTAGGAAAATTCCGGAAGAACAATTATACCAATCTGGAATAGGTTTGAACCCGCCTCCAGTTCCAATGGGAGGAGGATGGATCTATTATAAGATCCAGGGTGAAGACGGAAAAATTAATTTAAATTCTATCTTCAATGCAGATACAAAAGAACTGAATTTAAGAAACCAAGAAATGGCTCAAAGACTTCTGGAACGTTTGGGAATGAAAAGGGATCTTTTCAACCCGGTGATAGATTGGTTGGACGATGATAGCCAGGGAAATTTTGAAATTTCATATTATGAAAAACTGACTCCTCCCAGAAAGATCAAAAACGCATATATGTATTCTCTTTCAGAGCTAACCTCTGTGAAGGGATTCGATCCTAAATTAGTCTATGGCTCCCAAAAACCTCCTGACTATGAACAAAAGTATTCCAAAGATTTTATGTCCGACGAGGAAAAAAGTCTGATTGGAGAGTCTGATTTCGTTTTGGCAAATAATCTGACCGCGTTTGTGCCTTTCCAAAGGAACTATGACGATAGAATCAACTTGAACGCCGCACCGTACTTCGTTTTAATGTCTCTATCCGATTTTATGAACCGCCAATCCGTTCTTCAGATCATGAAAATGAAGATCAAAAAGGGCGGTTACCTGAAAGAAATTAAGGATCTGGAAACCATCCCAGAATTCCAGGTACCTTCCGTAGGCGGGCTTTCTCTTTACAAAGAATTAGCGGGAGAAGGAACCGATGTCTCCGGTGGAAGGATCAAAACAAAGGGCGAAATATTTCGGATCAGCGCCGTCGGGGAAGTAGAAAGAAACTATAATAGTAAAAAAACTTCCGATGTTATGAAAGGACCTAAGATTGTTCGTAGGATCACCGGAATTTTTGACCTGACCAATAACCTGATGCTATATTATAGAGAAGATTAATGTTCTTATACGAAAAGTTTTTAACCGTAGATTACGGTACAAATTCTGTAAAAGGTGTTCTGTTCCAAAGAGTGGCAGGGAACCTAACTTTGCTTCGAGCAGAGACCATGCCCATCTCCAGAATGGAAGAAAAGGAGTATGAAACAAATATACTTCGTTTTATTAACACATATTTCGCAGAAGAACATGCAATCGTACTTTCTCTTTCCCTAGATCGACTTTTTGTAAGAGAGATCTCCATTCCATTAACTACGGAAAAAGCAGTTAGAGAAGTAATTCCTTTCGAAATAGAAAGTAGAGTTCCTTTCCCAATGGAAACTGTAGAGGTCCTAGGCTCAGTTTGGAGAATAGACCAAGACAAGTCAGACGTAATTACTTATACTTCTCATCATTCAGAGTTTGATACATTAGCTTATCCTTTTTTAGAATCCAGCCTAGTGTTCCGCGGGATCTTCGTTGATTCAGTATGTTTGGGTTCTGTTATTTCCAAACATTTACATAAAGAGATACAGTTCGCGAATATTGCTCAGTTAGACATAGGTGGTAAAAAATCCATCTTGAACGTAACCAAGGATGGAAAGATAGCGCATACACGTTTTCTTTCCGTAGGTGGAGATACTCTTACTGAAGAAATTTCGAAAGCCTTAAAGATCCCTAAAGATAAAGCAGAAGCTTTAAAGACTAGCATACAATTCGAACCATTTCATTCGCCTGAAGACGGCTTGAACTTATTCGCAAAAGAATACAAACTCAAAGTTGCAGATATCAAAAAGGCATTTGCAATCGCTCAAGAATTTTTCACATCCTTAAGCGAAGAAGTTCGCAGAAGTTTCCTTTCATTAGAAGAAACTGAAAGACCTGAAGTAGTTTATCTTTCTGGAGAAGGAAGTAAGGTTAGAGACTTAGAATCCTTTATTGGAGAAAATCTTGGGATCCAAGCCCGAAGATACGATTTCTTAAGCGCAGATCCGGACAGATTCGCCACCTGCTATGGGATGGCCTATCATCTAATCCAATCTAAAAAAACTAAAATAGATTTTTTAGAAACTCCTTATGTAAAAAGGCTAAACAAGAACTTATTCGATATAAGTATATTCAAACCTCATATTATCTTAGGTTCAGTCTCTTTTGTACTTTTGATCGGAGTATTTTTCTTAGGAATTATTTCTGATAAAAGAAAACTTGCCGCAGCCAATAAGATCCTAGCTGAAAAAGTAAAATCTAGCACTGGGTCCAGTGTACCTTCTAATAGAGATCCTATAGAATTTGCAAAAAGCCTAAGAGATGGCGCAGAAAGAAAAACCGAACTTTATAGAAAGTATCTATCTAAGCCGAGTGTGTTGGACGTACTACATGAGATTTCTTTAAAGTTTCCTGATCCAGGAATGCAACCTTTCTTATTCCAAAGTATAACTTACGATAACGGCACGGTTTCTATCCAAGGCGCAGTAAACGAAATTTCAGAAATCGGAAAAGTACAAGATTCTTTGGCCCGATCGTCAATGTTCAAAACCGTAAAATTAGAAAGTAACCGCCCGAACTTCGGACTCAAAACGTATAAAGTTTCCTTTGTGATTAAAATGGAGGTGTCCTCTAAAATCGAAGAAAACGATTAAGAGGGATCGTCTATGTGGCAAAAATTACAACCTAGGGAAAAATTTTTATTACTGATCGCAGCAGGACTAATTCTGGCACTGCTCGTATTCTTAGTAGTCCGTAAAATTTATAGGCTCAGGACAGATCTATCTGAGACAGTTAATAATACACCTGGATTAGTCGCACAGTTAGACAAAACAATCTCAGATTATTTATTTTTCAGATCTCTGGAGAATGTAAATACTGGGGAGAATGATCAAAGTGCATTTGCAGCAAAGTTGGAAAGGATCTTTTCTGAGAATGGAGTAAAGGATAGAATTTCATCGATGAGACCTATCCCCGCGAAAACGATCGACAAAGGAAAATACCAAGTAATCGTTTTTGAAGTGAATTTAAGAGGTGTTCCTCTAGAAAACGTTATGGCCTTATTATTTGATATAGATAAGGGTAATAAGGTAAATGCAAGGGTCGAATATTTCCAGACCAACAAACCTTACCAAGATAGAAATACCTACGACGTGAACATGAAAATTGCGGCCTATAGCGTCGCTTCTGGAAAATAAGATGGCACGCCCAAAAAAGATAGAAATAGAAGAAGAGGATGAACTAATTTCCAATGAGGAAGAAGAATTCCTCACCATGGAATTGGAGGAATTACCTCCAGACGGATTAGAAGAGGAGGATACTCCTAGATTCTCCCTCAAACAAAAACTAATCTTAATAGGAAGTGGGCTTAGTTCCTTTCTTCTTTTTTTGATCCTATTATTCCCGTACGAAAATATTGTCCGCCAATTAATGAATTCTTCTTCCGGACAACCAAGCAGTATATTTTTTAACGAACTCTCAGTCTCAGTTCTGCTCGGAAAAGTTTCCGTCGAATCGATGGAGATCATGGGACAATCATTCAAGATTAGATCCAAGAATGCCCATATCAAAGCTGGACTTTTTTCTTTACTACGAAAAAAGGTAAACGGTGATTTCGAGATAGAAGATTTAGAAATAGACTATGACAATCAAACTCTAGGGACCATAGGAGAGTTAGAAGGTCACCTGCAATTAGACTCTCTGGTTGTCCCAGCTAGCAGATTTGGCGGAGCATTCTCTCTTAAAATGCCGGAAGGAAAATTCGGATCTTTTCCGAATCTTCCTGATTTTCCTTTTATAGGAAAAATAGAAAACTTTTTCATAAATAAGATACTAATCACTTCCAGAATTGACCAAGGAATGGTAGAGTTCGAAGAATTTGTAATAGATACATCCGTTGCAAGATTGGATCTTCACGGAAATATCAGACTTTCAGATTCATTTCCCAATTCTCAATTAAATCTAAAAGTTTGTTTCGAGTTAGAAAGGAATTTCGCCTCTGCTGCAGAAAACCAGATCATTGTAGGGTCCTTGGATCTTTTAGAAAAAGGTGGAAATGGGAAATGTATCCCAATTACAGGAAGTTTCCAAAGACCTGAATTCAAAATTCCAGGTTTGAACTCTCCTGCTGGTTTACCTGGCAGCCCAGCACCTTAAAGAATTTCTAAACTTTTCTCAATGCATAAAAAAACCTCAAGTGTTGATCCCACCTGAGGTTTTTTTATTATCAACGCGAGCTGGTGCTCTTTAGATCAAGAGCATCCAGTGGTTGCACCGCAGGACATACATTTCAAACAAGAACCGTTCCTTACCATTTCGAAAGATCCACATTCTGTGCAGGAATCTCCGGTATAACCTTTGATCCTTGCCATTTTGATCTCTTCCATAAGAGCAATTCCTGAGGTAGGCTTCTCTTTAATGATCATCTGAGAGTAGGAAATAGTTTCCGGCTCAGAAGCAGGAGCAGTTTCCACTACCGCAGAAGCCACCGGTTGAGAAGCCGCTTTAGGCTGCTGGATGGACTCAGAAGATTTTCTGGATCCGATCTCGTCTCCTCTTAGATCTTCTGGAGCTACTTGGCCAAGATCATATCTTCCCAGATAAGTGATCGCAAGTTCTCTGAAGATAAAATCGATTACGGAAGTACTCATTTTGATATGTTTGTTTCCGGTCACGATACCATTCGGCTCGAATTTGAAGAATGTGAATGCATCTACAAACTCTTCTAATGGAACTCCATGTTGTAGGCCTAAAGACACGGAAATCGCAAATGCGTTCATCAAACTTCTGAACGCAGCACCTTCTTTGTGCATATCCACGAAGATCTCTCCGAGTTGTCCGTCTTCGTATTCACCAGTTCTTAAATAAACTTTGTGACCGCCAACGACTGCTTTTTGAGTATAACCAGCTCTTCTGTTAGGAAGTTTACGTCTGTGAGAGATATACTTATAAACGATTTTTTCCGCAAATTGAGAAGGATCTTTAGCAACCGCAGCTTCTGCGATCTCTTCTTGTTCTTCTAATTCGATTCCGTTTAGAAGTTCCAATACAGAATTCAAAGGTTGAGAAAGTTTAGATCCGTCGCGATAAAGAGCATTCGCTTTTACCATCATCTTCCAAGAGATATAGTATGCGTTTTTGATATCTTCAATAGTTGCATCTTCCGGAAGGTTAATTGTCTTAGAGATCGCACCGCTGATGAATGGCTGAGCTGCAGCCATAGTGCGGATATGAGACTCATAGGAAAGATAACGTTTTCCGTATTTACCACATTTGTTCGCGCAATCGAATACAGGGTAATCTTTCTCCTTTAAATAAGGTGCGTTCTCGATGGTCATTGTTCCACAAACATAGTCGTTTGCTTTATTGATCTCATCTTTAGAAAAACCTAAATGTTCAAGAAGATTGAATGTGAAAGAATCATACGTTTCTTTTGCGATCCCTAAGTTCTTTTGTAAGAAATTCTCACCTAAGTTAAACTTATTGAATGCAAAATTGATATCGAACGCATAAGGAAGAGAAGATTCTACTTTTTCCAAAATCTCGTTCGTGAAACCTTTTTCTTTCAGGCTTTGAGTATTGATTACAGGAGCTCCGTTTAAGGTAGCATGTCCTTTACAATAATTCACGATAGATTCGATCTCAGAAGGGGAGTATCCAAGTTTACGAAGAGCCAAAGGAACTGATTGGTTGATAATTTTGAAATAACCACCACCCGCTAATTTTTTGAATTTCACCAAAGCAAAATCAGGCTCGATACCGGTAGTATCACAATCCATTACAAGACCGATCGTTCCTGTTGGTGCGATTACTGTAACTTGTGCGTTTCTGTATCCATGAGCTTCTCCTAAAGAAACTGCATTATCAGAATCTTCCTGAGCAGCTTTCAAAAGGTAAGAAGGGCAGTATGCAGGATCAATTCCCACAGGAGTGATAGTCAGACCTTCGTAATCTTCAGAAGGAACATTATATGCCGCTCTTTTATGGTTTCTTAGAACTCTAAGCATATGCTTTTTATTCTTCTCATAACCAGGGAATGGTCCCAGCTCTTTTGCCATTTCCGCAGAAGTAGCATAAGCTGTCATATGCATGATAGAAGTGATGGCACCAGTGATCGCCATTGCTTCTTTTGAATCATAAGGAATTCCCATAATCATCAATGCAGAACCAAGGTTTGCATATCCGAGTCCAAGAGTTCTGAACTTATAAGAAAGTTCTGCGATCTCTTTAGATGGGAACTGAGCCATGGTTACAGAAATCTCTAAGATAATTGTCCAAAGACGGCAAAGATAACGGAAACTTTCTACATCGAAAACCAGAGTTTCAGGATCTACAAATTTCTGTAAGTTTGCAGAAGCCAGGTTACATGCAGTATTGTCCAAGAACATATACTCTGAACATGGGTTGGAAGCGTTGATATTTCCATCTTCAGGGCAGGTATGCCATTCGTTGATGGTAGTATGATATTGTGTTCCTGGGTCAGCAGAAGACCAAGCTGCAAAAGAAATTCTATCCCAAAGATCTCTTGCTCTGATGGTTTTTGCAGGTTTAGCAGCTCTTTTTTCTTTGAGAGCTTTTTCCTTTTCAGTTCTGTTATATAAATGCCAAGGAAGATCTTGTTCAACCGCAGTCATGAACTCATTCGGAAGACGAACTGAGTTATTGCTGTTCTGTCCAGAAACAGTATTATACGCTTCTGATTGCCAGTCTGTGGTTAATTCTTCGAAAATGAGTTCTTTATAACCTTGTCTCGCAAGATCAATCACTCTCTTGATATAATTATCAGGAATTAAAACTTTCTTAGCTTCTACGATTGTCTTTTTAAGAGCGGCATTCTTTTTAGGTTCGAAACGATCCTCTCCTTCCATTTCGTAACAAGCTTTCATGATCGCATTTAGATGTCTGTTGTTCAGAATGGATCCAGTTACAAGAGAAGCTACTTTCTTCTCTTCTTCCACTTTCCAATCTACAAAACGATCGATATCTGGATGATCTACATCCAAACATACCATTTTAGCTGCACGACGAGTGGTTCCACCAGACTTGATCGCACCAGCTGCACGGTCTCCGATCTTTAAGAAACTCATTAAACCGGAACTTTTTCCTCCGCCAGAAAGGGATTCGTTTTCCGCTCTCAGGTTAGAGAAGTTGGTTCCAGTTCCGGAACCATATTTGAATAGGCGAGCCTCACGGACCCAAAGATCCATGATACCACCTTCATTCACTAAATCATCGTCTACACTTTGAATAAAACATGCATGAGGTTGTGGATGTTCGTATGCAGAAGCAGATTTTACCAATTTTCCACTGGTAGGATCCACATAGAAATGTCCTTGGGATTTGCCGTCGATCCCATACGCCCAATGTAATCCAGTATTGAACCACTGAGGGGAGTTAGGAGCGGACATTTGAGAAGCCAGCATGAAAGAGACTTCTTCATAGAAAGTTTTAGCGCTTTCTTCGTCTGAAAAATAACCGTATTTATATCCCCAATAGGTCCAACAGCCCGCTAAACGATGGAAAACTTCCTGCGCGGAAGCCTCTCCACCAAAACGATCTTCTGCTTTTAAAGAAGAAAGTTTTTCAGTGTCTGGTTCAGAGCGTTGTAACCATTCTGGAATGCCTTTTTCATCTACTTTTTTTAAGTATTTTGGCACTCCTTTGCGTCTGAAATACTTCTGGGCAAGAATATCTACTGCAACTTGAGACCATTGGTCCGGAACAAGAATGTCCTTAGCTTCGAAAACGACGGATCCGTCAGGGTTGGAAATCTTAGAATTCCTTTTAACCCAGTTTAGGTCCTTAGAAAACCCCTTCTCAGGTGAAGTGAAATGTTTATTTAGCTTCATAGCATTCTCCTTATGAAACTCCGGCAAAATATAGTGCGTTTTTGGATTATGTCACGCTACTATAGCTTTCAAATTTTCCCATAGTACTTTTTCCAAATGCTGTTTGGTTTTTGCCGGAAAATTGTATGTAGATCCGATCAGAAAATACCTATGTCTCGAAGATTTTTCATTGCCAGCCTGCCTCATTTCTAAAAACTGGATTCTGCTACCAGACACTCCCCTTTAGCTCAGTCGGTAGAGCAAGTGACTGTTAATCACTGGGTCGCAGGTTCGAGCCCTGCAGGGGGAGCCAATCTTTTACTTTCCTTCCAATCTTACCAAATTTCGGTATATTTACGATCTTCTTAATAGACCCCGTAGATCCACATTTGTTTAGTCTTTTTAATAGTATTCTCGTTATTTTTAGAAAAATCTAAAGAAAGCTTCGGGCGACTCCTCGCAAATAAATCCTAGTATTACCAAACTATCTTTATAATGCTCGGAACGTGCTGCTACGGGTTCGCACATTCGTGCTCATCCAAGCTTTGCTTGGACTAAAGCCCTTCGCATCACTGTCGCTAAGTGTAGAAGATACTACAGATTTGCACGCAGAGGCCAAAGTCGCGGAGAGAAATCTATAAATCGCATAAAAGAAAACTCTGCGGCTTCGCGTCTCTGCGTGCCAAAACCGCTAGTTTTTCAGATAAAAAGGCAGAGTTTTTTATATAACAACAAATAGAATATAAAGATCTCCCTTATATAAGGGTTTAATAAGAATTTTTCCGTTCATCATACTTAGATACACTTTCATCCCAAACTCATTGCATAGGGCTTAGAAACCTAGTATTTTCCTTCCTATGTCATTTAAGAAAATAACTATCCTGGTTTCATCATTTGTTGTCGCAGGTATTTTACTCTTATTACTAGTACCTTCTTCTTCTAAGAATGCTGCCGTTTCTAATTCGGGAAAAAATGTTTTTTCGGAAGGTTTGTCCTCATTTTCTAATATACTAGGCCTCGGCTCCTCCTCTTCTTCCAATGATGAAGAAGGACTTATACCTGCTTCTCTCTTAAGAAACGAAACGCCTGACAATTTATACTGGGTAGCTGTAGCAACTCCAAGAGATGCAGCAGAAATGAAAGCCCAAAATGAGCTAAGAGAAGATTGGGCAGCTCTTTACGGAAAGATTTACTCTAACAAAGCAACTCGCAAAGAGATAGATGAGTATTTTACGGCTCAAATCAAACTACATGAAGATCAATTAGAATTATTGAAGATCATGGAGGATAGATATCCGGAACGTTTAAACGACGATTCCAGAAGAATGATCCTGGCCGGTAAGGAATTATATGCTAAAAAGTTAAAAAACGTAAAAGATGAATATGAAAAACACATAAACCAAAAATAGATTTGGAGAGAATTATGAATTATCGGTCAGTACGAAGGTCTGTATTCAGCTTCGTAGTATGTACGATGTTTTTCGCAGGAAGCGCATCCTTGTTTGCGGATCCTTATTGGGGAACATTCAAGAAGGACAGCTGTACGTCAATTTTCCCTGGAAAACGTCAGTATTCAGCAATCCTTTACGGGATCCCTTCGGGCCAGAGTTGGGAAACTACCTGCGCGAATATGGGAGCAACCATTAACGGCCAAGTATTTACTAAGCCTAGTCGTTGTAAGAACACTGGTTTGAATATGTGGGGAGAATTCGATCTAATCGATGATTCCTGCGAAGCAAACTGGTCAGCTACAGATGATGGCGGTGGATATAACTGGACTCATAAGAATGACGGTTGCCAAACCTCTGGAACTTACGCGGGCAAAAGAAAATATTCTTCCCGTATTTGGAACGTAGTAGGTGTCACCTGGGAAGCAGCTTGTGCACAATTACCTATTACTATCGCAGGTAAAACTTATACAACTCCTACAAAATGTGTGAATACCGGCACCACAGGAATGTGGGGAGAATGGTATGTTGCAGATTCAAGTTGTGAGTCCGCTCCAAAAGCGTATGCAAGAGGAACTCAGGATTCTCTCAAAAGATCAGGAACTCTTTCAGGTTATGTGGATCTTCATACTCACCCAATGGCTCACCTAGGTTTTGGAGGAGTGATCTTCCATGGTGCTCCTTATGGAGAACCAGCAACTGCACTCGCAGATTGCCCTAGTATGTCTAACGAAGGCCACTCTGCAGGACACTCCAGAGTAGAAGCAATCGTTCAAGATGATATTATTGGAGCTCTACTTTCTACAGCAAAACATGATAATAGAGGATACGCAAGTTTCCCCTATTGGCCTGCAAACAATAGTTACACTCACCAAACAATGTATTATGAGTGGATCAAACGTGCCTATGAAGGTGGCCTACGAACTATGGTTGTTCTTGCTGTAAACGGTGATTATATGTTCGGAGCAACAGACAATGGTCTTCCGGATATTATCAAAGGTATCGCAATTGCAACTGATCCTGTTTATGATCTAAACGACATGAACACTTTACGTCGTCAGACCCAAGCAGTATATGATATGCAGACTTGGATCGATCAGAAGAGCGGTGGAGCGGGACTCGGATGGTTCCGTATCGTAAAAACTCCTGCAGAAGCACAAAGTGTGATCGCTGCTGGTAAACTTGCAGTGGTTTTAGGTGCAGAAGTAGATTACCTAGTAGATTGTACTACAACAACTTGTACTGATTCGATGATCACCCAAGGTGTCCAAGCAATGTATGACGCAGGTTTACGTTATATATTCCCAATCCACTTAAAAACCAACGGATTCGGTGGAGCTGGACTCTATAATATCCTTGGAAGTGGAACAAAGTATGACTGTAAACATTACGGACAAGATTGTAACGTAGCAGGTTTAACTTCTTACGGACCTAAGATCATGAAAGCCCTAATGCAAAAAGGTATGATCATAGACGTGGGACACATGTCCGCAAGATCCTTGGAAGGAGCTTTGACTTATGCAGAACAACAAGCTTATCCAGGTATTGTAACCGGTCACACTGGTGTATATGATATGGCGAATAAAGCAAATCGTCATGAGGCAAATCCGACAGGCGCTGCTCTCAAACGTATCATTGCACTCGGTGGAATGATCGGACTTATCCCAGGACAAGGAAATCTGGATGAAGTAGGAGAGTGGAGACAAAACTCTGATGGTTCTTATATCTCTCACGCTTGTGGAGGAACCACCCAGACATTTGCACAATCTTATCAGTATCTTAGAAATCTGATCGGAGACCAAGCTTATGACGGAAGAATTTCAGTCGGAACAGACTTTAACGGATTCGCTCATATGCCAGGACCTCGTTACGGAACTCGTGCATGTCCAGGAGGAGTGTCTACAATCGCTCAACCTGATTCTGCTAAAGTAGGATATCCTTTTGCTCCGGATGCTTCCATTAGAAAAGCTGCAACTCTTTCAGCTTTACCTTCTCTTGGAAAATATACATTCGGGAACAGGACTTTCGACTTCAATACAGAAGGAGCTTCTCATATTGGACTTATGCCTGACTTCTTTGAAGATTTAAGACAGCAAGGACTCAAACGTTCCGATCTGGAACCAGTGTATCGTTCTGCTGACTTCTTCACTACTATGTGGGCGAATGCAGTCACAAGAGGTGCAAGCATCCAATAAAGAAATCTAACGAAATAGATTTTATTAGCCCGCCAAACCCTGCGGGCTTTTTTTTTGCCTACTTGAAAGTGAGAGAATTTGTAAAACCAGGAGGAGCCTGTGGGAGCGAGTGAGAGTTTCTTAACCCAGCATATCTTTCAGAGTGTTATAATTTGATCTAGATAAGGCAACTTCTGCGGAATCGCCTAGAAGGACTTTAAAATGATTTCCTTTGCCATGTAGGATCTTTTTTACTTCGGATAGATTGATAATAAAGGATCGATGAGAACGGAAAAAATCTGAATTGAGTTCAGCTAGAACAGATTCCATTGTTTTACGGATCAGTTCTTTTCTACCAGACTTAAGATGGATCTCAGTAAAATTACCTGAGGCTTCTAAATATAGAATGTCCTGAAAACGGATCACCTCTATCATTCCATCCTTTTTTAAGGAAATGCTATTCTTACGCATAGAATCTGCTTTAGAAGCGGACGCAGACTTCATACGATCAATTGCAGCAATAAATCTTTCCCTCGTGAATGGTTTTGCCACAAAGTCCAAAACACCAAAATCAAATGCGCTTACTGCATTTTGTTTATCAGAAGAAATCACTATTGTATAGAATGAATCTTTTTCAGGTAGCTTTAGTATCTCATAACCAGATTGTCCTTTTAGATTAATATCCAAAAGAAGAAGATCGATAGGATTTTCTTTGATACTATAAAGAGCAGGAGTCAATTCATCGAATGTTTTGAGAGAGACTAGGCTTTTTCCAAATGCCTCTCTGCAATAATGCTGGATGGTCCTTGCCATCAGCTTATCATCCTCAACTAGAACAGCTCTCACCATGCTTAGCGAGTTCTATAAAAAATTCTCAAATGGTCAATCTGAAATTTTCATTCTAGAAAATAGAAGTATGAATGTTGCTCCTTGTCCGGGTTTACTCTCTAAACTGATCTTTGCATTTAATAGTTCTACTAATCTATGAACTGCATACAGCCCTACACCTGTAGAAGGTTCATTGCCAGTAGGTTTAGCAGAGAGTCGAGTGAATCTGGAGAATAAAAGTTTCTTATCCTCATCAGTAAATCCTTTTCCTTCATCCCTGATCTGGATCTGTATAAAATCACCATTATCTTTTATCAATTTAGAATGAATGAATATAGAACCGCCTGGTGGAGAATATTTTACCGCATTTGAAACCAAATTATCTAAAATACTCGCGACTGCCTTTCTATCCGAACGGATCTTTAGATCTTCCTTATCAAATTGAGTATGGAACTTTATTCTTTTGAGAGAAGCTTGGTAATCAAAGTTTTGGATAGTAGATCTTATATAAGAATTTAGATTAAAAATATCATAATCTATCTTAATATTCTCAAAACCGGAAGCTGCGATCCCAACAAGATCATCAATATGCCCTAGGATTTTCCTGGAAGAACTTTCTATATCGGAGAGGATCTCTTTTTTCTCCTTATCTGAAAATGATTTTAGGTTTTTGCGTAGTATCGTACTAATACTCATGATCCCGGAAAGTGGGCTTTTAAGATCATGAACTGCGATACTGATCATATCACTTTTGTTTGTATCTTCTTCCCTCAACCTTTCATTCAAACGAATGATCCTTTGGGTTTTAAGATAAGTATTCGCCAAAGTTAAGAAGGAGACACGATCAAAGATCAGGATTAAAAACAGGGTCACAAGAGGGTTTTGTATAAGTACGGGTTCTCTATTCCCACTATAATAAATGAAACTGTATAGAATTGCATAATTGATCGTATAGATAAAATATTTGGTATGGTCCGGAAACCTGAACATGATCGCAACACTGAACATTGCGGTGGAGAAGAGCGAGATCTCAGGGAGTCTCGGAAATACAACAACTGTGATACAAGTCCCGGTTAAGGAAAGAAGAAGTACTCCAAGCCTACAAAACAATTTGATCCGGTCTAGATCTGCCCTGTGCAAACGGCCCGAATTCAAAAGAACGTTCATGGTGAGAAAAACCGAATAAAAGACCAGGTCGAATAGAACGAATGAATTGTCCTTAGCATCCGAAAATGCATCTACCAGATCATAAAATGCAAATGGTAGAATGATGATAGGAAGGATCAGATAAACGTATCTGAGCACGATCAGAATTTCGAGGTAGGCGTTCCTTGTGAATACAGGAGCAAAGTTTACGGAAGAAAGTATCTTTGCCTTTCGATACTGCCTGAGTGCAAAACGATAATTAAGCCCGAAAAGAAACCGAAGTAACGCCTGCATATTTCCAAATTTATCCCTTTCCCTTTTAAAATACTCCCTTTTTTGTCCAATCATTCGATTTAGGAAAACTAGTGAAAAAACTTTGTCAAAAAGATGAATTAGAAAAGCCATAAATTCCAGAAAAAAGATTGTACTCATCTCCAAGAATACAAGCAATTATCATAGTACTACCTGTTCTAGTTTATAATTTTATGACTTAAGTACCGATTTTTATTCTTCTTTTGCTTTGCAAAAACTACTAGAGCATGTTTCCAAATATTTATAACATTTTTCTAATAAATAGTTACAAAGAATTTGCATAAAGGAGCATAATGTAATATACTGTTTGGCCGATGCTCTCTAAGAAAAACGCATTACTGATCTCTGCTGCTTTTGTTGTAGTTGTTCTCATTTTTATTTTTACTAGAAATCAGGCCGGAGCTTCTCAAGCTTCTTCCAAAAATATTTTTTCAGAAGGATTCTCTATCTTCTCCGGATTTATAGGTTCTGGACCTTCTTCTTCTACTTATAATGAAGATAACGCAGTTGTATCTGCCGCTTTATTAAAAAGCGAAACTCCAGACAATCTATACTGGGTGGCTGTTGCTACTCCCCAAGATGCTGGAGAAAAAAAAGCACAAGAAGAACTTTTAGAAAGCTGGGCTACATTGTACGGAAAAATTTATTCCGGAAAAGCAACCCGCAAAGAAATCGACCAATATTATACAGCACAAATAAAACTCCAGGAAGACCAACTGGAGTTACTGCGCTTAATGGAAGAAAGATATCCAGAGCGCCTTGATGACGAAAAACGCAGAATGATCTTAGCCGGCAAAGAACTGTACGGCAAAAAGCTGAAAAACGTAACCGAAGAATACAAAAAACATACAAACAATTAAGTAGGGAGAGATACGTATGAAAAGTCGGTCTTTGCGAGGGCCTGCGTTAGGCGTCGTATTCCTGGCTGTTTTTGCTACGAGTACGTCTATTTTTGGCGATCCATATTGGGGAACATTTAAGAAGGATGGTTGCACTGCAATTTTTCCTGGAAAACGTCAATATTCAGCGATCCTTTACGGGATTCCATCAGGACAGAGTTGGGAAACTACCTGTGCAAATATGGGAGCAACTATTAATGGCCAAGTATTCACTAAACCAAGTCGTTGTAAGAATACCGGATTCAATATGTGGGGAGAATTCGATCTAATCGAAGATTCTTGCGAGGCGAACTGGGCAGCAACAGATGACGGTGGTGGTTATAATTGGACACATAAGAATGATGGTTGCCAATCCTCTGGTACTTACGCGGGTAAAAGAAAGTATTCTTCCCGTATATGGAACGTAGTAGGAATAAGCTGGGAAGAAGCCTGCGCAAAATTGCCTCTTACTATCGCAGGTAAAACATATACAACACCTCATAGATGTGTGAACACAGGTGGAGCCACTGGAATGTGGGGAGAATGGTATGTTTCTGATTCAAGTTGTGAGTCTGCTCCCCAAGCTTATAATAGAGGAGCTAACGATTCTCTCAAGAGAACTGGAACTCTTCCAGGTTATGTAGATCTTCATACTCACCCAATGGCAAATTTAGGTTTTGGTGGAGTGATCTTCCATGGATCTCCATTCGGACCAGCAGCAACTGCGCTCGCAGATTGTCCAAGTATGTCTAGCGAAGGACATTCGGCAGGACACTCTAGAGTAGAAGCTATCGTTCAAGATGATATTATCGGAGCCTTACTCGGAACTGCTCGTCATGATAATAGAGGATATGCAGGTTTCCCTTATTGGCCTGCAAACAATAGTTACACTCACCAAACAATGTATTATGAATGGATCAAACGCGCCTATGAAGGCGGGATGAGAGCCATGGTAGTACTCGCAGTCAATGGTGATTATATGTTTGGAGCTACAGATAACGGACTTCCGGACATTATCAAAGGAATTGCGATCGCTACTGATCCAGTTTATGACCTGAATGACATGAACACTTTACGTAGACAAACCCAAGCAGTGTATGATATGCAAGCTTGGATCGATTCACAAAGTGGCGGTCCAGGACAAGGTTGGTTTCGTATCGTAAAAACTCCTGCAGAAGCACAAAGTGTTATCTCTGGAGGTAAACTTGCAGTGGTTTTAGGTGCAGAAGTAGACTATCTAGTAGATTGTACGGGAAGCAACTGTAACGATTCAATGATCACGCAAGGTGTACAAGAGTTGTATGATCTTGGATTACGTTATGTGTTCCCGATCCACTTGAAAACCAACGGATTCGGTGGAGCAGGTCTATACAATATTCTTGGAAGTGGAACTAAGTATGACTGTAAACACTACGGACAAGATTGTAATACCGCAGGTTTAACCACTTATGGACAAAAAGTCCTACGAGAGTTGATGAAAAAAGGAATGATCATCGACGTGGGTCACATGTCAGCAAAATCTCTGGACGGAGCGATTACATTCGCTGAACAACAATCTTATCCAGGTATCGTGACTGGTCACACTGGTGTATATGATATGGCGAATAAAGGAAATCGTCATGAGGCAAACCCGACAGGCGCTGCACTCAAACGTATCAGCACACTCGGTGGAATGATCGGGCTTATTACTGGCCAAGGAAATCTGGACGAAGTAGGTGAGTGGAGACAGAATAGTGACGGCTCTTATATCGCACATGCTTGCGGTGGAACTAGCCAAACATTCGCTCAGTCTTACCAATATCTTAAAAATCTAATAGGTGATCCAGCTTATGATGGAAGGATAGCTATCGGAACAGATTTTAACGGATTTGCTCATATGCCTGGACCTCGTTATGGAACTCGTGCTTGTCCAGGAGGAGTGTCTACAATCGCACAGCCTGAGGCTTCTAAAGTAGGATATCCATTCTCTCCGGATTCTTCGATTAGATTAGCAGCAACTCTTGCAGCGAACCCTTCTCTTGGAAAATACTCCTTCGGGAATAGGACATTCGACTTCAATACAGAAGGTGCGTCCCATATAGGGCTCATGCCAGACTTCTTTGAAGACTTAAGACAACAGGGAATGAAACGTTCCGATCTGGAACCGGTCTATAGATCCGCAGACTTCTTCACTACAATGTGGCAGAACGCGGTAAATAGAGGTGGAAGTATTCAGTAACTTAAACCAAGGCCCGCAAGCAAGCGGGCCTTTTTGTATCTGCTATCCAAAATAAAATATTTGGTCTTTGGAACTAAAAGTGAAGAATAGGTTCTAAGATAAAAAGAGCTTATTTTCCATGAGGCTTCTATTGAACCCTAAGACTCTAGTATCCTTATTCCTCTTACTTACTGTAGCTTGTTCCAACGGAGACACAGATTCTACGGATGATACTGCCGCAAGCTTACTTTACTCAGCATACGGAGCAAGCTTCACCCCAATGCCGTCTGCAGGATGCGCAGACTCAGCTGTTCCTACTATAGTTACCGGCGGATCTAATACATTTTCAGGAATTAGCTATTATTATTATTTCTATTCCTTCACCGGAAATGGTGGAACAAATACCTTCAATGTTACTTTTACAAGTGGGGAAGCCGACTTGTGGATCGGAACAGAAAACTCAGCACTAATCCCAACAGATTTCAGTCAGGTAGAATTTAGAAGTGAAAATATTGGGACTGAATCCTATTCTGGAGTAAGCACTACAAACGGTTCCACCCGTTGTTTGGTCATTCCAGTCACAGATGCCGGAACGATTACTCTATCCGTTCAGTGATCCCGCAAAGGACTTCCAATAAATAATTGACAACCGCTTTTTTAAGCTTATCTTTCCGTTCTCAGAATCCAGTAAGGAGCAAAACGGATGTCAACAAGCGAACCACTTAGCATAGTAGGTATCATTAAGAATAGTGTAGAATTAGGATTAAGAAATTTTTTATCCCTGCTTATTGCTTTCATTCTTTGGTTCATAACAGCATGGATCCCTTATCTAAATGTAGGAACATCTATCGGGTTATTTATCTTAATTCCAATCAAAATTGGAAGAGGAGAGTCTTTTTCACCTACTGATATTTTTAATAAAGAAAATAGAAAGTATATAGGTGAATATTTTCTAACGATCGGCTTTTTGATAATGGGATTTTATGCGGGTTTACTATTTTTCATTATCCCGTCATACGTAATCGCTGTTGCGTGGGGACAGGCTACTTCCCTATTATTTGATAAGGGTTACGATCCAATCCAAGCAATTAAAAAAAGCAATGAAATCACCTATGGCAAAAAATGGACTATATTCTTAGGCTCGCTTGCGTTAGTACTTAGTATAGTGATAGCTGCCTTTATTCTTAGCTATATAGCTGGTCTAATCAGTCAATATCTAGTATATTTAATAATGTTTGTGATCAGTATAACTTTTATGCCAATTATGATCTCTTCTAACGGATATATCTACAATACCTTAACAAAAGAAGCAGAATTATAATCCCAATAAAAAAGGCACCGAAACCGGTGCCTTTTTTACAAACTAATAAATTAATTTTATCTAAAATAACTCATCATCATCTGCAGGAGGAGTAGCAGCTCTGGTAGAAGTTTCAGACTTAGGGCTTGCTGTTTTCTTTTGGGTTTCACTACTTCCTGATTTGGAAAGATATTCTATTTTTCCTTCTGCTTCTGCTAAGATAGATTGGCAAAGAGTTCTAAGCTCCATTCCTCTTTCATAAGATTTGATGGATTCTTCTAGGGTTAATTGCCCCCTTTCCAAATTTTCAGCGATTTGCTCTAATTCGGTTAAGGCCTGTTCAAAACTGATTTCTGTTTTTTTGCTCATTGTATTTCACCTTGGTAAGAAACCCGAATCCTACCTTCCGCCAATATGACTTCTAGTTCTTCCTCTTTCTCCAATTGTGCCGGAGATGTAACGACTTTTTTTCCTTTCTTACGAACCACAGAATATCCTCTTTTTAAGGTTCCTAAAGGGGAAAAACCTTCTAACTTTCCAGATAGAAGTTGGAACTCCTTCTTCTTCCTTTCCAACTGGGATTTGAAAGAAGTTAAAAGTCCAGTTGATACAGGGTTAAATTTGCTCTGGGCGCTCATTAGATAATTTTTGCCCAATAAATGTATCCTGGAATTGATCTCATCTAATTGTAAGATCCTATCATTCAACATGGATCTAGGATCTAAGAATGCTTTTTTATTTGTGAGTATCCTAAACTTTTCTTTCAAATTGTTTGCTTGATTTTTTAAAGCTGTCTTAAGTCGGATTTCAAATTCTGCAAGTCCTGATTCTATAAGTTCCATTTCAGGTACAGCCATTTCTGCTGCGGCCGTAGGAGTTGGAGCAAAATGGTCTGCTGCTAAATCAGAAAGAACAGAATCAATCTGGTGACCAACCGCAGAAATAATAGGAACACGACTCCCGGCAAATGCGAGAACCACTTTTTCGTCGTTAAAAGCCATTAGATCTTCTGTGCTTCCGCCACCTCTGCCGACGATAATCAAATCTACATCCCACTTAGGATCATTTAACTCTTTAATCGCAGAAATAATAGAATCTGGAGCTCCATCTCCTTGCACAAGACAAGGGGAGATTAAAATATCTATATTAGGAAATCTTTGTTTAGAAATACGGATAATATCTTCGATGGCTGCCCCGGTGGGTGAAGTAGCAACACCAATTCTCCATGGGAATGCAGGAAGTTTCCTTTTTCTTTCCGGATCAAACAACCCTTGGGCAGCAAGTTTTCTTTTTAATTCTTCTATCTGGAGTAGAAGGTCCCCCTGGCCCAGTTCCTCTATTTTAGAAATATTTAAATTATATTGTCCTCTTGGTTCGTATACGGAGATTGCACCAAATGCTTTAATCTCCATTCCGTTTTCTAAAGGTTTTCCTTTATATCTTCCATTACTATAAGAGAAAAAAGTACATGCGATAAGAGATTTGGGATCTTTTAAGTTAAAATAAATATGGCCTTGGTGGGATTTGGAATAATTAGAGATCTCTCCCTGGATCCAGATATTTCTAAGAATGTCAGGACCTGTCAGAAGTTGTTTAACGATAGAATTGATTTCCGAAACGGAATATGTTTTTGTTTCTTCCATCCGAACTTAGCTGGCAAAAAAATCTTTTCTGTATAATTTCCAGAAGTCCCAAAGGATCACAACCATTGTGACTGCAACTGGCCCGAGCACCAGTCCCATGATGCCGAACTCTTGGATACCACCGATCAATGACAAAAATATCAGCAAAGGATGTATCCTAAGCTTTTTATCCAGCATCTTAGGTTTTACAACATTCTCTAAAACAATATATAAGGTGAGGCCCATTACCATGAATAAGCTCGCACCAATAATATTATTCTCAATGAACATCAAATAAAGACCGATCGGCAACCAAACCACCGAGGTTCCAATCACGGGGATCAAAGAGAAAAATGCAGCAAGGCTCGCGTATAAGAAGGGGTTGGAAATTTTTGCAAATAAAAGAAGAATATAAACTCCAGCTCCCTGCATAATGGAAACAATTAGATTTCCTTTAAATACAGTTTGTACAGCAGAAGCGATTTTTCTTCCCACTTGCTCTTCTACCTCAGTAGAAAATGGTAAATTGTCCAAAATGAATCTTTCCATCTTTCTTCCATCTTGGTAGAAGAAAAACAAAAGTAAAAGTGAGAAGAATAGATTCATGATAATCCCAGCAGGAAGATCAATGGAACCCAAAATAAAAGAGGAAGCATTACTTAAAACAGCGTATAAGCTATCCAAGTTCAGAATATCTATATAGTTCTTAGCGAAATCTCCATAAATTTCAGGAAGTTTCACCCAGAAAAATGGGTTATCTGTAAAAAGGTCAGTGAGTATATTCAAACTCATGATCGTATCTATGATCTTGTCTTCAGAAAGAGAGATCCTTATCTTAAATAGAATAGATAGAGATTCTTCGATCAAAGTGCGGATCATAAAATAAGAAGGCAAAATTACGATCATACAAACAGAACCGATCATGATCCAAGGAGCCAGAGGCTCGAACTTAGGACCTACCAATCTTCTTAATTGTTTATATTGTTTGCGAGTGGCTAAGTATAAGATCAAAGCGACAAGTGCAGAATAAAAATAAGGCCTTAAAACTACAAAGAGTAGAAATCCTGTCCCGATGCAGAATACACCTAGGATCAGGTTAAAAAGTTTTCGGTTGGTTTCTTGTCCTTCTTTAGGGGACATCAAAATCCTCCGTTCGTGGTTTTCTGGAATAATTTTACAATACTTCCTTTTTCTTCGGGATGGATGGTGATCGCGAGTATCTTATGCCTAAGAACATCCACTAAATACAAACTTTTCTGCTCAGATTTTTGGCTTTGTAAAATTTTATGACCAAAACTGGAGATCAGATATTCGTAATATCTCTCCATTGTAGTTTTTGGAAGAGAAGTTTTAAAAACTACGACCGCTTCTTTATTATCCAGAAGGCGATCCGCTTTTAATTCGGTAAAAAATAATACCTCTGAATCATCCGGAACAAAATTACTTGGAATGGAAGAAGGTGCCTTATATGGCTTTTCCACTATAGTGAGCTGGTTATGCCTGAAAATTTTAGGTCTGTCCTTGACCTTTTTAGTTTTTACAGGATCAGGACTCATCAAATCGGGCAATTTGGTATCCTGAGCAAAAAGAGAAAAATTCCCGATCAGTAAAAATACTAAAACCGAACCGAGGACTTGCGAGAAACTACGGCCTTCCACGAAATTTAGTTGAATCTACCGCTTCCCCCTTGACAATCCTTTTCTAGATGCAATTCGCCGGATTCGATTTTTATATCCAAACTCTATTGGATTGGGTATCCGGTCTGCCCAGCGCCCTGGTCTGGTTTTTTTTCGCATTTTCCAATTTTACTGAAAACGTTTTCCCTCCTTGGCCAGGTGATACTGTCACTGCATTCGGAGGATTTTTGCTCGCAAGAGGCGCTTTAAGTTTTTGGGAGCTAGTCTCTAGTACCTTAGTTGGAAATCTTGCAGGCGCCTGGGTGATGTATGCATTCGGTCATAAGTTGCTGGATTGGCTGAAAACTAAAAACTTCCCATTCAAATCAGAACTTTATAACGAAGAATCCATACAAAAGACCTTGGATTGGTTTTCCAGAAACGGAATAGTAGTAGTGATCTTTTCCAGATTCTCCGCAGGGATACGATTTTTTGTTTCTATTGTTGCGGGAATGGTGGAGATGAAACCGATCTTGTTTTTCTCCGCATTCACATTAGCAGTTACTATCTGGTGCGGGATATTGATCTACGGAGGATTTTATCTAGGATCTCATTGGGAGAAGGTTTTAGAATTTTTAGCTCTGTATAATAAAATTTTTACAGGCTTCTTCGTGACCGCAGTTCTTGGATTTATAATTTATAAAAAGTTTTTAGAAAAAAGAAAGGAGGCCTAGGCTTCCAATACTTCTTTTAAAGTTTTTACAAACTTTTTATGAATAGATTCTGTTTCTACAGGAAGTTCTAATTTTTTAGCCAGTTCCAGTAAAACATTCGGTTCAATCACTTTTCCTTCGAACCATTGCCCGGCCATATCACCTGAAATTTTCAAAACAGAAGAAAGATCTAAAATTTCTCTTTCTACCATCACAAGAGCGAAACCTAAAGCACCATCTGTAGGAATATAAGGTACAATTCCTTCTGTCTTCCATGGATCTAAACCTGTAGGAAGCGCACTTCTTACATTCCATTTCATTTCATCGGAAGGAGGACCTAATTCGGTTTTATTAATAAGAACTAACTGAACTGGATTGATATCACCGTGGATCCTACGATTTTCTTCTGCAAGTTCTCGGATCAATTTTGCATTATCTCGCGTAATTGCATCTCTTCCTAAAAAGTTAAGCTTGTATAGATAATCTTCTAATTCTTTGCCTTGTAATGCTCCAGTCAGAATGAACTGATACAAAGTAAAGATCAGATAATCACTTTCAGTATTATCTCCGAGCAAAATTTCCCTAGAGTTTGTAGGAAGATAGATCCTATCTCTCAAAAGGATCGTAAGTTTATACGCCAATTGATCAAATAAACTTTGGAAAGAAGATCCAGCAAATTTACGAACTCTTTCTACTGCTCCCCAAAGACCTTCTGTCAAAAATCGAGTTGGATGAGAAAGAGTATCCCAAAACTTATCCACCATTCCTTTCAAAGTACCTTCTAAATACTTTAAATGAAGAGATTCTGTTTTAACACCTTGGGTTCTAAATGTAGAAAGCAGGGTCCTTCTAAAAAAATGAGGACTCGCAGAAATAAAACAAAGTGGAGAATCAGTCGTAGCCTCTCTCAATTCTTTGAATAAAGTAGGCATCCCAGGCAAAGGTAATTTCTGCTCAGGTGTTTCGAATAATGTGGAAATTTTTCCCTTATTGGAATGGATATCTGTAGCAAGGTAAGTCTGGTCAATATCAGAAGTAGTTACGATCCCGGTATATTCTTCAGATAAAATACGTAATGCACCCATTCCGATCAAACTCTGGGAGACTAACTCATGTTTGCCAGGAGTGTTTAAGTATGCAAGGTCCTTTCCAAACTGTCTGTAAGAATCAGGTTTTAAGAAATGAATATGAAATGTATAATTTCCTGGAGCTAAAGGAAAGGTAAACTCATGAAAGAAAAATCCGCTTTCGTCACCTCTGATCTCAGGAGAACGATGTAACACTTTTCCGGACTGGTCCACAATTTCCGCTACAAGGATAGGTTTACGAACTGACTCAAGTCCGTAGTCTAAAAACGGAGTGATCTCTTTTTCTTGTCCTTGGAAGAGTCCTGTAAGAAGGTCCCATTTTTTAGGATCCGTCATTTCTTCGCTGACGGAGATATCTACTACTTGGCCTCGGATATAATAACGGTTTTCTCTTCCGAGAGTTCCTCCGCAAATTGCGGCCCTACGTTTTTCCGTATTCTTGGAAATTTTGCGTTCTGTTTCTTCCGTCACAAGCTTGTAGGATTCCTTTTAAACATTTTGGGAAAGGAAAACTCTAACATGGGGCTTCTAAAGGGAAAGCAAAAATCCAATTTCTTTGTTTTCGAGAGAAAAGGTCCGCCTAGGATGGTCTTAGAATGGCGAGAGGGAAACATTCGGACGGGAACCGAAAAGGCCCCAAGTCAATTTATATCCGTAAAATGAGATATGAAGAGGCATATCGGCTCTTGGACCGGGAAATCCAAGCCGCATTCATGAAAGGGGAAACCCTGGTAGAAGTTGTACACGGTATAGGCGAGGGAATTTTGAAAAAAATGACTGACGACTATATCAAAGCACATTCCTTTCTAAAAATTTTAGAAGATGGGGGACTTCACCTGGCAAATAACCCAGGTTCCACACTTGTGGAGATCATGGGCCCATCTTCGGAAGATCTAAAAAAGTATTTAAAATAAATGGGAAACACAATACCAAAAGTCCAAATCCTGGATGTAACTCTCAGAGATGGAGAGCAAACCAGAGGTGTAAGTTTCTCAGCTTCCGAAAAACTAAATATCGCAAAATTTCTATTACAAAATCTGAAAGTAGATAGAGTAGAGATCGCATCCGCCAGAGTCTCTCAGGGAGAATTGGAAAGTGTCCGTGGGATCATGTCCTGGGCAGCTTCCGAAGGTTTAGAAAAACGGATCGAAATTTTAGGATTCGTAGATTCTCACAAAAGTGTGGATTGGATCCTTGCTTCCGGAGCTAAAACCTTAAATCTACTCACTAAAGGTTCTCTCAAACATTTAGAAGGACAGCTCAAAAAAACTCCAAAAGAACATTTTGAAGAAGTATCCGAAACCATTCAATACGCCAAGAAAAATGGACTGGAAGTGAATATTTATTTGGAAGATTGGTCCAATGGATATTTAAACAGCAAAGAATATGTTTTGGATTTTGTTTCTCATCTTTCTAAAGAACCATTAGGCAAAATTTTCCTCCCGGATACATTGGGAGTCCTTTCTCCTGACGAAACATTTTCAGGCATTTCACTTCTTACCCAAAAACATCCTGAACTACATTTTGAATTCCATGGACATAACGATTACGATCTTTCCGTAGCAAACTGTTTATTTGCAGTCAAAGCGGGAGCAAAAGGTTTACACGTTAGCGTAAATGGATTGGGAGAAAGAGCAGGAAATTCTCCACTCGAAGCAGTAATCACAGCACTTCACGATAAAGTGGGCGTATGCACGGATGTGGACGAAAAATCTATCTCTGAAGCAAGCCGACTTGTGGAAGTTTTCAGCGGAAAAAGGATCTCTGCAAACCGCCCAGTCGTGGGAGAAGATGTATTCACCCAAACTGCAGGAGTTCACGCTGATGGAGACAAAAAAGGGAATTTATACGCGAATCCAATTCTGCCTGAACGTTTTGGTCGAAAAAGAAGTTACGCACTTGGCAAACTTGCAGGAAAAGCAAGCATCTCCGAAAATCTAAAACAACTTGGCCTTGTACTTTCTCCTGAAATAGAAAAAAAGGTTTTGGAAAAAGTAATAGAGCTAGGTGATCAAAACAAAACAATCACACCGGAAGATCTTCCATTTATCATCGCAGATGTTTCCGGAAATTCGAGTGTACAAGCAATCAAGATACTGGGATGTAAGATCAACTCAGGAATTGGAATTCGTCCAAAAGCAAGTTTAGAATTAGAATACCAAGGTAAAAAATATTCTGAGGAAGGGGAAGGTGACGGAGGTTATGACGCATTCATGTCTGCTCTGACTAGTATCGCTTCTAAAGCAGGTCTTTCTATTCCAAGACTAGTCGACTACGAGGTTCGGATCCCTCCTGGTGGAAAAACGGATGCACTCGTGGAAACAATGATCACCTGGAATAAAGCACAGGAAAATCATGAAGAAGAAAATTTCAAAACCATGGGAATTCACTGCGACCAAACAGTAGCTGCAGTATTAGCTACAGAAAAAATGCTGAACTTAATTCTTCCTACATGGCAAACTTAAAACTGATGATCGTTGGCCTGGGCAATCCTGGCCAAAAATACGAAAGAAACCGTCATAATATTGGCTTTCTAGTCCTAGACGATCTTGCAAAAGATTGGGGAGTAGATCTAAACCGTTCCACCAAAGAAGAAAAAGGAAAAATAGATAAGGAAGGAGTTTCTTACTATTTTCTAAAACCTTTGGAATATATGAATCTTTCCGGAAAAGCAGTTAGCGAGCTTTCTCGCAAAAATGGGATCCCTCCCGAAAATATTTTAGTCATTCATGACGAAGTAGATTTTCCATTTTCCAAACTCAAATTCAAACAGAGTGGCGGAAACGGTGGTCATAATGGGATCAAGGACATCTCCGAAAAATTGGGATCACCTGATTTTTTTAGACTCAGATTTGGAGTGGGAAAACCTGGAGACAGTGCTCTTACTGCAGGACATGTTCTATCCAATTTCAACCAGGAAGAAATGAGCAAATTGCCAGAATTATTCGACCAGGCAAAACAAAAAATCAAGGATTGGGTCCGGGAAAGACAGATCATTTTTTCAAAAGCCTCCGATAAATAAACTATCCCGGATAGGCTTCGACTCCGGGGATTTTACTCCGGAGAAACCTGTGAGCGAATACGCGGTCAAACTTCCTTCTTTTCCTTCTGACATCCTGAATTCTGCCGCTACTCGTTTTTATGAATATCTGAGAGTGGAAAAAAATTATTCCCAAAACACTCTTAACGCTTATCTTTTAGATCTAAAATCATTCTTTGAATTTTGCCTACAAGAACAGATAGAAATCTACCAATTAGAATCAGTGGATGTTCGTTCTTATTTTGCATTCCTTTCTAAAAACCAAGGTTTGGACAGAAGGACCCAAAGTAGAAAACTTTCTAGCCTTAGGACATTCTACAAAGTATTATTAAAAGATAATTTGGTTCCGGGAAACCCGATACTTTCCGTTAATTTTCCTAAAACAAGAAAACAAGTTCCTAAAAATTTCAGGATAGAAGAGACCGAAAGTATTTTAGAGTACGAATACGAGAATGAAAACGCTTCCGAAATCCTAAATATCAGAGATAAAGCAATTTTAGAAGTTTTATATTCTTCTGGGCTCAGGGTTTTCGAATTAGTCGATGCGACTCTAGTACAATTATCTGCAGATCATACGATCTTAAAAGTTTTGGGTAAAAGAAGAAAAGAAAGATACGTATATTTAGGAAAAGAAGCCATCAAAAGTCTAAATGAATATTTAGATGTGCGTCCTAGATTCCGTCCCAGATCTGATGAAATTTTTCTGAATCAAAAGGGAAATAAACTGACGACCAGAGGGGTTCGTTATATTTTGAACGAGAGAAGGAAAAGAATGGGATGGGACAAACCCATTACCCCCCATAAATTCCGTCACACGTTCGCAACGGACTTACTCGATGCCGGCGCAGATATCCGCGCAGTCCAAGAGCTTTTGGGGCATTCCTCTCTATCCACCACCCAGGTTTACCTGAGCGTGAGTAAGGAAAAGATCAAAGAGGTCTACCGAAAGGCTCACCCACATGCAAGACTCGATAAATCCAAATAAAATTCATGCAACTACGATACTCTGCGTTCGCAAAGGCGGCAAAGTAGCGATCGCAGGTGACGGACAGGTTTCTTTCGGAAACACCGTCATGAAAAACACCGCAAGAAAAGTTCGTAAACTTTACTCTGATAAAATTGTGTCCGGCTTTGCAGGTTCTGCAGCGGACGCATTCACTCTATTCGAATTATTCGAAAAAAAAGTGCAGGAATTCGGAGGAAGTCTTTCCAGATCCGCGGTCGAACTTGCCAGAGAATGGAGATCGGACAGAGCGCTCCGAAGATTAGAAGCGATGCTGATCGTGGCCGATAAGGACGAATCCTTTTTAGTTTCCGGAACTGGAGATGTAATCTCACCTGATGACGGAATATTAGCGATCGGTTCCGGTGGAAATTACGCACTCTCCGCAGCAAGAGCATTGTACAATCATACAAATTTGGAACCTTCTCAGATAGTAAAAGAAGCCATGAACATAGCCGCAGATATTTGTATATACACAAATCATAATATAATAGTAGAGGAAATCGGACAATGAGCGAATTCCTTCCCCAAACAAATGAAATCAAATTAGGGGATGATGAACTCACTCCTAGACAGATCGTTTCTAAACTAGACGAACATATCATAGGACAGAAAAACGCCAAAAAAGCAGTGGCGATCGCTCTTCGAAACAGAACTAGACGCAGAAAACTAGATCCAGAACTTAGAGAAGAAATTTATCCTAAAAACATAATTATGATCGGCCCCACTGGAGTTGGAAAAACGGAAATCGCAAGAAGACTTTCCAAACTCTGCGGAGCTCCTTTCTTAAAAGTAGAAAGTACAAAATTTACAGAAGTAGGTTATGTAGGTCGGGACGTAGAAAGTATTATCAGAGATCTTGCAATGGTTTCACTGAATCTAGTCAAACAAGAATTCAGAAAAGAAGTAGAGGCAAAAGCAAAGGAAAGAGCAGAAGAAGCTCTGTTGGATATCCTACTCCCTTTCCCAGCTAAAACTTCTATCGCAGATCCTCATCCGCCGTCTATCGGCTTCTCCACAAATGAAGCGGAAGAAGAAAGAGAAAAAAGATTTATAGAAACCAGAGAGACTATGAGAAAGAAGCTCAAGTCTGGAAAACTAAACGAACAAATTATAGAGATAGATATTCCTCAAGCAGGCCCGCAAGGACTTCCTATGCTGCAAGTATTCGGAGCAGGAAATATGGAAGATCTAGATAATCATATACAAAATGTTTTGGGCGATCTAATGCCTAAAAAACAGAAAAAAAGAAAATTACCGATCCCAGAAGCTCTCAAAATTTTAGAAGAAGCAGAAGCCGAAAAACTTTTAGATCCAGACAAGTTACAAAGAGAAGCCCAAAAACGAGTAGAAGAAATGGGCATCGTATTCTTAGACGAGATAGACAAGATCGCAAGCAGAGAGGGAAGAGCTGGAGCAGATGTTTCCAGAGAAGGTGTACAAAGAGACTTACTTCCAATCGTAGAAGGTGCAACTGTAAACACTAAGATCGGCCCGATAGTAACGGATCATATTCTGTTTATCGCAGCAGGTGCATTCCATATGTCTAAACCTTCTGATCTTATCCCAGAATTACAGGGACGTTTTCCGATCAGAGTGGAACTCGAAAAATTATCCATGGACGATTTCGAAAAGATCTTAACTGCTCCTAGATCTTCCCTAGTAAAACAGTACCAAGCATTACTCGAAACAGATGGGATCAAAATAGAATTTGCTCTAGACGGGATCAAAGAGATCGCAAAGATGGCCTATGACATGAACGAAAAACATGAAAACATAGGCGCTCGCAGATTAAACACGATCATGGAAAGACTTTTAGAAGATCTAAGCTTCGAAGGCCCAGACTTACCGGAAAACCAAAGAAGCCTAACAATAGATCAAAAAGCAGTAGAATCCAAACTCAAAGGGATCGTTGAAGACAAAGACCTAAGCCGCTATATCCTCTGAGGCTCCGCGCCTCTGCGTGCCAAAACCTCAGTGTCTCTTTTAACTCTGCGCCCTAAAATGCCATTTCGCGAAGCGCAGTTAAAGGATATCTCATATACACAGTAGTAGTACGGCTACCAGATGTAATGGTCAGAAGATCCAAAGGATTCAGACCCATAGTATAATAACCTTCGTCGATCATAGCAATACCAAAACCTGCACTTTCTTTTTCGTCCAAAAACTCAGGACGGAAGAAATCTGCAGAATTTCCTTGGTCGAACAATTCCTTATGACGAATACGTGATTCTTCTATTCTTCCAAAATCCATATTATGGATCGGAGAATCGTTACGTATCCTGAAATTCAGTTCGTCTTTGGTAATCTTGATCTTAACAGAAATTCGCATTCTGTTTTTCTTAAGTTTAAAACGTATATCAGTCAGGAATTCTTTCTCTTCGTCTTTTAAGATCTGCTTTTTAGCACGGATCCTATCTTCTAATTGAAGAATACTCTGGACCTGTTTTTTGATCTTATCCGGAACTACATATCGATGCATCGCATCACGTAGAGGAGAAGTATCCATAATGATCTCAAGTAGTTCTTCCGCTTCTTCTTGAGTCTCACCAAGCTTTTCTATTTTTTTCAGAAGTTCATCTCTGAAAATAATATGGCGGATATTTCCTTTGATCGCGTTTAATAATGCCTCCATGAGTCCGCTGAAAAGATGAAATGCAGCGAGAGGATTGGCACCGATCTCTTCTAAAAGACCGTTAACGAGTTCGGAAAGAATATCTCTGGTTGGTTTAGTCAGACCTTTGAGTTCTAAATGGAAGAATCTTCTCTGCTTGAGTTCTTCTATATTTTGGAGGATTTGAGCCCCTTTGAGGACAGATTTCTGGTTTGCCATAGGAGGGAACTTAGAAAATTTAGTACAGGTTGGCTTGTGGACTCTATACGGCAAGCTGGTTTTAGAAAGATGGCATCAAAAACCGAAGATTTCGAACTGATCACTCCCGACTTGGGAGACACCGACAAAATTGAACTAGTTCGATGGAATTTTCAGTTGGGGGATCAAATCAATGAAGGATCAGAAGTCTGCGAATTAGTCACAGACAAAGCTTCCTTTCCGATGGAATCTCCGATTAACGGAATACTTGCGAGAATCGACAGAGAGAAAGGTTCCATCATCAAAAAAGGAGAAATTTTGGGAATGATCCGGAGGAATGTTTCCGAGTGAAATTGGTCCATTTATCGGACCTGCATTTTCCCGTAGCACTTCCTTTCACTAGTCTGAAAGGTAAGATGATCCCGGGATATTTAAACTATACCTTTCGGCGTAGGAAAAAATATCCGATCTCTCTCTGGAATGCAATTGTTCGAAAAGTAAAAACCTTAAATCCAGATGCGATCGTTATCTCAGGAGACATCACAAATGTCTCTCATTGGAAAGAATACGACGAGTCCAAAAAAATCCTAGAACCTGTACTCGGGGACAAAACATTTATGATCCCCGGAAATCATGACCGTTATACTGATATTGCCGCAGGAAAAGAAGGACCAGATCTTCCTTATTACGAAAAATTTTTCTCTCCTTGGATGGGAGAAAGTATCCCGCTTCAAAATGGATATCTTAGGATCAAAAAAATAGGAAAACTAGCACTCGTAGGCTGGGACTCTAATATGCCACTCTCCGTACTAAACGCGTACGGATATATAAAAGAAGATATAGTACATTCTACATTGGAATACTTGGAAAAAGAAAAACTGGATCAGTACATTCTAATCTGCCATCATCCTATCTGGAATCCTCCGGAACGCCAGGAAAGCTCCGGTCATAAAATGAAAAACAGGGAAGAAATCGCGGAACTTCTGAAAAAAAGGCCACCTTTAGCCTATTTGCATGGTCATGTACATACGAACTGGGTCAAATATCCGGATCCACAAAAACCATACTACGTGATCAATTCCGCATCCAGTACCAGGATCTCAGACCAAAAACACCAAAGTGGTTTCCATTTAATGGAATGGAACGAAACAAAATTGAATATTAAAAGATTCTCTTTTTCTAATGAAGAAGGGGAATTCACAGAAACACAAACGATCTCATACCAAGAAAAGGAAACAAATGGCCGGTAAACTCCAACCAATCGATATCCAAAGAGAACTCACAAAGATCAAACATCCTGAGCTTAAGAAAGACATCGTGTCTCTAGGAATGATCGGTTCTCTTGAAATCGGAGAAGAAGAAACAAGTATCCTAGTCAAAACTCCTAACCAAGACAGAAGAGTCCAAATCGGATTAGAAGCACAGATCCGCCAGACACTTTCTAAAAAAGAAGGAGTCGGAAAAGTTAAGATTAAGTTCGAAGTAGATCCTAAAATGACCTTGGATGATTCCAATAAGATCCTTGGAGTCAAAAAGGTAATCGCGATCGGCTCCGGAAAAGGTGGGGTTGGAAAATCCACAGTAACAGTAAACCTTGCGTCTGCAGCTGCTGCAATGGGATACAAAGTGGGAGTGATGGATGCAGATATCTACGGACCTTCTATTGGAAAAATGTTCGGAGTAAACGGTAAGGTAGCTCTCAAAGCAGAAGAAGATAAAATTTATCCATTAGAAAAAGACGGACTAAAGATCATCTCCTTCTCTTTTTTAATAGAAGAGAAACAACCTGTAGTGTGGCGGGGTCCAATGTTAGGGAAGGCGGTAGAACAGTTTCTGTATGATATCGTCTGGGGAGAACTAGACTTCTTATTTATAGATCTTCCACCAGGAACAGGAGATGTACAATTATCTCTTGCTCAGCTCATAGATTTAGACGGAGCAATTTTGGTAACCACACCACAAACAGTAGCACTTTTAGATGCAAACAGAGCCGCATCTATGTTCCAACAAGTCAAAGTACCGATACTAGGTGTAGTGGAGAATATGAGTGAATTTGTGTGTCCAAATTGTGGGCATGCTTCCGCGATTTTTTCCCATGGCGGAGGTCAAAAATTAGCTGATTCTGCCGATACAAAATTCCTGGGAGGGGTCCCACTTACTATGGATGTAATGAGCGCAGGAGAAGCAGGAAAACCGCTGGTTTTTCAAGAACCTGACGGAATTATCGCAAAATCCTATAAAAACATACTCCAAAACCTGGCTGAAGAGATAAAAAAGTGGGAATAATACTCTGGGGCCAGTCAGTTAGTACAGAGGGAGGCAAACCGTGAAGTTCGAAAAAGGCACAGAGAAGAATCCATCCGGAAACCTCATAGTATATTGCAACGTTGTTGGAGAAAATCCGCTATTTCCGGGCGGCAAAATTATCGCTTCCAACGTAGTGGTTAGTTTCCTCCGAATCGGAGAAAACTTTCCTGTTGTAACATTTCCTCCAGTCTCCCTAGACAGTTACGAAGACCTAAAAAGGATCATAACAGATCATTACGACAAGTATGATGTGGTAAAGATCAAAGACTTCGAAATGCCTGCAGGCCAAGAAGATTCCAATTCTTATATCAAAGAAAGAATGGATCATTTCGAAAACGTAGTCATTAGATATGTAGAACTATGTAAGAATAGAGAAGGTGGAACTTTCCCTGTTCAGGAAAAAGAACCAGAAGGTGTTAGAGATTATCTGGATGCCTTAGCAAATCTTTCTCTAAAAGTAAGACGCTCAAGCGGTATCGCAAGAGAAGCTTCTCTTCTTCATATGGAAAGATTGGTTGAGACTTTTTCAGGAAAACACCCTGAATTCGATCTTCATAATTTCCGCAAAGCCTTGGAAGTTCCAGGCCAAACCGGAGAAGAATTAGTTGGTTTGTATCTTCAAAAATTCAACGCCATCTCTTACGAAAGATACGAAGATGCTTCCGATCTAAATAAAAAGATCCAAGCAATAGAATCAGTTAGTCCTTAAATATTCGGGGCCATTCGGTCCCGGATATTTCCCCTATTTGTTACTTGCCATTCCTTGGCATTTTACTTCTTATAATTCCTCATGGGAAAAGAATTTTATATCTGGCCTGATCTAGGTTTGTACTGTGGAGAATCTTTTTCCACAGTCAGACATAGCCATTTTTTCTCCCAAATCTGCTGCACTCTAAACGAAGGACCGGTCCGTCTCCAAGGAAGTGATGGAGAATGGAAAGAATACGAAACAGTATTCGTTCCTTCCAGAGTATCTCATAGAACGGAACAAACTTCTGAAAAATTTATCATACTTCTCGTGGATCCATTAGGAATTGGAAAAGGTATATTCAGAAATCTAAAAATACAAAAGGGAGAACCTGGACTGGAAGTCGGAGATCAAATTCCTGTGCAGGAAATCCGAAATACATTTAAGGAAGGGGATCCAAACCATACTCGAAAACGTATCTTAGAACTTTTAGATTCGGTAAGATCCTCTCAAAAACATAAAGTAATGGATCCAAGGATCCAAAATTCTTTGTCCAAAATTTCTGCAGAAGAGTTTTCGCTCACTGAAATTGCCAAAGGATATGGATTATCACAAAGTAGATTTAGACATTTGTTTAGAGAAGAAACGGGGATTACTTTTTCAGAATATAAAATTTGGACAAAGATCAGAAAAGCAATTTTGTATTTATCCACTCAGCCACAATTAGTGCAAGCGGCTCTGGAAGGTGGATTTGCTGACCAGGCACATTTTACGAGGATCTTCAAAAATTCATTTGGACTTCGACCCTCCGACTTTTTCCAAAAAGAAGAAAATTTTGCGCCTAGATTTTTTCCGGACTAGCCCCAAAATTCAAGATATCTTTCCGGAAGTACGTTACCTTCTTCTTATAAATCCGGAGAGAATCAAATGAATTGGATCATGCCCAAGGATTGGAAAATCAGATATAGAAAGGAATTAGATCTTTCTCAAAAATACAAAGAAGAAGGAAATCTTCCAGAAGCCTGGAGATATTTAGAAAGAGCCCATTTAATCGGACAGTATTATCCAATCCCTCATACTGGAATTCATTTCAGAATGTTATTATTCGCAATTGGTCAAAAAGACACAAAAGAGATCTTAGGGCAGTTATTAAGAATTTCTTTAGGTTGGTTGGGCTCTTGGCTCAATCGAATTCCAGTGGGAAATACTGGCGGAGCAAATGTGCCGATCATGCAGCCAATGCCGATCCCGAAAGATCTATTGGATCTACTTTCGAACGCTGACCAAGAAGCAAAAGGTTTGTCCGGATTTAAAACTCGAACTTAAATTTTATTAAGGATTCCAACGAGGATATAGATCTATTTCTCTTCCTAAAAGTCTGAAAATCCTAGTTGCCATAAAATCACCCAGATCTTCTAAACTTTTAGGCATTTGGTAAAAACCAGGAGAAGCAGGTGCGATGATCGCGCCTGCATCATGAAGAGCTAACATATTTTCCAAATGAATTCGATTATAAGGAGTTTCTCTAGGAACTAAGATAAGTTTTCTTCTTTCCTTTAAGGTTACGTCAGCCGCTCTTTCAATTAAATTTTCAGTGATCCCTGTTCTGATTGCTGCAACAGTTTTCATGGAGCAGGGAAGAACCACCATCCCATCCCAAATATTAGATCCAGAAGCTATATCGGCTCCTATGTCCTCGAATTTTCTAAGATGAAATTTATGGACTTGTTTCGGATTCCATTTTTTACGTACAAATTCTAGGATATCTTCTCCGGTTTGAACATTTGTCTCATACTCTTCTCTAAAAACTCGGATAGAAGCAGGACTTGGAACAAACCAGGTCTCACCAGGAATTTCCATAAGAGCTCTTAAAAATCTGGCAGCGTAAATGGAGCCGCTAGCCCCAGCCATTGCAAGTACCAGTCTTAAAGGTTTTTCATCACTCATCTTAAAACCTGGAAAATAGAGAAACTAAACTAGGACCAGTTTCTGCCAAAATTCCTAAAAAGATCACAAGAGAGATCCAAGAATGGATCTGATAGAAACTAGGTGGAAAATTTCCGTCCTTGTTTTCAGAGGCAATCTTTTGTTCTCTAAACAATAAATATGCTACAAATATTAAGAAAGCCCAGAAGGCTCCCTGAAAACCGGCATTCCAAGCAGCTACAGCAAGGAAGGAAATAGAAAGAATATGAGAAATTCTTGATATTATAAAAGATTTTTTTTCTCCAAAGCTCGCAGGGACTGAATGTAGTCCTTCTTTTTTATCAAATTCTCTGTCTTGCAAAGCATATAAAATATCAAATCCAGCCAAATTGAATGCAAGCCCCAAAGTCCAAAATCCTGCGATCCAGGAAAATTCCTCTCTGATAGCGATCCAAGTTGCAAGAGGAGCCAGACCAATCGTTAATCCAAGATAGAAATGGCATAAAAAAGTAAAACGTTTTGTATAAGAATAAGTTAATAGAAGAAATAGAGTAGGGAAAGAAAGATAAAAGGAAAGTGGATTTAAAAACCAACTTCCTATAAAAAACACTAAAGAAGATCCTATGATAAAAATCACTGCCATAAAATCTGAGATCTGACCGCTTGGGATCTCTCTATTTGCAGTCCTTGGATTTTTAGCGTCTATCTTACGATCCGCCCATCTATTAAAGCCCATGGCAGCACTTCTTGCGCCCACCATACAGACCAAGATCCAAATCAATTTTTGGCCAATTACAAGAAGAGGAAGACTCGGCTCTTGTAAGATCGCAAGAACGAATGCGATCCCTGCAAATGGAAGAGCGAATAAAGTATGGGAGAATTTTATAAAACGACCGTATTTGCCTAGAGCAGCAAGAGTATTGGAAGCCATCAGAGGAAGTCTTATAGAATACTGTTAGTTAGAAAGCAGATTTTTTAGAACCAAAACGAAAATGGATGATTTTTTGACCTCCTGAAGAAATCCTCGTATCTATGATCCAAAACACGGATACCAAGCCAAATCCAAACGTTTCTTCTGAGGAAATTGATTCTTTATTAACGGAGATCGTATCTTCTACTGAACTACATTTTAAATGGTTAAATACTCTTTCTCTTTTGGAACATATAGGCGCTCGTAAAATCCATACCAGCCAATCAGGCCCATTACTCTCCGAAATGGTTTTAAGACATGCTTCAGAAGAAGCAAGACATGCCGCTTACTTTAAAAAATTGGCATTAAAAGTAAAACCGGCCACCACTGAAAATTTTGAAAAGGATTCTTTGCTCTGTGGATTTTCTGCAGTTTCCTATTTCCAAAAATTAGATCTTTCAGTAGAGAGATCCTTTAACGCAGAAAACTTTCCTAAAAATACTAAATCATTTCTCTGTTATCTATATGTTACAAAATTAATAGAAGAAAGAGCAGGTTTGGTCTACGAAACATACGACCAAATTTTGGACCAAAAGAATATTGGGATTTCCATAAAAGGTATCATCAAAGAAGAAGAATCACATCTTTCCGAAATGGATTTTAAACTTTCTGAAATGGATCCTAAATTCGAATCCAGAACATTAGAATTCAGAGAAAAAGAACAAAAACTTTTCCAAAAGTACTTTCAAAATTTAAGAAAAGAAGTTTTTCAATACTCTTTAACCAAATGAATTTTATTCCAAAATTCGAGATCAAAAAACTAGGCGCCCTGATTGTTTTAGTCGGTCTAGTTCTTTTAGGACCTTCTCTCCAAACCCAGTCTTCTTCCTCGGAAAGAAAAGATTCTCCGATCGGACTCGTGGTTTATTGCCCTCTGCAATCAGAAAAGGAAACACCATTTGATTTCGAAAGAACCTTGGGCATTTGGTACAAAAGGTATAAACAACAAAAGATCCAAGAAGGAGGAGGAGCAATTCTACTTGTTTCCGCTCCTCATTTGCCTAAAACTTCAAACGAAATTGAAAGACTGAAAAAAAGTCTGGGCGCTGAGATCATATTCACAGGTCATCATTCCGTTATTCCTAAAAAGGAAACTGTAAAACCTTCTGATAAAAAAGGTAAAAAGAAGAAGATCACAAAAAAGAAAAAGAAACCTGCTACAGAAACTAAAACCAATCCAGAACAATCTGAAAAATTAACTCCTGTAAAACAGGAAGATCCAAAACCACAGGAAGAGACTTCTGAATCTAAGCCTAAGGACCAAACTTCGGAAGCAAAACCGAAAGTTTCCTCAAAGAAGAAAGGAAAGAAGAAGGCGCCCAAACTTTCCACTAAAACACAACCAGTGATCCCACCTGGGATTTTAACAGTGAAGGAAGAAGCTGGATTAAACTTTGTATTCTATTCTCCTTCTCTTGAATCGCTACAAGAAGATGAAAAAAGACAATCTCACTGGATGACAGATTTTAAAAGCCAGTTCTCTAAAACATTCGAATCTCAGATATTCCACTTTTTACTAGCGCAAGATCCGAGCGAAAAACCAAAAGAAGATTCGAATCCAATCGCCGAAGGATTGTCCAATTTTAAAAAAGAACTTTCAGATACATTACCTTCTATCGTTCTTCTACCTTCTCCAAGAGCTTTGCGTTTCTTTAATGGAGAATATAGTTTTGGATGTGGAGCAACCCCTGATTCCTTAAAGATCAGTGTTTTAGAGTTATTCTTTAGAAATGGAAGACTGATCCGGATCAACGAAGAAGTCCAAACCTTAAATTCTAAAGAATCAAACAAGTCCTGGATCTTAGAATAAAGACTTCTTATTCTAAACTATAAATCTAAACGAATTTACAGATTCTCTTTCTTCCAAAAATTGACTGTATGAGCTTGAATTGCGGGATCGTAGGACTTCCAAACGTAGGAAAATCAACCATATTTAACGCATTGACCAAGGCCGGTGCCGAAATGCAAAATTATCCATTTTGTACAATCGAACCGAACAAGGGAATCGTTGAAGTTCCAGATGTAAGATTGGACAGGCTCGTAGAACTTTATAAGCCCCAAAAGAAAGTTCCCGCAATCATGGAATTTGTGGATATCGCAGGACTTGTAAAAGGTGCAAGCCAAGGGGAAGGGCTTGGAAATAAATTTCTTTCTCATATACGTGAAGTAGATGCGATCTGCCATGTTGTCCGCGCATTTGAAGACGAAAATATCACTCATGTTCACGGAAAAATTGATCCGGTAGAAGACGCACAAGTAGTTACGATGGAACTTATTTTTGCTGATCTTGAATCAGTAGAAAAGCAGTACCAAAAAATTTCTAGAAACGCAAAAGCGGGAAATAAAGAAGCACAAGAAGCTGCAGCAGTTTTAGATAAAATTATGGCGGTTTTGAAAGAAGGAAAACCTGCAAGACTTGCGGATATCAAACCGGAAGAACAAAAACTAGTTAAAACATTTAACCTGATTACTTCCAAACCCGTTTTATACGTAGCGAATATCACTGATAAAGCGGCAATCGCGAAAGAAAATCCAATCGTTGAATCCGTAAAAAAAATGGCACTTGCAGAAGGAGCAGAAGTAGTTACTCTCTGTGGAAAATTTGAAGAAGAAATTTCTGGCCTAAGCAAAGAAGAACAATTAGAATTCTTAAGTGAGATCGGAGAGACAAGCAGCGGATTAGATAGAATGATCCAGGCTGCATATAAACTTCTGGGACTTGTAACATTCTTCACAGCTGGAGAAGTAGAAGCAAGAGCTTGGACTACTGGTGTAGGAAGTACAGGACCAATTGCAGCATCTGTAATCCATTCAGACTTCGAAAAAGGATTCGTTCGCGCAGAAGTAATGAAGTTCGAAGACTTGGATAGAACAGGAAGCCCTAACAAAGTAAAAGAAGAAGGTAAACTAAAGATAGAAGGAAAAGAATATATCGTCCAAGACGGAGACGTTATATTCTTCAGAGTAAACGCTTAAGAACGTTTGCCGCTACTTTCTTTACGATAAGAATTCGGATTAGTTCCAGTTAACTTTTTAAATTCCAGATAGAATGCCGATCTGGAACTAAATCCAGCCTTTGCACCAATCTCTGTAGTATTCTCATCCGGGAACTCATTCAACAACACTTTTGCTTCTTCTACCCTGTACTGATTGATGAGAGATGGGAAATTTGTTTTGAACTCAGTATTGATCAACTCAGAAAGCTGATGGATCGTGATACCAAGCTCCTTAGCCATATGTTCTTCTTTTAAAGACTTGGTCAGATAAATTTTTTCTTTTTCCAGCAAGGATCCTATCTTAATCACAAAGTCTTTCACATCCAAGGAAGAAAGATGGCTTTTACGATTGGAACCTTCTTCTTCTTTTCTTCTCAAAATTTCCCTGGATAATAATGACACGAATACAGTCAAAGGAGGAAGGTAATACAATACTCCATAGACCGCCATCCTGTTATAAGGATAGAAATCGAAATGGAAAATTGTTTTGTAGAGATCCAGAAGTAGGAAGATTCCCCAAACAGAGATAAAGAACATTTCGTAGACTGTATTATTCCGTATGGAAGAAATATGGGTTTTCCCAAAATAGAATAACATACATCCGTAATTGAGTACTAAAACTAATATCCTATGATCATACCAGAATTGATAAAGAGGGATAAGAGGGTATAAGATCCCTGCAAAGCAGACTAACCAAAAGAACGGAGATCTATAGACTAGGCCTGAATTTTCCTTATTCCATGCAGCCAAATAGAAGAAGAAGGCGATATGAGTGATTCCAAGAAATAGGAAGTAGTTATGACGAAATAGATTGTTCTCATTTCCTACGATGGATGCAAATTCCTTTCCATGTAGAAAATACAGTGTGGCTCCCACTGAGATCAAATGAATAGGTAAGGCCAAAAACAAAACTTTTCTAGATTTATAGTATAGATATAAATTATATCCGAAAGCTAAGAATAGTACAAACCCAACGCTCAAAAACAGAACAGACCGCAATCTTACGATCACCATATAGTCATCTTCAGATAATAATCTTACCGGAAAATTGATGTCTTCGTTGGACAATACGTAAAGGTAGAATGTCCTTTCTTCCTTAGGTTCTAAACGAATATTGAAGTGGGGAAGAGGGGAGATAAAATCGTTCCAAATAGGATCCAAGTCGTAACCAGCAAATCCTGCCTCAAATTTTCCCTTAGAATCCACGGAACAAAGTTCAGCGTCCGGAACATTTAACCATAGCAAAGCCAAAGTCCTGTGAAGTTGTTCAGTTCCGTCATTAGCGAGTCTAAATCTAAGCCAATTTCCGGATTGGCTTCTTTTTAAACGTAAAACATTCCCTGCATTATGATGCCATTCCAACTGATGAAGGGAAGATATTGTTTCGGGTTTACAGTGTCGAAATTGGTATCCCCTATACCTATATTCCATTTTAGAACTAATATTTTCCACAGGGGAAGAAGGGTTTAATCGAATAATATCTGCGTTAGGAAGAGTAGGGGCTGCGCTTAAAAAATTTGCTCCAATAAGAATGCCCAGGAAGAATAAGATCAGAAATCGAAAATAGATATTAGTAGGGAAAGTATTTCGGATTCTTGAGCTGGGTTGTTTCATTTAAGCCTAATACCAGTGAATCCTTTTCCAAGTAGGATACCAGGTATTTTTCCCGAGTCATCCTATTTTTTGCCTAATTTAATACCCAGGTCGAATATAGTTCAAAATTCTAAGAAATTCCAAAAATCTAAACTCACCTATCTAAATTTATAATCTTGGAATTCTGGACCCCCATTGTTCCGGCGCAGCTTCAAAGAGGAAAAGTATCTTAGAATGGAAAGATTTTGACTTCATTTTCCCAGGACTGATATAGAAAAAACTAATTCAATTTCCATTCACATATTAGTCCTAAAGTATGATGCCAGGCTGTCATTAACTCCGCAAATTCCAATTCTTCTGCTCATTAATTCAGCACTAAATGTCCAAAGGTTTAAATCTTAGAAAATTTTTCCTAAACCAGAATTTTTTAGTGTCCAATTTTATAAGTTTGGAAGGTCTTGTATTAAATAAGTTCGTCCTCTATTAAGGAATAGAACAAAAAAGTCGGGAAACCTGGACACAAAACCCGAGGAGAAAAAACCAAATGGCAGATTCGGCGATTATACAGAACATACTTAACCCACCGGTATTGTTCTTCTTTTTAGGAATGGGAGTCATCATCTTCAAATCTGATTTGGTGATCCCTGAGGCTTTATCGAAATTCTTTTCGATGTATCTACTTTTCGCAATTGGATTCAAGGGAGGCCATGAGCTTTTCAAAACTCCTTTTAGCTCCGAGCATGCGCTAACTCTATTAGCATGTAGCGTAATGGCGACTTTGGTACCAATCTATGCATATTATATTCTAAAAATCAAATTAGAGAAACATAACGCTGCGGCCTTGGCAGGATCGTTTGGATCGATTAGCGCAGTAACCTTTGTAACTGCAGGCGCGTATCTTCATAATCTAAACATTGAATATGGTGGTTTTATCGTAGCTGGTATGGCTCTTATGGAATCCCCAGCGATTGTAATCGCAGTTATCCTAGACAGACTTTCTAAGAACAAAGCAAACGGCGGCGGATCTATCAACTGGAAAGCTCTTCTTCATGAAGCATTATTTGGATCTTCTATCTATCTTTTAGTAGGTGCCTTGATCGTAGGTTACTTGACTGGAGACAGCGGCTGGAATGCTGAGAAACCGTTTACTGAAGACTTATTCAAAGGAATCCTAACATTCTTCCTTTTAGATATGGGAATCTCTGCAGCAAAAAGATTCAAAGAACTTACTCACGTAGGTTTCTTCCTAATCGCTGCAGCAATCATATTAATGGTGATCAACGCAGGTATCGGATTATTACTTACTAAAGTAATTCATATGCCAGAAGGGGATGCATTGATGTTCGTAGTTCTTTGCGCTTCCGCTTCTTATATCGCAGTTCCTGCGGCAATGAAGGATATGATCCCGGAAGCAAATCCGAGTATCTATCTTACGGTGGCATTATCCATCGTATTCCCGATCAATATCATCCTCGGGATCCCATTGTATCACTACTTAGTTAAAGCTATCATGTAGGGTATTTTCCCCCTCCGGGACGAAATCTCGGAGGGATTATTTTTGCTTAATATAAAAAAATGTAAAATTCTTTGGACAAAATCCGAACCGAAACTTCGGATTTTTGTATCCGGTTTCTAATTTTAGGAGAATTTCCTAATATTCGAATCTACTAAAACACGGAGTACCAATATGAAAGTGTTTCGATTTTTTAAAACAATCCACCAAATCCGACCGATTGGTAAATTTAGTCTAGTTCTACTATTTTTGACCGTAGGTTCCCCAAGCGTATTTGCTCAAGCCCCAAACAAAGGCACAGTAACAGCAGAACCTAGTCCAGCACCTGTCACTGCGACTCCACAAAAGTCGGCAGCAGAGGAAGAAGACAGTTATGTTTCTCCCATGAAGACTAGCGGCCTGACCCCTGATTACACTAGAAGTATGTTCTTCGAGCCTGAATTGGGGAAAAAAGTCGCGAACCATAAAAAAGCATGGTTGAACGATTGGATCAGGGTTGGAGCCTATGTTCGTCCTAGATATGAAGACAGATACAACCTAGCATTCGATAAATCGAATAAAGGTTATACCTCCAGAGCAATGCAAACCTCTCAGGTATTTTTCATTATCGATCCAAGTCCTTATTTTTCTGCAAAAGTTACCTTCCAAGATGCAAGAGTATGGGGAGGAGAAACTCCTGCGAGTGTAGGAGACGTTCGTGCGAATACATTCGACGCAGTAGGAACTACCAGCACGAGTAATCCGGCAGCTGCTTCAGGCACTACGATCCCCAGCCAAACTACTATCAGGGAAGCCTTCATAATGTTAAAGAAACTTCCATTGGATGCTAAAGTCCAAGTCGGAAGGCAAATTCTAGCATACGGAGACCAAAGAATGTTGGGTGGTGCCAACTGGACGATCAACGGTCTCGCCTACGACGGAGCTAGGATCATGTTCGACCAGGACAATTATAAGATCCATTTTTTTGGAACTAAAATTGCAGCCAACCAAAACGGCGTGAACGGAGTAGTTTCGGCTAATGCACCGGTGACTATTACTGACCCAGTTACTAAAAAAGCTACAGTAGTAAATCCTGGGCAACCTGATCAGTACATTGTAGGTACTTATAACTCAGTAACTGCAAAAGACTGGTTTACTCTAGACGTTTACTCCATCGGACTTTTAACAAAAAAGACTGCAATAGCTGGAGCTAAATCAGATTTAGATCTTTATAATAACTCTTGGGCAAAACAACAAAGTGATCTGATCACAACAGGATTCAGACTTACTAACAGAACTGCAAATAACAACCTTCCTAAAGATGGATTCTGGGGAGCTTTAGATTGGGCGATAGAAAGCGCATGGCAGACTGGAGCTACTGGAGAAAGAACCGCAAAAGATCCACTTTTGGATTCTTATGTGCAGAATAATGTTGCGGGACTTTCCGGTCACAGTTACGGCACACAAGCACAAAGATATTCCGGTTCCTTCCACGTTTTACAGGCAGGTTACACCTTCTTCGAAAAATTAAGAGCTGGTTTTCAATACACTTACGCTTCCGGAGATAATAATCGTACGGATGGAAGTAGCGGAACTTTCCAAACTCTTCCTGGGCCTCGTTTCGGAGTATTTCCTTATTGGAATAACGTGTCTGGTCTTTCTGAAAATATTGATACTAAAAACTTAAGTTCTTATAATCTCAATTTTTCGTATAAAACTGACCATTACGGAACATTCTACGCTGCGTATATCGTAAATAACAAGGTTCAAACTCAGGATGCTTGGTATGCGATCAATGGTTCTGCAAACACTGGAGCTTCTACTGAAAGTAATGGTGTTGGACAAACCACAATAGCAGTAGGTGGAACAGGAAGAAATTTATACAACGAGTTCGACTTCACCTGGATGTACGTTGTAAACGATTACGTTTCCATCTGGATCGGTGGTGGTATCTTGACTGCGGGTAATGCTGTTAAGAATCAGAGAAACGCTCTCTATCATTACAATCTTCAGGCCGTTGGAACAGAATCTGCAGGTCTTCATTTAAACACAGGAGTTGCGACAGGAGCGAACGGAACGGCCTCTATGGCTCATATGTTCTTCTTCCAAGTAAACGCAGGCTTCTAAAAAAGGAATACGTATGACAGTATTGGCTTATCTATCCGTCATAACTTCTCTGCTTGCACCTTTCCTAATTGGAAATGTGCTCGGAGTAGATTTTTTCGGGAAAGATAGTTCGATCGGTCTTGGGTTATCTCTCCAAGCGATACTAGGTAGTTTTATAGCCGTATATGTATACGGTTATGAAAAAGAAAGAAAGGCGTTGGTCATTTTTGGCTACGCCATTTTTTTTCTGAGCACAGGCATTTGTTACCTGGTTGGAAAAAGTTTGTGGCTGGTCCTTTTCTGGGAATTGTCCACAATAAGCGCCTTTCTACTTTATATCGGAGGCAAATGGAATGACGCCTCCATCCGAAGTTTTGTGGCATTAGTCGCTGCAGGCGGGATCGGTGCCTTCTGTTTTACGTTCTGGATCTTTTCGAATGATCCAAGATCTGGATTATTTTTCCTGATCCTGGGGCTTTTGATCAAATCTGCATTTTTCGGAGTTCATTTCTGGCTGCCGGAAGCTCACGCAGGTGCACCTGCTCATGCTTCTGCGGCGTATTCCGGATTATTAGTTAATTTACCTCTTGTATTATTTTCTAAATTTGCTCTTCCACTTTTACCTGGAACCCATTATGCAACTATTCTAATACCGTTAGCCGGAATCGGAGTATTATGGGCTGGTATCACTGCATTATTCAGTAGAGAAGTTAAAAAGTCCATTGCATACAGCACTGTGGAGAATATGAACTTTTTGTGGTTGAGTTTACTTATTTCTGCGTATTGGCAATCCAGTGAGCAAGAAAGTTTAAGAATGCTCAGCAAGGCATTCGGAGTACTTTTCCTGATCTCTTTGGTTCATCATAGTATCAGCAAAACATTTCAGTTCTTATTTTTCGGATATCTTACTAAATTATCAGGAAAATCCGCATCAGATGAAAACACGGGCGTGGGAAGGATCAGCGGAATTCCTACATTCTTAGCTGCGATCGGGACCATGAGTTTTCTTGCAATTCCAGGTACCACAGGCTTCTTATCCGAATCCACATTTATCAAATTATTATCCGCTGTTTTAGAAGTTACTGATACAAGTGCAGCACTTGTTCTTCCGCTTCTCATTTTAGTTTGCACAGGTTTAGCGGTAGGAGCTGCTGCTCACTTAAAACTTTTCCTTGGACTTGTTCTTTCCAGGCCTCGCACAAATTTCGAAGATCATGGAAAGAATACAACGATCAATGTTTCTTTATTTTTGACTGGCGCTTTGGTACTGATCTCACCTTTAATCATCCTAAGTCTCACAAACTATTATGCAGTGAGAGTGGACTGGTTGGATTTCTCTTGGTTTAGAGGGATTGGGATCTTAAATGTAATCGGTCTTGTTATACTGTTAAGCGTAGGGTTGTTAGGACTCAGACATAAGATCAAAGAGAGAAAACTGTGGGATTGTGGCGGCTTATTCGGCGGATCGGAGGTAGCGATCGCAAGTTCGGCTCTTTCCGATCCGCTAGCCGCTCCGTTAGGCAGATATTTTGCCGATGAAGCAGGCAATTCCAGATTAGACAAAGGGTTCATTAAGATTTTATTAAGAATTCTTTCCTCTTTGAAAGCTAAGATCAGAGGAGCGGATGATGAATCCATCTCTGTAGACTTAACTTATTCTTCTTTCACTGTATTAACAATTTTGATCGTAATCATCATCGTTCGTCTTGCGGAGGGAGACATATGGTCACAGCTACTTTCTTATTGGGCATTCTGATCCAGATTTTAGCCTTTATATCTCTTCCTTTCTTATGCGGAGGTATCCTCCAGAAGATCAGGGCTTATGCCCAAGGTAGAAGAGGGGCACCTGTTCTACAGATACTTTATGATACCGTTCGAATGATCAAAAAAAGTCCGATAGACGGTCCTTTCTCTGGATTTTTCTCAGAAAGTTCTGCGATATTCGCTTTTGCTTTCGGACTCGTTTTATGGTCCTTGGTTTCTTTTGAATGGGCTTCCTTATTACTAATCCCATTTTTGATAGGAATGATCCGATTTGCGACTGTTGCATATGCAGTAGAGAACGGAACTTCTTTCGGTGGAATGGGAGCAGCAAGAGAAACTCTTCTTTTCATCTTTGGGGAACCAATCCTGATCCTAGTGCTTGTAGTATTAGAATCTAATGTTGTATTCCACGAAAACTTCGCACATATTTCTTTTGCGATCTTGTTCTTCTTGGGGGCAACATTGATCGTTCTTTCTGAACTCGCCAAACCACCATTTGACGATCCAAGAACTCACTTAGAACTCACAATGGTTCACGAAGCAATGTTACTCGAAGCTTCCGGAAGAACTAGAGCATTTTTCGAGCTGGCTCACCAATTCAAAACTGCATCTTTGTTCCTTCTTCTTACCAAACTTGGATTAGAACATGTGGAAGTTTTCTTAGGAGTTTCTTCTGTTCCCATCTGGAAAGAATTAGCCTCCTTCGGAGGAGCCATTCTTCTCTCCGCATTAATCGGTTATTGGGAAGCAAACAGCACCAGAAGAAAATGGATTTGGATCCCTGAATTACTCGGACTGAATTTTATCTTCATGCTGATCCTGGGAATTCTTCTGAAGCTAGGTAAATAAATATGAGCGCAGATGTTAGTTATCTTATTATTCTACTGACCGGCGTGGTCATTCTTTTAGAAAACAGGCTTAAGAGGGTAGTTATCCTTTTAGGTATCCAAGGTTTTCTTTTACTTCTTCCTTTATACCAAGAAGAAAGCGGAGACGGTTTCCATTCTATCTTTTTAGCGGCAATGGTGATCGTGTTCAAAGGGATCTTAACCCCTATCATTCTTTTTTGGACAGCAAGAAGGATACATTCTCCAGAATCAACTTTTCCAAAAGTAGGTTATCTTCCTACACTCGCACTTTTGTTCGCGGGTGCAGCGGCTTGTTACTTCTTCATGGATATGGTTTCTGCATTTTTCGGGAAGTCCCATCAATACGGATTATTATATGTCCTTCTTCTAATATACATCGGAGTGATCGGATTTATTGTTAGAAGGAACTGGATTGGCGTAATTGCATGTTTCAGTATTTTTGAGAACGGAACATTTTTACTTACTCTACTTCTAAAATCAGGAGTTCCGATTGGAAGCGAATTCGGATCCTTCTTGGATGCTGTTTTGATTCTCGGAGCAGGTGCTGCCCTTAGGATCAATAGCGAACAATATAAGGGGGATATTTCCAGATGAACTTCGATATTCTTTTAGGGATCGGAGCAGCAGTCTTCGTTTTAATTTTCCTAACTTATGTTTTAGCTCCTACAAAGAACCAGACAAACTTACTTTTCTGGTCGGTATTACTCGTTATCTGTGCCGCGATCAATTTTGCAGTCTGGATTATCCGAGACTGGAATGAAGAAGGCACTACGTTACAATGGGTTTTGATAGAAGCGACTACATTCGTAGGTGCTTTGCTCATCTCTTCTAGTAGAACAGCAAAATCATTCCCAATCGCTTGGAAATTTTTGCTGATCAACTCTTTTGGACTCGGTATTGCATTCTTAGGTATCATTCTTATCCGCTCTTCTTTGCATGTAATCAATCAGCCGATTGAATTTTTAGCAGCTAATTCTTCTTCTCATCCTGAGATCATCTGGGTAGAGATAGGCCTTTGGCTCGCGATCTTCGGATATACAGCCAAACTCGGACTTTTTCCAAATCACGTTTGGATAGAAGATACGTATGGAGAAAGTCCTACACAGGTTTCCTCCTTACTTTCTGCATTCATTCCTGTTTCGGTTTGTTTTGCACTTAGACCTTTCGTTCATTTAGATCACCAACTTTTTCCACATACATTCAGCGGAGCAGATGGACTATTAGTCTTAGGAATATTAACGATTTTCTTAAGTATTTTTGCAGTATATGATCGAGACGATATCAGAAGGATTTCTGCAAAAGTTGCTCTTTTCCATACAGGAGCCTTGGCTGTTTTCCTTTGGATGGACTTAAGCGATACCGCTTTCTTATTCATGATGGCGACTAACTTGGTGGTGAAATCACTTTTATTCATCAGCATGGGAATCGTGAGAATGGATGCCGGCAAACGAGAACTTCATAAAATAATACAAGCAGATTCAATCAATAAACCTGCCTTGTCTCTATTCATCTTAGCGCTCTTCTTAGCATTTGTGATGCCTGGATCCCCAATCTTCGTAACAGATATAATTCTGATCAAGGCTGGACAAATAGGCGGAAAATCATTCGTGATCTTGGTTCCAATCCTTGGGATCGTATTTTTCGGAGTGATGTTGTATAAACTCGCGCCTCTATTGAATATCAAAGGAAGACCATTTTCAAAGGATCTTTCTACCATTCTTAGGATCAGAATGACCAACGGATTTTTCCTACTTCTACTTCTTCTTAGCACTGGCTGCTGGGGATTTTACCTGTTATTACAAGGTGTATTATGAAAAACGTTACCGGAATTTTTCACACTTCGGAAACGAAACAAACTCATCGTTTCTGGCTGACTCGAGAAGGAATAGAGAAGGAAACTCTTTCTAAAACCGCAGAAAAAAGTTTATATGAGGATCATTCCAATCCAATTTGGGTCCTTAGACATAGCTTGGGCACTGACCAAGGAGCAGAAGATTATTCTTCTATGGATTACGAGAAGTATCTATCGCAAGATAGAAAACATCTTCTCGAAAAATTCCTTACTAAATCTGGGATCAAAGATTTGGTTTATAGAGGGATCAATGTTCCTATTCCAAATTCTTTTTATTCACATGCAGTTGGACCGATCCATGCGGGTGTGATCGAGCCTGGACATTTTCGTTTTATAGTAGAAGGAGAAGAGATCCAAAACTTGGATATTCGCCTTGGATTTCAGAAGAGAGGCCTTCTGGAAAAAATGAAAGGTCTAAACAAAGATTCTATCTCTCCTTATGCAGAAGCGATATCAGGTGATTCTACAGTTGCCTATGCAATCGCATTCAGTAAAGCATTCGAAGAAGCTCATGGTATCCAAGTTCCGGAAGAAGTAAACTTCGCAAGAACTGTTCTTCTGGAGATAGAAAGGATCGCGATCCATATTGGGGACATGGGAGCAATTGCGGGTGATGTAGGTTATTATCCTCTCCAGGGTGTATGCGCTATGCAAAGAGGAGTTCCACTCGGAGTAATGGAAGCCCTAACTGGTTCTCGTTTCGGAAGAGGCGCATTAAGTCCTGGAAAAGTAAGACTTAAAAAAGAACTTACTGAATCCGTCCTAAACGATCTAGCAAAAAGGATCCAAGATGTTACTTCCGATGTGGCTGGTCATTTTGAAAGAGCTGCGAACAAATCTACAAATAGAGAAAGATTACAGCTCTGTGGAGTGATTACACATAAACAACTCAAAGATCTAGGATTTGTAGGAATGGTCGAAAAATGTACAGGTATTTCTAGAGATCTTCGCCACCATGATACCAGCTATTCTCTTGCTGGAGAATCCATTAATTTGGATCTAGATGCTGGCCAAATGAAAGGAGATGCTTGGGCAAGATTCTATCTTCGTTATGAAGAATTGAAGAATAGCGGACGTTGGTTGGCTAAAGCAATTCCAGTATTAAAGAATTTTCATAAAGCATACGAAAGTTTAGAAAAAACGAAAATCTCTAAAGCAAAATCTGGAGTGTATTTCGGCATTGCAGAAGGATGGAGAGGTCCAGTTTTAGCGTCTTTCTCTCTTAATTCTTCTGGAGATATTTCAGAGGCTTATGTAAGAGATCCTTCCGTTCTGAACTGGCATGCATTAGAGCTTGCAGTTAGAGGGGAGAATATCGGGGATTTTCCTCTGAATAATAAATCTTTCAACCTCAGTTATGTGGGAGTAGATCTATGAAACAAATCCAGGAAATCATTAATATATTCCGTCCGGCAAAAAATCTAAATTTTGAGAAGATGGGACCGACCAATCCAAATGCAAGAGGTATCCCTGTTCCATCTTCCAAAAAAGGATTTCATCTAGACAAATCTATAGAGAAGGTCTGTCCAACTGGAGGATTAAAAGTTTCCTCTTCTAAAGAAGTGACATTTGATTACGGTGCATGTTTACAATGCGGCCATTGTGTAGAAGCTTCTGCAGGGCAATTGGAAAACTCGGGATTCATTCACGTATATTCAGTAGATAGAGAAGCATTAAAAGTACGTTATATAGATGGAGTTCCAGCAACTTACGAGGAAGAAGTTTCCGAAAACGTAAAACAATTCCGTAAGATCACAAAAAACACTGGCTTTCAATATAGAGAAGTAGCTGCAAGCGGCAATAACGCAACAGAAGCAGAGATCAACGCTAGCTTTAACGCAGTTTTTGACAGTGAAGCAAGTATGGTAAGAGTGGTAGCTTCTCCAAAACATTCAGATGCAGTTGTATTCGCAGGACCTGTGGGACCAAATATGGAAATTCCTCTCCAAGTTGCTTGGGACACAACTCCAGGACCGAAAGCACTTATTGCTTGCGGAACGGAAGCTGTTTCAGGCGGATTATTCCAGAGAGGAAAATTACCAAAAGAACCAGATTTGTTTATTGGAGGAGATCCTCCAAGACCAGATGTAATCGTAAGCGCATTCCGTTATTTGATGGGCAGGAAGAAGTTCTCCTTTAGAGAAGAACTCTCCAAATTCATTTCGGAACGACGTTCTAAATCTTAAATCTCATCCGGAAGCTTTTACGTAGAAGTAATCATCTCACCTGCGTAAAACGCTTCCTTCGTTTTTAAACCAATTCCTGAAAATTTATCTTCTCCGTTTATATCGGAGATCACATCAGTAGGATAAGAGATCCTTGGATCCAATTTTGTATGGATCGGATAAAATCTTTTCTGATCCAAATACGAATAAGTAGTCAAAATAACCACTTCTTGATCCTGAAATACTGTTTCCAAATTACGAACCATCGTATTTACTCGAGAAGAAACATTTTCGTTAAAATCTTCCCAGGTTCTAAGTTCTCCTGAAATCTCCACATTCAAATGAATGATAGAAGGGTAGGGCTTCGGATCATTCTGCCTATTCTTATCCAAAACTTTTTTGGCAACTAGTAGGGCATCTGTATCGTCCCCTCTTCCCGTTTTTACAAGAACCGCTTTATTTCTTTGTAATAGTTCGAAACCTTCTCCATAACAGATCAGCTCTTCTGCATGATCCAAATGTTTCCAACGTTCTTCCGCAGCTAATTTAGAAAGTTTACGTTTTTGGTTTAGAGTATAAGCCACATTCCAGATGATCTGGTACAATAAACTAGGAAGAAGCGTAGAAGGCAGATCCTTGATCCCGGAAAGTTTCTGATAAACCGCATGGAATAGATCCGGTTGTATCAATTTCTGGATCTCTATTTCCCCGGCAGAAATGATCGCAGAAATTTCTCGGATCAAGAATGATTTAAGAGAAAGAGAAGTTTGAAAATCCGCATAAAAATCTGGGACCTTTCCTGAAAACAGCTCTTCTGGAGTCTTAAATCCAACATTTTTAGAAATTGCAGGATCCTTAATTTGATACTTTAAAAAAGCAGAATGAAATATTTCAGAAGGTTCATTAAAACCAAAATTTGCGACTATTTCTTGAGAATCTATAATAGTTCCATCATCAAATATCAGAGTTTCAGACATCATGTCTGTATTTGTGATACCTTCGATCACATAAAGTTGTTCTTTAGGAAAAACTTTCCGAACTGCTTCTGTTTGGGATTTGATTGCAGCACGGGCAGCTTCTTCATTTCCACCGTGTGCCGCACAACCGAGTCCCGGAATATCGGATCTATGCATATATGCAATGAATAACGCAGGCATCCCAGGTGTGTTGCATAACGCGTCATTTACGACTCTATCAATACGATTCCAAAACCAAAAGTTATTCAAGTTAGTAGAAACAATGTTTCCATCTGTTCTGCCAAAACGTATCGTAGTAACAGGATATCCTTTTAACTTACTTCCGTGAACTCTTCCGTCTATACACTTAGTGACTAATACTTTAGGAGTTCTTAAACTAAATTCACGGATCACATGTTTCATTCTGTGGATCGTTTCCGATTGTAGAATGTTTTCTTTTAAATATTGATCTATGTATTCTTTTGCCGGTCCCAATTGAATTCTCCTATCTTTAAGTCCGTAGAATACTTTCCCAATCCAGCAAACTTCTCTTTATAATTTTCAGAATAATTAAATACTCATCTCTTGGAAATCCATTTATGCGACAGAAGAATGGTCATAAGTTGAATAAAAGGTAAACTCTGCATTTAGAGTTTTTCATCTTATGTTCAGCCTATTTACATCCAAAATCTAAGCCTAAAAAGTTTGAAAAAAAGATAAAAACTCAGAGAAATAAATACAAAAGAGGTTTGACCGGTTGGGCGACGTAATTAATATGGTTTTTACGCCTGAAGGATATCGCCCGG